>JAGREE010000006.1 GCA_020446675.1 Alphaproteobacteria bacterium | reverse complement strand
ATAGGGTCAGCACATCTTTTTCATCATTTTCCAATAGCTGATAATTTCTTGAACCACTCTCATTTTCTTCCGGCCTGAGATGTGAATTATTAAAACCTGACAAGACTTCAGACACACTCATTTCCATGAAGTCCGCGAAATTAACAATTTCTGTAATTTTTAAAGCCCGAGTGCCACTTATCATTTCCGAAATACGCGTATGAGGCAGTCCCAATGTATCTGCCAGATCTTTTTTCTTTTTACCAAGCAGTTTAATGCGTTCAGATATCCAAATTCTTTTTTTTCCGGTCATTTACTGAATATTGACCGATAAATATAAAATTACACGCACTAAAATCGTACATTTTTCTTGACTTGGAAAGTTAATATATTCAATACTAATGTATGGTTGCAGAGAAATCACAATAACAACCTCACAAAAGCCATGCTGACAAAGTGATCATTCCTTACCCCAATTAGAGATGATTGCTTACGGGACAAGTTGATCATGCTTGTCCCGTTTTATTATGCACTGATTATCCTTGAAATTAGTAGAGAAATTCCTCAAAAAGAAAAAGGCAGGATCCGGTATCCTGCCTCTCACTTGGAAAGTAAAACATTTAAAAAATAGACTTGAGTAATCTAATCAGATTTCCAACCTGAATATAATGATCATCAGAAAATCCAGACGAATAATCTATAATCAGCAGACCTACGGCAATCATGAGAATACAACAGGTGCTATTTAATAAGCCCAAATACATTTTACTATCCTTCAAACACAAACTACTCTTACTACAAACATAATACTCAAAATTTATTTTTCCCATTTTGATGCAACAGCATACAAAACATAAAAAGATAAACTTTTATCTATTTTTATGCGAAAATCGTGCCAATTTGTTTTTATTAAGCTTAATCAATAAGTTATATGGTTAATGGATCAATAACAAAAGATTCACATGTAAAAATTATTTACACATGAAAATTGAAATTCCCGTATTGAAACAGATAATGGAGAAAGACTATTCAGTTTTGCCCATTAAAAGCTTGTAGGCGGCAGACGCCATTACCTTTGCTGAGTCGATCATATCTTTCACGACCACATATTCATCCGGCTGGTGGGCAAGTTCTAGAATACCGGGGCCATAGGCAATACAGTCCTTAAGATTGCCAATACGGTCAATATGCTTCTGATCATAGGTGCCAGGCGAGCAGATCAGATCCGGCTTTTTACCGAGAATATCTTCAATCGCAGCCGATGTTGCCTTAACCACCGGGGCATTTACATCTGTCATACTCGGGATGACTTCCAGCATATCGCGAATTTCATATTTAAACCCTTCACGTGATGTTTCAAGCGACGCCAGAATGCCTTTTATCTCATTTTTCACTTCATCAAGCTGCTCTTCAACAATGAAACGCCGGTCAATGATCATCCGACAGCTGTCCGGCACACAAGGCGCCGGAAGACCGTCATTGCCTTCTTCCTGACCACCATGAATGCTGTTGATATTTAGTGTTGATTGTTTGGCCCCCTCGGGCACGACCGGCATTTTGGTATGGCGTGCTGCCATAGCCGGATAGAGTTTATCTTCAAATTCGGCAATAACCGCCCCCATATGCCGCACGGCACAGTCGCCAAGAAACGGCATTGAGCCATGAGCAATCCGTCCGTGGGTTTCAATTTCCGCCCACCAGACACCCCGATGACCCAGGCACACACGATCAACATTCAGTGGCTCCGGTATGATGACATGATCAACCCGGTCCTTGCTGAAATATCCCTGCTCCGCCAAATATGCGACACCGCCCAGACCGCCTGATTCCTCATCAGCGGTTCCGGATATTTCAATTGCGCCTCTCAGCTCAATCCCACTGTTAATCAAGGCCTCTACAGCAATGATGGAAGCGGCCAATCCTCCCTTCATGTCGCAAGTGCCACGGCCATAGATTTTTCCGTCAATCAGCTCGGCAGCAAATGGATCATGGGTCCAGCCATCGCCGGTTTCAACCACATCGATATGGCTGTTAAAATGGACACAGGGTCCCTGACGGCCAGTTTCGTAGCGGGCAATAACGTTAAAGCGCGGATAATCGGCACTGTCCCCGGGCGTTCCCCTTGCACGGACATATTCAATTGTAAACCCGCTGTTTTTAAGACGATTCCCGATATATTCCACACAGGGCTGATAATCCCTTCCGGGTGGGTTCACGGTCGGAAACCGCACAAGATCCTGACATAATCTTACAAGATTATCTTCCGCTTTTTCAATTAGTTGGAAAACTTGTAATAATGCAGGTTCTTTCATAGTATAATACTCATAATTTGATTTATAAAAAAACTATAAGGTATAAGTTTTATAAACAAGTCTTTTTATTAATTCTGTCAAATTTTGACCTGTATCAAGTTAGTTCAGTCAGTTTCTCATATTATAAAATCAGGTCGCAAACCAAAATTCATTCAGGAGAACTCAGATGATAAAAACAATTTTAGTCCCTATCGGACATGACAGAGGTACAGAAGCCCGGGTGGCTATGGCCGCAAAGCTTGCTGATAAATATGATGCACATGTGCGGGCCCTTCACGTAATGGTGCCTGCTGGCGATATGTTTAAATCCATGCCCGTGGAGGCCTATACGGCTGAAGCGTTCAATCAATATGAAAAAGACCTAAAGGCAGAAGCTGAAAAATATCGTGAAAGGTTTGAAAAACAGTTGAAGGCTTCCGGCGTGCGCTTTGATTGGTGCCAGCAGCAGGGTAACTTACTTGATTTTCTGAATATGCATTCTCGGACCGCTGATCTGACCGTTCTAACCCAAAAAGGTGACGCTATTGATGATATTTTAAGTGTGATGCATGATTTTATCATTGAAGGCGGTCTTCCCGTGCTTGTCGTCCCCGAAGCAGGGGCGCCAGTCGATTTGAAGAATATTCTGATTGCCTGGGATGGTGGCAGCCAATGCGCAAAAGCGACACATAATGCTCTTTCTATTCTAAAAGAAGCTGAAAAAGTAACAGTCCTAACCGTATCAGAAGAAGAGAAGGATTATCTGCCTGAAGCTGATATATGCATCAAACTGGCCCGACATGGCGTTAATGCAGAGGCACTGACCATCTCAGAAAGCGATTCAATCAGTGACACTATTCTGGAAACAGCCCAAAAGATTAATGCCGATATGATCATTGCCGGGGCCTGGGGCCACAGAAGACTTAGGGAAATTATCTTCGGCGGTGCAACAAAGGATCTTCTCAGCAATCAGCAATTTTCTGTTTACCTGTCACACTAACACCCTCCTGAGTGGGTAACCCGCCGCACTTCACCAGCAAACTTGCTTTTCCTGAAGTTCGGCGGGCTCTTAATTCCAGAATATTCAGTTTTTTGATAAACGCCGTTCTATTGATTTTATCATTGCCCCCGGACTGTCCGCCTTTTTTGCTTTATGAATAGAGCGTTTTTCTTCATTTAGACCATAAGGTGAGTTTTCTAAAAACTCATAAAGGTCGGCAATGGGAAGTGGCTTACTGATAAAAAAGCCCTGTGCTAGATCACAACCCAGCTGACGCAGTATTTCCATTGACTCTTCGTCTTCAACGCCTTCTGCTGTGACCTTAAGCCCAAGATTATGTCCCAGATCAATTGTTGAACGGACAATAATTTCATCCTCTTTATTATTTGCCAGGTCCATAACGAATGACTTATCTATTTTAAGTTCCTTAACAGGTAGTTTTTTAAGATAGCTCATTGATGAATAGCCGGTTCCATAATCATCAATGGAAAGCAATAATCCATGCTGATAAAGATCATTTAATACACCAAGAGCCAGTTCAGGGTCCTGCATGATAGCATTCTCAGTAACTTCCAGAACCAAACGTGTTCTTGGCACACCGTATTTTTCCAGCAGTTTAATGATTATTTCCGGTAATTTACGGTTGGAAAGGTCCCTCGCCGAAAGATTGATCGCCATTTTAAGATCAATATTTTCCGCAATCCAGTCGCGACACTGTGCGATCGCCGTATCAAGTCCCCATAAAGTTAGATGATGGATATGTCCGGTTTGTTCTGCCATGGTGATAAAATCATCCGGCGGAATAAATCCACGCTCCGGATGAATCCAGCGAACAAGCGCTTCCACATGTGTTATATAGCCTAGCTTAAGATTAACTTTCGGCTGGTAATAAAATTTCACATCCCCTTCTTCAAGACTTTTTCTAAAGTCCCCCATTAAAGAAAGTCGGTCCGCATCATAAGCATCAATTTTTTTGTCATATAGACATATGCGGTTAATATCATCTTTTGCATGCAATGTGGCTATGCCTGCTCGCTGAAAAAGCAAATCCGCCGTTTGTGCATGCTCAGGCGAACAGGCAATACCAATACTGACATTGGTGTCTATTGTGAAATTTCGAACCATGAATGGATCAACAAATACGGCCATAATTTCTCTGGCTAAACTAAACGAATTGATACTGTTTCCACCTTCAAACACAACACAGAAATTTGCAGTGCTTAAGCGCGCGACAAAATTATTGCTGTTGGCTTTTTGCAAAAGCCTGATCCCAATTTTTTTTAAAAGTTCTCTCGCCGTATCATACCCGAGAGTATTTCTCACCTCATCAAAACTATCGATCGATATTTGAAGCACACTGAACATCTGACCTGTATCAACCTGATTGTTTAATAAAATCTGCAGATATTTATCAACATTATTCCTGTTTGGCAGTCCCGTATCCAGGTCATGCTCAGCCTGATACAGGATTTTTTCTTCACGGTCCTGAATACCAATAATCATCTGATTGAAATGATCTGCCAATTGACCTATTTCATCTTTTTGCTTAATCGCCGTTACTTTTTCGTAGCGCCCAATCTGAATTAAATGTGCTGCTCTTGCCAAAAGTTCAAGCGGCTTGGACACTGTCTTGGCAACTGTCATACTGCCAATAATCAGGGAAACCAGCCCCAATACCGCCAAGGTGAGAAGGATATATGCCAATGGCTTATATGGACTATAGGCAGCATCAAGCGAATAGGAGAGAAGAATACTGATCGGGTTTTCCCCGATTGAACTTGGAAGCTCTGACCGAAGTGCCATATAATGGTCATCAAGCGCTTCATGCAGGTCTATTTCGCCCCGACTTTCAACCAAAGCATATTGATCCGTTATATCCGCAGCTATTTGTTTTTCCAAGGTTGTCTGAAGTGAAGTCAGGTTTCCGTCTTTTTCTTTCTCAATCAGAGTAATATCAATGCCGTCCGGCAAAGTTTCCTTCAATTCAATCAGGGCTTGCTGATCGAGTTTATCGCCAATAGCCACCCATGCAACAGGAATAGGGGCCAATACCGGAACAATCGTAAACTGATAAACATTGCCCGAAATTTTAATAAAGCTGTAGGATTCCCCCTCATCATCAGCCGTATCAATTAATTTTTGAAATATAGCCTTTTGAGCCGCTTTTTTACCATCATCCGTAATTTCGGCCAAAACATCATAATCTGTTGAAAAGATCATGGCTCGGCTGGCCCCTACCCGGCTGGACAGATTTTCCAGTGCCGACATAATCGTTGCCGGATCATCTGTTGTTACGGCTGATCGGAACCCGTAATCCGTCGAATAAATATCGGCTTCACTCAACCAGCTGTCAATTTTCGTTTTCATAGCCTGGTTAAAAACAGTGCTACTATAAATCAACTGTGCATCTGCCTGATTTTCCAGATTGTTTTTAGTGGCAAAATAAACCGAAGAATAAATGAGCGCCTGAACAAAAATGAACAGAAGCGCAAATAAAATCACAAGTTTGGTTTGGAAACTTTTAAACATCTAATCCCTTCAAACCTTAATATTTACTTCTGCTACGATTACGCTCGCGTTTAAGCGGAATTCTAAACTGGATTTGATCTAGTCCCTGATCTGTCACAGTTATCTGCCTTTTATACTCCTCTTCATCGCCGCTCATCCGCGGATGCCAGACATAGACAAAATAAACGCCCGGGTTAACATTTGCTATCTCAATGCTTCCCAAGTCATTTGTGGTTCCAAACTGATGAGAGCGCGCCACATAAATATAGGCCAGCATATTATCATGAATATTGCATCCAAGGGCTACGACCCCTTCTTTATCAAAAACCACCGATTTTTCCTCATCCTCACCGTAAAGCTCGAGTTCAAAGCGTTTAACTTTTGAAAAGGAATAGACGTGATGGCGAATATTATCCTTATTGGGAAAGGAAACAGTTGTGCCAACTGCAACGGGCAAAACAAATGGCGAGAATTGAATATTCTGCTGGGTCATGATCGGTGGCGGCATGACGGCATTTTTAGTCTCAAGAGTAGGATTTTCCCCAACAAGGGTAATAACCGCAAATTCAAGCGGATTTCCATCTTCGTCTGTTACCTGCGCACTGATAGGTGCTGCAAAAGCCTGACTATAAATCTGCAAAAAGGTCGCCAGTAATGAAAGAACGACCCGCATGATCGAAATCTTATAATCTTTAATATTTATATACATTTCAGGAACTTTTGCCCGACAACTATTTAACATTTGGAAATTGTTATAGCGTTTCACTCTTAAATTTCCCTTAATTTGTTCTTAAAAAACTGACTTTTCTGCGATTTATGTTCTTTTAATGATTTTATGTAATCATGTGATGATTGAGCATTTTAATTCCAAAATGAAAATGGATGCAAAAATGAGAAGACCCTTCAGATTGACCTCAGAATTACTATTCTGTTTAGGATTTTTGACAAGTTCTGCCTTGGCGCAGGAACATTTCCCGGAATTTTCATTTACCGGCTATGCCGATGCACGCTTAAGTTATTCAAGCGGGGAGCCAAGCTGGCTTGATCGGGGGCTTGGAAAAACCCGATATGGGTCTGACCCTGCCGGAAATGATGAAGTCCGGCTTAATCTCGCCGAGGCGGCATTGCTGATTGATACCAAATATTCATGGGAATTATCCTCTTTTGTGAATTTGAAGTTCGACCCAGAGCAGCAACACAGCATCGACATTGTTGAAGCCTATTTCAAATATAACAAACTGCTGACCTCCGGCTATAAACTAGAAGCGCGGGTTGGCGCGTTTTATCCCCATATTTCGCTCGAAAATTACGATATTGCCTGGACCAGCCCTTATTCCATTACGCCATCAGCCATCAACAGCTGGATTGGGGAGGAAGTCAAAACCACAGGAATTGAAATTTCCGCAGAAAAGGAATTTGAAAATCAGGCCCTGAAAATCAATGCCGGTCTGTTTGGGGTTAATGATACATCCGGCACGCTTCTTTTTTATCGTGGCTGGGCCCTGCATGACAGCAAAACGACCCTGTTTGGCGAATTCCCCCTTCCTGCGGTAAATGCGCTATCCCCGACCGGAATATTCAGAAGACAGGACCCCTACACCATTCCCCATTATGAAATTGATAACAGACCGGGTTATTTTGTCGGCTTTAACTGGGAATATTTCGGCTATCTATCCTTAAATGCCCTTTACTATGACAACCGCGCCATCCCCGATGCCCGCATTGGTGGTCAATATGGCTGGGAATCAGATTTTTTAAATATCGGCATGACAGTGGATTTTGTGAAAGATTTTGAAATTTTCGGTCAGTTCTTAAAAGGAAATACCAAAATGGGCCCTGACTTGGGCTTTAGACCGGCAGACGCCAATTATGAAAGCTTTTACATTATGCTCAGCTGGCAGTTTGGCCCACACCGCATTTCCGCACGCTATGATGATTTTGCCATGATTGATCAAACCCTGATTGAGCGAAACAATAATGACGAAGACGGGCATGCCTGGATGATGGCTTACGCACTTGATGTCAAAAACGGTCAACGCTTCATTGTTGAACTTCTGCAGCTTACCAGCACGCGTTCCGACCGGGCCGACTTTGGACTGCCGTCAAAAACCAATGAAACGCAGGTTCAAGCCAGTTACCGGGTTACTTTTTAATTTGGCTATACCCGGCAGCAAGGCCGTCTTTTCTGGGGTCTGATCCGCCCATCAGCAAATCTTTTTCCCAGTCTATCCAGATTGCCTGCGACCCGCCGATCGGAACTTTTGGCGGCACTATATTATGCCCTTTTTCCCGTAAAATATCCTGTATGGACGCCTCTATCTCGCTTTCAACTTCAACCTTGCCGCTAATCGGGTCAGCAAAAAAGCGCGGCAAGTCCATCGCCGCCTGAATATCGAGCCCATAATCAAGAAACCTTGTTAAAAACTGCATATGACCGAATGCCTGATACTGCCCGCCCATGACGCCGTAGGACATCACCGTACGGCCGTCTTTAGCAACCATGCCCGGGATTATTGTATGCAGTGGTCTTTTGCCCCCGGCAATTTCATTGGGATGGCCTTTTTTTAGCGAAAAGCCTCTCCCCCGGTTATGAAGAAGCACCCCGGACCTCGGTGCCATTATACCACTACCAAACTGCCGGAAAATGGTATTGATAAAACTGCAGCAGTTGCGGTCCTTATCCACCACGGTGATATAGACCGTATCCTTATGATCCGGCAGATCATAATCGTCCAGGTCTTCTAACCGCCTGTCACTGATCGTAGCAGCCAACCGCTTTATATTTTCTTCCCCCAGCATTTCATCAACCGGCACTGGGTTAAATTCAGGATCGGCCAGATATAAATCCCGCTGGTGATAGGCAAGCCTCCCGACTTCAATCTCCTGATGGATACGATTTGCACTTAAGGGACCGTTCTTATCAATTTCAAGCCGCTCCATAATTTTAAGCAGCATCAGCGCAATGAGCCCCTGCCCGTTGGGCGGGCACTGGTAAATTTGATACCCCCGATAACTGGCTGATATCGGTGTCACATAATTGCCGCTATAGTTCGCAAAATCATCCAGCGTATGAAGCCCGCCCAGCGACCTTAAAATGCCAACAATATCTTCTGCGACCTCACCCTTATAAAAACCGTCACGTCCATTTTCTGCAATTATTTCAAGGGTATTTGCAAGTTTCTCTTGTCTGTGCCTATCTCCTGCTTTGGGCATTGTGCCACCCGGCATAAAGACATTTGCTGCATACTCGTTCTTTTTCAGATAATCGGCATTGCGGGCAAAATCAAACCCGACCCGGTCCAGTATTTTATAGCCGTTTCTGGCATAATTAATCGCTGGTTGCAAAAGCTCAGAAAGATAAAAGTTACCATAATCACTGATAAGTCGGTCCCAGGCATCCACCGCCCCGGGAATGGTCACCGCATGGGGGCTGTTTTCGGCAATTTCGCTGATCCCCTGCGCCCGATACCAGGCACCGTTTGCCCCCGCCGGGGCCCGCCCCGAACCGTTATAGGCCACATATTCGGTTGAGCCTTCCGGTGAATAAAGGCAGAAACAATCGCCGCCAATCCCGGTTGACTGTGGCTCCACCACGCATTGCACGGCGCAGGCCGCCACCGCCGCATCCATGGCATTACCGCCAGCTTTTAATATTTCCAGTGCCGTTTCGGTCGCAAGCGGGTGGGACGTTGCCGCCATCGCGGTTTTTTCCATGACCGGCCCCCGCCCTGTTTTCCCAAAATACGTTCTCATTGAAATGATCTGTCCCTCCAATTTAAGGCTTTCACACTTTTTGTCAGAAATCGACCGGGTTCGCAATGGCTGAAACGCACTAAATGTTCATTATCGGACATCATAACTGTGCGGAAATGAACAGCAAAAAACTAAACCTCTGAAAAATAACAATTATTTTTCTGGCATAGTCCTTGCAGTAATTTAAAATGGGAAATTAACTGTAAAAATGACGCGGGGCTTGGGAAAGTCCGGCAAAGGGGGTCTATATGTTACTGGCAAATTATGTCACATCCGCATGGCGCAATATTTTGCGGCACAAGCTTTTTTCCATCATCAATATCATGGGCCTCGCCATCGGCCTTGCCGCCGTGATGCTGATCGCGCTTTATGTGCGCTACGAAACCAGCTACGACAGCTTCTGGAAAAATGCTGATAATATATATCGAATGCAAATGACAATTTCTATGCCTGGTCGGGACCCGGTTGATGCTCTTTTCGCACCTCTTATGGCGGCTCCTTCTTTAAAACAGGATTTTTCAGAAATTATTCATGTAGCACGCGCTTTCCCGCATTCTGCATCATTCATTCAGAAAAATAACCGAAGTAGGGAAAGTGTTAAATTCGTTGATCCGGAAATTCTTGAAATATTTCAATTTGATGTTCTGGCAGGAGATATTAAAGCCTCATTGAACGATAATAGAAGCTTAGTATTAAATGAGACATTATCTAAAAAATATTTTGGTGATCTTGCCCCAATTGGCAAGACAATTACACTTGATCTTGGCACATTTAAAAAAGATTATAAAGTCGGCGCAGTCATAAAAAATAAAAGGGAGAATAGCCATGTCGAGTTCTCTGCAATGCTCGGACTTTTTGAAAGTGATTGGGCAAACGACCCTATTATGTTTAAAAGCTGGTTAAGACCTTATGCTCACACTTTTTTTACAGTAAAATCTGGCACTAATATTGATATTTTTAATGAACAAATGGGGGATTTTATTGACCGGCATTACCCAGCACCCATGTCAGGAGATACCAACAAAAAACCTTCTGAAGAGGTATCTTTTTCTGCTTTAAACATTCAGGATGTGCACTTAAATGCGTCTGGTTTTGGTGATGATACTCCTAGTGGAGATTATACCACTATATTAGTTTTCTCTCTTGTCGCAGCACTCATACTATTGATAGCCATTTTTAATTTCATGAACTTAACAACAGCACGAGCAACTCAGCGGGCTAAAGAAATATCATTGCGAAAAGTAATGGGTGCTGCGCGAAAGCACTTAATCGTACAATTCATAAGCGAATCTATTTTACTTACGTTTTTAGCTTTGTTGATAAGTTTAGTTTTTGTTGAAACGTCCTTGCCTTTATTAAACGAGATGATTGGCAAATCATTAATACTTGATTATCTGGGCCTGGATGCTGTGATGATATTTATTCTAACCGCTTTAGTTGGTATTTTTGCTGGTTTCTATCCAGCTTTTATCCTTTCCTCATTTCGACCTACAGAAAATTTAAAATCAAATAAATCCTCCGAAACCAGAGGGTCTGTTTCTATAAGAAACTCACTGGTAATAATACAGTTTACTGTATCTGTTTTTCTTTTTGTCACAACAGCCATCATTTATTTCCAAATACGGTTTACTGAAAACTTTGACTATGGTTTTGATAAAGAAAATACGCTGACAATCAGAAATATAAGAACTGATGGGGTAAAAGGTAATTTGGATGCTCTACTGGCTGAACTCGAGAAACTTCCCAATGTTACAAATTTTTCTACTTCAACAGTCTCTCCAGGTGTCACAATAGTAACTCCGGCAAACATCCGCACAGAGGATATGACAGCGGGGTCCTCAATTTCGATTGCTTCTCGAACAGTTGGTTATAATTTCTTCAAAACTTATAACATCAAAATTCTGACTGGTAGAGAATTTGCTTCTGGCAGAAATGATTTTACAGAAATGAACAAACAAACATCAGAAAATAATGTGCCAGTCAACTCTGTAATTATCAACGAACTGGCTGCCCGCCAGTTAGGTTTTAGCACGCCTGATGAAGCCATTGGTAAAAGACTTATTGGCACCGAAGCACTTGATGGCCGACAATCAAAAAATTACCAAGTAATAGGTGTAACTTCTAATTTCCACTTCAGTGATCTAAAAGAAAGGGTCATGTCGGCAATGTATATTCTGGATCCGGGCAACCCTTCTGTTATTGCCCTGCGCTTCACCGGGAACTCACAATCTCTTATAATGAATTTAAGCGCTATTTGGCAAAAATTATATCCCGATACGCCATTTAATTATTCTTTTTCAAAAGATGCCCTTGCTGAAAAATATAACGCTGAGAAAGGTCAAATGTCCATGTTCGCGGCCTTTTCCGGTCTTGCTATTTTCATTGCCTGTCTCGGGCTGTTTGGACTGGCGTCTTTCACCGCGGAGCGGCGGACCAAGGAAATCGGTATCCGCAAAGTGTTTGGTGCCGAAGTCTGGCAGATCGTGAAATTACTGGTCTGGCAGTTTTCAAAGCCCGTGCTGATTGCCAATGTGATTGCCTGGCCGATTGCTTATCTGGCGATGTCAAGGTGGCTTGAGAGTTTTGTGTACCGCATTGATGACATGGTGATTATTGCGCTCTGTCTTCTGGCGGGGCTTACCGCCCTGCTCATCGCCTGGGCCACTGTGGCCGGCAACAGTTACGCCGTCGCAAGACAGAACCCAATCAAGGCGCTCAGATACGAATGATTCATCATTGAAAGTGTATATGTTCATGATACACTGACCAAAATTCAAAAAAAATGGAGGATCAGTATGACGAAACAGGCACTTGTCACCGGTGGAAACAGGGGGTTAGGACTTGAAGTCTGTAAAGCCCTGGCCGCACAGGGCATAAAAATATTGCTGGGATGTCGGGATATTATGAAGGGGCGCGAAATCGCCGCCAGCATCGCCGGTGATGTTGAAGCGGTCTATATTGATCTTGCACATTCCGGCAAGCTGCGAGCACAGGCAAAAGCCGTGCTTCGGGACCATGGGCCGATTGATATTCTGGTTAATAATGGTGCGATCCTCAAAAACGGAACTATACTGGAAACCAAAGGTAAAGATTTTTATGACAGTGTACAGGTGAACCTGATCGCCGCATTTGATCTTATCCAGATCATTGTGCCTGGCATGGTTGATCGGGGATATGGCCGCATTGTCAATGTGACATCGGACTGGGGGTCCTTTGCTGACGGGCTGACCGGGCCCGTTTCCTATTCGGTGACCAAAGCGGCCCTAAATGCGCTGACCATGAATATGGCCCATTCAATGCCCGATAATGTCAAGGTCAATTCGGTCCATCCCGGCTGGCTGAAAACTGAAATGGGCGGGGCGGCCGCGCCGCTCACTGCCGCTGATGGGGCGGAAACCGTTGTCTGGCTGGCGACGTTGCCGGATGCTGGGCCGAATGGCGGCTTTTTTCATTTAAAAACCAATAAAGCCTGGTAAAACAAGCCATGATCAGCACCAGACTTGTGAATGATGATGATCTTACCCACACCACCATTAAACGGATCACTGACCTGATCAATCAGGTCTATGCCGTTGCAGAGGCGGATCTTTGGAAAGCGGGCTTGGCAACCCGAACAAACAGGGAAGAAATTGAAAATTTTATCCGGGATAAGGCGCTTATTATCGCGGAAAAAGACGGGTATATTGTCGGCGTCTGCAAAGTCAGTATTGAGAGCAACGAAACTGGCGAGTTTGGCATGCTGGCGGCGGACCCTGCCCGGCGTGGCATCGGCATTGGCCGCGAGCTGGTCAATGCGGCGGAAAACTGGGCCCGCCACTTAGGCTTTAAAACAATGAGATTAGAGCTGCTGACCCCGCGTCATTGGAAAAATGACAGCAAAGAATTCCTGAAAATCTGGTATGACCGGCTTGGCTATAAGCCATCTTATACTTTACCGTTTGAGGAATTATTCGCGCACCGGATCAATGATTTTGCTACCGACTGTGACTTTACCGTCTGGCTTAAAGAATTATAGTAATTTTTTCACTAATTCTCTTACGAATTAAAATGTCTAAAAATTCGTCCTAAAATTAACCTAGTTATAAGGATTTTCAATTAATCTGAGGTCCTGATAATTAGATGCATTAGGCACCGAATGAACGATATAGTATTTTTAAAAAAATCCATATTTAAGCTGTTTTTCGTACAGTTAATGATGACTTTGCTTGTCCAGTTTTATGCGCCGCCTGTTTATTCACAGTCTGCTTCCTCACCTCTAAAATTAACGGCAGAAGAAAGAGACTGGATTAAAGCCCACCCAACAATCAGGGCTGCCAACATTTCTCAATATGTGCCTTTTAACTTTGCCCGTGATGGTGAAGCCAGGGGCTTTTCAGTCGATGTACTAAAACTGGTAGTTGAAAAGGTCGGTTTAGAAATATCCTTTGCGGAGCCAATGGCCTGGCCAGAAGCTCTTGAAAAAATAAAAAATAATGAAATTGACGTTTTTCACAGTATTTCAAAAGATACCACCCGCGATCAATTTTTGAATTTCACAATTCCCTATATTGTCAGCTATGCAACAATTTACGGGCATGTGGGGATGGCGCAAATCCAGAGCGCCGATGATCTAGCGGATAAGAAGATTGGCGTGGTAAGAGGCTCCATCTATTCAAATTATTATAGGAAACATTACCCCGATCTCACCCTTCATGAGTATCCGGATTCGATAAGTGTTGTAATGGCCCTTGCCAATAATGACGTTGATTTGATCACGGCATCTTCCGTCACTGTTGAATATTATATTGCCCAGAATTTTATTGCCGGATTAAAAGACCTCAGCACAGAAAAATTTATCAGTGAATTTGATAATGAACAGCTTCGCCTCGCCAGTCGTAAAGATATGCCTATTTTAAGAGATATTCTCGATAAAGGAATAAAAGCAATCAGCAATGAAGAAATGGAGGATATCGCCAGCAAATGGCAAATCCCGCTCTCCAGCAAACAATCCATTCATTTATCACCACAGGAAAGAGCTTGGTTAGATGCCAACCCGGTCATAAATGTTTCAACTGATCCCCAGCTTGCACCAATTGAATTTATTAACAATAATGGCTATATAGATGGCGTTGCCGGTGATTTTCTGAACTTAATAGCCCAAAAGCTGAACGTCAGCTTTAAATGGTCCGGCAATAAAAGTTTCAGCGAAGGAATTGAGCGGACATTATCCGGAGAAGCTCATATAATTTCTGCTATTGCTCCGACCCCTGAACGGGAAAAAGGATTTTTCCTGACCAATAACTATCTATCAGCCAATCATATGATTTTTGCCCGTGATGATGCCGCAATTTTTGGCAATATTGAAGGGCTGGCCGGAAAAACTTTGGTGCAGGTCAAAGGCTATACGGTCAATCAATGGGTTAATAACGATTATTCTGAAATTAAGAAAATTGAGGTCGACACAATAGAAGAAGCCCTGAAAATGATTTCTGCCGGTAAGGCAGATGCCTTCATTTCTGATATTCTGACCACATCATATTATATTTCGCGAAATGGGTTTGCCAATATCATCGTTGTCGGGCAGACCGAATTCAAAGGTGACACAGTTATAGGCATTAGCAGAAAAT
>JAGREE010000064.1 GCA_020446675.1 Alphaproteobacteria bacterium | reverse complement strand
ATTCCAAGTCTTGCTGTACCGAGAGATAGACGTGAAAAATCATTTGCGCAGAATATATTTATTGCCTGGAACGGCAGCAAGGAAAGTATCCACGCTGTTCACGCTGCCCTGCCTTTTCTGAAACTGGCAAAAAATGTTACCGTTTTATCCGTTTGTGAAGAAAATAAGGATGAGATCAAAACGGCTGATATCTGTAAAAATCTTGCCAGACATGATGTAAATGTTTCCGGCATGACTATTCCGCTCCATGTAAATCCCGGTGCAAAATTGCTTGAAGTCTGCCAGGAAAAAAGAGCAGATCTTATCGTTTCCGGAGCCTGGGCGCATAGCAGACTGACTGAACTGATCTATGGCGGTGTTACAAAAACATTGTTCAACAACCAGCAGATACCCGTGTTCTTTGCCCACTGATTAATTTTTCAGGAAATGTCACTCCAGACACCGAGTTCGTTACCACTGGGTTCACGAAACTGGAAACGACGACCACCGGGAAAATCAAATATTTCCCGGACAATAGTGCCACCCGCTCTTATGATCCGTCGTTCACTCTCTTCCAGATTTTCGCTATAAAAAACGGGCAATGCCGCGCCATTTGATGAGTCTGAAACCTTTTCAGACTGATAAAAACCGCAATCAATACCGCGTCCTTCATAAGCCGTATATTCAGGGCCGTAATCAGTGAACTCCCAGCCGAAAACGTCGTTAAAAAACTTCTTTGTCGCTTCAAGATTGGTTGCAGCAAATTCGATATAATTTATCTTATGATGCCGCGCACGTTTATCCAGCACGTTTTCCCTCCATTTATAGCCAATTGGCTCTGAAAACATTTTACGTGAAATAATATAAACCGACTTTGACTTTATTCAGTCACGCCTTTGCGGTCATACTTATTTCATTCACCCTGATTCTTATCCGAACCATAATCAGAATAATTAAATGTATCCGATTTTCAAATTATTTTTACTCATAGTTGAAAGATTTTTATAAAATCAATCCAATCAGAAAATTGTCCTAATATCTTCATTCTGATACTCATCGTGACCAAAGCCTATTAAGCCCCCATAATAATAAGCAAATCCTTGGCATCGACCTGATCTCCAACACCCACGAGCAACTCTGAAATATGACCGTCTTTCTCAGCATGCAGAGTGGTTTCCATTTTCATTGCTTCAATACTGAGCAGCAGATCACCTTTTGTAACTTTCTGCCCTGCCTGTACGGCAATATTGGAGACCATACCCGGAAGTGGCGCACCGATATGGTTTTCATTTCCGCTATCGGCTTTTTTATTTACCTTGATCGCAATGGTCGCATCATTCTTCCTGAGCCTTATGACCCTCGGTTGGCCATTAAGTTCAAAAAACACTTCGACAGTGCCATCTTCATGAACACCACTAACTGTCTGACAATGAATAACAAGGGTTTTGCCGGGTTCAAGATCAACCATGATTTCCTCAAACGGTTCCATCCCATAGAAGAAAACTTTGGTCGGAAGATGACTGATCGGCCCAAACTGGTTACGGATTTCGGTAAAGTCCGTAAAGACTTTCGGATACATCAGATATGATGCAAGATCAAAATCATTAATGTCATTGCCGGTGGCTTTTTTTGCCTTAGCGCGCATTTTTTCCAGATCAGCCGGTGGAAGACTTTTCCCTGGTCTTTCAGTCAGTGGCTTTTCCCCTTTTAGAATTTTTTTCTGCAATTCCTTTGGAAATCCACCGACTGTCTGTCCAAGCTCACCTTTAAACAGACTGACGACGCTGGCAGGGAACGCAATATCCTTGTTCGGGTTTTCCACATCGGCCCGACTTAAATTGCCTGACACCATCATGATCGCCATATCGCCCACCACTTTTGAAGACGGTGTGACCTTGACAATATCACCGAACATCTGGTTCACTTCAGCATAGGTTTTGGCAACCTCATGCCAGCGTTCCTCAAGCCCCATACTGCGGGCCTGTTCCTTAAGATTGGTAAACTGCCCCCCTGGCATTTCATGCAGGTAAACTTCCGATGCACCGGCACGAATATCACTTTCAAAGGCCATATACTGACGACGGACCAGTTCCCAATAATCACTAATGGTGCGGATTGTCGCGCTGTCAAGCCCGGTATCACGGTCTCCGCTTTTAAGAGCCGCAACAATTGATCCAAGATTTGGTTGTGATGTCAGACCGCTGAAACTGTCCATTGCCGCATCAGCGGCATCAACCCCTGCAGCTGCGGCCGCAAGCACACTTGCCGCACTGATGCCACTGGTATCATGGGTATGGAAATGAACCGGAATACTGACCTCATTTTTAAGGGCCGTGATCAGCCTTGTTGCCGCAGCCGGTTTTAAAAGCCCTGCCATATCCTTAAGACCAAGGATATGGGCACCTGCTTTTTCAAGCTCCTTCGCCATATTTACATAATAATTCAGGCTGTATTTTGCCCGGTCCGGATCATCAATGTCACCGGTATAGCAGACGGTCCCTTCACAGATTTTACCGCTTTCTATGACGGCATCCATGGCCACGCGCATATTCTCAACCCAGTTCAGGCTATCGAATACCCTGAAAATATCAATGCCCGATTCCGCAGCCTTTTTAATAAAATACTGAATGACGTTATCCGGATAATTCGTATATCCGACACCGTTCGATGCCCTGAGCAGCATCTGTGTCAGAATATTGGGGGCTGCTGCGCGAATTTCCCTGATCCGCTCCCACGGGCTTTCATTTAAAAACCGCATCGCAACATCAAATGTTGCACCGCCCCAGCATTCAAGACTAAGAAGCCCTGACATATTCTGGGCATAAGCTGGTGCTATTTTAACCATATCATAGGTGCGCATTCGTGTGGCAAGCAGTGACTGATGAGCATCCCTCATCGTTGTGTCAGTCATGAGCAGCCGTTTTTGGTCCAGCATCCATTTTGCAAAACCTTCCGCTCCCAGCTTTTCAAAAATATCACGACTTCCTTCCGGTATTTCGGAACTGACAGGTGATGGCGCTTTAGGGGTCGGGCTTTCAATTGGTAATCGTCTACCCTTTACTTCCTTATTTCCGTTTACGGTGACTTCAGCAATAAAATTCAGAAGCTTTGTCGCGCGGTCCTTACGTGGCTTAAAATTGAATAGCTCCGGAGTCTGATCAATAAATCTGGTTGTATAGGTCCCGTCCCTGAATGTGGGATGATTGATCAGATTTTCCAGGAAATTCAGATTGGTCGCCAGTCCGCGAATTCGAAATTCACGAAGAGCCCGTCCCATTCTTTTCACCGCCTGCTCGGGGTCCGGTGCCCATGCCGTAATTTTTTCAAGCATACTGTCATAATAGCGGGTGATCACAGCTCCGGAATAGGCCGTTCCACCGTCAAGGCGTATACCAAACCCGGTAGCACCGCGATAGGCAGTGATCCGGCCGTAATCCGGCACAAAATTATCTTCCGGATTTTCGGTGGTAATACGGCATTGGAGGGCATAGCCGTTGAGCTTGATGTTTTTCTGTTTTGGAATGCCGGATCTTTTACTGCCGATTTCTTCACCGGCGGCGATTAAAATCTGCGCCTTAACAAGGTCAACACCTGTGACCACTTCCGTTACGGTATGTTCTACCTGAATTCTCGGGTTCACTTCGATAAAATAAAATTCGCCTGTATCGGCATCCATCAAAAATTCAACGGTTCCTGCATTGGAATAACTGACTGATTTAGCTAGCTTTATCGCAAGTCCGCATAAATATTCCCTTTGTTCCTCTGTCATAAAGGCGGCAGGAGCGCGCTCAATCACTTTCTGATTTCGGCGCTGAACTGAACAGTCACGTTCAAAAAGATGAACAAGATTACCGTGGGTATCCCCCAGTATCTGGACCTCAATATGGCGGGCCCGTTCAATCATTTTTTCCAGGTAAACTTCGTCCTTGCCAAAGGCATTGGCCGCTTCACGCTGACCTTCATTGACCTGATTTTCGAGTTCTTTTTCACTGCGGATGATACGCATGCCACGGCCGCCACCACCCCAACTGGCTTTAAGCATGATCGGGTAGCCAATTTTATCGGCAAGTTTATGAACTTTTTTCATATCTTTTGGTAATGGTTCAGATGCCGGAATTACCGGAACACCCGCACTGATTGCCATATTTCGAGCAGCAACTTTATTGCCAAGATCGCGCATGGCCTGTGCTTCAGGACCAACAAAAATTAACCCGGCATTGCGACAGGCATCGGCAAATTCAGGATCTTCTGATAAAAAGCCATACCCCGGATGAATGGCATCAGCACCGACCGATTTGGCTATTCGCAGTATTTCGTCACCGGCAAGATAGGCTTTTACCGGCCCCAATCCTTCACCAACTAAATAACTTTCGTCAGCTTTAAAGCGGTGAAGCGCCAACCTATCTTCATGTGAATATATTGCAACAGTTCTTATTCCAAGTTCTGTCGCTGCCCGCATTATCCGAATAGCAATTTCGCCTCGGTTTGCGATCAGTATTTTCTTAATTTTGTTCATAATACCTGTATTGTTGTTTTATTACCCGGCGCTAGCATAACTTTTTTATTGTTTCTGTAAACTAAAATATAAAAATCTTAAGGCAGTCAGCCGTTTTTTTCAAAAAATCTATTCCTTGATGCAAATCAATTTATGAAAAATCTCTATACTATACGATCTGACGATAAAAAAACGATCTGACATCTAAAGGATATAGGAGAGCTGAAAATGTTTAAAACCATTTTGATACCCATTGGCAGTGACGAAGAAGCGGGAACAAGAATTAAGGCAGGCGTTATTCTAGGCAAGAAATTTTCCTCACATTTAAAAGGATTTCACGCTGTCCCCACTCTTAAATCTCTCGAACAGCTCACCCCTTATGCTTATTATTCATACGATCTTTACACGCAAATTTGGGAAACCCAGAAACAAAAAGCGGAAGAACAGAAAAAACATTTTCTCGATTATATGAAGAAAAATTATGATGATTATGAATGGCGGGAAGCACAAGGCGATTTTATGCGGTCCTTTAAACTCATCTCGAGATCATGTGACCTGACCATTATAAGCCAGGGGGAAGATACCTATTCTGATGTTATGGGCTCAATGGCCCGGTTTATGATGGAAAGCTCCCTCCCTGTTCTTGCTGTTCCATCGGGTGGCCTTGATAAAAAAGTGGGCACAAACATTATGATTGCCTGGGATGCCAGTGCCGAAGCAGCCCGCGCCGTTCATGATGCAATGCCGTTTCTGCTGAAAGCAGAAGAGGTTACAGTTGTTACAATTAATGAAGACCGCAAACATAATTGCCAGCTTGACGATATCTGCTCCATGCTAAAACGGTCAGGCGTAAAGGCAAAAGGCGTGGAAGAAGGCGAATATCCGGACCGTTCCGAAAGGCTGCTTCATCTGGCAAAAGAATGGGATATTGATCTGATTGTTGCCGGGGCCTGGGGCCATAAACGCTTGCTGGAAATTATTTTTGGCGGTGTTACAAAATCACTCTTTACCAATCAGGAAATAGCCGTTTTATTTTCTCATTAGCAATGAATAACTAGATATAATTTTAGTTAGTTTTTGGCTATTTATTAAGACCATATTAACAGTCTTCTGTTAGCTTTTTCTAAATTAAGTTTTTTATGGAAAAATCAAGCAAATGACTGCTCATATGACAAAATTGTTTCATAAGTTTTCAGGAAATGAAAAAGGGGCAACGATCGTTGAATATGCCCTTATACTTCCTGTTTTTCTTGTTCTTATGTTAGGGTCTATGGAAATCGGACGCATTCTGATGGTTTATTCCGCCCTTGAGGGGGCAGTAACCGAGTCTACCCGAATTTCCATTACCGGTAATATTCCCGATGGTTATGCAACAACAGAAGACTATATTAAGGATTACATTAAACATTCTCTTGAAAATTTCGGCATTGATGCTGGTGTCAATATAAGCATGAAAGTCTATGACAGTTTTTCCGACATTGGGTCTGCTGAACCTTTTACTGATGAAAATGCTGACCTCATTTGTAATAACGGTGAATTTTATACCGATGTCAATGCTAATGGTGCCTGGGACGAGGATATGGGCGCAAGCGGTAGCGGCGGCGAAGAAAATATCATGGTCATGGAAATTGATGTCGCGCTTCCCTATATGATGCACGGCGTTATTGAAGCGTTCAGCCATGAAGAAAATATCAATCTGTCAACGTCAACCGCTGTCCGAAATGAACCATATGGTGGCATGTCCTGGGAACCAAGCGATACAGTTAGAGCGTGCAACTAGGGACTGACACATGATTTTAAAATCAAAAAATTCAAGAAAAATCAGTTTTAATCCTGACACATGCGACAA
>JAGREE010000063.1 GCA_020446675.1 Alphaproteobacteria bacterium | reverse complement strand
AAACGAATTTTAAACAAGTTCTTAACCCGAATAAACGAATTGGCAAAATGATTTCATTATTACAGCGCTTTAAACAAAATCTGGTTGAAGTACTGGATTATAAAGGGATATCCACAAAAGCGGCTGGCTTCATGCTCCTTGGCATTTTGCTTTTGACTGCAGCAATCAGGTTGGCAACGATACAAAGCCCGGCTCTCGACCGCACCAGCTGGAAAGAGATCGACCATATTATGATTTCTGAAAATTATGCAAAAAATGGGCGCCATTTTTTGAAACCGGAAGTTTCCTGGCCCGCCGACGAACCCCGGGTTACAGCTATGGAGTTACCGGTTGTGCCTTACATCGCCAGTTTTTTGTATACGGTGTTTGGCATGAATGTATTTACGGTTCGAATACTTACCCTATTAGCCTATGTATTGCTTGTTTTTTATATGTTCAAGCTTGTCAAAAGGGAAATGGGAACCGTTTTAGCCTTATTAACGGCCTTATTTACTGGCCTGCTTCCCATGTTTAATCCCTATCGGAATTACCTTTTTTCAGAGCCCTTTGTGCTATTGTTTTCCGTCTTTGCCATTTATCATTATGCGGAATGGATCGAATTTCGCAAAAAGCCCGATCTGGTTTGGTTTATGGTAGGTTTTGCTTTGACGGTTTCGCTAAAACCCACGTCCTTATATATTGGCTTGCCCTTATTGTGGATTCATTTCCGGGCATATCGGTTTGACATAACTAAATACTGGTCTTTTATCTGGCCAATTGCTATTGCGATGGTAGTGCCTGTTTTGTGGTATATTCATGCCTACTATTTGTCCCAAAATTACATCGATGTATTTGGTGTTTTTGGCGGGCAGTTTGGCGGGCATGACAAGCTGCAGACTTTTATGGAACTCTCTTCTGTTGATTGGTACAAAACCATGTTTTGGAGGTTACAGATGAATCTTCTGGGCAAGCCGGGATTGTTGCTGATTGTTATAGGGGCCCTTTCATCCCTGTTTGTAGGAAGAGGAAAACTTTTTCTGGCATATTTTATAGCTATCCTTTGTTTTTTTGCCATTGTTGCTGAAGGGAATATCGATACGCACTACCGGCAATTGACTATTATCCCCCCTGGTTCTTTCCTGATCGCACTGGGCGCCCTTGGCCTTTCGGTGCTTATTTACAGCGTCGCCAGCATTTTGGGGGCCGGGTTTAAGCCACTTGCCCGGGCTGTTGCGGTGGTTGT
>JAGREE010000062.1 GCA_020446675.1 Alphaproteobacteria bacterium | reverse complement strand
CGGAAGGACTTCTGGATGATACACTGCTGGACTTTTATGATCCTGATCATGAGCTGCGGGCATCGCATCTGATTGACACCAACTCAGGTGATAAGGAAAGAGGCATATGTGCGCTTCCCTTTATCCGGCAGTCCGACCAGAAAACCATTTATTTTCCATCCAACCTGATTGAAAATTTATATGTCAGCAACGGTATGAGTGCCGGAAACAATTTTTTTGAAGCCGAAGTACAGTGCCTTTCTGAAATATTTGAGCGTGCCGTTAAGAAACAGATTATTGAAGAGGAAATCACGCTGCCTGATGTACCCAAGGAGGTGCTTCTAAAATATCCACATATTATGAAGGGCATTGATGAGCTGGAGGCTAAAGGATTTCCCATCCTGGTCAAGGACGCGTCTTTAGGCGGGCAGTTTCCGGTGATGAGTGTGACATTAATGAACCCGCGGACAGGCGGTGTTTTTGCGTCCTTTGGCGCACATCCCGATTTTGAAGTGGCGCTTGAACGGTCCCTCACCGAACTTTTGCAAGGCAGAAGCTTTGAAGGATTAAATGATATGCCGCCACCGACATTTAACAGCCTTGCACTTTCTGAGCCAAATAATTTCGTTGAACATTTTATAGATTCAACCGGCCTCATATCCTGGAAGTTTTTTAGCGAAAAGGCGGATTTTGAATTTTGCGAATGGGATTTTTCCGGCACGTCAGAACAGGAAAGGGGAACGCTGATGAATATCCTGCATGATTTGGGCAAGGACGTCTATATTGCCCATTATCAGGATTTCGGGGCAACCGCCTGCCGTATACTTGTACCGGACTATTCAGATATTTACCCGGTTGAGGATCTGGTCTGGGATAACAGTAACCGGGCCTTACATTTCAGGGCTGATATTCTGAGTATTCACGCGCTTAGTGATGATGAACTTTTACAGTTGCTTGACCGGCTTGAAGAAAGCGAGCTGGATAACCGGATGCTTATATCCGACCTTATCGGAATTGTGTTTGATGAAACGACCGTTTGGGGAAAACTTGATATCGGGGAGCTTAAAATACTGATCCATCTGGCGGTCGGCCAGTTGGAAGATGCAAAAGAACTGATTTTCGATTTTCTCAATTTTAATGATAATACCGTATCACGAATTCTTTTCTATCAGGCGGTTAATGCCGTTATTGATATCATGCTGGATGATGAGCTGGAAATTGATGATTATCTTAAGAATTTGACCAGAATGTATGGGGCGGAGATTTTAGAAAATGTAGTCGGTTCTGTTCAGGGCGATGTCCGCTTTTATGGCCTGAGCAAAACAAGTATGAAGCTTGAGGGGCTCGATAAACATCTGAAATTAATTGAAAGCTATAAAAAACTGCACCAGGCAAGGAAAATAGCGGCTGGCCGTTAATTTAATGAAAAGGCTGGTGGTTTTATGGCAGCGGTACGATAGCCGTAATGATATGATCCATATTTTCGCTATTTTCAGCAAGCGGTAAATCAATCCAGATCATATTACGCATACTGCCGTCGGAATTGGGGCAAAGGCCGGTATTAATTCCATAATGCCCGTCATAGAGATGTTGCAGACATTCATGGTATTTTTTCATAAATGGTATTCCGGCTTTTCCCATTTCCTCAATCTGTTGTTTCATCGTCTTTCTGCCCCAATATTGCTGATATTTCTCACCAAGGATCAGGTTCTTTTTTTTGTCTTGCGGTGTCAGCCCCATATAGGTCAATTTGATATTACTGTGCCAGCCTTTCATATATTCGAATTTCATATCTTTGCGGGATGGCAGTCTGTTATCACCTCTGCATTTATTCCATATATCATAGAACTCCCGGATTGGTTTTGCAGAGGCGGGCGGAAAAATATCAAAGGGATAATAATTGACGGTTATTTTTCGGTCATTAAGCTCAAAATTTACTTTAATCATGATATTTACCCTTGTTATTTTCAAAAATCATGAAAATGGTTTGTTTTAATGGTCATTTTTATTGAGTAACATTCGGGTTTGGAAACGATATAAGATCCGATGCAATATTCCCAACCTGAAGTTCAATGGTGGTTACGGCATAAAAATTTCCGTCTGCGCCATAGGCCAGTGAATTGATATGAACGGGTTCACTGCCGTCTTCAAATGTGATTTCTCCAAGGTCGGAATATTTATGGTCTTTCAAATCATATGAAATCAAATGATGATTTTTTAAACCCAGTTTGCTTACAGCATCAGATCCAAATTGTTTAAAGTCCTCTTCACTGGGATAGGCATGGGAAATATGGTAAAGTGTGTGATTATTTTCGCCAAAGGTCAGACCAAGACTTCCACCATATCCGGTTACTCCGGCCCTTTTTGTGGTGGGTGAAGCAAGTCTGTCCAGAAATTCAATTTTTCCGGTCTTGGGATTTAGCCGAAATAAATATTCGGACTCCAAATGAACGCCATATATCATTTTGTCATAATCAGACCAGATAGATTGCCGCCACTGGTATCCCATTGACCTATGGACATCGAGGTGGCCGAAATAATCTTTTACAAGATTTTCTGAAGTCACTTTCTCGATTTCATCTTTTGCAAGAATATACTGGTAAATTTCACCCAGCGGATTGGCGAAAAATACATTTCCTGTTGTTTCATCTACTGTAAGCGAACGGCTTAATACCAGATAACGGTCGCCGTTGCCTTCTTCGCCATCAGCAAAAAATTTGCCGAGTGTTTTTAAATCCCTGCTTTCAACATCATAGCGATAAACTTCGCCGGATGGCCATATAATGCCATATAACCTGCCGCGGGTTCTATCCATGGTCTGGGCAAGAACGCCCCCTTTTGTTTTTGAAGCAATTCCAAGATCTTCAAAATTACCGCTGGTCATATCATAAGACACTATATGCCCGCCCGGATAAGGTTTATATCCTTCCGGCGGAATGCCAAGAATTTCCTTGCCATCAACATGGGTATAAAAATCAATATGCGTTGCAAAATAAAGTTTGCCTTTATATTCATAATAATTCACATGGCTTTTGCCCTGGGGAATAGATTTTTGACCCTTTTCGCCGACAATTTCCGTCAGATCGGCAAGATGGGTGATTTTGTCGCTTTTGGGATTATAGGAATACATCTGGGCACCGGTATCAAGATCGCCGGAGCATAGTACATAATATATAAGCCCATCACTGGCCGATGAAATACCGTTATAATTTCCCTTTGCCAGTGGAAAATTTGAAAAATAACGTTTGGCGATTATTTTTTTATCAGCGGCATATGCATGAAGTGGCAACGATAAAATAGTCAGTATTGTCGAAATTTTGATAAAATTCTTTTTAGAAAAATGAAACATGACTTCCCCTTTTTAGCCGGACGGTTTTCCGTCACTGATTGATTGCAGCGATCATAACATTTTATAAGTTAAAAATCATCGTGTTTTATTTGCTGATTGTATGGTTCATTTTTATCCTTCATCATACTGATTGGATTTTTACGAATTATATATTGTTGAATGACGTTTAAATTGATTATAAATCTATTGGGGGAAAAATAGGGAAGCAGCTTTTAGGGGAAAAAGTTGAAATATAGGGTCATATGTCAAACAGCATAATAAAAAAAATATTAATTGCCGTAAGTGCCGTCGGGCCGGGCTTATTTCTAATTGGCTATAATATTGGGACAGGCAGTGTAACAACAATGGCGAAAGCGGGGGCTGAATATGGAATGACCCTGCTTTGGGCAGTCGTTCTTTCCTGTATATTTACTTATATTCTTATGGCGGCATATGGTCAGGTTACTCTGGTCAGTGGCAAAACCGCACTTCTGAATATAAAATCCCAGTTCAAATGGGGAAAGCCACTTGCCCTCTATATTATGGCAGCACTTATTACAGGTGAGCTTCTTGCGCTGGTTGGCATTATGGGAATTGTGGCAGACCTGATTCAGGAAGGACTTCGCCTAATGACGGATGGCGCTATGGTGAGCGTAGCCTGGATTGTCCCGGTTCTGATCATTGCATTATTTTCCATGTTCTGGTTTGGTCAGTATAAAATATTTGAAAAGGTTCTGACCGTATTTGTCATTATGATGGTGTTTTGCTTCGTCGGTGTGTTTTTCATGATTAGTCCTGATCTGCTTTCGATCGTCCAAGGTCTGGTTCCATCCATGCCTGATGAACCGGGGGCATTTGGTCTGGTGGCCGCCATGGCCGGAACGACCTGTTCCGCAGCCGTTTTTATTATCCGCAGCACGGTGGTTACGGAAAAAGGCTGGACCATAGATAACCTTAAAGATGAAAAAAAGGACGCTTTTGTTTCCTCCGCTATGATGCTGCTTCTCAGCGGGCTTATTATGGCGGTTTCAGCGGGCACCCTTCATTTAATGGGGCTTAAGGTTGATAACACTCTTGATCTGATTGGATTGTTCGAACCGATCGGTGGGAAAGTGGCTTCTTTGATGCTGATCCTCGGAATTGCGGGTGCCGGACTTTCAACTATTTTCCCGATTGTGCTGATCGCGCCTTGGCTGATCTCCGACTATATGGGTAAGCCCCGGGATATACAGTCCCCCATGTACAGAGTTTTAATTATTTTGGGATTGCTGGTAGCATTCTGCGCTATATTTCTTGAAAAAAGCCCAACCATTCTGATGGTCTTTTCGATGGCTTTTCAGGCGGCCATTTTGCCGGCTGTGGCAATCCCTGTATTTCTTTTACTGAATAAAAAATCCTTTATGAATGACTATACTGCGTCAAGCCGGATGAATGCCGGGCTTATTGCTGTTATTCTTTTTTCCCTTGTGACAACTTATTTTGCCATCAGGGGTTTCTTTTAAATATTGATTGGAATTGAAATGAATAAAAATACTGAAAACCGTCGTGAATTTATGCAAAAAATGGGGCTTGCCTCTCTGGCCGCGGGAAGCGGGTTGTTGTCGACAAATTCATTTGCCCAATCAAATTCTTCCATGTCATCCAGCGGTGGTGGACGCATAAAAATATTTAATGGTCGTGTTCTGACGCCGTACCGGGAACTGCCAAACGGCTGCATTGTTGTTGATGGTGGCAAAATAGTCGAGGTCAGTGAGAAAAATATAGACGTCCCCGGTGCACTGGAAATTGACGCTGGCGGCAAATTTATATCTCCAGGCTTTATTGATCTTCATTGCCACGGTGGTGGTGGCCATTCATTTCTGGATGGGACGGTCAATGCTTTTTTGAAAGCGGCAGAGTTACACGCGCGTCACGGTACCACATCAATGTATCCGACGGCCTTGTCAGGGGATAAAGAAGAGCTTTATAAAAATCTGGATATTTATGAACAGGCCAATAAAGTCAATAAGGCCGGCGCGGAATTTCTGGGTGTGTTTCTGGAAGGTCCATATTATTCGATGGAGCAGCGCGGTGCACAGAACCCAAAATATATAAGAAATCCTGACCCTAAGGAATATAAGGAAATTCTATCGCGCACATCTGTGATTAAGCGATGGGATTCAGCACCCGAAAGGGAAGGGTCACTGGAATTTATCCGCTACCTCCGCTCAAAAGGCGTCATGCCATCAATGGGACATACCAGTGCCGTCTATGATGATGTCATGCTCGCGTTTGAAAATGGAGTTTCGCTGGCAACCCATCTTTATTCCGGGATGGCGGGAGTGACCCGGCGTAATTCGTTCCGTTTTCCAGGCGGTGTGGAAAGCGCATTCCTGATTGAAGAAATGAATGTTGAGGTCATATCGGACGGCCGTCATTTGCCGGCACCACTTTTAAAGCTGATTTATAAAACCAAAGGCGCGGACAGAATTGCGCTGGTGACAGACTCCATGCGGGCAGCCGGTCTTCCGGACGGGCAGGAAAGTATCCTGGGTAGTCTGACCAATGGTATTAAGGTTATTGTTGAGGATGGTGTCGCAAAATTGCCGGACAGAACATCTTTCGCGGGCAGCGTTGCAACCACTGACCGGCTGGTCAGAACAATCAGCACTATTGCTGATGTACCGCTTAAGGATGCTGTCAGAATGATGAGCATCACCCCGGCAAATATCATGGGGATCGCGGACCGAAAAGGGTCGTTGGTTCCGGGTAAGGATGCGGATATTCTGATATTTGATAATGATATCCAGATCGATAAAACCATTATCGGCGGTAATGTGGTCTATAGCCGGGTTTAAGCCATAATAATTTAAGAAGACAAAAAGACTAAAAAGGAAGTTTGATGGACAAAAGAGAAATTACAAAAGATAAGTTGAAAGTAAAAATCTATAAAACCCGTGGTGATATGGGGGCTGATGCTGCAGAGGAAGTCAGCAGCTGTATCAATTCACTATTAAAGGATAAAGACTATATCAACATCGTTTTTGCTGCGGCGCCATCACAAAATGAATTTCTCGCTTCTCTTCGGACCAAAGATGTGGACTGGAGCCGGATTAATGCGTTCCACATGGATGAATATGTTGGTCTGGACGCTGAAGCACCGCAGCTCTTTGGAAATTATTTAAAAGAAATGCTATTTGATCACGTTAAATTCCGTGAAGTTTATTATATGAACGGCGATAAAGACAAACTTGACGCTGAATGTAAACGATATGGTGGTCTGATGGAAAAATACCCAACGGATATTGTTATATTGGGAATTGGTGAAAATACACACCTGGCCTTTAATGATCCGCATGTTGCTTTTTTTGATGATCCGGAAGTGGTGAAAATTATTGATCTGGATGAAAAGAACAGATGGCAGCAGGTGGACCCTGATGATCATATCTGTTTTAAAACCATTGATGAAGTCCCAACCCATGCTATCACCCTGACGATCCCGGCATTGTTCAAGGCGAAATATGCGTTTGCGGTGGTGCCGGGGAATAATAAGGCCGATGCGATTTATCATACTTTGCGGGATGATATTCAGGAAAAATATCCGTCAACAATTTTGCGCAATCATCCAAAAGCCGTTTTATATATTGACGAGGCAAGTGCCAGCAAACTGGCATAAATTTAAGAGAATTTAATGAGAAAAATATCCCTGTTTCTTGCCCTTTATATTGGGCTTACGGCACAAACATTTGCCAAAATCGAACTTGAGCCCTTTAACTATAGTGAGGATTTTGAAGACCGCGCCCTTGGGGCATGGGCATCTTATCCGCTTTGGCAGGATACGGCATATGACCCGAATTTCAGGGTCAATGAGATTGTACCGGGGGATCCGAATATATCCATCGTGCAAAAGGTAACACCCTACACCAACGTCGATAATTATGCCGGTGCCCAGAAACTCATGAACATCTATCTGGCCCCGGGATCAGAAATTTCTCTTAAATATTATCTTAAAACCAATCTGAAAGCAGAATTCTTTAAAGTAAGATTTGCCGCCGGGGAGCTTGGCAAGCTCGATATCACGATCCCCAGCCCGAAAACGAATATGTGGGTGCCTCTCACCGTAAGCTACAAGGATCTGATCCGCGAAAATCCGTCTCTAAAAGATAATAAGGAGATTGCGATCCATGCCCTGGCTTTATTGACAAAAATTCCGTCTGCGGACCCGGATATGCCAATTTATTTAGGACTGGATGATATTAAGGTCACGGCGAAACAGGCGGCAGTTTTCAAATTTGTCGAACCGGAAATGCTGAAACTTCCGGAATTTGCCCAGTATATTCCTAAAAAACATTTTAGCCGCGGGGATAAATTTTCGCTTTCCGGCCGTTGGGATTTTAAGGCTGATAAGGTCACTATTAAAATTGCCTCCATTACGGATAGAAATAACCCGGTTTATGAGGGGGAGATGGCAAAAAATGGGAAAAGCTGGTCTTTAAATCCGCTTACGCTTTCATATCCTGATGGACTTTATATTGGTGAGGTAAAAGCATTCTCAAAGAGTGAGCAGCTTTCAAGCGCCGAGTTTACCATACATATTGCGCCAAAGGTTGCTGATATGGCAGGGCAGCATCCAAGGCTTCTTTATGATGGTGAAAAAGCAAGGGTGATTGAAGCGCGTCTTAAAGAAGACCGCTTTAAAGAGGTTTACGACGACATTGCAAATAGTGCCAAACTCGAGCGGGAAAAGGTACCTGTGGCCAGTCTTGTTTTTGATCTGGACCAGTTCCCGGATGAGGTTTGGCTGCCATCCTGGGATGCCTGGAGAATGCATATTTTCCATACGATGGATGCCCTTCGCCAGAATGCAATGGCCTATGAATTTCATCATGACCGTGAAGCAGGACTTTATGTTAAGGATGTTCTTCTAAAACTGTCGGACTGGGATAACTGGTCACATCCATGGCAAACAAAAAGAGGACGGTTCAGCGAGCATAATACAGGTAGCTGGTCACACCGTCTGGCGGAAGCTTATGATCTGACATATGATCTGATGAGTGATGCGGAGCGGGTAAAAATCCGGGGTGCCCTTATAAAAAATATTATTGAAGGCGCTTATAAAACATATGTTTATAACGATAATATCACTTCCAAAACATCAAATTGGATTGCCATGATAACTGGCGGTTCGCTGATGACGATGGCGGCTATTTATGCCGACGGGCCGGATACAGAAAATCTGGAACCCTATTTTACCGGGACCTTGTTAAAATATTATACCTTCCTGAACCGTGTCGCGGATACAAAAGACGGCAGCTGGGGAGAAGGGTTCGGCTATAATAATTACAGTTTCTCAAATCTGTCTTACAGCGTGCCGTCACTCAATAATGTTTTTAACATTGATGTCAGCGGCTCTTTAGTGGGTACTTATAATGAATATATCTGGGCCGGGCTGATCAAGGACCATAAATGGTTTGATTTTGGCGATTCTGTTGGCGACATTATTCCGGCGTCCAACTGGGCATTCCTATTGGATATGCAGAAGGAAAGCCGTCTTGGCTGGTATTATAATTACTTAAAAAACGGCAAAGAAACATTCCTGGATGCGCTTTTTGAAACAAAAAATGTAAAGGAAGACACACCATTTGATGAAAGCCCAGTCAAGGCTTTTCATAAAGTCGGCACGACCGTCTTCAAAAGCGGATGGGACAGTGATGATTTTGTTTTTGTCATGAGAAGTGGCCCTTTTTATAATCATCAGCACCTAGATCAGGGCAGTTTTTATCTGGCTGACCGCGGGCAGGTTTTTATTGAGGACCGACACTTAAAAACATCGGATTATTATGAGGATCCCAAATATCAGTCTTGGCTCACGCAACCAATTGCCCATTCAACTATCCTGATAAATGGAAATCATCAGAGCCAGCGGGTCGGCGACCCGCTTGAATTTGCAGCCGGGTTTGATGACCATGCCTTTATTGCCCAGTTTCTTGATGGGCGCGATGCTGCTTTTTCATCGGCGGATATCGGAAGGCTTTATTGGGGTAAGGTCAAATCACTTAAGCGTAATGTGCTTTATTTAAAGCCACGCACCGTGCTTATGGTTGATATCGCCGTGCCGGATACGGACGACGTCGATTTAACCCTGCTTTATCAGACACTGGCACTGAAAGATATTTCTGTCGGGGATCAGGTTTCAAAAATATCCAAGGGGGGTTCAACGCTTAATATTTTACCACTAAATCCGGCAACTATGGATATTAAAGAGGTGGAAACACCCCATTATATTAAAACACTTCGAAATGAAAAGCCGCTCATCAAGGAAGGTATGATTACGGCCACATCCCGCAGCACCGGGTCTAAACCACTCGTTATGGCCAATATCCTGACAACGGAAAATGTGGATACAACAATCAAAACGGAAAAGCACAGTGGCTTTATTTCCGGGAGCGCTTCGGGCCAGAATTTTGCTTTTAACACCAACCCGGGGGAACAGTATACTGTTGATAATATCAAAACAGATGCGGTCTCACTTACATGGAGTGATGATCGTGTATTTGTCGGGTCGGCAACCACATTCAGCCGTAATGGAAAGTTGATGGTTGCATCAAATATGCCAATGACATTTGAGCTTTCAGAAGGTGGTTTAAAATATTATCATGGCAGTGGCGGGCAGTTGAGCTTTTATTCTGAAAAACCCCCGGCAGACGTTCTTTTAAATGGCAATGCAGTGGATGATTTTATTTATAATGATAAAAATAAAATGGTAACCATAGACGTGCCGAAGGGAGAAGGACTTCTGGTAATCCAATAAAGATAAAGGAAAGGTGAGGCAGAAGCATAATTATGACAGATTTTTCTTTAAAAGATAAAGTGATCGTTGTCACCGGCGGCACCGGTATTTTGGGCAAATCATTCATTGATGCCATTGTAGAGGCCGGTGGCTCAGTCGGCATCCTTGGACGCAATGAGGATATTGCCAGGCAGCGTGCCGATCATATTAACCGCAGCGGCGGTAGGGCTGTCCCGCTTATTGCCGATGTACTTGATATTGAGGATCTTAAAGCGGCCAAAGATAAAATACTGAACAAGTTTGGTAGAATAGACGGGCTTGTTAATGCCGCGGGTGGGATTATGCCGCAAGGGGTACTTATGCCGGATCAGGATTTGTTTCAGATGGATCTAAACGGCATGCGGGAAGTGATGGATTTAAACCTATGGGGTACGCTAAACCCAACCCAGATTTTCGGCGAAGCAATGGCAAAATCAACTGGGAAGGGGAGTATCGTCAATATTTCCTCCATGAATTCCAAACGGGCGATAACCCGGGTTCTGGGCTATAATATGGGGAAAGCGGCGGTTGACTGTTATACACAGTGGTTTGCGGTTGAGATGGCGAACCGCTATGGCGATAAATTACGCATGAATGCGCTGGCACCAGGATTTTTCCTGACTGAACAGAATAAAAAAATGCTTCTTAAGCCGGATGGGTCTTATACCGAACGGGCGCAGGCGGTTATAGACCAGACGCCGTTTAAACGCTTTGGCGAACCGGATGAATTAAAAGGGGCGCTGGTCTGGCTTTTAAGTGATGCCTCAAAATTTGTTACCGGATCAATGGTCTGTGTTGATGGCGGATTTTCAATATTCGGCGGGGTATAAGAATTTTATCTTTGAACCCGGCCACCTGATGTGCCTTTCATTAATGATCTGACTTCCTTTTCCGTTACCAGATTAATATCCCCCGGAACAGAATGTTTCAGGGCACCTGCTGCGGTGGCAAAATCAAGGGCGTCTTGCTTTGAGTGGTTTTTGTGAAGTCCATAAATCAGGGCGGCAGAAAAGCTGTCACCGCCACCAACCCGGTCAATAATATTATGAATATCATAGATTTCAGTGTTTCTAAATTTATCACGCTCAGTAAGGCATGCCGACCAGCGGTGATAATCAGCACGGATTGATTGCCTTAAGGTTATTGCCAACATTTTGAGGCCGGGAAAACTGTACATCATTTCACTGCTGAGTGCTTTAAAGTGATCAAGTTCGGAAATATCTTCTTTCGCTTTCAAATCAACATTAACGCCCAGACATTGCTGGCAGTCTTCACGTCCGGCAATGATAATGTCAGCATGTTTGGCAAGTTCGGGCATGACTTCGGTGGCTGTTTTCCCATATTGCCATAAATTGGCCCGATAATTCAGGTCAAGTGAAACGGTAAGTCCCATTTTCCTGGCCGTTTTCATAGCGTCCAGAGTAATGCCCGCCGCAGAGTGGCTTATGGCCGGTGTGATCCCGGATGTATGAAACCATTTTGCGCCCGCAAGAATTTTATCCCAGTTAAAATCATCAATCTGCGCTTCAGACAGGGATGAATGGGCGCGGTCATAAATAACACGGCCCGGACGCAGTGATGCCCCCGCTTCCAGATAATATGTGCCAATTCGTTTTCCTTGATAATTTATGAAACGGGTATCGACACCATAGCGGCGAAGGTCGCACACGGCTGCCTGGGCAATATCATTATCGGGAAGGGCGGTGACATGAGCAACATTTAGGCCGAAATGAGAAAGGCTATTCGCCACATTGGCCTCTGCTCCCCCGAAGGTTGCCTCAAACTGAGGGGATTGAAAAAAGCGTTCATATCCCGGGCTTTTCAGCCTTAAAAGAACTTCACCAAAGGTTACAATATCCACCATTATTTAGTCTTTCCATTTTTTGGTGTTTTTATATTAAAGGCTCCAGCCTTCACGATATTCCCTCATAACAAACTGATTGGCAGGCTCAAAATTTGTAATGACCATATTTTCTCCGTCCCAAAGAAGTTTTTTACGTCCGGGATAATCAAAATCCTCACCATTCTTTTCACGCAGATTAAAGCTTCGGATCGCCAGGTTGCCCATCAATATTGATTCCGTGAGCGGCCCGGCAAAATCAAAGGACGATGTGAGTTCCTTATGTTTTTGACTGCCATAGCCCTGTTTGCAGGCATCAACCCAGTGCCTGTGATGGCCGTTTTCCGGAAGCGTTATTTCCTGCTCAATCGGTTCCTGGGTGATGAGTTCCCCTGAATTTAGGTAAACTTTCGGGTTTTCCGCATAAGTGCCACAGGTCATAATCCCTTTTTCCCCCATCATAATGACGCCGTTGGTGCTGCCTTCATCGCCAATATCATGATCCGCTGGTATCAGGTCCGGATGAAAGGGCCGCAGGCCACCATCGGTCCAGGTCAGTTTAATGGGAACAGGATTTTTCCTGCTTGCCGGGAAGCTGAGCTGGGTTCTTGATGACGGTGGACAGGACGCGGGAAGATAATCCGGTATCCAGTCCTGTGAATATGTGGCACCGACACTGCTTTCGACTTCGGTCGGATACCCAAGACCAAGCACCCGAAATGGTGGGTCAATAAGGTGGCAGGCCATATCACCAAGCGCCCCGGTGCCGAAATTCCACCAGCCGCGCCATTTAAACGGATGATAAAGCGGATGATAATCAACCCACGCCGCTGGTCCGATCCATGTATCCCAATCCAGCCCGTCAAGCATCGCGGGCATATTGGTCGGGCTTTTTATGCCCTGGGGCCAAACCGGCCGATTGGTCCAGACGTGAACTTCATGAACATTTCCAATCATTCCCTGATCAAACCATTTCATCATTTGTTTGACCCCGGCGCCTGACGCACCCTGATTGCCCATTTGTGTCACAATCTTATATTGCTCCGCTGCTTTGGTCAGCGTGCGGGCCTCGTAAATGTTGTGGGTTAATGGTTTTTGTACATAGGTGTGGATACCGCGTTTCATGGCATTCATAGTGATGACGGCATGATTATGGTCCGGGGTGGAAACAGTTATGGCATCAATATCCGTCATTTCATCCAACAGTTTTCTGAAATCCTTATATTTTTTTGCATTGGGAAATTTCTGAAAAGCCTCTGCCGCCATATTCCAGTCCACATCACAAATTGCGGCGATATTTGATACGCCGTCACCCCAGACATTGACAGCATCTGAAAACCCCTTGCCTCCGCCACCGATGATGGCGACATTTAACTGGTCACTCGGGGGCGTAAATCCCTGACCAAGAACATGTCTTGGCACAATAGAAAAACTAATCGCAGCGGCCGCCGTTTTTTTGATAAATGATCTTCTGTTGGTATTTTGTGTTTTCATAATTTTTCCCCGTCCTCAAATTATTATGTTCTCATTAAATATTATCTTGAGCGGTTCGTAAATTAATTTCTGGTGAGACTTGTGCAAATTGGCGCACAATTCTATAACGAATGAGTCAATAAAAAATAATATGAGTGGGAATAAAATGGATAATAAAAAAAGAAGGGGGCTAAATTTTGACAGCAGGGCGGTTTATACGCCGCCTGATCCGGCAACGAAATCAATCAGCCCGCCGATTATTATGTCATCCAGTTTTCAGTATGACGCCGAAATTTTTCAAAGAATAGTTGATGGAGCGCGAAAAGAGGTCAATATTTATGGTCGTTGCGGCAATCCATCCGAATATCAGTTTGAAGAACAGATGATGATGATTGAAGGCGGCGATGCCTGTCTGGCAACGGCGTCCGGTATGGCGGCAATATCTATTACTCTTCTGGGTCTTTTAAAAAGCGGGGATCATATCGTCTGTGACTGGACCACTTATAGTTCAACACACGAAATGCTTGATCACCGGCTGACCGATTATAATATTGAAACCACATTTGTGGATACGGCAAACCCGGAAGCGGTAAAAGCCGCGATCAGACCCAACACCAAAGTTATTTATTTTGAAACAATTGCCAACCCGTCGATGAAGGTGGCGGCTATTCCGCCACTGGTGGAAATGGCCCATGAACGGGGCATTGTTGTAATCTGCGATAATACATTTGCAAGTCCCTATGTCATGCGACCACTTGAATGGGGTGTGGATATTGTTGTTGAAAGTGCAACCAAATTTATCGGTGGCCACAGTGATGTTATTGGCGGGTCGATCTGTATGAAATCGGATATTCTTCCCGCCGATTTTCTGGAACAGATCCGCTGGAATACTATGGTCAAGCTGGGCGCGCCACTGGCCCCCTTTAATGCATGGATGCTCAGCCGCGGGATACAGACCTTAAGTGTCCGCCTTGAGCGTGCCTGTAAAACGGCCGCTAAAATGGCCCGGCATTTTGAAGGCCATAACAAGGTCGGCAGGGTATGGTATCCAGGTCTTGAAAGCCATCCGCAGCACGAAATCGCCAAAGCGCAAATGCCGAAATTCGGGGCGATGCTTACATTTGATGTCGGGGATGGTGACCGGGCCTTGAAAGTTCTTGATAATCTTGAACTTAGCTGTTTTTCTGCAAGTCTGGGTGGGGTGCGCAGCACGACACAAATTCCGGCCCTGATGGCCTTTCTTGATATTCCTAAGGAAGAACGGCTGGAAATGGGAATTTCAGATGGAATGATCCGCCTTTCTGTTGGGCTTGAGGATGCCGACGATCTGATTGCGGATTTTGATGCCGCTCTCGCGCTGCTCTGATGAAAGGGATCAGATGAAATTAAAAAAATCGCTGAATTTCTGGGATGTTTTTGCTCTTGCTCTTGGGCAGGTGATCGGCTCCGGCATTATGGTGCTGATCGGTATCGGTATTGATTATACCGCTTATGCTGTGCCATTTGCCTTTATTCTTTCGGCCATTTTATCCCTGATAAAACAGATGCCCGTGGTTTTTATGGGTTCGGCGATGCCAGCGACAGGCGGACTTTATGTTTACTGTAAACGGGTGTTGGGCAAAAAAATCGGGTTTTTCTATCTGGCCGTTTTGCTGATTACCCACATTCTTATTGCCTTATTTGCTCTTGGCTTTGCCAATTATGCGGTGGCATTAGTACCGGCATTAAATATTCGTTATGTGGCGTTTGGTATACTTGTATTATTTTACCTGGTTAATCTGGTGGGGATACATCCGGCAGCCGTGGTTCAGAAAATAATGATTGTATTTTTGCTTGTCGGTTTATCATCGCTGATATTTTTCGGTATTCTGGAGGTTGATTACAGCAACTTCATTCATCAGGAAAATCTGTTTCCCAAAGGCTGGTACGGCTTTGCTCTGGCCTGTGTGGTGATGTCGTTTGCCACGGGTGGTGCACAATATATTTCAGAAATTGGCGGGGAAATGAAAAACCCGCACCGTGATCTGCCGCGGGCCATGATTTTCAGCACGCTTATTGCGGCCTGTTTTTTTGCACTCGTTTCCATTGTCGCCGTTGGAATATTACCGCTGGAGCAAACAGCAAATGCCACGCTTTCTGATGTGGCCAGAGAAATTCTGCCTGATTATCTTTATGTTGCGTTTATGGTTGGGGCGGGTCTTTTTGCTCTGGCAACCAGTATTAATTCTACATTTACCTGGGCGACAAAATCAGTGCTCATTGCCTGCGAAGACGGATGGTTGCCAAAGGGTTTGGCTGTTGTCAATGAGCGGTTTAACACCCCGCATATACTTTTGACTATTCTGCTTTTTGTCGGTGGGGCCCCGGTTCTACTTGGCTGGTCACTCAATTATATCGTCATGCTCGGTAGTGGCCTTGTGTTTATTTATGATATGATCCCGATCATTGCGGCCTATCTGCTCTCAACACGGCTGCCAGATGTTTTTGCCTCTGCCCATTTAAAGCTTTCCGAGCGGACATTAAAAACAATCTGTGTTGGCGGGATACTCATATTGCTTGCCCAACTGGCGCTGTCCTGGTCAAGTATCGGGCTTATCGGGTCTGGCCTGATTGTTAGCTATATCATTTTCATCATTGGCTATATTCATTACAGGGCCAAACATATGAATATTATAGACTGATCAGCTTTGACTATTATCCAGCAGAGTAAGGATATGTTCTGCTTCTTTTAGCAATTCATCTATGGATGTGTTGTTTCTGAGAATGATATCAGAGGATGATTTTATATTTTCAATATGCTTGAAATAAGCTGGTCTTACATCCTTCATATATTGTTCAGTGACGCTTTCCAGAGTTCGCCCCCGTTCTCTCATGTCCCGTTCAATCCTTCTGAGAAGGGCAAGGTCAAGATCCACATCAACAAATATGTTAAGATCCGCAATATCCGAAAGCAGTGATCCGGCAAAAAGTCCGTCAATGATGATGGTATCTTTCACGGATACTGTTTCGTATCCGGTCCGATTACTGATTTTAAAATCATATACCGGAACGTCGGCTTTGCCGGTTTCTTTTAACTGGATTAAATGCTCTTTCATCAGATCAGTGTCGAGTGCTGCCGGATAATCAAAATTGAAAAATCCGTGGCGTTCAACCTGTTCGGCCTTGCTTAAATAATAACGATCAATGCCCAGTAAAAGACTGCCGTCTTTTTGCTTGTGGATATGATCGGCCAGGGTTGATTTACCGGACCCGCTTGCGCCTGAAATTGTGATGATTTTCATGGGTTCAGTTATAGATTGACGTTCTTTTTTGTCAATTCCGTAATATCATTGCTTGGAAATAATTCATTGAGGATTAGCAAAACATACTAATCTTCAATGACTTGGGTATTTGCAATTCTGTAAATCCATTTGCCGTAAAAAACCATACTAACGGCTGAAATGATCCCGACTGTTGCCATAAAATACCACACCAGACCAATATTGTTTCCAGAATAAAGTTCAGTGGTCAGGAAACTGGCGCTTTTACCGGACAGTTCAATAAGCTTTCCAAAGGCTTCACCACCGGGAATGGCACTTATCTGGTCATTGTTAAGGCCAAAGTCTTTTAGAACAATTCGGGAAATTTGTTCTTTTGACGCCCATTGTCCGTAAAGATAGGGGCCGATAAATCCTTCCAGGGTCCAGCCGATCCCAATGGGCATTTGTGAAAAACCCAGATACATTGCTTTCTTTCTTGCCGGGGCGATGTTGCCCAGAAATTCGCTGCTTTTTGGTGATGATAGCATTTCACCAATGGAAAATGTGACTATGCCAATCACAATCAACCATGCCAGATTAAACATGCCCAGGATCAGTAATGCAGATGATGTCAGCATTGTTCCAATTGCAAGGCTATGCATTGCTTTCAGTTTTGCGGAAAGTCCGGCAACGATAAAACACACAGTCATAATCAGCAGTCCATTATAGCTGATCAGCCCGATGGGTGTAATTTCCCGGCCATCTTCGCTTAATCCCAATAAAAATTTTAGGGTTTCATTTTGGGTGCCGTTATCGCCAAACCAGCTGCTAACCAATGGTGCCGTATCAACCCAATCCCTGAAATAAAGCGGGGCCACATCCCAGAAAAACATCAGCATAAACCAAAAACCGGAAAATATAATGATATACCAGATCAATATGGGGTTCTTGAGTTCGTTCAGGCTTTCCTGCCAAAGCGGTTTTTCCTTTATTTCTCCTGCTTTGATTTTTGCCTGTCTTTCAAGCCGGACCTGCTTATCCGGTTCTTTATAGGTAAGTAAAAATAAAAAATTCACACTGATGATCAGTGCACAGGCATAAAATACCTGATCCCAGGCCAGTATTTGTAATCTGACAGCAATGAGCGGTCCGATCCAGCCGCCAATGTTCACCGTTTGATAAAAAACACCCCATGCCATGGAACTATTTGATCTGTTGGTGCTTTTCACAATGGTGCCCTGTATGCCCGGCTTAAAAATTCCGGTTCCGAAAGCCAGAATAATTGCGCCGCTCATAAAGCCCCAATAGGTCGGAAATAAAGCCATACAAAGATAACCGATTATTTTGATTACAGTTGAAGCAAAAATGGTTTCTTTATATCCCAGCCTGTCTGATAATCCGCCAGTGACAACAGGAACCCACGTTTGTACCATTGCCCAAACCAGAAAAATTGTCCCAAGCTCTGTTTCAGTGATGCCCAGCCCGCCATTTGCTGCACTGTCAGTGGCATAAAGGCCGGAAACCATTCTTGCCCCGTAATAGGCAAGGCGTTCGATCATCTCCATGCCGCCGCAAATCCAGAATACATAGGAAAGACTGCAGAGAGAAGACCATAGAGCGAGCTGTTTTACATCTTTGATTGTCGTGGATTGACCAGCGTCCGGCTCTTCCATAATTAATCTCTTCACTGAATAAATGCTGGATAAGGGCATTTTCTACGCCATACCAACGGATATTTCTGAAAGCGTATATATCAACTAAATGGCTGTCAAATTCTTTTATTTTCAGTGTTTTATGAATTTTTTTATATTTAAAAGGTCACTAGCTAAAAATTAACCAATTTTGTCTATATTTCATTGAAAAACAAAAATCTGTCTGATCAGGAAAATTGGTATTTTTTATTAAAGAGTTATATTTGTGAATTTTCAGAAACACATATTTAAATTATTTTTATTATTTGTTTTTTTTCTGATTTTTCAATCTGATGCTCTCGCTCAACCTTCTGGCAATGAAGTCAATTTAACTGACGAGGAAAAACTCTGGATTGAACAGCATCCGGTCATTCGATCTACCAATGAAATGGAATGGGCACCACTTGATTTTGTCCGTGATGGAAAAGCTTTAGGCTTCTCTATTGATTATTTGAATCTGGTTGCGGAAAAAGTCGGGTTAAAAATCGTTTATGTAAATGGCTTGCTCTGGTCAGAGTTGCTTGGAAAATTAAGAAATAAGGAAATTGATATGGCGCAGAGCATCATTCAATCTCCAGAACGTGAGGAATATCTTAATTTTACGGTGCCTTATCTTGACCTGCCGATGGTATATTTCGGACGGCGAGGCTCAAAACATATTTCAAGCTTCTATGATCTGCAAAATAAAAGGATAGGGGTTGTTATCGATTCAATCCCAGAAAGGGTTTATAAAGAGAATTTCCCTGACCTTAACCTTGTCGAATTTGATTCAACACTCAAAGCACTTAAAGCCCTCTCTGCGGGGACGATTGATGTTCATGCTGATATATTGCCTGCCTCGCAATATATGATCCGGACAAGTCTGCTGCCGGATATAGAAGTTATAGGTGACAAATTTTTCCCGGAAACGGATAATGCCGATTATATCCGTTTTGCTGCCCGTAAGGATTGGCCGATCCTGATATCAATTTTAGAAAAAGGCATGGCCGCTGTCAGCGAGCAGGAATTTGTAGCACTGACAGATAAATGGCAGACTTCAAAGATAAGTGGAAGTCTTGAGGATATTGGACTGACTAGTGAAGAACAAGCGTGGCTTTCGCGCAATAATGTGATCAGGGTTGCTGCAGACCCCACAGTGGCGCCGCTTGAATTTATTGATAATGCCGGTGAAATTACCGGTGTTACAGGGTCGTATTTAAGAAAAATTGCGGATAAACTTAATATTAGGTTTGAAACAGTCCCAAGCCTGAACTGGGCAGATTCTTTAACTAAAATCAAAGATGGCCAGGTGGATGTAATAGGTTTGACAACACCAACGCACGAAAGATCGGAATTTCTTGATTTTACAGATGAGTATCTTGTATCGACCTATATGATCTTTGCCAGAAAGGACGAAAGGATTATAGGAAATCTTGACGGACTTTCCGGTCGAAAAGTGGCTGTGGTCGAGGGATATGCCTTCATTGATTATCTTAAGGCCAACTATCCCGATATTGATGTTATCCCGGTCAGATCAGTAGCTGATGCACTTAATCTGGTTGCTTCACAACGTGCGGATGCACATGTGGGAAGTCTGCCTATGGTGGCTTATAATATTGCAGAACAGGGATACACAAATATCTCATTACCGGTGACACCCCCTATATTGGCGCAAATACTTTTGCCATAAGGAAAGAACTTCCATTATTGGCCAGTGCCATGAAAAAGGCATTAAAATCGATCAGCGCAGTAGAGCGGGCACAGATTTCGCGGGAGTGGATAGGGTCCCTTTCCAATGAAGACCCGTTGGATTATGCGCTGCTTTGGCAGATCGGTATTGTCGTCATTGCCATTTTAATCATTATCCTGATCTGGAACGCCAGCCTGAGGCGTGAAGTGAAGCGGCGAAAATCCGTTGAAAGAAAACTGATCATTTCACAGATGCTTGCTGAAACCGCGCAGGCAGAAGCAGAGGCGGCAAATGCTGCCAAATCAAATTTTCTTGCCAATATGAGCCATGAAATCCGCACACCGCTTAATGCCATTATCGGTTTTTCCGATGCGATGCTGGCCGGCGTTGGTGGACAGGTTGAAAACTTGAAACATAAGGAATATTTGTCCGATATCAGTAATAGCGGTACACATTTATCGACGGTAATAAATGATATTCTTGATTTATCAAAAATTGAAGCCGGGAAATGGCGACTTGAGGAATGTCAATTTTTACTGAATGGCTGTTTGACTGAAGCCATTAAAATGTTAACGGCCCAGGCGGAGGGAAAAAATATTTCAGTTTTATATTCACCAAAGCCAATTAATAGTTCTTTGAAGATTTTTGGTGATTTAAATGCGATAAAAAGGATTTTCATAAATCTGCTTTCAAATGCCATTAAATATACGCCGCATGGCGGTAAAGTTGAGTGTATGATTGAAAAAAAGCGCAATGGGCAGGTTGATGTGGCGTTCATCGATAATGGGATAGGCATTCCCAAAGATCGGCTTGAACAAGTGCAGAATCCGTTTGAGCAGAGCCATGAAGATCATGATTTAAATGAGGAAGGCACAGGACTTGGCCTACCAATTGTGAAAAATCTGATTGAACTTCATGATGGCAAGTTCACTTTAATCAGTGAAATAAAAGAAGGAACCCAGGCGATTATTACCTTTCCGACGAAACGGGTAATCGGTTGATTAAATCTGCCCGGCCTTGAGCTGGCTGACGGCATAATCCGCGGCCCGTGCTGTGAGGGCCATATAGGTGAGCGACGGGTTCTGACAGGCGGTTGAGGCCATGGCGGCACCATCGGTCACAAAAAGATTATTCACATCGTGGGCCTGATTAAAACCGTTCAGAATACTGGTTTTGGGATCGCGCCCCATCCGTGCTGTCCCCATTTCATGGATACAAAGTCCCGGTGGCGGTTCATCGGCATAGCTTTCAATATCATGGAACCCGGCTTTTTTAAGCATTTCTTCCGCTTCAAATTTCATGCTTTGCTGCATGGCTTTTTCATTGTCACTATGCTCAACCGATATGCGCAGGAGCGGCATATCCCACTGGTCTTTTTTATTGGGGTCAAGGCGGACATGATTTTCAAAATTTGGCAGCATTTCCCCAAAGCCCATAATTTCAAAGCTCCAGTCGCCCGGGGTCCGCAATTTATTTTTAAGTTCGATCCCATAAAGAGGTGCTTCTGTCAGCCGGTTCCAGTCATCCCTTGATGACCAGCCCTCATAGCCGTAACCGCGAATAAAATCAGGATGTTTTTCGCTTAAGTTATGAAAGCGGGGAATATAAACGGCATTGGCGCGCCGGCCACTGTAATAACGGTCATCAATGGTCATTTTGCCCCTTGCCCCTGCCTGAAACACATGGTCCATCAGATAATGTCCCAGCACGCTGCTGCTGTTGGCAATACCATTTGGAAAGCTTTCCGAAGTGGAATTAAGCATAATTTGTGTTGTACCAAGGGCCGATGCGCAAAGGAAGATGACCTTTGCCGTATAATCCTTTATCTCTTTCGAATTTGCATCAATAACCCGCACGCCGGTTGCTTTTTTGCTTTTCGGATCATAATTGACTTTTTGACAAACAGCATCCGTGATGATGGTCAGATTACCTGTTCGTTCCGCCGCGGGCAGGGTTGCCGACTGGCTGGAAAAATAGGCGCCGAACGAACAGCCGCGCATACATTCGTTCCTGAATTGGCATTTGCTGCGACCAAGCGCGAGCTGCTCTTCCGTCGGTTCGGTTAAATTGGCGGTGCGGCTGATAATCAGATGGCGGTCGGGGAAGGCGGCTTCAATTCCCTTTTTGGCGGCGCGCTCCACGCAGGACATTTCCATCGGCGGCTGAAATATACCGTCCGGTAAGTGGGGCAGACCTTCTTTTGATCCGCTGATCCCCGCGAACCTCTCAGCATAATCATACCAGGGTGCTATATCCCTGTATCTTATTGGCCAGTCGGTGCCGTGCCCGTCTTTTTTATTGGCTTCAAAATCCAGATCACTGAAACGAAGGCTCACTTTGCCCCAGGTCAGCGATTTGCCGCCAAGCTGATGCCCCCTGATCCAGGAGAAAGGTCTCCCTTCTTCCTGGATATAGGGCTTTTCAGGGTCTTTAATGAAGAAATGCTTGTGCTGTTCATTGATGCCGGTCTGGCGCTGGATCGGGTAATCCCGTTCCAGTTCGGTTTTTGATGTGCGTCCACGATTGGGCAGCTCCCACGGCGCTTTTCCTTCTGTTGGATAATCACCAGCATCAACCCGTCGGCCCCGCTCAATCAGCAGGGTTTTAAGCCCTTTTTCGGTCAGTTCCTTGGCGGCCCAACCACCGGAAATGCCGGATCCTACAACAATTGCATCAAAATCTGTGCTCATCTTTCAGCTTTCTGTTCAGCCTACTATAAAGGGTCGCAGGTGATTTGCACTATCTATCAGCGATTTTTTGCGCAGCTCAATATCCCCCTCATAATCGGCGTCCTCCACCTCTATACAAAGGGGGCCGTCAAATCCTGCCCCCTTCATTTTGGCAATATAGCTTTGCCAGTCGATATCACCACGGCCAGGAATACGCGGATCATGATAGTCAAGCGGGTTGGCCATCGTCCCCATATCATCCAGTTTGTCGCGGTTCACAGCCACATCCTTGGCATGGGTGTGGAACATTTTATGGGCAAACTCATCCCATGGTTTTTCATGGTTCATCTGCATCCACACCAAGTGCGAAGGATCATAATTAAGCCCCAGTTCATATCCTTCAAATTCCGCAAACATCCGTCGCCATATTTTCGGGCTATAGGCAATATTTTTGCCCGCCGGCCATTCATCGTCGGTAAAAAACATGGCGCAATTTTCAATGGCGATCCGGGTATTTCTGGCTTTGGCATATTCCAGCAGCGGACCCCATACCTCAACCATACGGGGCCAGTTGTCATCAACATTTTTATGCCAGTCATTCCCGATAAAGGTGGTGACCATATTAATCCCGAGCAGCGCCGACGCATCAATGACCCGTTTTAAATGATCAATATAGATCTGCGCTTCCTCCCGGTCGGGGCAAAGCGGGTTCGGGTAATAGCCAAGCGCGCTGATTTCAACGCCTTTTTTCCGGCAATACTCATTGATATAATCGGCATCATCCTGACTAAAATCCACCACATCAATATGGGTGACCCCGGCATATTTCCGCTCTGCCTTGCCCTTTGGCCAGCACATCATTTCTACGCACTGAAAATCATTCTCAGCTGCAAAATCAATTACGTCTTCAAATGTCATACCATCAAGAATGGCGCTCTGAATTCCAAGCTTCATTTGGTCTGTCCTTTACCCTTACCTTAGTTTGTAACCGATTACATTTTCTCTAGTCAAGTTTCTCCCGATCGGCTATCCTGAAACAATAAGGGGCACTATAAAATAAGGGAAAAAGAATGAATAGCAAAATATATGGTCAGCTCAGCGTGATGATGTTTCTTCAGCTTTTTGTTTGGGGGTCTTGGTTTGTCACATTGGGCAGTTATCTGGCGAATATCGGCTTTAGCGGTGCGGAAATCGGCACCACATATCTTACCAATAATATCGGCGCGATTGTCTCCCCGCTTTTTATCGGGCTGGTGGCGGACCGTTTTTTTGCCGCAGAAAAGGTTATGGCTGTCCTGCATCTGATTGGGGCGGTGCTGCTATATTATGTGTCGGGCCTTGCCACAACGGGCAGCATCATTGTCGGTTTTCTGATTTATAATGCGGTCTATATGCCGACTATTGCCCTGACCAATGCGGTTTCCTTTAACCAGATGGATAAACCAAACGAACAATTCCCGAAAATCCGGGTCTGGGGCACCATTGGCTGGATTGTCGCCGGGCTGCTGATCACATTTTTACTTGGCACAAAAATTGAAAATGTGGAGGCAACATCGGTTCCCTTGAAAATGGCGGCAATCGGCTCAGTTATCCTCGGGCTTTACAGCTTTACCCTTCCCAACACACCGCCCCGAAGCAAAGGGCAAAAGGTCAGCTTTGGGGATATGTTCGGGCTTGAATCCCTTGCCCTGCTCAAAGACCGCTCCTTTGCCGTCTTTTCCGCCTGTTCGCTGCTGATTTCCATTCCGCTTGCCTTTTATTATGCCTTTGCCAATCTTTATTTTAACGAGATCGGCATGGAAGGGGTGGCTGCCAAAATGTCATTAGGGCAGGTTTCCGAAGTCGGTTTCATGGTGCTGATGCCTTTTTTCTTCCGCCGGCTTGGCGTAAAATGGATGCTGCTTGTCGGGATGCTGGCCTGGGTGGTTCGCTATGCCCTGTTTGCCACCGGTGATATGGACGGTCTGGTCTGGATGATCTATGTCGGGATCCTTCTTCATGGTGTGTGCTATGACTTTTTCTTTGTCACCGGGCAGGTTTATGTGGAAAAAAAAGCGGACGTTGCCATCCGCTCCAGCGCGCAGAGCTTTTTTACTCTGCTCACCTATGGCTTTGGCCTTGCCATCGGCTCAAGCCTTTCCGGTTATGTGGTTGATGCCTTTACCACAAACGGCGTTAAGGACTGGGGCGGCATCTGGCTCACTCCCTGCCTGCTGGCGGCGGTGGTCTCCCTCATCTTTATCTTCACTTTTAATGATAAAAGCAAAGCAACGGAGGAGGGGTAATCCGTCCTTCCGTCAACGGCGATTATTTATTGTAAAGAACATGATGCCACGCACGTCGTGGGCACTTATAACTGACCGCTTCCGACCCAAAGCAGACAGTCTCATAACGCCAGTTTGATCACATATATCAATTTTATAATAAATAACCTAAGTCGGGCTTTTCTCCTATTAAGGACTAAATGTCTGGGTTTATGAATCCAAGTACAGAATTTAATTTTAGGATTTATAATTTTTTAATCAAAAAAATATAATGTGTTTTCAGAAATAATAAAAAAATATTTTCATTAATAAGCTGATGAAAATAAGGGGTTTGTAGGAAAGTATTTTTGGAATGCTAAGAAGTCTGTTTTTTGTATTTTTAATTTTTTTCTCATTTTTAAATGCTTTTGCGCAAGATGTTCTTAATTCAGTTTCCCTGACCGATGAGGAAAGGGACTGGATTTCCCGTCATCCGAGCGTTACGGCCTCAAGCAATACAGGGTATGCTCCGATTGATTTTATGAGCGCGGGCAACCCAGCCGGCTTATCCATTGATTATGTGAAGCTTCTGGCAAGCAAGGTCGGATTGAATGTCGAGTTCGTGAATTATGGAACATGGTCCAAGATGCTTGAAATGGCAAAAGCCAATCAGCTGGATATTGTCCATACCCTTTCAAAAAACGGGGATCGGGAAAAATATTTCATTTTTACCGAACCATATGTGAAAATTCCCGTCGCTCTTTACGGCAGAAAAGGATCACAAAGAATTAAGAATGTTAATGATCTTAAGAATAAAAAAATCGGAGTTATTAAAAACCATATTGTCACCGCCACTTATGAGGCCAGACTTCCTGAATTAGAATATATTGTTTTTGACAATAATACCGAGGCGTTAAAGGCACTGAGCGACGGTGAAATTTACATTTACCCCGGTGACGTTACAGCCATTAAATCCAACATCCGTCAAAATAATATCCAGGGACTGGAAATTGTCGGTGACGATCCCATCATCGGTAAAGAGGGAATAGACCAAAGAATTGCCGTTTCCAGGGAAAATCCCCTATTAATGTCAATTTTAAAAAAGGCCATGGCTGGTGTATCAGACGAAGAATATAAGGCTATTTCCAATAAATGGTTAGGCAACATGCCAATGCAGAATGATATAAGGCTTACCGAAGAGGAACGAAACTGGATCACATCGCACCCTGTTATCACGGCAACCAATGAAACGGATTATGCGCCCTTTGACTTTGTTGAGGATGGCGCCGCAGCAGGTTATTCAATTGATTATTTAAATCTTATTGCCAACAAACTTGGTCTTAAAATCAATTTCATTTCAGGGGATAGCTGGGCCGAACAGATAGAACAAGTGAAATCACAGGAAATAGATATAGTCCACTCCATCAGGAAAACGGCGGACAGGGAAAAATATTTAAATTTCACATCCTCTTATATTTCTATCCCAACGGTTTATTACGGCAAAACCGGTTCCGCGCATATAACAAACCTGAATGATCTTAAAGGTAAAAAGATCGGGGCAATAGAAGGGTGGAATTCTACCGAAATCTATAAAAAAAATTACCCGCAGCTTGACCTTGTATATTTTAATTCTGTCCGAGAAGCCCTTGTGGGTCTATCGATCGGTAAAATAGACGTATTTTCAAATAATCTTTTTGTCACAGATTATCTGATTAATAAGCATTTTATCCCGCAAATTGAGGTTATTGGAAATGAGATTCTGCCAGAGATCGGACAACAGACATTTTTACATATAGGCACACGTAAGGATTGGCCAATATTAAGGAATATATTGCAAAAAGCCATTGATGCCGTAACACCGGAAGAGATTTCGCAAGTCAATACAAAATGGTCCGCATTATCCGGCGTAAAAGACACATTGATGCTGAGTAAGGAAGAAAAGGAATGGCTTTCCCAAACTAGCACCATAAAAGTGGCGTCAATCGATAATATAATGCCCTATCAATTAATTGATGATCAGGGCAATGTTTCGGGCCTTGTCGCAGATTACATAAATCTAGTTTCCAAGAAATTAAATCTTCGGTTCGAATGGGTCAGGAATGAAACATTTTCTGATGCCGTTAAAAATACCAAAGTAGATGAAATCCAGGTTTTACCCATTATTACGCCTACCGAACAACGAAAATCCGAATTGCTGTTGACCGATAGTTATGCATCAGGCGTTCATATGATTTTTGCCCGCAACGATGCCAATCTCGTTAGCAATATTGACGAACTTGCAAACAAACGGTTTATTCAGATCAGAGGGTACGGCATCAATGAATGGCTCAACAAAAAATTTCCTAACATCATAAAAACCGAAGTAGAATCTGTCGCAGAGGCCCTGAAAAAAATATCTTCCGGAGAAGCGGATATCCTAGTTGATGATATAATAACTACTTCTTACTATATTGAGAAAAATGGCTACACAAATATCAAGATTATTGGAGCAACGGATTATATAGCGGCTGCCGCAATGGGAATTAACAAAAAATACCCGCTTTTGGCCAGTTCAATTCAGAAAGCCCTTTCCAGTATAACCCAGCTGGAAAAAGCAGAAATATCCAATAAATGGCATGTTCTTAAATCTGAAACGGTAGTGGATTATACCGTTTTATTTAAATATTTAGGCGTCGCGCTTTTGATTATTGTTTTTATTTTATATTGGAATCAGAAACTTAGATCTGAAATTCACAAAAATACGATATTGCAAAATCAGTTACAGGAAGAAAAGGAAAATGTGACTGAGGCATTGAAAAAAGTGAATGAGCAATATTTGGAGTTAGAATATCAGGCGAGCACGATCGAGGAATCTGCTGTAAAAAATATTGAGTTGCTTGAAGATTTGGCAATAGCCGAGGATACGGTTCAACAAAAAAATAAATTCCTTAAGGATATTATGGACAATACAGGCCACGGGATTGTGGTGTTTGACAAATTTCTCAGACTGGCCGCCTGGAATAATACATTCCAGGAATTATTGGGTCTTAACAACTGTGAATATAAAGAAGAAATGCCATTAAAAGAATTTTTTGAAATGAACCTTAAAAACGGCAGTAAATACGATCTAAATATCGATGAATATATTGAACAGTTAAAACTCAGGATTAAAAATAGAGAAGAGTGCAATGAGTTTACTTGGGATCGAACCCATAATAATAAAATCATAAACACTTCTCAAAGAATTATGGATGATGGTTCTGTAATAAATACATACAGAGACGTTACGGCAGAGAGAAATGAAGAAAGAATAATTCAGGAAATGGCCATGCAGGATAGTCTTACTGGCCTAGCCAACCGACGAGCATTTGATGCCCATATGGAAAAAAAGACGAACAACTTCAATGCAAATAAAAATCCGTTCATCCTTGTTTATATGGATTTGGATAATTTTAAATCAGTGAATGATACACAGGGACATAATGCGGGAGATGCAGTATTGAGTAAAGTCAGCCAGATAATGAAAGAACATGTTAGGAACAATGATAAGTTATTCAGATTTGGTGGTGACGAGTTTGCGATTATTATGAACGAAACAGACAACAAACAATTAGCCGAGGAAAGATTAAAAGCTATAATTTCAGAAGTAAAAAAAATTAAAAAACTTGAATCTTATGAAATAAATGTAGGCGCCAGTGCAGGTATGGCATGTTTTCCTTCTGACACTTCGGATAAAATTAATCTTATGGAACTGGCTGATAGCGCACTATATAAGGCCAAAGAAGGGGGTAAAGGTCAGGTTTTCTTTCATATATAATGCCTTTTACACATTCCATATAATTTACATAAAATTGGATTCTGTAGCTGTAAGCTTCTCTAAAATACCGTTGACGAACGTGCAAAGCTGAGTCAATCAAAACTAAAGCTGATTCAAACAAAATCAAATATATCGCCTCATAAAATAAACACAAAAGTCCGCTATGGGTCGACAGGAGCCGCTCGGAATAAGGGTTGAAAGATTTGAAATCATAATTACATAATAAATAATCCAAAAGAGAATTTATTCTCGGATGGATCAGCAGGCTAAGTTTCCCCCCCAAGGACTTAGCCTGCTTCCATTTAAGACTTTTTTACACTTCGGTTTGCTCCGCCATTTCAAGCGCATCATCAACCTCAATACCAAGATAGCGAACGGTACTTTCCAACTTCTTATGCCCAAGTAATAACTGAACAGCTCTGAGGTTCTTGGTCCGCCTGTAAATGAGGGTTGCTTTCGTTCGTCGTAAGGAATGTGTTCCATATAATGCAGGATCAAGGTCGATCTCCTTTATCCATGCTTTTACAATCCTTGAATATTGTCTTGTTGATAGGTGTAACGATTTCCTTATCCGGCTTTTAAACAAGTAGTTATTGTGAGACAAATTTGCATGTTCAATCCATCTTTCTAAAGCCTCGCGGGTCTGTTCTGTAATTTCAAACTGAACCGGGGTTTGTGTCTTTTTTTGCAATATATTTGCTCTACTTGACACCCGTGATCCGAGTGCAACATCAAGTACTTTGAGTTGAACCAGATCGCAGCTCCTTAATTTACTGTCAATGGCAAGATTAAATAATGCTAACTCTCTAAGATTGTTTGAAATTTGAAGCCTTATCCTAATTGCCCAAATTTGCTTTAGTTTTAGTGGTGGTTTTTGACCAATCAGTTTGTCTTTGTTCCATGGAATGTGCTTCTTGTGGGGTTGTATAAATGAATACATGACTGCTCCTCTAATTAATAATTGTGGAGCTTATTTTATATTAAGGATGAGTTTAAGATCAGATGCGGTCATTCTACCTCTGACAAGTTGGTCGCTTAAGTTTTGGCGGAGCGAGGTAAAGAAAACAGGTTTTTAATCGCCCATTTTGGCTTGTAAATCACTTTTAAATTCTCGAATTAACGAATTTATTGGTTTTTATATTTACTCGTTAGTTCCAGAAAACCGATACATAAACACAAGTATGATGCGCCTAAAGCAAAGCCGCCTAATACATCTGACAACCAATGAACATTTAAATAGAGCCGGCTAATGCCTATCATCACAGCAAAAACAATTCCTATAATAATCACGCCTAATGAAAATCTGGTATCCTTTATTTTACGTGAAATCAAATAGGCGATAAAACCGTATAAGAATAATGAAACTGCCATATGCCCACTGGGAAATGCTGATGTACTCTGTTCCAGAGAAAACACAGAAACCGGTCTGACACGATCACTCAAAAACTTGATAACAAGAACACTTGTCATTGTGACCGCAAATCCCACTGCCAAAACAATGCTTTCGGTTAGTTGTTTTTTCATAATAAGAATAGCTATACAGAGAACGCCTAATCCCCCCATCCATTCCATGCCGCCCAGTTTTGTTAATAATCCTAGAAATTGTTGACTTATCGGCGTTTGAATTTGAGCCATCCATCGGCTCAATTCAATGTCGAAAGGAAATCTTTCATTTTCGATCCAAATTTCTTCTGAAATTTCCATAAATATCCAGGCGAAAAAACTTGCCAGAAATAAACTGGATACCAGGGCAAAATGACGGGCTTGAACCAACCTTTTTAAAAGAGAATGAAACTTCATTTAGGGTAACATGCCACAATAAGAATTATAAAATACTTCTCTCGTAGTTCATTTCTATATTGATGTCCAACTCATAATCCCAAGTTTTCAGGTCGAATATTACGAATTGGAAAATACTTGACCCTATTTTACCTTTTTTTTCAGAATTTTATAAGCCCTCGACTGTCCGCTTTGGGTCGATTGCCGTCATTTGTAAATTCCAATTCGTGAGGCTTTTATCAATTCCAAAATAAAAGTTGTCAGGGGCTATTTCCAATTCAAAATCCGCCCTAAAGGCAAAGGGTTTTTAAGCCTGTCACAATTGTTTCATTTCCTCTTGTTAAATTGGCTCAAAATTGCTTTAACTATAGGCAAATAAATAAAGGAAAAAAAATGAAACGATTTATTGCCCTGCTGACAGTGTCTGTTGCTGTCATAACGTCACCTGTGTTTGCAAAACCGAAAAATATCATCCTGTTGATTGGGGATGGCATGGGGGAATCAGAAATTGCCCTGGCCCGTGATTATGAATTTGACGGGGAGGCGGGGCTTTATGTTGATGAAATGAAAAACCGCGGTTCGGTCATCGTCAAGCAGCTTATGATTGAGGACCCGACCAAAATTCAGTTTACTGGGGAAAGCGCCAGTGGCGGCACGACAATTTCCACTGGAAACCGTACAAGTCAGGGTCGGATTGCGGTAAGCGCCTTTGATGGGTCCCCCTTTAAAACTATTCTTGAGGAAGCACAGGAAAAAGGTTTTAAAACAGGGCTTGTGACCACGGCGATTATTACCGATGCCACACCGGCGGCCTTTGCGGCCCATGCGCAGGACCGGTATTGTTTTATGTCGAGCTCAAAAGCATGCGCCAATTTTAACGATACGCCGATTGTTGAGCAGATGCTTGACCATAATGTCGATGTCATGCTGGGCGGCGGCTATAACCTTCTGCCGGCGAAAGAGGCAGGAGGGCGCACAGTGAAGGAAAAGGCGGAAGCGCAGGGTTATACCGTTATTACCAAACGGGATGAGTTATTGGCGCTTGAGCCCGGTAAAAAATTGTTCGGCGTTTTTTCAAACGGTCATATGCCGGTTGAATGGGTTGGTCCCGGTGGAAAGGGTGCCGATTTCATCGAGGTTGACGAAGACCGGGTTGTGATTTTCCCTGAACCCGCCGCGTGCGAGGCAAACCCGAAATATGAAGGAATACCAAGACTTGAGGAAATGGCAAAATATGCCCTGGATACCCTTAAAAATAAGGATAAGGGATTTTTTGTGATGATTGAGGGGGCTTCCATTGACAAACAGGCCCATGTTGCCCGGCCCTGTGGAACGATCAGTGAAATGCTCGCCTTTGACCGTACGGTAAAAATGGCTGTGGAATTTGCCAAGAAAGAAGGAAACACGGCAGTTATCGTTACCGCCGATCATGGGCAGGCCACTCAGATCATATATAAGCCGGAAGCCTATTTCGGTCCGCTTCGCCGCGACCATATTCCGGGTTTTTATCAGCTTCTTCTGACCAAAGGCGGCAATGAACTTGGAGCTTATTATGGCACCAACAATATCAATGATCAGGCTCATACCGGGGTTAATGTGCCGATCTATACATACGGTCTTAAGAAACCCGAAGAGCTGGAAGGGGTCATTCAGCAGACCAAGGTTTATGGCGAGATGAAGAAATTCCTGTTTGATTAGGCTTTTCTGATTTCTTTTGGACGGTGATTTTCATCGAGGGCGACAAAAATAAAGTCGCCTTCGGTGACCATAATTTCCTCATCCTCTTCGCGTCTGAGCACCATCACTTCAATATGAATGGTCAGCGATGTTCTGCCGACTTTTACGATGTCGGTATAGACACTTAGCCAGTCCCCCACATTAACGGGGGCATGGAATTTCATGGCTTCAATGGCAACAGTGGCAACCGGACCGCCAACATAGCGGATGGCTTCAACACCGGCGGCACTATCCATTTGTGATAAAATCCAGCCACCGAAAATATGGCCATTTGAATTAATATTGCTATGCCTTGGCAAGGTTCGGATGGTTGGCTGGCGTCCAGATAATTTATTCATAAATACCCCGCTATGTTAAATTTTAATCTGATTATGCCTAAAGCGGCGCAAAAATTCGAGTGATTATTTTATCAATTTTTTGAAAGGCTGATCATTGATGAGATCAGGAATTTTATCCGCACTCATGGCTTTGGAAAAGAAAAAGCCCTGACCATAATGACAGCCCAGGTCTTTCAGTTTTTGCATTTGAGCTTTTGTTTCAATTCCTTCAGCAATAATGGTCATACCAAGGGATTTGGCGAGATCAATGATAACCCTGATAATGTTGCTGCCTTCCTGATTGTTATCAAGTTTACTGGTGAAGCTACGGTCAATTTTGATGGTATCCGCCGGAATGCGGCTTAAGTAGGAGAGCGATGAGTATCCTGTGCCAAAATCATCAACAGCAAGGGAAAGTCCATAGGTTTTCAGATCAAGCAGAATATTTCTGGCTATATCCGAATTTTCCATGATGGTCGATTCTGTTAGTTCCAGCTTTAAATTACTGCCGTCCAGACCACTTTTGGCAAGGGCATCGCGGGTCAGGGCCACAATATTGCCGGCAATAATATGGGAACTGGAGACATTGACCGCCATAAATAATGACGATGCCAGAAAATTATCATCAATCCATGATTTTAAATCTTTACAGGCTGTGGTCAGGGCCCATTCACCGAGCTGAATAATAAGTCCGGCTTCTTCGGCAAGGGCAATGAATTCAAGCGGTGAAATATTTCCACGCTGAGTATTATTCCAGCGGGCGAGGGCTTCAAATCCGCTTATCAGGCCATTCTGCAGATTAACCACAGGCTGGTAGTTAAGCTCAAGTGCATCTGCGGCCAGAGCTTCACGAAATTCCGTTTCAAGGCGCAGTTTTGTGGCCGCCTGGGTTTTTAATTCAGGATTAAAAATAACAGTTTGATTTGAGTCGACATTTTTATTTCGTTTCATGGCAAGATGCGCATGCTGAATAAGCTGTTCTATCGTTTTTGCGTTTGCCAGTCCGGTTGCAATTCCAACTGATACTGAAATTCGCGGATCATTTTTTGATGCTGTCGTGCGGGTGGCAAAATTATGATGGATGGATTTTGCCAGCGTTTCGGCTTCGCGTTTCACATTTTCAAAATAACGTCCGGACAGGAAAATAACAAACTGATCATCGGCAAAACGGGCAAGGATTGAATTTTCCTGAATGGTTTCAAGCAGCATTTTTGCCACTGCCTGCAGGGCATCATCGCCTTTTTCGTATCCGTAGCTTTCGTTAATACGCTGAAGTTTTCTGACATTTATAAAAAGAACAGCGCCTTCAACGCCTTTTTTGTCAAAAAATCCATCCCGGGTTGAATTGGTTTCGAAAAGCATTTTTTCAAGCTCTTCATAAAATTTAAACCTGTTTGGAAGGCCCGTAAGCTCATCATAATAATTATAGCGGCTAACCTCTATTTCCAGCGTTTCACAATCATCAAAATCTGAAGTGGAAACAGAGATCTGCGCAATATCCCCCTCTTTGGTTCGAAGCGGGATAATTTTGCACAGCAGGGTTTTCTTTTCGCCGGCTATCGTTATCTGCCAGATATAGGCCAGGGGTTTTTTTTCAATGAGGGATTTTTCAAGGTGTGACTGAAGTTTGTTATCATCAACATTATCACCCCAGATCATCATATTTATATGTTTGCCAATCGGGTTTTGGCCTTCGCTGGAAATTGTCTGCAGAAACGCTTCATTGGCTGATATAAGCCGGAAGCTTTCTTCGCCTTCTACATTGATAATCGCTATACCGTCAGTGATCGGGCTTGATACATCATAAGACTTTGAATGTGATGTCAAAGTCGGTTTTTGATTTAAAAACAAAAACGGTGATGCGCCAGACTTGCCAGTCATAAAAATTGAACCTTAATTTCTCTCTTGTTCGACTTGGAAAATTTTATAATTATCCAATGATTATAAACTGCGCCAATCAGGTAAATATTTGGTAAAGTTTACATCTGAATTAACATATTAAATCAAGAATTTTCAATTTTTCCTATGAACAGCCGCTTGTGGAGCCACAAGTGTCGCATTTAAGGCAGGTGCCATTACGAACCATTGTGAAATTTCCGCACTCACTGCAGCCGTCACCCTCGTAACCTTTCATCTTGGCTTCAAGGATCAGACTTGACCGGCTGCTTTCCTGCGTCAGAGTTGTTTCGGTCATTTCTTCAGCACCCACAGCGATCTTTGACTGTTCAGAAACAGCCAGGGACGTTGTTTTTGACGTTTCTATGCTTTCCTGCTTAAGGACATAAAGGTTGCTTTTCCTGACATAGCCTGTGCTGGTCAGACCAATAACGCGATTAAGTGCCGTATCGGTCTGGGCGACAAATTCATCAGAACTGATTTCCTGACCGCCGGAGCCAACAGAATCCGGCATCAGATCATCTGGCACCACATGGGCAAGATCGGTGCGGCCCAAGTAGGAAACGGCCAGTTCCCGGAAAATATAATCAAGCACGGATGTCGCCATCTTAATGGCATCATTACCGGTCACCTGACCCGATGGTTCAAAACGGGTGAAGGTAAAGGCATCAACATATTCATCAAGCGGAACGCCATATTGAAGACCGATGGAAAGGGCAATGGCAAAATTATTCATCAGGCTTCTGAAAGCAGCCCCTTCCTTATGCATATCAATGAAAATTTCACCGAGTGTGCCATCGTCATATTCACCACTGCGCAAATATACCTTATGCCCACCAACGCTGGCTTTCTGGGTATAACCCTTCCGCCTTGTTGGGAGTTTACGGCGTTTTGCCGTTGTGGACTGCTCAATGACACGCTCAACTATTTTTTCGGTCACGGCCCTTGTTTTTTCCAGAAGTGGCAGTGCCTCTATTTCCTCTTCTTCCAGTATGACAGAGTTGAGCGGCTGGCTCAGTTTTGAGCTATCCCGGTAAAGGGCATTGGCTTTAAGGCCAAGGCGCCATGAAAGCCTATAGGCATCTTTACAGTCCTCAACAGTGGCATTGGCTTCCATATTGATGGTTTTTGAAATCGCCCCTGAAATAAATGGCTGGGCAGCCGCCATCATGTAAATATGGCTTTTGGCATTTAAGAAACGCTTGCCTTTTTTGCCGCATGGGTTGGCACAATCAAAGACCGGTAAATGTTCGTCTTTTAAGTGGGGGGCCCCTTCAAGGGTAAATGTGCCGGTGCAATGCTCATTTGCCTGTTCAATCTGCGCCTTGGTAAAGCCGAGTTCTCTCAGCATATTAAATTGCGGATTGGTTATCTGCTCTTTGCTGAATCCGAGCACTTCTGTGCAGAAATCATCACCAAGTGTCCAGCGGTTAAAGGCAAATGTAATATCAAATGCGCTCTCAATGGCTTTTTCGATCTGGTCAATCTGTGCAGTGGCAAAGCCTTTGGCCTTGAGACTGTCATGATTGATATGAGGGGCACGTTTAAGATTGCCGTGTCCGACAGCATAAGAAGCGATTTCACCAATCTGTTTCGGTGTATAGCCAAGTGTTTTAAGGGCTTCTGGCACCATACGGTTGATAATTTTGAAATAGCCGCCGCCAGCAAGTTTTTTGAATTTTACCAGCGCAAAGTCAGGTTCGATACCGGTGGTATCGCAATCCATAACAAGACCGATTGTGCCGGTTGGTGCTATAACCGTTGTCTGTGCATTTCTAAACCCGTGTTTTTCACCAATGGCCAGCGCAACATCCCATGCGCGCCCTGCGGCAACGGCTATATCTTTATAGGGACAATTTGCAATATCAAGCGGGGCCGGTTTTGTATGAAGTCCGCGATAGTAGGATTTACCCCATGCAGCGGTGCGGTGATTATGGATAACCTGCAGCATTGGCGTGCGGTTTTCATGGTATTTCGGGAATGCCCCAAGCTCGGACGCCATTTCCGCAGATGTTTTATAACAGACGCCGGTCATAAGCGCACTGATTGACCCGCAAAGGGCACGGCCTTTGTCGCTGTCATAGGAATAGCCACAGGACATGATTAATGCACCAATATTGGCAAAACCAAGCCCCAGTGTTCTGAAATCATAACTGCGTTGGGCGATTTCCTGCGATGGGAACTGCGCCATCATAACTGATATTTCAAGCACGATTGTCCATAGCCGCGTGGCATGTTCAAAACTTTCAACGTCAAATTCACCTGCTGCGCTTTTAAATTTCATCAGGTTGAGTGATGCCAGGTTACAGGCGGTATCATCCAGGAACATATATTCCGAACA
>JAGREE010000061.1 GCA_020446675.1 Alphaproteobacteria bacterium | reverse complement strand
TTTCAGTATATGAGGTGAATCAGAGCAGAAAAAGCTTCTCCACGGTCTCCTTAGTCGATCAAATTAACATTGAAGACGGTGAGAATGTCATAAAGAGATTCGCAGCCTATGGTTATAATCTGGATGAAATCAGAAAAGGGAAATCAACTGTTCCCAATTTATTTTTGAAAAAATTGCCCCGTGAACTGACGAAATTAGATGACCTTAAAGATAAAAAAAGATTGTTCATTGAATCACTTCTGCCCCCAATTTTGAAAGTAAATCAGTTTATTCGTTATGAGCGGAGCAGACTGATTGAAATTATGAAGTCCATTGAACTTAATGGTGATGCATCACTGGATGAACTTTACTGGCTAAGACGGAAAATGATTCGTTACCGTATGGATGAGTTTGATATTAATGAGCTTTATTCACGTATGAACATAATCCCCCCATCACTGGCACTTGCACAGTCCGCTATTGAAACTGGCTGGGGAACGTCCCGATTTGCCCAGGATGCCAACGCTCTCTATGGGCAATGGACATGGAATGATGAAAAAGGCGTGGTCCCATTGGAAAGAGAACAAGGCGAATCTCATAGTATAAGAAAATTTAATAGCCTAATCAGCGCAGTAGAAAGTTATGCCCTAAATTTGAATACACATCCTGCCTATAAAGATTTCAGGATGGAACGAAGTAAATTTCCTTCAACGGACCAGATCAAAGTCAATGAAGATTTGTTATTTACATTGCTTTATTACTCTGAGCTGGGCTTTGAATATATTGATAACCTCAACAATATTATGAACAGCAACAACATGCGGGCATTCGATAAGGCCAGGCTTCAAAAAACCCCTTATGAAGAACTCAGAGTAACCCCAGAGTCTTAAGATCATTTTTTAGCTCCATTGGCATTTCTGCCACTTCACTCTTTTCAGATACATCCTTTGGTGCCGCATTTTCTTCAAAATATCGCCATCCCTGAAAGGCTCTGCGTGGCTGGCTTTCTGTCAGATGGACTTTCTTATCCATTTTGATCATACATTTTACCCCCTGATCCGTCTGAACATCCTCAAAACCGATAATCCGCTGCCGGGCCAGGATAAAGCCTTTAATCACCCAATAAATTGACCCGCCATCCAATATCTCCTCGGCCTTTTTCGGCTTAAATCTTGTGATATGATAATGATAATCAAGGGTTCGGTATCTTGGGTTGTTTTTTCGCAGTTCCATAAGATGCTCAACACTGTCCACACCAACACATAATTTTATAATGTGAATAGTCATAATTACAAAAGCACTGCCGCCGCTAATCCGAGAAAAGCGAAGAAGCCAACGACATCGGTAATCGTTGTAACAAAAATGCTGCTCGCCAGTGCCGGATCGATATCCAGCTTATCCAATGTAACCGGCACCAGAATTCCTGCCAGACCTGCCATGATAATATTAACAACCATCGCTATACCCATAACTCCGCCAAGCGCTGGACTATTAAACCAGACCCAACAAAGCCCCCCAATAATAGCAGCAATGATTGCCCCGTTTAAAAGAGCAATGAGCAATTCCCGAAATATAATCCTGCGAACGTTGCTGGATGTCAGATCCCGGGTGGCAATTGCCCTGACTGTCACTGTCATGGTTTGGGTACCAGCATTTCCACCCATTGACGCAACAATCGGCATCAGTACAGCTAAAGCAACCATTTGTTCTATTGTTGCATCAAAAAACGAAATCACTGCAGAGGCCAATATTGCTGTCCCCAAGTTTACTATCAACCAGATTACCCTGTTTTTAGAAGCCTCCAGAACTCCTTCTGTGATGTCCGTATCACGAATACCCGCCATGCGCATCAAATCTTCTTCCGCTTCCTCTTCAATAACGTCAACAACGTCGTCGACGGTAATCATACCAATCAATCGGCCACTACTGTCCACCACTCCCATAGAGGTTAAATCATATTGGCGAAACAGATAGGCGACTTCTTCCTGGTCCATTTCTACAGGCACAACTGTAGGATCATCATCCATAATGTCCCTGATTTTAACTTCCCTGCCGCTGCGGATAATTTTATTTAGGGCAACTGTTCCAATCGGATGATGCATTGGATCAACAACGAAGATTTCGTAAAATTCATCCGGCAGTTCTTTGTCGGTTCTAAAATAATCAATTACTTTCCCAACTGTCCAGCGCCCCGGTACAGACACGAGCGTTCTTTGTAAAAGCCGTCCGGCACTTTCCTCGGGATAGGAAAGACCTTCTTCAATGGCTATTCTGTCTTCATCGGGAAGCGCATCAATAATTTCCCTTTGATCTACGAGATCAAGATCCTCAAGAACGTGGACCGCATCATCACTTTCCATCTGTGTAATGACACGGGCAACATCAGCATTGTCCATTTCGTTAAGAACAGCATCAAGCGTACTGGCATCAAGCTCAGACAGGACATCCGGCTCCATTTTGGGACCGATAAACGCTGTCAGGATTTTGCGGTCAGCATCATCAAGCTGTTCAAAAACGTCAGCAACATCAGCGCTATGCAGGGGTTCTAACAGAAAGTCAATTTGCTCTCTGTCTTCATTTTCAAGCGCGTGAACAATTTCGGACACAAATTCAGGTGACACAGGACGCACATCTTCCATCTGTGTATCATTTTCCCCTGAATTATTTTCGCTTGCAATGCTCATTAAAATTCCCTGATTGATTTAAAATTATCTGCTTTATAGCTTTTATGAACACGAGGTTATACAAATTGTTTATAATTTTCCACATATATCCTTTTCATATTTGAAAAGATGACTTAAGTTTCAAATTATTTTTAATGATTTATTAGAAAGTGAATAAGCATGAAGTCGTTCATTCCTCCAAAAAGAACTCTCATGGGGCCAGGCCCATCTGACGTTTCCCCACGAGTCCTTGAAGCAATGGCTCGTCCGACCATCGGCCACCTTGACCCTGCATTTCAAAAGTTGATGGAGGAAATTAAAATACTCCTTAGGTATGCTTTTAAAACTGAAAATAAACTGACATTCCCTGTTTCGGCCCCAGGTTCAGCCGGCATGGAAACCTGTTTTGCCAATCTGGTCGAAAAGGGAGACAAGGTCATTGTCTGTGTTAATGGTGTTTTTGGAACACGTATGGTTGAAAATGTCATTCGCTGCGGCGGTGAAGCTATTGTTGTAAATGACGAATGGGGAAAACCGGTTTCAATTGAGAAAGTGGAAACAGAGCTTAAAGCCAATCCTGATGTTAAAATAGTCGCATTTGTCGCCGCTGAAACATCCACCGGAGTGGCGTCAGATACCAGAACATTATGCAAATTAGCCCGCGCTCATGACTGCCTTACAATTGTTGATGCTGTAACTTCCCTTGGGGGATCTGAGCTGGACGTTGATGGATGGGGCATTGACGCTATTTATTCCGGGTCCCAAAAATGTTTATCCTGCCCACCGGGAATATCCCCCGTAAGTTTTAATGATCGGGCGATTGAAAAAATTAAAAAACGCGAAAAACCGGTACAAAGCTGGTTTATGGATTTAAATCTGGTCATGGGATATTGGGATGGCGAAGGTGGACGTTCCTATCATCATACTGCCCCTGTTAATGCTATGTATGCTCTTCATGAAAGTCTGCTTATTCTTTACGAAGAAGGTCTGGAAAATGCCTGGAAGCGTCATTCAGAAATGTCACAAAAACTGCGTGAAGGATTTAATGCCATGGGGATCAGATATCTGGTTGAGGAGAAATATGCCCTGCCCCAGTTAAATACCATACTAATTCCTGACCATATAACAGACGAAGCGGCAATTCGTGCTAAGCTGCTCAATGATCATAATCTGGAAATTGGTGCCGGACTTGGCGCACTTGCCGGAAAAGTGTGGCGTGTCGGCCTGATGGGGCATAGCGCAAGAATTGAAAATGTAGAAAAATGCCTGGCCGCTTTTAAAGCCGTGATGAATTAACGCTTTAAAGCGTTAATCAGCTCTTGGTCATTCACTATTTTCTCAACCAGATTTTCAAGAATACTCCTAAGCTGGGAATTGTTGCTATCCTCATTGGACGAGAAAGGAACTGTCCTTTCCTCCGAGTTGGAATAAGTACGGATGAATCCCTTGCTGCTAACATCCACTTTTATCCTGGATTTGGTTTCAACATCAGTCGTAACCAGATTGCCATCTTTTGAATAGCTGAGATCTTCCAGAGAAACAATCACTTTAACGGCCGATGGGTCACTTGCCGAGCTAACGGTAAAGCCCTGTTTTGAAAAGCTGTCAACAAGAGATAACCCAATGAGTTCAGCCAGATCCTGACTGGTGACAATCTGGCTTTCCTTGCCCATTGTTCCAATCACACCTGTTGAGCGGGCATCATCAACGGTAATGGCAAGTGTTGTTCCCATTCCTATATCTGAAGGACTGACTTTAGGAAAAATCTCAATGCGGGCATCCTGCGAAGGCGTGGCACATGCCGAAATAAATAGAAATAATACGAACGAAATTTTTTTAAGCATCTTTTTCCTTACTCTTATTGTCCATCCACAATAACAGTATGCCCTGTACTGCAGGAGTGACGTATGGCTTTAATCGGTGCATATTCCTCGCCCGTATACATAGCTTTAGCTGTTTCCATATCGGGAAACTCAATAACAACCAGGCGCGTTGGTTGCCAGTCACCATCCATAACTTCAAACGATCCACCGCGCACATGATATATTCCACCATATTTTTCAACCAGCGGCTTCGCCTTTAGCATATATTCCTTATATTTCACAGGATCGTGTATATCCACATCCAGAATTAAATAAGCGCTCATTATGGTGACAGCTCCAGACTATACCCGGTAATAAAAGTCGCGATTGTTGATACATCAATCATATCCGGTCCAATATAGCGAATAGTATGACTATCAATTCGTTCAAATTGAGGCAAATAGGCAAGCATCTCACTCACACGGTAATTTTTAAAACTCATATCCATTGTGATTGGCCCTTTAAGTTTCAAAGGCTTAAAATCCTTAATACGGGCGATAGCAGCTTTTACCTTTTCAGCAATCAGTTTACGCGATGCAGCAGGATGAAGTGATTTTGCTGCATGAAAACTATAGCCCCATTTGACAACTGCCCCTTCCATATCACCGACCTCATCGCGGACTTCTTTTACGGCATCCTCATCACCGGACACCATGATAATCGGCACACCGAACTCACCGGCAATTGCTGCGTTAAAATAGCCTTCGCTGGCAATTTTGCCATTAAGTTTTAAGCCGGTCAGATCAGCACTTGATTTGGTATGGGCACGAACACCTTTCATATTATTGGTGCTTGAATGATATCCGATATAAATGGCGCCATCAAATCCGCCTTCTTCAATCCCTTGCATCATGCCAAGTTTACGGGGCCATGATCTGACCACTTTGACATTTTCCGGAAATTCCTCAATTAACAGATTCTGACCATTCCCATGAGAATCGCTCACGAGCACTTCAGTTGCCCCTGCTTCAAACGCCGCCTCAACGGCAGCAACGGTTTCTGCGGTTGCAAATTTTCGGAAGCGCTCATATTCAAAACCGGTTGGGCCAAGCTGTTCGCCTGTTACCGTTCCGGCGATCCCTTCTAGATCAACGGAAATATATATTTTTAAACCATCATTCTGCGCAAATGTCTGCATAGGCAACAGATACACACAAAACAACAACCCAAATTTAATGATTTTTTTCATTTCTCCCTCCCCTCTCAGCAAATCCCCCTAACAGGCAGAACCAATGAAGGGGGATTTGAAACGATTAGTTTTGTATATTTAATTTTGCAGATGCTTCATTAACTCTCTCCCAAAGGGCAAGTGTGTTACCGCTCCAAATTTTAGCGATCTGCTCTTCCGTATAACCCCTTTTGACCAGTTCCCTGGTCACATTCATAGTTTCAGAAGCGTTATTCCAGCCGGTTACACCGCCACCACCTTCAAAATCGGAGGCAATCCCGACATGATCTATTCCGATAAGGTTCACTGCATAATCTATGTGATCCACATATTCTTGAACAGTTGCAGGCGGAAAGCGCTCAAGATATTTTTTATAGGCTTCTGCAAATTCAGGCGTAGCCATATGTTTTTTAAAATCAAATTTATCATCGCCGAGTTTTTCGGCGACTTCCTGAAGCATTGTGGCTCTTACAGCCGCCGCTTCAGGATAAAATTTAACATAATCACTAAAAGCGACCACCTGCATCACGCCGCAAGCATCGGCAAGAGCAATCATCTGTTCATCCGTCATATTTCTTACATGATGAGCCAGGGCATAAACACCTGAATGTGACGCAATTGGCGGCACTTTTGTGTATTTAGTAGCCTGCATCATACATTTTACAGATACATGGGATATATCAACCATCATGCCTACACGGTTCATTTCATCAATGACCTTATAACCAAATTCACTGACACCTCCATGCTCTTCAGGGCCATCGCCAAGACTTTCCTGTGGCTGGGCACTGTCGCAAATATCATTATGACCGTTATGAGCCAGCGTCATATAGCGGGCACCACGGTTATAATAATCTTCAATCAGTGATAAATCCTTGCCAATGGCGTAGCCATTTTCAATACCGATCATAGCAACTTTGCGTCCTGACGCATAGATTTCCCTGGCCTGTTCCGGCGTATAGGCAAATCCAATTTGATCAGGATACATATCAACCATTCTATGAATGGCATCAAACTTTCTTAGTGCAATTCTCTTGGCTTCAGCATAGCCCTCTTCAGTTCTCTTGGTTTGTCCCATATAAACGATAAAAAATGCTGCATCCAGTCCACCTTCATCCATTTTAACCAGGTCCACCTGTTGCCCCGTCCTCGTTCCCGGGTCATATTTAGGATCAAATGTCATATCTTCGTTAATATCGACATGAGTATCTAACGTCATTACCCGTTTATGAATCCCGGCGACAATCTGATCCTGATCCAGAACCTTATTCTCTGCGGAATTACCGCCGGACTGTTCTGAACATCCCGCAACAATGAAAGCAATCGCAATGATTGTTCCAGTTAAAAATTGCTTGTTTTTATTCATTATTTTCCCCTCGTGTCAAAATAACCAAATTGTAAGACCCCGATAACGTTTTGCCGGAACCGGAGCCTTATCAACAATAACCGTCAGTTTAGTTATACTTAATTATTTGCCCTGCAGCTGATCAGCAACCGCATTAACCCGCCGCCAGAGCGCAATTGTATTTCCGCTCCAGATTTTGGCAATTTCTTCTTCTGTATAACCGCGTGCAACAAGTTCTTTTGTTACATTCATTGTTTCTGTTGCGCTGTTCCACCCGTTTAGGCCACCGCCACCATCAAAATCAGATGAAATACCCACATGATCAATCCCGATTAGTTTTACGGCATAATCAATATGGTCAACAAAATCCTTCACATTGGCTGGTGGATATTTTTTATTCAATTCTTCCATGCCTGCCAAATATGCAGGGTCTTTTCCATATACTTCAGAATCCCATTCTGTTCCACCATTCGCCGCAACGACAATTGCGCGTAATGCATCAACTTCCGGCTGCTTTTCAGGATAATATTTTGCAAATTCATCAAGACCAACGATTTGAACAACACCGCCAGATGCGGCTAATGCTTTAAGTTGTTCATCGTTTAAATTTCTTACATGTTTTGATAATGCCCATACTCCGGAGTGGGAGGCAATGACCGGGGCTTTTGAATATTTTGTTGCCTGCATCATGCAGTTGATGGACACATGCGAAATATCAACCATCATGCCGACACGGTTCATTTCATCAATTACTTTGTAACCATAATCACTGACACCACCATGTTCTTCAGGAACATCCCCCAGTCGAGCCAATGGCTGGGCACTGTCACAGATATCATTATGACCATTATGGGCCAGTGTCATATAACGGGCGCCCCGGTTATGGAAATCTTCAATCAATGACAGGTCTTTACCAATGACATAGCCATTCTCAATTCCAATTGACGCGACTTTACGCCCACTTGCGGCAATATCCTCAAACTCATCCGGTGTATAGGCAAATCCGATGCGTTCAGGATAAAACTCCGTCATTCTGTGAATGGCACTGAATTTACGAAGCGCTTTTTCCTTTGCCATTGCATAACCGGCTTCGTCCCTTGGGCCCTGTCCGACATAGACAATGAAAAATGCAGAATCAAGCCCGCCCGCTTCCATTTTGCCCAAATCAACCTGCTGTGGTGTGTTGGTGCCAGGATCATATACCGGGTCAAATGTCATATCCTCGTGAATATCAACGTGTGTATCGAGTGTAACAACCCGCTTATGAATAGCTTCTACGCTATTATCTTTTTCAGCGTCGGCTGAATTGCTACCACCCTGTTCGCTGCAGGCTACAAGCAAAAGTGCAGCCGCACAAACCATTCCCTTTAACATCGGGGTCTTAAATCCTAGATTAATCATGACATCTCCCACAAAATTTGATTTGTTTTTTCAGATACCATGAAAGAATAAATCACGCCTCAACGCAACAACAAAAAATATTTTTTACGTCAATTAATGTTTAAAATTACTCAAACGGGATATATTCGCCTTTTTGCGGCACAACACAATTGAAACAATTGGGAATAATTTCAGCATCTTTATGATGATAAATTACCAGTTTCTTTGTTTTTGGCAGTGCATTTTCTTTTCTGGCATTTTCAAAAAGCCAAGGTGATAGGAATGCGATATCTGTTTCAGGCAGAGTCGCCAGATGCTTTACATCACCTGTATCACCGCTAAAATAAAGTTTTCTTCCGCCCCATTCCACCAGATATGAATAATGCTCAGTCTGTGCAGACGGCGTTCTGATAGCTGTAATTTGCATTGGGCCAAAGAGCATATTTTCTGCAACCACTGTTGTTTTGGGTTCAATGATCGGGTCCGGCAGTGTTATATTTACGACTGACCCCGGACTAATCGCCTGGTCAATTTCCTGATTTCTTTTCAAATCAGCTACGACTCTGTCTCTTTCCTCCTTAAGTGCGAGGTACCGTTTCTGCAGATCACCGACCACTTCCGCAGGCGCAATAATTTTCCAGCCCAGTGTTAAAAAGACCTCCGGGTCAAAATGATCGGTCAGGCGGTTGGAAATCAGCGTTGTCACATCATTATCCTGTTCTACAAAATAAGGATATGTGTACTGCATATAATCATAAGCGCCTGAAACATATGGAAAATCTGTGAACAGAACATGTTCACCATCCGTAATACGTACTGTCGAATTTGCTATATAATTTATTGAGATATCTTTTGCATGACCACTGGTTATACCCAGAATACTCAACATAACGACACAGATTGTTTTTTTAACCAGCCGATGAAACATCAGTTACTCCTCATAATATATTTACTAAAACTCATACTATTACTTTGCCCAGCCGCTATTATATAACGTTTTCATACAAACACGCAAGACTTGAAGAAAAATGAGAAACACGCCTAATAATTAGACACTGAAGTCTACTGGAATAACAGACAATTAATTTGGAAATTTTTTATAAAATGGTGCGGTCGAGAAGACTCGAACTTCCACGGTATAATCTACCACAGCGACCTCAACGCTGCGCGTCTACCAATTCCGCCACGACCGCAATATTAACTTTATACCACATTTAACTAAATGCTATGCTAGAAAGCAAGTAATTTTAGGATAA
>JAGREE010000060.1 GCA_020446675.1 Alphaproteobacteria bacterium | reverse complement strand
TTACCTTTCAAGGTCTTAGGTACTTTTTTGGGTGACGAAAACGAGATGGCGCACCCGACAGGATTCGAACCTGTTACCTCTGCCTTCGGAGGGCAGCACTCTATCCAGCTGAGCTACGGGTGCGCGGTTGGTAAGTGTGGCGCAGACTACTTAATCCTGACAGGAAAGGCAATGGTTTAAAAAATAAAAAACCCCCACTTTTCGGCGGGGGTTTTCTTTTAACATTTCATTATCAGTTAAAGCGCGCTTGCGTGGCCTTCCAGATAGCTGGCGACGCCCTCTGCAGAAGGCTTCATTCCCTCATCCCCTTTGTTCCAGCCGGCAGGGCAGACTTCGCCATGTTCTTCCGTAAACTGTAAAGCTTCGATCATACGCAGGCTCTCGTCCACATTTCGGCCAAGGGGCAGATCGTTGATGACATAATGACGAATTTTACCGGCTTTATCAATCAGGAAAGAGCCGCGAAGCGCAACACCGGCGCCTTCAATCAGGACATCGTAATCTTTTGCAATTGACTTTGTAATGTCGGCCACAAGTGGAAAATTGATTTTGCCGATGCCGCCTTTTTCAACCGGCGTATTGCGCCAGGCATAATGTGAAAACTGGCTGTCAACACTGACACCAATCACTTTACAGCCGAGGGCTTTGAATTTGTCCATGCGATTTGAAAAGGCAATAATCTCGGATGGGCAGACAAACGTAAAATCAAGCGGGTAAAAGAATACCAGACCATAATCACCCTTCAGATAGTCATGCAGGTTTAAGGATTTAATTTCGTCATTTTCCATGACGGCCTGTGCGGTAAAGTCGGGGGCTTGCTTGTTTATTAGCGACATTTATGGTCTCCATTTTTATGTGTGAGTGATTTTTCTGATAATCATTAGAATGATTTTAAAATAGAATGACTCTCACTCTATTTCAAGGAGTTTCTTGTTAAAATAATATGAAATAAGAGGCTGTTTTACTTATTCCTCTACGACAATATCACCGACGCGATTGTCCACAGTCAGTAATGTATCATAATATTCAAGTGATGGCACCGCGCCGAATTTTTCTGTGAAATTATCGATAAATTCTTTTGTAAAAAAGGCTTCGGCATTGGCGCGCGAATCCCATAAATATACGGAAAGGCCGTCACCAGTTTTTTCATCATAGCAAAATTGCTTGCTGTGGAGATGGGGCAGTCCTTTGAATTTATTTTGTGCCGAGAGCATCATGATTTCCATGACGTCTGAGCGGGGTGGAATATTGGACAGGTGGTAGCGCACCAATACTGTCGCCATAATCGTTTCCTTTCTGTTTGTTTATCTGTTTCAAACAAATATGCACGTTTGTGAAAAGCTCAATGGTCTGTTTGTTAACATTTAGAATAAAGTCCCTTGCCCCTTTGAGCAAGGGGGAATTAAATGCCGGAAATTGAGATATTTAAGGATTACACATAGCTGATGACATCATGGGCCCTGTTATCCACCATCAACAGGCAGTCATAAATTTCATATGTCGGTATCGTGCCGACTTTTTCCTTAAACATGGGGATAAAATCATCGGAAAATAGATTTTTAGCCTTTTCCAGACTTTCCCAGTTGTAAACGGAGAGACAGGTTTGTTTTTCTTCGTCAAATGTGAATTGTTTGCTGCTGAGGCCATCCATATCCTTAAACATTTCAGACGCCTGTTTAAATTTTTCCATTGCTTCTGCGCGGGTGAGTTTTTCTGGGTAGCTGTATTTTACGATTACTGTTGTCATTAATTTTCTCTTTCTAAATATATAATCCATATATAGAATATCCGAATTCGGAATATATACAAGATAAAAGCTATTCACCTTGGTTTTTATAATTTTAGGTGATAAATTTCAGTCAGAATAAATTGTTAGGCAGCTATGAAAAAAGTAACAAAAGGGTTTCTTGAAGATTTGACGAGCTATTGCGTCAAGCATGCTTATCACATCATGATAAATCTTGCGGAGGAGAAACTTGCTGAGCTGGATTTAAAAGTGCCTGATTTTTCAATTCTGGCGATGGTTCATTTAAATCCTGGCATTACGCAAAGCAAGCTGATTGAAAATTTATATGTGACAAGATCAACAGCAAGTGAACTTGTCGAAAAACTGGTCAGCAGGGATCTCATTTATAGAAAGCCGATAAACCGAAAAGCAAGCGGTCTTCTTTTAAGCGAAAAAGGAGAGGCATTATTTGCGGTAGCATTAAAAAATGCCAATCAAAATCAACAGCAGCTATTAAATCATTTTTCCGAAAGTGAAATACATGAACTTAACCGTTTATTGCTTAAACTGGCAAATGCTCTTGAGTAAGCCATATGAGAGGGAGGGAAGAAAACTTGACAAAAACCTATTTTCCCAAAAGTGGCACAGAAGCATTTTTAACGGCGAGGGATGGCATAAAAATCCGCTATGGAATTTTTCCGGCTGAAAAAGAGACAAAAGCAACAATCCTGCTTGTGAACGGACACCGTGAATTTATTGAGAAATATTCTGAATTTATAGAATCCCTTCAGGCGCGTGGCTATACGGTTTATGCCTATGATCATCGGGGGCAGGGGCTATCCGGGCGACTATTGAAAAACCCGCTCAAAAGCCATAACCCTGATTTTGGTGCCCTGGTCCGGGATATGCATCAGATTGTTGAAGAGATTATAAAACCGCAATTAAAGGCGGGTCCGTTATATTTAATCGGGCATTCTTTAGGTGGGCAGATTTGTTTACGGCATTTACATGATTTTCCGGCATCGTTTGACAAGGCAATTTTGCTTGCACCATTTCTGGATTTAATTATCGGTCCCAAACCGATAGCAATGATGGTGAAATTTTATTTTAAATTATTGAGTTTTCTTGGTTTTTCAGAACTATTTGCGCCAGGGCAGCCAAGAAACAGAAACATGATTGATCATGACTTAACGTTCAGTCAGTTAACCCATGACCGGGAAAGATATATGTGGGCAGAGCAGGCGATAGATCAAAATCCCGGCCTTTTTATTGGTGGGGTGACCTATGGGTGGCTAGCGGGCGTGATTAAAAGTTTTAAAATCATTCATTCGCCGGGATATACGGATGCGATCAAAATACCGGTTCTTGTGCTGCTGGCCGAGCAGGAATTTGTGGTCAATAATGAAACCACTTTACGTATTTTTAAAAATGCCGCTCATGTCGAAATTGAAACCATTGCCGGTACCCGCCATGAAATGTACCGGGAAATAGATCCCATCAGGAACAGGGTGCTGGAAAAAATTGTAAATTTTTTTAGCCCTTAATTTCATAATCGCACCATATTTCTTTTTCCCTATCTCATAACGGTTTTCCTGCTGGACGCATGGCAAACTCAGGCGTAGAGTTTTTAATGATATTGGGGTCATTTTTGAGGGAGAGGAAAATGTACGCTTTTACACTGGAAAATCCTATTTTTGCTAGCTATATGATTGCGGCGGCCATTATGGTTCTGAAAATAATGGGGCAGGGCTGGATGACCGTTTACCGGATGCTAAAAAGTAATTCCGGACTTGTAAGTCCGGAAGATATTCAGGTGGGTCTGATCAATAAGGACCCAAGCCCTGAGCAGCTTGAAATCAATGATTATGTTGATCGTTCACGTCGGCTTCACCGTAATGATCTTGAAAATATTCCGGCCTTTCTGGCAATAGGGCTTCTTTATGTTGTGACTGGCCCCACTTTGATGATGGCACAGATTATGTTTTATGGGTTTGTTGCCACCAGGCTTATTCACACGATAGTGTATGCCACCAAACAGACCCATGAGGTGCGGGCGACATTTTATACGATCGGTTCGGTGATTGTGATTATAATGGCGGTGCAGGTGATTTTGGCCAGTCTTGATTATCTGTAAGTCACTAGATTATTTGTAAGTCACTGGATTACTTATAATTCATCTGTTGTAATGTTAAGCAGTTTGACGACCTCTTCGTGCAGGCGCTTATCACCGCAAGCCAGGACCTGTCCGCCCTTATCACATGGCTCGCCCTGCCAGTTGGTGACAATGCCGCCTGCGCCTTCTATAATCGGGATAAGGGCCTGAATATCATGAGGTTCAAGGCCGCTTTCAATCACAATATCAATAAAGCCAGCGGCGATCATGGCGTAGGCATAACTGTCATAGCCGTTTCGCATCATTTTTGCTCGTGAAGCGACACGGAAAAAAGCATCCTGTTCAACGGGACCATTAAATAATTGCAACGGGTCTGTGGTTGAAATTGTTGCCTTGAATATATCGTCACAGGGCCGGGTAGAGATTTTAGTGCCGTTAAAGAACGTCCCCTTTGCTGTTCCAACATAGCGTTCTTTTAAATAGGGTTGGTCAAGCAGGCCGACGATCGGTTTATTGCCATCATGGAGCGAGACCAGAGTTGCCCAGGTGGGAATGCCTGTGATATAGGCACGGGTGCCGTCAATCGGGTCAATCACCCAGGTAAAGGTACTGCCCTTCTGTTCTGCGGCCTGTTCTTCGCCTTCGCGCAGGTCGTCGAGCCGCTCATGGAGCTGCCGCGCCGCCTGCGGGCCCGGACGGGGAAGGGGAGCTGAGCGCCCGTCCCCGCCGGTGGCCGCGGGTCACACTTCCTTGTCGGTGACCGCACCTTCGGACGCGGTGGCGACGAGTTTGGCATACTTCGCCAGCACGCCGCGGGTGTAGCGCGG
>JAGREE010000059.1 GCA_020446675.1 Alphaproteobacteria bacterium | reverse complement strand
ACGAAACGATTTCATGAGCGGTATGGGACATGGACGTGGTGTTTTCTGGTTTGAGCAGACCGGGGACAATGAATGGAAACGTCATGTTATTGATGATACCTATACCGATGCTCATGCAGATGAACTTGCTGATATTGACGGGGACGGTGTTGATGATCTGGTTGTTGGAAAAACCCCGCTCGCACATCTGGGCCTAAAAGATCCTGACGAGTTTGGGACGCCCTATTTATACTGGTATAAAATTGTGAATTCAGATGATGGCAAGGTAAGGTTTGAAAGAAACCTGATTGACGACAGTGTCGGGGTCGGTCGTCAGGTTACAGTTTCTGATATAAATAAAGACGGACTGCCGGATATTGCTGTAGCCACCCGCCATGGTGTTCATATTTTCCTGCAGGAGCCTGCTTCTTAGTCCTTATGGGAAATGGCTTTGTTGATCAGCTTTGTCTGAACCAGATAAATAAAAACCGATATTGCAATGAGTATGATAAGGCCTTTGGCTTCCTCAAGGGTTAATTGCCAGAGCATCCAGCCTATAACTGCGCAGGCAAGAATAGGAATAATTAATTTTCCCGGCATTTTAAATTCATTAGCCGCAGGGATACCATCGCGCATGCGGAGCTTTATAGTGGCAAGACAGACCCCCAGATAAACTATTAGAATTGATCCTGATGCCATAACCGCAAGTGGTTTGAATGTGCCACTTAGGCCTAGTCCGGCAACAGCGGCCGCATAAAAAATAATGGCAGCATATGGTGTTTTATATTTCGGGTGGACCCGGGCAAGGATTTTTGGCAGGGTTCCGTCCCTTGCTGCCGCAAAGATGACCCTTGGTGTTGCCAGCATATCACCGCACAGGCAGCTGAAGATGGATAATGTGCTGCCGACGACAATTAGTTTTAATCCCCAGTCACCAAAAATTTCACGTGCTGTTATGGCCAGTGGCGCATCGGTATTATTGGCCAGTTCAGGACCAAGTACCCCTTGGGCGACAGTCTGAAGGCCAAGATACAGGACAAAGATAAAGCTGATCCCTATGAATATGCCTCGTGGGACTGTTTTTTCAGGATTTTCAATTTCACCGCTTGCGTTTAAGGCACTTTCCGCACCGCCAAATGCAAATATCAGAATAAGGGTTGTTGCCCCGATGCTGGCCAAATCCGGCCATTCCCGAATGACGAGATTGTCAAAATTGATATGGAATAAGCCGACGATAAGCAAAAGTGCCAAAGGCAGGAATTTGGCGATGGTATTGACGACATAAAGTCTGACACCTGATTTAACCCCGATGACGTTCAGGGTAACCATAAATGTAAATAACAGGGCAATAAATAATATTCTATAGGGCCACTGTTCCAGTTCAGGAACCACCGGCGTAATAAAATTTATCATGGCAACGGTCATGGCCGCATCTGATAATACGGCCCATCCAAACCACAAAAGCATGGACACAATAAATCCTGCAAACGGGCCGAAGGCTTCCTCTATATACGCGTAAGAGCCGCCGCTGCGGGTTATTCTTGTTCCAATTTCGGCATAACAAAGAAAGATCAGCGAAATGGCAACGGCACAGATAATATAGGCAATTATCGCCGCTGGTCCCAGCTTTGCCGCAACAACACCGGGAAGGGCAAAAATACCGGCACCGACCACAAGGTTGAAAATATTGGTTCCCAGTGCGCGTGTTCCAATGGCCCTTAATAATCCTTCGTCAGTTTTATTTTCCGTGCCGTTCATGAAACCTGCTTTCAATAATGGTTATGGCGCTTAGGGAATTATACCAAATTTATCAGTCCCTTACCCCGCTGATTGCTTTAACTTCCAAATAATCATGAAGTCCCCATTTGCCCTTTTCCCGGCCATTGCCGGACTGTTTATAGCCGCCAAACGGTGCATCTGAACCGCCGCTTCTATAATTTACCAGAATCTGGCCGGCTCTTATCTGCTCCGCAACTGCCATTGCATGATTTATATCTTCAGAACATACATAACCGGCAAGGCCATAGTCAGTATCATTGGCAATTTCAATTGCTTCCTCTTCGGTGTCATAACCAATAATCGTGATCACAGGCCCGAAAATTTCTTCGCGGGCAATGGTCATATTATTATTGGCATTGGCAAATACTGTTGCCTTCACATAATAGCCTTTTGAAAGTTGATCTGGCCTTCCTGTGCCGCCTGTGACAAGGGTTGCGCCTTCATCGATCCCCTTTTGGATAAGCCCCTGGATTTTATCAAATTGGACTTTGCTGACCACTGGTCCCAGATCCGTGCTTTCATCATTCGGATCACCAATGATTAATGTCTCTGCCGTTTCACGGGCCACCTGAATGGCTTTATCCATAAATTCATTAGGAACCAGCATACGGGTTGGCGCATTGCAGGACTGCCCGCTGTTATTCATACAAATCCGCACACCGTCGGCAACTGCCTTTTCAATGTCAGCATCACGCAAAATTATATTTGCGGACTTCCCGCCCAGTTCCTGACTTACCCTTTTGACGGAATTTGCTGATGCTCTGGCAACAGCAATACCGCCGCGGGTTGAGCCGGTAAAGGACATCATATGGATGTCAGGATGGGCGGACATAGCTTCACCAACTTCAGGGCCAATACCATTGACCAGATTAAACACGCCCGGCGGGACGCCCGCTTCATCAAGTATTTCAGCAAGGATCATAGCATCAATTGGTGCAATTTCACTGGGTTTTAGAACCACGGTGCAACCGGCAGCAAGTGCAGGGGCCACCTTTACCGCGACCTGATTCATCGGCCAGTTCCATGGGGTAATCAGACCACAGACACCAATCGGTTCATAGCGGATAATGATATTGTCCTGCTTTTCCTGAAATTTAAAATTTTTAAGGGCACGAAGTGCACTTTCAAAATGCAAAGTGCCAACGATGGACTGGTCATTCTTTGCCAGAGTTATTGGTGCCCCCATTTCATTTGAAATAGCAAACGCAACGTCATTGCGGCGTTTGTTATAAAGATCAATAATTTTTTCCAGAAGATTAATACGCTGCTCTACTGTCCATTTGGCATATTTGGGAAAAGCGGCCTTTGCTGCCGCTACAGCTTTATTGACATCGGCAGCGGTGCCCAGACTTATCTGGGCAAATGCTGTTTCTGTAGCAGGATTAATTACATCACAGACGTTAGGGACTTCAGGATCAACCCATTCACCGTTAATGTAAAATTTTAGATATTGCTTCATTTTCTGATCAACCCTCCTTTTGAGCTTTATAAAGTAATAGCTTAATTCCCACCTCGCAACTTACCTTCTTACATTTTTGTTGTTTTTGCAAAGTTCTTTTCATTAAAAGTTTTTTGAGTTGCAGATTTTTACCACGTTTTATGAACGCTCAGTCCATAAAATCCATTGCTTGCAATGGGGGTGACCTCGAACCCTTTATAAGGTGTGGTAAATATATAACTGCTTATAACGCCTATTGCGGCGCCAGCTAGAACATCTTCAGTATAATGTTTGTCGGATTCAATCCTGCTATAACCGACAAAGGCAGCGCCAAGGTAGGCAGGAATGCCATATTTCCAGCCATAGCGCTTTTGGATGAAGCTGGCTCCCATAAAGGCGCCAGTGGCATGCCCTGATGGAAATGAATCACAGCATTCACCGTTTGGTCTTTGTTTGCTGATTGCTTTTTTAAGCCCAAATGAAACAGCGCCTGCCGTGACCATGGATTCAAGAAACTGAATAGTTCCTTCGTTTCCCTCTTCATAAAAAAAAGTGCTCCCGAGGCCCACTGCCGGTATTAAGACGAGCAGCGCATCTCCGGCTTTTTCAACATCACCTTTTGCTGATGCGGTTTGGGAAATCAAAGAAGACATTAGAATAAATATTATGGATAAAAGATTTTTTAATTTAGTGGGATGGATCATTTTAATTCCCTGTCATTTTAAAA
>JAGREE010000058.1 GCA_020446675.1 Alphaproteobacteria bacterium | reverse complement strand
ATCAGATTTTTGCTAAACTTGATAATCAAAATTATTGCATTTTTAGTAATTGTAAACTTCATATTTCAAATCCATTCTTCCTTTCTTCAATAATAAATTTTAAGTATGTAATTTATTCTTCTCAAAAGGAACTCGTTACTAGACAAATTTCAATCAAGAAAGTCCGGATTAAATTAGACTATTTAGCTCAGTGGGTAGGTTTTGACGCATATGAGGTTTTTAAGGGGAAAGAAACGATTGAAGGAATAAGAAGGAAGGAAAAAGAGGAAATCCCTGTGCTCTATTCAAATCCCGATTACAGGTTAAAAGCAAATTATTCAACAACAATCCCGATAATAAATCCAGATAAAGATTACTTGTTGAAGCAAGATTTTTTTCTTCAAATAGAAATTCTAAATGATATTACTATTAAGAAATTGTTTGAATTCATTTTTAATGTTCAAGACTTGTTGACTCTGCTAATTGGGGATAGAGTCATGTTGAATAATAATTTTCAATTAATTGATTCTTTAGACAAAAACTATTTTTGTTATCATCACGATTTAAGATTTACTGAAGGAGGAAAAGAGAAGTGGAATATTGATAGCATGCTCTTTTCACTAAAAGAATTATCTGCTATTTCAGCAACTCAAACTTTATTTGAAACATGGTTTTCTATTTTAGATAACTATGATTACCCCTTACAATTATTGATGATTTGTCTATCAAGTAAATCGATAAATCCAGAAAATAAATTCATTAACTTAATGTATGCTTTGGATGTTATTCAACAGAAAGATCCAACTGCAAAATTGAAGGAGACGGAAACTATTTCAAAAAAGGAGGCCGATCTACTGGAGAAACTTGAAAAGGAATTTAGGGTTGACAAAAATACTATTAGTGCTGTAAAGGCTCGATTTCTAAAGAAGAAAAATCCAAAATTGAAAGATAAATTTTGTGAATTGTTGACTCCTTTTTCAAATATGATCCAGAATATATTTGGTGGTGATTTCAACCAATTTATAGAATTAATTGTGAACACTAGGAATTTTCTTGCTCATGAAAGTGATTCAATACCAAAGCTTGAATACTATCAATACAATTCATATAGTTTAAAACTTGAGGCAGTAGTGATAATGATTTTTTTGACTAAATTGGGTGTAGAAATTGTTGACCTTGAACAAAAGATAAAGCATCACTTTAGATATAAGGATATAGTGGTCAAAGGATAAAAAACGCCCAACCCCCCAAAACCCAATCCAAAAGGTAAACCCCTTCCGCTCCGCCGCCATTGCGCCGGAGCAACGTAAAGATAATGAAGCGGGCAAAAGAGCCCCTTCCCACCGGCATGGCCGATGGCCCCGAATTTTGACATACAGGAGAGCGTGTCGCCCGGGCGGGCTAAAGCGAGGGTTTGTAATTGGGTTCGTAGATGTCCAAGGCCAAAAAACAGTTACTCCGCCCCTTGCCGGGTGGCAAATAAAGGTTAACTTTAATCAAAAAAAAGATGAGTAAATCCAAAGGTGCGCTGAAGTATTCCATCTTTTTAGTTTTGCCCTTAAAATTGAATTTAAAGACACCTATTGCTGCCATCCTGTTATTGGGGCTTCTAAGTTGCAGGACACAGAAAGATATCGTTCTATACGAAAGCGACAACCTGAAAGTAGAAAGATTGACCAAAAGTACCTTCAGGCACATTTCCTATCTTTTGACCGAAGATTTTGGGAAAGTAAGCTGTAACGGAATGATAGTTGCCGATAATAACGAAGCGCTGATTTTCGATACACCTACAAATGATGATGACTCCAGAGAATTAATAGATTGGGTGGAGAAAAACTTGAAATGCAAGGTAACCGGTGTTGTGGTGACACATTTCCACAATGATTGCTTAGGTGGATTAGCTGAATTTCATGGAAGGCAAATTCCTTCCTATGCCTCTTTCAGGACTATTGAACTGGCAAAATCAAATAATTTACAGGTTCCGCAAACCGGGTTTGAAGATAGTTTGGCATTAAAAGTAGGAGATGAAAAAGTCATCAATGAATTTTTGGGAGAGGGGCACACAATCGATAACATAGTTTCTTATTTCCCAGCAGAAAAAGTCCTGTTTGGCGGCTGCCTGATTAAAGCAATGGGCGCAAACAAAGGATATCTGGGAGATGCAAATACGAATGAATGGGCAAATACAGTTCAGGCAGTAAAAGCTAAGTATGGAAAAGCAAAAGTAATTATACCAGGCCATGGTGATCCGGGCAATTCGGATTTATTAACTTACACTATTGAACTATTTAAATTTGTTTTTCCCAACCTCCTGTCAGGGCAAGGGATACCGGAAGAGGTTAGCCAGGAAATACAGCGGCGGATCAGCCTGGAAATCAATCCGGGCATTTCCATTGGTTTGCTGCTGCCGTCCGGTGAGGCGAAGTTTTATAATTACGGCCAATACAACGACCACGCCAATCAAAAAGCGGACAGTTTGACCCTGTACGAGATTGGCTCTGTAACCAAGACCTTCACCGCCACGCTTGCTGGCCTTCACCTGAAGGATGCTTTTGGCGCTTATTTATCGGATATTTTTATCCAGACAGACAACCCGAGTTTAGGGCAAATCACACTTTCAGATTTGCGGAATCACCTTTCAGGAATGCCTCGTTTATCAGAACAGTTTTCTCCCCGGGATTGGTCAGACCCTTACAATGGTTATTCGGATAGTATACTCTATGAAGAGCTGCAAAACGTAAAACCGGATACCGTAAAAAGATGGAGTTATTCGAACTTTGGGTATGGAATCCTTGGGAAAGCTTTGGAGATAGCAACAAGAAGGGATTTTGAAGATCTGATGGGGGATCTCCTGCTCAAAGCGGGAATGAAACACACTTTTTTAACGCATCAAATAGATAGCCTGCATAGGCTGGCCCAACCTACCAATATTGGAACAGGAAACAGTTACTGGAACTTTACGGGCCCAAGCAGATATGCGGGAGGTTTGCTTAGTTGTACGAAAGACCTGATTCACTATTTGCAGTATCAGCAGGCCAACAACCCCCTGTTTTATTCAGATTCAATAAATGGCCTGGTTAATACGGGCATCGTTGAACTGGGAAAAGATCATCTTTTCTATAAGGATGGCTGGCTTGTTTTTAAGCCTGATGGACATACGGAAATCTTATTTCATAATGGAGGGACAGGCGGGTTTACCGCTTTTCTGGCTTTTAACAAAAATACCAAAACCGGAGTGGCCGTCCTTTCCAATTCTGTAAGCCTCGCTGATGATATTGGCCTGAAGTTAATTTATCCGGATTTTCCATTAAAGCGGCCGGGAAGAACGATCGCTTATGAATTAGCCGATGAAATAGACAAAGGGAATGTTGAAAATTTAGCCCCAAAGTATAACCAGCTAAAGCGTGAAGGCTACCCGGACAATATCATTGATATTTACTGGCTTGAACGCTTCTTTTTTGGAAGAGGGGACTATTCCATCAGTGATCAACTAAGTGATATTATGGTGCAGGTGCTGCCTGATGATTGGGAAGTCTTTGATATTAAAGGGCAGAACCTTGAAAGATTAGAAAAGTATGAAGAAGCAGTAAAAGTGTATAGAAAAGCTTTGGAGTTGAATCCTGAAAATGGATTGTTAAAGGATAAAATAAAACGGTGCGCGGCAATTTCGGACTGATAAGACGC
>JAGREE010000057.1 GCA_020446675.1 Alphaproteobacteria bacterium | reverse complement strand
ATTGATTTTTCGGTTCTAAAAGTTGATGATACACTTAATGCAGCACTAGAAATGCTGCCGGGTGAGAAATTTATATATACAAATGCCTCAACCAGCTATGCCAATGATGTTCTTTCGCGTATCGGTCTAACGGGAAAATTTAAGGATATTTTTGATATTCATGATGCTGAATTTCTGCCAAAACCGGACATCAGGAGCTATCATAAAATGGTCGAAAAATTTTCCATAGATCCTAATAAGTCTGTGATGGTTGAAGATATTGCAGGTAATTTAAATCCAGCAGCGGAACTTGGAATGACAACCGTATGGGTGCCAACCGGCGCACATTGGTCTGATAATGGTCAGAACGGAAAGAATATTGATTATGTCGCCCCGAATTTACCTGAATGGTTAAAGAATGTGGTCAGTTCTGCACAATAACTTGACAGCAGGGTGTTTGTGGATATGTTCTGCTTATTTAATAATAATTAAAAGGAAGATACTATGCACGATCAGTCACTTGAATCTGTCATAAATCAGGCTTGGGAAGATCGTGACACGCTAACCCCGTCAACAAGGGGGCAGGTGCGTGACGCGGTAATAGAGGCCCTTAATATGCTTGATGACGGGAAAGCACGTGTGGCATCAAAAGTGGACGGTGTCTGGACAGTTCATCAATGGCTTAAGAAAGCTGTTCTTCTTTCTTTTCGATTAAATGAAATTGGGACAATTGCCGGTGGACCGGGCGATAAAAGCCGTTGGTACGACAAAGTACCATCGAAATTTGAAGGGTGGGGCCGTGAGCGCTTCGACAAAGCGGGTTTCAGAGCAGTTCCCAATGCGGTTGTTCGCCATTCCGCTTATATCGCGCCGAATGTCGTGCTTATGCCGTCATTTGTTAATTTGGGGGCCTATGTTGATCAGGGAGCGATGATTGATACATGGGCAACGGTTGGGTCCTGCGCACAAATTGGCAAAAATGTTCATATTTCAGGTGGCGTTGGAATTGGCGGTGTGCTTGAGCCATTACAGGCAGGGCCAGTCATTATCGAAGATAACTGTTTTATCGGGGCACGTTCTGAAGTTGCTGAAGGGGTGATTGTAGAGGAAGGTGCCGTACTCAGTATGGGAGTGTTTATTGGGGCCTCAACAAAAATTATAGACCGCGAAAGCGGAGAAATTTTTATGGGAAGAGTGCCTGCCTATAGTGTGGTTGTTCCCGGAACACTTCCCGGAAAACCATTAAAAGACGGGACGCCGGGACCTAATCTCTATGCTGCTGTGATCGTCAAACGTGTCGATGAAAGAACCCGATCAAAAACTTCAATCAATGACCTGCTGAGAGTTTAATCCATGACAATTGACCCGGTGGAGTTAACAAAAAAACTGGTGCAATGCCCCAGTATAACTCCTAAGGACGAAGGTGCATTGGATATATTGCAGCAAGCGCTTGAAAGCCTTGGATTTAATTGTACGCGACTGCTGTTTGAAGATACCGATACTCCAAATGTGGATAATCTTTACGCACGGCGTGGAACCGGCAGTCCTCATTTTTGTTATGCAGGTCATACAGATGTCGTGCCGGTCGGCGCCCTTGAAGACTGGCAGTTTGGACCATTTGATGCCACCGTTGAAGGTGGCGTACTTTATGGGCGCGGTACCAGTGATATGAAGGGGGGTATTTCCGCATTTGTGGCTGCCGTCTCGGAAATCAAAAATGATCATGGTTCAATCAGTTTACTCATTACAGGTGATGAAGAAGGACCCGCTATTAACGGTACGGTAAAGATGCTGGACTGGCTAAAAGAAAATGGTGAAATTCCTGATATCTGCCTGGTGGGGGAGCCAACCAATGTTACTGAAATCGGCGACATGGCAAAGATCGGCAGGAGAGGAAGCCTTAACGGCACGCTTACCATACACGGAACTCAGGGGCATGTGGCCTACCCGGACCTAGCGGATAACCCGATCCCAAGACTGGTCAGGATTCTTGATAAATTAATTTCTACCGATCTTGATCAGGGGAATGAATTTTTTCAGCCAAGCAATCTGGAAGTTGTCAGTATTGATGTTGGCAATCAGGCGACAAACGTCATCCCGATGGATGCAGCTGCAAAATTCAACATCCGTTTTAATAACGAACATACGGCGGATGAATTGATTAAATGGATTAAAGATATCTGTGATAGTGACGGTGGGCGTCATACTCTTGATATAAAAGTTTCAGGGGATGCTTTCCTGACAGAAGAAGGCACATTAAGCGAGCTGATCCGCCGCTCAATATATGATGTAACAGGAAAAAATGTTGAGCTCAGTACGTCAGGCGGGACATCGGATGCCAGATTTATAAAAAATTACTGTCCGGTTGCAGAATTTGGCCTTGTTAATAAAACTATTCATAAGGTAAATGAATGTGTAGATATTGATGATCTATATTTGCTGAAGGATATCTACATCCATATGTTAAACAGCTATTTTGCGAAATAAAATGAATGAAAACAATGAATTAAGCCTACCAAATTATATTGTACACTCCCTTATGGCAGCATGGGGTATGATAAAGATTAATCCAAAGGCAATGGATTATTTTGACCTGTCATCTGATGGCTTCTGGAAGAGTTTCTGGGCGATTGCCGTTATGCTACCGGTTTTTATTTTAAGCATTATATATGGGGCACAGGCGGAAGGCCGGCTTCCGGTTGCTACGGAAGTTATATTCTTCTTTATTACGTTACCCCTTACTGCTGTTGTCATGTATTATTTTACCCGTTTTATGAAAATTGGCACCAATTATCCATCAATGATAATTGCCAGTAACTGGATCACAGCAATAAATTATAATATTCTGGTTGTTGCGGGCCTCATCATGAATTTACTGGCGCCAGAAAATAAAATGTCATTGATCGTTATTTATTTACTGAGCTTTTATTTCGGTGTCTATGTGGTGTGGTTTATGTATAAAACTTCATTGAAGATTAGCGGCTTTTTAGCGGCGGGTGTGCTTTTATTTGATATTTTATTCAGCTGGTCGGCACGTGTTATGCTGCTTAAGGTTCTAGATCCTGAAATTTATAACAAGATGTTTGCGGCAGCTAATAATCTACCTTCATGAAATATAGTCCGTCCGGTGGTGCATTATAACCAAGAGCACTTCTGTCGGCGGCTATAAGAGCATTTTGAAGGTCGTTTTTTGTCCATTTTCCTCGACCAACATAGTATAGGCAGCCAACCATTGAACGGACCTGATGGTGAAGGTAGGAAATGGCCGAAGTATCTATATAAATATTTTCACCGTCACGGCTAACGTCAAGTTTCTCAAGCGTTTTTAAAGGTGATTTTGACTGGCACTGAACACTTCTGAAAGTGGTAAAATCATGCTTGCCCACCAGTACTTTAGCGGCATCATGCATAGCGTCGGCATCAAGCGGTTGTTTTACGTGCCAGGCTTTACCCCGCATCAAACTTAATTTGGCCCGTCTGTTAATGATGTGATATCGGTAATATCTTTTTTTCGCGGAAAAGCGGGCATGGAATTCTTCATCCACGGCTTCGCAATCCAGCACTGATATGGGAACGCCTTTAAGATGATAATTAAGTGCATCCATCAGTTTGTAGGCTTTTTCTTTTCGCGGGATATCGACATGGGCAACCATTCCCAAGGCATGGACCCCGGCATCCGTGCGCCCGGCCGCAAAAAAACGGCATTCAGTCTGGCAATAATTATAGACAGCTTTTTCAAGTTCTTCCTGAATGCTAGGAGCATTCTCCTGTAATTGCCAGCCATGAAAATTACCGCCATCATATTCAAGCTTCAGTTTAAAACGGTAAAAATCACTCATGAGAATTTCGCCCCTATTTCAAGAGCAAATCCGTTCATGAGCGCATTAATATCCATTGGTCCTTTTCCCGGTCGTTGTGCGCGGGTTATGGAAAGCGCTTTATCACCACAGGCAATTATCAGGGGTTTACCAATCATCTGTCCCGCAGTTCCTGTCTGATCAGAAATTTCTGCGCCGTGTATTTTAAGCCGCTCTTCATTCACTTCGCACCAGGCTCCAGGAAATGGCGAAAGTCCGTGGATGTGATTTTTGATGGTTTCAGCAGGCAGAGACCAATTTATATGGGCTTCAGATTTATCAATTTTTTTTGCGTATGTTACGCCATGCTCGCTTTGCGCGGTGGGGGTGCTTTGGGGGAGGTTATCAAGCACTTCAACAATAGCTTTTGCACCAAGAATGCAAAGCTTATCATGTAAGGTACCGGCGGTATCATAACTTTCTATATTTATACGCTTTTCAAGATGGACGGGGCCGGTATCAAGTCCCGCTTCCATCTGCATAATACCGATACCGGTTTCATGATCTCCTGCCATAATGGCTCGCTGGATCGGGGCTGCGCCGCGCCACCGGGGCAAAAGGGACGCATGAATATTTAGGCAGCCATATTTTGGTATATCCAGTATTTCCTGAGGCAGTAGCAGACCGTAAGCAACCACAACGGCGACTTCGGGTTTTAAGGCGCGGAATTTTTCACGTTCTGCTTCTTCTTTGAAATTAAGAGGAGTGTAGACAGGAATATCGAGCGAAGCCGCATATTCATGTACTGGGGATGGTCTTTCTTTCTTGCCCCTTCCGGCGGGGCGTGGTGGTTGGCTGTAAACGGCAACCACTTTATGACCTGCACTTAAAATTGCCCTTAACGCACTTACTGAAAAATCAGGAGTTCCCATGAAAACGACGCGCATCAAAAAGCTCCTATTCGTTTTCTTTGACCAGTTTTTTCACTTTCCGGACATACATACTGCGTTTGATTTTGGACAGATAATCGATAAATACAATGCCGTTTAAATGGTCTATTTCATGCTGAACGCAGGTGGCAAGAAGTCCTGTTGCATGTATTTCCTGTTCTTCACCATTATAATCAATAAATTTAATTTTGCATTCAGCTGGCCGTTCAATTTCGGCATATTGTTCGGGTATGGAAAGGCATCCTTCGTTATAGGTGTTTAGCTCTTCCGAGGTCCAGGTGATTTCCGGATTGACGAAATACATCGGCTTTGGATTTTCTTCATCACGGGCAATATCAATCACAAGTATGCGCCATAACTTGCCCACCTGCACAGCGGCCAACCCGATCCCGGGGGCGTCATACATGGTTTCGAGCATATCATCCATGAATGCCCTGAGTTTGTCGTCGACCTTCTTTACCGGTTCGGATATTTTCTTAAGTAACGGGTCGGGTACTGTCACAATGGGTAAAATTGCCATAATTATTCATCTTATCCTTTTAATCTCTTAAATGGTAGGTAATATGTGTTGAGGATAAGGTCAAGACTATAAGGAGCGAACATTCGTGTTAATTGATCAGAATATGATGATACTGATAGGCATAGTGGCAATTGTTCTATTGCTGGTGATTGTGCTTTTAATGGTCAACAGACGCACAAGAATGGACAGCCACGAACGTCAGGTCGCCGCCGAAAATGCCAATCAGTATATTGCTGAGATCATGAGAGCAAACGCAAGTCTTGAAAGCAGAATTCAGGTGATGAGCGAAAATCATGCACAAGCACAGGAAGAGCTGAAAAGGACAATGCACGAACGGCTTGATGCGGTAAGTCAGCGGGTTGGTGATAGTCTGGAGAAAACAGGCGTTAAAACAGGTGAAAGTCTGGAAAAGCTGAGAGAGCGGCTGACAGTCATTGACCAGGCCCAGAAAAACATAACCGATCTTTCGGGGCAAATGGTCGGTTTGCAGGAAATATTATCCAATAAACAGGCGCGGGGGGCGTTCGGTGAAATTCAGCTTAATGATCTGGTTTCCTCAATATTACCGCCCAATGCTTATGAATTCCAGGCGACGATGGAAAACGGCAAAAGGGCCGATTGCCTGATCAAGCTTCCCAATCCACCGGGGTCAATTGTTGTTGATGCCAAATTTCCACTTGAAAGTTATCACAGACTTCACAAGGCGGAAAACGAGATTGAGTTTAAAAATGCACAGCGACTTTTCAGGGCTGATATTTTAAAGCATGTTAAGGATATTTCAGAAAAATATATCATCAATGGTGTTACCGCAGAATCCGCATTGATGTTTTTACCGTCGGAAGCGGTTTATGCGGAACTCCATGCAAATTATGCGGATGTGGTGGAAAAATCATACCGGGCCAAAGTCTGGATTGTCAGTCCGACAACATTGATGGCAACGCTAAACACGGTAAGGGCGGTGCTCAAAGATGCCCGTATGAGGGAACAGGCCGGTATTATCCAGAAACATGTCACCACGCTGCTTGAGGATGTCGGTCGACTTGATGAACGGGTGGAAAGCCTTAGAAAACATTTTGAACGGGCCGATAAAACCATTGACCAGATTGCCACATCTTCCCGGAAAATTACGTCCAAGGTTGATGTGATTGAAAAAATCCAGATGGAGGAAGAAAGCAAAGTTGAAGAGGCGATAGAGCCAAAGGAACCTCCCAAAATAAAACTGATGATTGATTAACCATCCTGCCATCATTTGGCCCTTCTGCTGCTTTAGCTTGACATCCATTATGTCTTTTGATTCTTTAGATGCTATGAAAATTAAGCTTCTCATAGCGACGACAATTATCGCGGTTGCGGGATGTGCATCCAGACCGCCCAGTAATTTTGCGGACAGCTGCTCTATTCTTGATGAAAAAAGCGGCTGGTATAAGGCCGCAAAAAATGTGCGTGATAAATACGGCACGCCCATTAATGTGCAGCTTGCCATCATTCGTCAGGAAAGCGGTTTTAAACATGACGCCAAGCCGGATCGTAACCATCTGCTCTGGGTGATACCGTGGGGAAGAAAATCATCTGCTTACGGTTATGCACAAGTAAAGGATGCAACATGGGACTGGTACCGCGAACAAACCGGCAATCATGGGGCCGACCGTGACCGGTTTGCAGATGCAGCGGATTTTATTGGCTGGTACAGTAACATCAGCCAGAGGACATTGGGGATTTCAAAATGGGATGCTTATAACCAGTATCTTGCCTATCACGAAGGACATGGCGGCTTTAAACGAAAAACATACCTAAAGAAAAAATGGCTGATGGATGTTGCCAAAAAAGTGGACGGATATTCAAGGACGTATGCGGCACAATTAGCGGCTTGCGAGAAAGATCTGGACAGCGGATTTTCGCTTTGGCCGTTTTAGGCATAATTTTGCCTTAATTATACCTATACTTAAAATTGAGTAATGATGTACTCGGAAAACCCCATTTTATGTTTAAAGACGGGCTGGTGATATTTTTAATACCAGCCCGTTTTTTATGCAGTATCCTACTAATTTATTTAATATCCTTCCGGCCAGGGGAACAGGTCAGCAGGTCTTTCAACATTAAGATCGATTTCACTGCCGCGCGCCATGACGAATGTCGGGTTCATCAGGGTGCCGATATCTTTAAGCGGGTCCGCTTTTGCGGCGATAATATCCGCTTCCTTGCCGGCTTCAATGGTGCCGGTGACTGCGGTCAAATCCATAAGATCGGCAGCATTAACGGTTGCGGCGATCAGCACGGCCCGCTCCGGCATGCCAGCATCATGCATCAGCACCAGTTCATAACCGTTTGTGCCATGATCATTAACCCCGGCATCCGTGCCGAAAGCAATTTTGACGCCTTTGTTATACGCCATGGCGAGGGCATTTTTCATAATCGGGCCGACCTCAAGCGCTTTTTGGGCAACCGCCGGAATAAAGAACCCCGGGCGTTCCTTGGCTATACGTTCCACCGTGTATCCGGCAATCAGTGTCGGTACAAGATAGGCATCATGTTCAAGGAATAAATCCACTGTATCTTCATCAAGATAGGACCCGTGTTCAATGCTGTCGACGCCGGCGCGCAAAGCGGCCTCAATCCCGACTTTTCCATGGGCGTGGGCCGCGACTTTCCGGCCCATAGCGTGGGCGGCCTCAATGATCGCGACCTGTTCTTCATCGGTAAACTGCTGGCCGGTACCGGTCGCGGTTTTGCTTAAGACGCCGCCGGTGGCCACATATTTAATATGATCTGCCCCATATTTAATTTGGGTGCGCGCCGCTTTGCGGCATTCGGTCACGCCGTCACATACACCGGAATGGGGATGCGGGAATATATCATCACGAAAACCGCCAGCATCGCCATGCCCACCAGTTGGGGAAAGGGTTTGACCGGCCGCTTTGATGCGGGGCCCCATAACAATATCCTGATTTATGGCATCGCGAAGAGCAAAAATAGCGTTTCGGTCCGCCCCGACATTGCGAATGGTTGTAAAGCCAGCCCGCAATGTGCGCATTCCATATTCAACCCCCATCAGGGTGCTTAATTCTGACGAACGGGTCACCCTTACTTCGCGGCCATGGGCTTCCTGCTGCCCCAGGATATGAGTGTGTGTATCAATCAATCCCGGCAAAACATACTGATTTTTAAGATCAATAATTTCAGCATTTTCAGCGTCTTTCACCTGTGACGCCAAAACATAACCGTCACGTATTTCAACAATTTTTTTGTTTTTGATAATAATGGACTGCTCTTTTTTGGCCTCTTCACGGGCATCGGCAAGCAATGTACCGGCATGGATAATTTTCCATTTGTCAGCGGCCTGCGCCGCAAGCGGCAGACACAGCAGAACGGTTGCGGCGAAAATTGATTTTTTGAACATGATAACTCCCAAGATTGTTTTTTATAGCTTAACTTAAATATTTACGGTTGACCATAACCACCACCACCCGGTGTTTTAATGATAAATATGTCTCCCTTTTTAACGGCGGTTTCAGCGGCGCCATCCAAAATTTCAATGTCACCATTTTCGCGCTGAATCCAGTTTTCCCCGCGCGATGCATCACTGCCACCGGCGAGCCCCATCGGGGCAATCTTCCGGCTGCCGGATATGATGGCCGCATGCAAATCTTTTAAAAATTCAATCCGTCGTTCAACACCGTTTCCACCATTAAATTTACCGCGACCACCGCTATTTTCGCGAATTTTAAATTCTTTCAGGATAACCGGATAGCGCCATTCAAGAACCTCGGGGTCGGTCAGTCTGCTGTTGGTCATGTGGGTTTGTATGGCGCTGGCACCGTTATTTCTGGCGGTCGCCCCCATGCCGCCGGCTACGGTTTCATAATATTGGATTTCATCATCCCCGAAGGTGAAATTATTCATAGTACCCTGTGCCGCCGCCATGGCACCAAAAGCCAGAAACAGGCAATTGACAATGGCCTGTGACGTTTCAACATTGCCGGCAACAACCGCACAGGGCGGTGTCGGGTTTAAAAATGATTTTTCCGGCACAATGATTTCGACCGGTTTTAAGCACCCCTGATTAAGTGGTATATCATCATCGACCAGGCAACGCAGAACATAAAGCACTGCCGCATGGCAAATGGCAAGCGGGGCATTGAAATTACTTTTCAGTTCCGGACTTGTCCCGGTGAAATCAAGGCTCGCAGAGCGACTTTTTTGATCAACTGTTACTTTCAGCCGGATGTGGGCACCATTATCCAGCGGATAATCAAAAGTGGCATTTTTTAACTTATGAATAACGCGACGGACCGCTTCTTCGGCATTGTCCTGTACATGGCGCATATAGGCACTAACGGTATCAACGCCGTAATGGCTGGTGACACGGTCCAGTTCCTTAAGTCCCTTTTCATTGGCAGCGATCTGGCCTTTCAGATCGGCAATGTTTTGTTCCGGGTTTCTGGCAGGGTAGCTGGTTGAGTTCAGGGCGGATCGCAGCGCGTCTTCGCGGAATGATCCCTGTTCGACCAGCAGAAAGTCATTAAACAGGATGCCTTCCTCTTCAATATTTTTTGATATGGGGGGCATGGATCCGGGTGTTATACCGCCGATGTCGGCATGATGGCCGCGTGTGGCAACATAGTAAACAGGGTCAGTGCTATCCTTTTCGAACCATGGGGATATGACCGTGATATCCGGAAGATGCGTCCCCCCGTTATAGGGATCATTCAGCATATAGACATCGCCACGCTTCATTGTGCCTATGCGGTTTTCTATAATTGTTTTTATGCTTTTGCCCATAGAGCCGAGATGCACAGGCATATGCGGGGCATTGGCCACCAGATTGCCGTCCCTGTTAAAAAGCGCGCATGAGAAATCAAGGCGCTCTTTCATGTTGACTGAATGGGCGACATTTTCAAGTACAGCTCCCATTTGTTCGGCAATTGACATAAACAGATTATTGAAAATTTCAAGCTGAACAGGATCAACTTCCGTGCCGATGGCATTCTTTCTTTGAAGCTCTTCTATCCGCTCAAAGATCATATTATTTTCATGATCGCTATAGGCGCGCCAGCCCTGGTCAAGGTAATTTGTACCATGATCCTCAAGTATGATGGCAGGTCCCGTCAGCTCTTTGATATTGGCGTTTAAGTCATGGCGGTGAATGACGGTCGCTTTTTGCCATTTGCCGTTACGAAATAATTTTGACCGGGCAATTTTATGGTGATGAATTTCCGCCGGGGGCATTTTCCTGACTTCGCCCCCACCACCGAAGGCTTCAATATGGATTTTTTCGACGATCAGTTCCTTATCTTTTGAAATAAACCCATAGCGCTGTCTGTGAAGCTCCTCAAACTGCGCCACCATTTTGGCGACATCGGCCATATCCACTTCAAGAGTGCTGTCGCTTCCACAGTATTTAATGTGAAATTTGGAAATGGTTTCAATTTTCTCAATTGATTGTGATCTTAAATTGGCCTCCGCCTTTTCAGTGAGTTCTTTGGAAATTTTCTGAAAGTCTTCCTGATTTTCAGTGCTGAGATTTCGTTCAACGGTTTGCTCCCTTATTGCTCTTAAGTCAGCAAGTCCCATTCCAAATGCGCTTAAAACGCCAGCTAATGGGTGGAGGAAAATGCGCTTAATACCAAGTCGGTCCGCAATTTTGCAGGCATGCTGTCCTCCGGCCCCACCAAAACTGACGAGCGTATAATCGCGAACATCATATCCTTTTTCCGTTGATATTTTTTTAATGGCTGCGGCCATATTCTCAACCGCTACATTTAAAAATCCTTCGGCAATTTCCTCTGCTGATTTGCCGGTATTTACCCTGCCGGCGAGATCATTAAAATTCCGCTTTACGGTTTCCGGGTCTAAAGGCTGATCGGCATTTTCACCAAATGTTGCCGGAAAATATTCAGGATCAAGATAGCCAAGCAGAAGATTACAGTCGGTCACCGTCAAAGGGCCGCCTTTGCGGTAACAACAGGGACCGGGATCTGCGCCGGCACTTTCAGGGCCGACACGAAAACGGCTGCCGTCATAGTGAATGATTGACCCGCCACCGGCCGCAACCGTATGAATATTCATTATGGGCGTTCGCATGCGCACGCCGGCAACCGTGGTTTCATAAGCACGTTCATAATCACCATTATAATGGCTGACGTCTGTTGACGTGCCGCCCATATCAAAGCCGATAATTTTTTTGTATCCGGACAGCTCGGCAGCTTTAACGGCACCGACGATCCCTCCGGCTGGTCCTGACAGAATGGCATCTTTTCCTTTAAAATGCCCGGCATTGGCAAGCCCGCCATTTGATTGCATGAAATAAAGTGGCACATCACCCAGTTCACTTTCAATGCGGTCTATATAGCGCCTTAATACGGGGCTAAGGTAAGCATCAACCACTGTTGTATCGCCACGGCCGACCAGCTTCATCAAAGGGCTTGTCCCGTGGCTGGTGGAAATTTGCTTAAAACCAATTTTTTGGGCGAGCGCAGCAATTTTTTCCTCATGATCCGGATATCTGTATCCGTGCATAGTCACAATGGCCACCGAATTGATCCCACTGTGCCAGATTTGTTCCATTTCCTTTGAGATGTCTTTTAAATCAAGGGGGCTAATAATCTCCCCATTGGGGCCGATCCGTTCATCAACCTCTATGACTTTTTCATAAAGCTGTACGGGTAATATAACCTCCAGGTCAAAAAGTCGCGGCCTGGCCTGGTAACCTATTTTTAGCGCATCCTTAAAGCCTTTTGTGATGACGAGCAGGGTTCTTTCCCCTTTTCGCTCCAGAAGGGCATTGGTCGCGACGGTTGTTCCCATTTTGACGGATTTTATCAGTTTTGTGTTTATAGGAGCATCTTTTGCCGTTTCCATCAGGAAACGGATTGCGGCAAGGGCGGCATCCTCATAATGATCCTTATTGTCTGAAAGCAGTTTACAGGTTTTCAGCTCGCCATTTGGCGTTTGGGCCACGACATCAGTGAAAGTGCCTCCCCGATCAATCCAAAACTGCCACTTTTTCATCCTGTATATTTCCGTTCATTTTTATTTTTGCTTTAAATAGGATCAGTATATATCAATAGCAAAAGTTTGATTAGTGGGTAAAGAAAAATGGCGGTAAGTTGATAATTGGTATCAGATAATAATTTTATTATCTTTGTCGCTAAATTTTGTTGAAATATCGACTTTAGTGTGACTTGCTGACATTTATGTCTATGATGAGCGATTAAATATGATTATTTTAATTTTTTGTTCAGTTATTTAGGAATTTTTTATGTCCATTTGGAGTACAGTCTTAGGTGGTGCAGCAGGTTTTGCCCTTGGTGGACCAATAGGTGCTTTATTAGGAGGTGCCGCAGCGCATTATGCCAGTAAGGCATCCCGTAGACAGATTGGGAATACGGCACAGGAAGCCGTTTTTGCCGCCGGGTTTATTGCTCTTTGTGCAAAAATGGCAAAAGCGGATGGTGTTGTTACCCGTGATGAAATAAATGTCTTTAAAAA
>JAGREE010000056.1 GCA_020446675.1 Alphaproteobacteria bacterium | reverse complement strand
GATATTTATCACTTTTAACGTTAACATTAGTGCTCCTGAACGCTACGGCTATAGCGCAGAATGCCAACAACAGGCGGGTTCCGTCTTCGGAAGCTGAAGTGAAACTTTCCTACGCACCGGTTGTCCATAATGCAGCGCCGGCCGTTGTGAATATTTATACGAAACGGGTTATCAAAACCCGGACGTCACCCTTTTTAAGTGATCCATTTTTCAGTCAGTTTTTTGGTGGAACCTCGACACCAAGAGAACGGATTGAAAGGTCCCTTGGCTCCGGTGTCATTGTCAGAAACGACGGTGTGATCGTTACCAATTATCATGTTATTGATGGGGCAGATGAAATAACCGTTTCTTTGTCAGACAGACGGGAATTCGAAGCAGAAGTTATTTTAAAGGATGAAAGTGCTGATCTGGCGGTCTTAAGAATTACCCCCAGAGGGGCACCGCTCAGCGTGATAGAATTTAGCGACTCAGATGACGTTCAGGTTGGCGATCTTGTTCTTGCCATTGGAAATCCGTTCGGTGTTGGTCAATCTGTAACCAGTGGGATAGTATCCGCACTGGCCCGCACACAAGTTGGGGATGATGAATATCAGTTTTTTATCCAGACCGATGCGGCAGTAAATCCAGGCAACAGTGGTGGTGCCCTAGTTGGTATGGACGGCAAACTGGTTGGCATTAATACATCAATATATTCACGAAGTGGCGGCTCAAATGGTATCGGGTTTGCCATTCCGGTTAGAATGGTTGAATTTGTATTAAATGCTGCATTAACGGATGGAAAAATTGTCCGCCCCTGGTTTGGCGCAAGCGGACAGGCGGTTTCAGCTGATATTGCTGAAAGTCTTGGCCTTGACCGTCCAGGCGGTGTGCTGGTTGATAATGTATATCCTGATAGTCCGGCTGGTCGTGCGGGACTTGAACCAGGAAATGTCATTCTTTCCATTGATGGTGAAGAAATATTTGATACTCAGGGGCTTAGATATTTTATAGCGCTTGGTAAAGCCGGTGGGGAGACAACCCTTAAAGTTCTTGATGGTGGTAAAACACGTGATGTTAAGGTTAAGCTGGAAGTGGCACCGGAAGATCCGCCCCGGAATATTACAGTTCTTAAAGGGGATAATATCTTTGAAAATATTCAGGTTGGTAACCTATCTCCAGCCTTTTCAAATGAATTGGGCGTGAGCATGTTTGAAAAAGGCGTTATCATTCTTGATATTGATCGGTTAAGTCCGGTAAGGCGATTGAATGTGCTTCGTCCAGGCGATATATTCGAATCAATTGATGGTAAGGAAATTAATTCTGTTGAAGAATTACAGGATGTTCTTGATGAATCGGGGACAGATGTTTCCTTCGCCGTAAGACGCCAAGGGGGCGTTATTGAATGTATCGCACGCGGACGAGGGAGCTATAGTTGCCGATGACCTCATTATCTTTTTATGAGTGACTTATTTGAAAAAGCCGGTCTGGATGAAGGGGCTCCACGTCCTCTTGCTGATCGGTTGCGCCCTGGAAAAATTGAAGATGTTGTTGGGCAGGGGCATCTGACTGATCCCAACGGAACTTTGGGTCGTATGTTAAAGGCCGGGCATTTATCGTCTATAATTTTCTGGGGTCCCCCCGGAACAGGAAAGACCACCACAGCAAGATTGCTGGCCGAAAATGTAAATCTTTATTTCGAGCAGATATCGGCTGTTTTTTCAGGCGTTGCCGATTTAAGAAAATGTTTTGAAGCCGCGAAAGCAAGACGGAAAACTGGACAGGGAACACTTCTATTCGTTGATGAGATTCACCGGTTTAACCGTTCACAGCAGGATGGATTTTTACCCTATGTTGAGGATGGAACTATCGTTTTGGTTGGGGCGACGACGGAAAACCCGTCTTTTGAGCTGAATGCCGCGTTGCTTTCACGGATGCAGGTTCTTACCCTGAACAGGCTTGATAACCGTGCGATGGAGGAGCTTTTAAAAAGGGCCGAAAAGCTGGAAAGTAAAGAGCTGCCGCTGACAGCGGAGGCCAGAGCCCTATTATATAATATGGCTGATGGTGATGGCCGCTATCTGCTTAATCTGGCAGAAATATTACTGGGTCTTGAATTTGATGCTGATCTTGACCCCAATTCACTGTTGCAGATTTTACAGAAGCGCGCTCCCGTTTATGATAAAGATCGCGAAGGTCATTATAATCTGATTTCTGCCCTTCATAAATCCTTGCGAGGCTCCGACACTGATGCAGCGCTTTACTGGGCAGCACGTATGCTGGCAGGTGGTGAGGAGCCACTATATATCCTCAGGAGGCTTGTTCGCTTTGCGGTGGAAGATATCGGTCTTGCTGATCCGCAGGCTGTGATACAGGCAAATGCCGCCCGCGAAGTATATGAATTTCTTGGCTCACCCGAAGGGGAGATAGCGATCGCCCAGGCGGTTATTTACCTGGGGACAGCACCGAAATCCAATGCAGTATATAAAGCACAAAAAGCATCATTCCGAAGAGCAAAAGAAACCGGATCCTTAAATCCGCCGATGCATATTCTGAATGCGCCGACGAAAATGATGAAGGATATGGGATATGGCAAGGATTACCAATATGACCATGATACAGAGGACGGGTTCTCAGGACAAAACTATTTTCCGGATAATCTGCCGCGGGAAGAATTTTACAAACCCGTTAGCAGAGGATTTGAGAGAGAAATCCAGAAACGGCTGGATTATTGGAAAAAGCTCAGATCAGAAAAAAACTAACTGCAGAGATATCCGCGATGAAGCGGGACATTATCCTGTTTTTTCGCCAGTTGAAATTGCATGACCACATGACCAAAATTCCTGAAAGCACATTCTGCACTGGCAAGATAAAATTCCCACATTCTTAGAAAACGTTCATCATAAAGCTCAATAATTTTTTCTCTATTCTGTTCAACCCGTTTTCGCCATTCACATAACGTATTGGCATAATGCAGTCGTAAAATCTCAACATCAGTTATATAAAGACCACTCTTTTCTATAGCAGGCGCAATTTCGGACAGGGCCGATGCATAGCCGCCCGGGAAAATATATTTTTTGGTCCAAGGGTCGGTTTCACCCGGTCCATCAGCACGGGCAATAGTATGGACAAGGGCGACGCCGTCGTCCTCAAGGCATTCATATATTTTTTTGAAATAGGTATTATATTGTTTACGTCCGACATGTTCAAACATGCCAACAGATACAACACGGTCAAATTTTTCTTTTACATTACGATAATCACAAAGCTCAAAATTAACGCCGTCAATTTTTTCTGCATTGGCATTGGCGACTTTAAGCTGTTCTTCGCTTAAAGTTACGCCGGTTACACGTGCGCCTGTCCGTTTGTTGATATGAATACTTAATCCGCCCCAGCCGCAACCGATATCAAGCACATTGTGTTCCGGTTTTAAAAGCAATTTACTCGTAATCAGATCCATTTTATTAATCTGTGCCTGCTCAAGACTGTCATCCGGATATTTGAAGACTGCCGATGAATATTGTCTGTTGGCATCCAGAAATAAATCATATAGATCATCGGACAGATCATAATGATGGGCAACGTTATCTTTGGCTTTAGCTGCTTTGTTAATTTGCCCAAGCCAGCCTTTGAAACGGCTGTATGGATCGCCGCCCATAAGGTGAAACGGGTTATCCGGCCGCCATTCCATATTTTTGGTAATCAGTGAAAGAAAATCAAAAACATTATGCGGCGGCTCAATCGTCAGACTTCCATCCATATAGGATTCGCCGGCCTTTAGGTCTGGCCAGAAAAATAGTTTCCATTTCACGGATTTGTTATGAAGCCTGATTGTAATCGCCGGGTCTGGGCTTCCGGAAAATTTATGTGTTTTTCCTTCTGCATC
>JAGREE010000055.1 GCA_020446675.1 Alphaproteobacteria bacterium | reverse complement strand
ATAAGTGGCAAAATTATGTGCTTTTTAAAAGCAAAAAATAAAAAAGGCAGTTTTTTATAAAACTGCCTTTTCCCGATTTTCTTTCAGCTATTTTGCCAATGACCGTCCAGCTGATCCAAGGTCTTCGAACGCTTCATCAAGACGAGCGACAAAGGTCTGCTCCCCTGCTCTGAGCCATTTACGAGGATCATAAAATTTCTTTAGCGGTGTACCGTCATCCGGATCAATCTGAAATTTGAAGGCATTTCTATGTTCATCAACATATTTTCCCACACCGTTTGCAAAGGCAAATTGGGTATCGGTATCGATATTCATTTTAAAGACACCATATGAAATTGCTTCCGCAATCTTGTCTTTTTCAGAACCCGATCCACCATGAAAAACGAGGTTAAGTGGTTTACTTCCAGTGCTATGGGTTTTGCTGACCAGGGCCTGACTATTTTTAAGTATTTCCGGACGAAGCTTCACATTGCCTGGTTTATAAACCCCATGCACATTGCCAAAGGAGGCTGCCACGGAAAAATGACCTATTGGTGTCAGAAGATCATAGGCTTTAAGCACATCTTCCGGCTGCGTATATAAATGCGAGCTGTCTGCCCCTTCTTCAATATCATGGCCAACGCCGTCTTCTTCACCGCCGGTAATTCCCAGTTCAATTTCCAGGCTCATATTGATTTTTGACATACGCTCAAGCATACGGGCACATTCGTTCAAATTTTCGTCAATGGCCTCTTCTGACAGATCAAGCATATGAGAGCTATAGAGGGCCTTCCCATGCTGCTTATAATAATGTTCGGAATGATCAACAAGAGCATCAACCCATGGAACCAGTTTACGGTTAGCATGGTCAGTGTGAAGAACAACACAAACTCCATAATGTTCCGCAAGCAAATGCACATGCTGCGCTGCAGAAACGGCACCAAGTACTTTTGCCTGAAAAGTATCTTCCATTCCCTGACCCGCATAAAACTGACTTCCGCCATTTGAAAACTGGATTATGACATCGCTCTTATTTTTTGCGGCCGCTTCCATCACTGCATTGACAGAATTGGTCCCCACGCAATTTACAGCCGCCAGTGCGTAACCACCTTCTTTACATGCATTTACGAGCTCAATATATTCATCGCCGCAAACTACGCCTGGTTTTAGTGCCATTTTATTTCTTCCTTTTTAATGATTTTCCTATTCTTTATTTATAGAATTTTATACTATCCGTCGCAAGAGCAACCGGAAAATTCAACAAAAAATTCAAATAAAAAAAGCAGCTCTAAAAGCTGCTTTTTAAAAATAACATTTTGCTGTTTTGCTTAAGCGACTGCTTCTTCTTCAATATCATCAAAGACAGGACCGCTATTTAGGCCTTTTGCAGACTCATCACGGTCAACAAACTCAATAACAGCAACCGGGGCAGCATCGCCATGACGGAAACCAGCTTTAAGCACGCGTGTATAACCACCATTGCGTTCTTTATAACGCTCAGCAAGAACATCGAACAGTTTTTGGACGATTTCCTTATCAGAAGCAGGCAGTTTTGAAATTACCTGACGACGTGCATGAAGTGATCCGCGTTTACCCAAAGTGATAAGACGTTCGACAATCGGACGAAGTTCTTTTGCTTTAGGAAGCGTTGTTATAATCTGCTCATGCTTAATCAGCGCTGAAGCCATATTGGCAAACATTGCTTTACGATGGCTACTAGTTTTATTAAGCTTACGCCCAGCTTTACGATGGCGCATATCTTTTACTCCTTGAGGGGGTATCCGTTACCGGACCCGGGCCCATTAAATTAAAATTCCTGTTCCAGTTTCTTTACAAGCTCTTCGATATTCTCTGGTGGCCATCCTGGATTTTCCATACCAAGACGAAGCCCCATTGAAGAGAGAACTTCTTTAATTTCATTCAGTGATTTACGACCGAAGTTCGGTGTACGAAGCATTTCTGCTTCAGTTTTACGGACGAGATCACCAATATAAACGATGTTATCGTTTTTAAGGCAGTTTGCTGAACGGACACTAAGTTCAAGTTCATCAACACGGCGAAGAAGGTTACGGTTGAAATCAGGTTCATCTGATTCCTTATCCGCTGCCATATCTTCAGGTTCTTCAAAATTGATAAATGTCTGAAGCTGATCCTGTAAGATACGCGCGGCGTACGCAATCGCATCTTCTGGAGTAACCGTACCATCAGTTTCAATATCCATTGTCAGTTTATCATAATCAAGAATCTGACCTTCACGAGTGTTATCCACCTTATAGCTAACACGGGTCACAGGGCTGAACAGGCTGTCCACCGGGATAAGGCCAATTGGCGCATCATCCGCACGGTTTTTAACAGCTGCAACATATCCTTTGCCAGTATTAACGGTAAGCTCCATACGAAGATCTGCACCATCATCCAGATTACAGATAACCAGATCCGGATTATGAATGTTAATACCTGTTACTTCATCAATCTGTCCGGCTGTTACTTCACCCGGGCCTGATGCCTTAAGGATCAGGCGGCGTGGACCTTCAATTTCACCATCCATGCTAACGGCCAGCTTTTTGATGTTCAGAATAATATCTGTTACATCTTCGCGGACACCTGCGATTGATGAAAATTCATGAAGCACATTATCAATATGTACTGAAGTGACTGCAGCACCCTGTAGTGAAGAAAGGAGCACACGACGCAGTGCATTTCCAAGAGTCATGCCAAAACCGCGCTCAAGCGGCTCTGCAATTACTCTTGCTTTTCTTCTTTCAGCACCCTTTTGAATAATTTCAAGGGTTGTCGGTTTTATTAGCTCTTGCCAGTTATTTTGGATCACGGTTAAATCCTTATCTATTTAGGTCAGGCTTAATTTCAATAGCGTGTTTTGCAAAAATGCAGGACACGCTACAATTTTTATACTCTACGGCGTTTCGGCGCACGGCACCCATTATGCGGGATAGGCGTTACGTCACGAATCGAAGTAATTGTAATTCCAAGTGCCATCAAAGCACGTAATGCCGATTCGCGACCTGAACCAGGTCCCTTTACTTCGACTTCCAGTGTTTTAATGCCATGTTCCATTGCTTTTCTGCCAGCATCTTCACCGGCGATCTGTGCCGCATAAGGTGTCGATTTACGAGAGCCTTTAAAGCCCATTGCACCAGCAGTTGACCAGGAAATTGTATTCCCCTGTGCATCAGCAATTGTAATAATAGTATTGTTGAATGTGCTGTTCACATGTGCAACACCATTGGTGATGTTTTTGCGCTCTTTACGCTTTAAACGTTTTTCAGTAGCCATCGTCCTGTTTCCCTATTTCTTCTTACCTGCAATAGCAACAGCCTTACCCTTACGGGTACGGGCATTGGTGCTAGTGCGTTGACCACGAACAGGTAATCTCTTCCGATGGCGCAGGCCACGATAGGTTCCCAAGTCAAGCAAACGTTTAATATTCATGGCTACTTCACGGCGACGGTCGCCTTCCACCATATATTCAGCATCAATCGTTTCACGGATTTTAATCACTTCCGCATCACTAAGATCCGATACACGCCGTTCCGGTGTGATACCATTTTTTTTACAAATTTCTTTCGCAGAGGTAAGCCCTATACCATGGATATAGGTCAATGCTACTTCCACCCTTTTTGCGGTGGGTATATTAACGCCAGAAATACGCGCCACGATCGTTTCTCCCGATCTAAAAATTCAAACAATTCAGCAAAATCCATCACGCTAAAAAAGCATGATATGAAGTTGCGCGATTATAGGTATTAAGTTCACTTAGTCAACCTCTGAAGAAAAGCTTTTTAAAAAAAGTTTTTCAACCTAGATACAAGGTTTAAGACAAGCTACCCAATACTTCATTTATTTGGGCGGTGACATCATCGATATCAGCCATCCCGTCCACCACTTTCAGTACACCTTTAGCTTCATAATAAGGAAGCAATGGAGCCGTCTGAGCATGGTATGCTTCCAGGCGTGAAGAAACGGTTTCCCGATTATCATCCGCCCGGCGTTTGAAATTCGTAGAGCCACAGTTGTCGCAGACGCCATCAACTTTGGGCTTAAGGTTTACTTCATGATAACCCTGATTACAGTTTGCACATGTATAACGACCTGTAATCCGGTCTACCAAAGCTGCATCGTCCACCTTCATCTCGATGACAACATCAAGTTTCAAATGTTTACGAGCAAGCATATTATCAAGCGCTTCCGCCTGTGCAACGGTCCGTGGAAAACCATCAAGCAAGAATCCATTCCTGCAATCGTCTTCATCAATTCGGTCCGCGATAATTCCAATAACAATTTCGTCAGTGACGAGTTTGCCGGCATCCATAAAAGCCTTTGCTTTTTTGCCTACGTCCGTCCCCGCAGCAACAGCGGCTCTAAGCATATCTCCGGTAGAAAGCTGAACCAGTCCCTGCGTCGTTTCTATTCTTTGTGCCTGTGTCCCC
>JAGREE010000054.1 GCA_020446675.1 Alphaproteobacteria bacterium | reverse complement strand
TTTTTTAGGAGCAGCTTTTTTCTTAGCTGCCTTTTTATCTTCGGACGGAGTAGCATCGGCTATTGCCGCGCCGAGGATATCTCCAAGGCTAGCACCGCTGTCGGAAGAACCGTATTGTGCCACGGCTTCTTTCTCTTCAGAAATTTCAAGCTGCTTAATGGAAAGGCCGATTTTGCGGGCCTTTTTATCGAGTGAAGTGACTTTGGCGTCAATTTTATCGCCTACTGAGAAGCGCTCAGGGCGCTGTTCAGCACGATCACGGCTAAGGTCTGAGCGACGAATAAAGGCTTTCATTCCTTCTTCATCACCCACTGAAACCTCAAGTCCGTTTTCAGTAACATCTGTCACAGTACAGGTTACTGTTCCTCCTTTTTTAAGACCTGTTATTGCATTAACCGGGTCATTCGTGAGTTGCTTAATGCCTAGAGAAATACGTTCTTTCTCTGTATCAACATCTAGAATAACGGCTTTAACAATATCGCCTTTTTTATATTCAGTGATCGCATCTTCGCCTGCTTTGTTCCAGTCAAGATCAGATAAATGAACCATGCCGTCCATTTCACCTTCAAGCCCGATAAACAGACCAAATTCAGTGATATTTTTGACTTCACCTTCAATCTCAGTTCCTGCAGGATATTTGTCTGCAAATGAAAGCCAGGGATTTTCCATGCACTGTTTAAGTCCGAGGCTGATACGGCGTTTATCTGAATCAATCTCAAGCACCATGACTTCGACTTCCTGACTGCTTGATACGATTTTACCAGGATGAACATTTTTCTTAACCCAGCTCATTTCGGATACATGGACAAGCCCTTCAACACCATCGTCAAGTTCAACGAATGCACCATAGTCGGTGATATTGGTAATGCGTCCTGTCAGTTTTGAACCAATTGGGTATTTTTTGGTGATGGTTGACCATGGATCTTCGGTCAGTTGCTTCATTCCCAGTGAAATACGTTGTGTATCCGGGTTTAGTCGAATGATCTGAACGTCAATCGTATCACCAATATTCAGAATGTCTGATGGGTGATTGATACGTTTCCAGGAAATATCGGTAACATGAAGCAGTCCATCAATACCACCGAGATCAACGAAGGCACCGTAATCTGTAATATTTTTAACAACACCTTCAACAGTTTTACCTTCTGCAAGATTTGCAATAATTACAGTTCTTTGTTCTGCTCGTGTTTCTTCTAGAATTGCACGACGGGACACAACGATGTTACCACGTTTGCGATCCATTTTCAGAATCTGGAATGGCTGTTCAATATTCATGAGCGGTGAAACATCGCGAATTGGGCGGACATCGACCTGGCTTCCTGGAAGGAAGGCAACGGCACCGGAAAGATCAACAGTAAAGCCGCCTTTAACACGGCCAAAAATAATACCATTAACGCGTTCTTCCGCTTCATAAGATTTTTCAAGTACGGACCATGCTTCTTCACGACGTGCTTTTTCACGTGACAGCATTGCTTCGCCTTTGGCATTTTCAATGCGCTCTACAAAGACTTCAACAGTATCGCCGACATTTAGTTCGGCTGTTTGTCCGTGAGCGGCAAATTCTTTAAGAGGGATACGGCCTTCAGCTTTTAATCCGATATCAATTGTTGCGGCTTCCTTATCAACCGCAATGATGGTCCCTTTGACAACTTTTCCGTCGAATTTTCCTTCAGGACCTAGTGATTCTTCGAGCATTGCCTCGAAGTCTGCAGTGGTTGGAACTTTTAGTTCATCAGTCATTATTATTACCTATTCTCAATTGAATGCTTTATCCGACTAATCGGGGCATTCTGCTTTCTATATAGGCCAGCCGGTTGTCTCCGGCGGTCTTAAAAAAACATGTTAATATTCATACAACAAAAACTAAACCAACCCCCCACCCGCCAATATTGCAGGTCGAAGATAGATTCAGCTATTTTGTTCTACATTTTGCTTGATACAAACTCACGCGCTGCTTCAAACACGGCCTCTATATCCGAATCCGTTGTATCTATCAAGTAGGCATTTTCAGCTTTTTTCAGCGGCGAAGCAGAGCGATTTATATCTCTTTGATCACGGTCTTTAAGATCTTTGAGAATTTCTGCCAACTGTTCAGGGGTGCCATTTTCACCATATTCTTCCAAAAACCGCCGTTTTGCGCGGGTTTCGACATCCGCCGTAATGAATATTTTTATGGGCGCTTCCGGGCAAATTACTGTAGCGATGTCCCGCCCATCAAGGATTGCACCATCTTTATCTGGCGGAGGATTATTGGCGAAATGGCGCTGGAAATTTAGTAAAGTGCTTCTGACAGCGGCGATTTGCGCCACTTTTGAAGCAGCAACACCAATTGATTCGGTTCTTAGTTCGGGGTTTGAAAAATCAGTATCGCTGATTTTTTCCGCGGCTTTTAATGCATCCACTTCATTTTCCGGATCACCACCGTCTTGAAGCACATTCCACCCCACGGCCCGGTAGAGTATCCCAGTATCCAGTAAAGCAAGATTAAAATGGCTGGCAAGGCGCCTCGCCAAAGTCCCTTTACCTGATGCGGCGGGACCATCGAGGGCAATTACGATTTTTTTTCCTCTTTGATCATCCTGTTTCATGAATGGATATTTGCTCCTACTGAATTCAGAAGGTCCACAAACCCGGGAAAACTGGTTTCTATAACGGAACCGTCGTCAATTGTAACCTGATTTTCTGCGCATAATCCAAGTACTAGAAAAGACATTGCAATTCGATGGTCAAGCGAAGTTTTAATAGGGATTGTTCCTTTGACAATGGAATGCGATACGGTCATGCCGTCATCATGTTCTTCGACATCAACCCCACAGGATTTAAGGCCCTTTACCATAATAGCAATCCGGTCTGATTCCTTAACCCTTAATTCTTCAATGCCGCGCATGACTGTTTTCCCGGCAGCATATGTGGCAGCAATGCAAAGAACGGGATATTCATCAATCATTGATGGGGCACGCTCGGGCGGCACTGTTATTCCGGTAAGTTCTGAATATTTAACATGAATATCGGCGACATCCTCACCACATTCCTGACGTTCATTTTCAAATTTTATATCCCCACCCATCTCAATCAGCGTTTTGAACAGGCCTGTTCTTGCCGGATTAATGCCGACATTACGGATTAATATATCGGACCCTTCTTTTATCAGTGCGGCAACAATTAAAAAAGACGCTGATGAAGGATCTGCAGGAACGGCCATTTTTCGCGGGGTTAGCTCTGTTTGGCCGGTTACTTGAATATTTTCGCCATCTATTTTAATTGGTACGCCGAAATATTTGAAAATTCTTTCTGAATGATCCCGGGTCGGAATTGTTTCAATAACAGTTGTGATGCCAGGTGTATTAAGTCCTGCGAGCATTATTGCCGATTTTACCTGTGCGGAAGCGACTGGAAGTTTATAAGAAATCGGCAATGGCATTTTAGCGCCTTTAACTGTTATTGGCAGGGTGCCATTCTCATTTCCGGAAAAGTGAGCGCCGAATTCAGTAAGTGGAATTGTGACCCTCTTCATTGGTCTGGAGCAAAGCGATTCGTCACCTGTGAATGTTACCGTGATTGGATGGGTGGCAACAAGCCCCATAAGCAGTCGAACACCCGTTCCGCTATTACCCATGTCCAGTGCCTTATTGGGCTGTTTTAATCCGCCAATGCCAACACCATGGATATGCCAGACATTTTTGTCATCCTTATATATATCGGCACCGAGCTCCCGTAGGGCGGCAGCCGTTCCAAGAACATCCTCCCCTTCCAGCAATCCGGTAACAGTGCTTTCTCCTACCGCCAGTGCACCCATAATCAAGGATCTGTGAGAAATGGATTTATCGCCTGGAACAGTAAATATTCCCTTTAGAGCACCCGATTTTGATGATGTAAGCTGATTCATATTCACCTGATTTTTAGCATCCAGTTTAAAGTCAGTGCTGAGATAACATATATTTTTAAAAAAGTGTCACTTTTTTGTCTTGCATTACGAATAATTATTTCTATTTTGTCCGGAAAGATTGTGATTTTGTCATAATAGGCTTTGACACTCGCCTTATAAAGTGGCAAATGATGTTTTTTTACGTAATGATGAACTGCAGGTTCTAAGGAGAATTACTTTGGCAAAAGCTGAATGGGGCGAAAAACGTCAATGCCCGAAATGTGGTACAAGGTTTTACGATCTGGGCGAAGATGAGCCGATTGTTTGTATTTCTTGCGAGCACAAGTTCAAACCGGAAATTATACTGAAAAGTAAAACTCATTCTATAGAGCTCATTACAGAGAAAAAAGAAGCTCTGGACAGGGATGATGATCTTCTCGATGATGATGATGATCTCCTTGATGATGAAGATCTTCTCGATGATGATGCGTTACTCAGTGACGATGACGATGATGATGATATTGATCTTGCGCCTGACGATAATACGATTGTGCTAAGCGATGATGACGATACCAATGTCGCATCTGTTGTTGATGCACCGATCAATAAACCATCTGCGGATGATTAAATAAAATTTATTTGCCTTTTATTCTTGATTAAAGGCAAAAGGGTGAATAGATTGCGCCCAACAAAAATACCCGCTTCACTTTAAACCAGACTGGATGAGGCATCAGGGGCTATAGCTCAGCTGGGAGAGCGCTACACTGGCAGTGTAGAGGTCAGCGGTTCGAGCCCGCTTAGCTCCACCAAAATAGATTAAAACCGTCTCTGATATTTCGGAGGCGGTTTTTTGTTTTGCGGGATTAATTTTCTGGCTCAGACTTGTCCGGGTTGGTCGTTTTCTTATAAGTGTCATATGATGTGGAGAGCCTTGCCAGACAATCATCGCGCTGATGGCCGATCAGGCGGTAACAGTGCTGTCGCTGGCTTTCCTGAATGGAATTATAGGCACCACGGTTAAACCAGTCCCCGCTACAGCCCTGAAGGCAAAAACAGGATGCAGCTATAATAATTATACTAAAATGCATATTTCTCTCAGTCCTGATATATCAATCGGGCATTACTATAATGTTATATATATGTATGGAAGATTAATGACATTTAAATTGGCTTGCGGGCAATAAATTGTGAAACAGAACTTAAGCCGTTATGATGCGCCCCTTCCTGAATATTCCGGACAATATCCTGAGCCAGAATTATTTCAAAGCCTTTAAAATTATCAGTCAGTTCATTAAGCGAAATGAGATGGGTAATATCCTTTGGCCCGCCTGTATCAAAGTCCAGTTGTTTTTTATTATAAGATTCAAGTAAAAAAATGCCGCCGGGTTTTAAGGCATTTTTTATATACTGAAATAACGGGATGCGGATATTTTCAGAAATGGGATAAAATATGGAAATGATTGAATTCCATTCATTTTTCCCCATGGGATAGGTGGAAATATCAGCAATGTCATAGTCTATTTTTACATTTCTTTTGCTGGCAAGTTTTAAAGCCTTATCCCGTCCGGTTTTCGAAAAATCTACGCCTTTAGTTTGGCAGCCAAGTTCGGCCAGAAAGACAATATTCCTTCCTTCTCCTTCTCCCAGACTTAAAACGGCATCGCCGGATTTGAATAATTTTGCATTGTCTGATAAAAAATCATTCGCTTCTTCCCCATAAATATAGTCTTTATCCTGAAAACGCTCATTCCAGAAGTCTGCTGCTGTAAATGTCTTTTCCATAATAGTCTCCAATAATCTTTCCATTGATTTAGGCTGGTATTTTTATAGCATACAAGTTAAAGTTAACTTGAGGTCAAGCAGAAAAATATATTTTATAAAAAGGCGTTCTCATGATGGATATAGCAGAAGTTTCAAGGCGTTCCGGATTACCAGCCTCGACTTTGAGATTTTATGAAGAAAAAGGACTTATAAATTCGGTTGGCAGACGAGGATTACGACGATTGTTTGACGGCAATATTCTCGAGCAATTATCAATGATTGCTCTAGCACGATATTCCGGTTTTTCGTTGGATGAAATAACGTCCATGTTTTCTATAGATAGTACCATTCAGATTAACCGTAAGACATTGTTTGATAAGGCGGAAGAACTGGATCAGAAAATAAAAAAACTGACCGCGATGAGAGATGGACTTCGCCATGCCGCTAAATGTAAAGCACCCCGTCATCTTGAATGCCCGACATTTCAGCGTCTTTTAAAGGTTGCCGGAAAAGCGCAATTAAAAGGCAAAAAAAACGGAAAATGAGACTAATCAGAATCAAAAGAAAAAAAGGCTATAATTCAGTACCACCAACAGTGATGCCATCCAGTCGCAAGGTTGGTTGTCCGACGCCGACGGGTACTGATTGGCCCGCCTTGCCACAAATGCCGACACCATTATCCAGCTTCAGATCATTTCCGATTGCACTTATTCTTTTTAATGCTTCCGGTCCTGAACCAATCAATGTGGCTCCCTTAACCGGTGCACCGATTTTTCCGTTCTTAACCCGGTAGGCTTCCGTGCAGCTGAAAACGAATTTCCCGTTTGTGATGTCTACCTGACCACCGCCAAAATTAACGGCATAAAGGCCATCTTTAACACCGGCCAGAATCTCATCCGGATGTTGGTCGCCACTAAGCATATAGGTGTTCGTCATTCTTGGCATCGGTTGATGTGCATAGCTTTGTCTACGCCCATTCCCGGTGGATTTTGTCCCCATCAGTCGCGCATTCATGCGATCCTGCATATATCCTACAAGAATACCGTCTTCAATCAGGGTTGTGCAATTTGTTGCCGTTCCCTCATCATCAACGCTTAATGAACCGCGGCGATTTTCAAGTGTCCCGTCATCAACAACGGTTACGCCCTTTGCGGCAATACGTTCCCCCATAAGCCCGGCAAAAGCCGATGTGCCTTTTCTGTTAAAATCACCTTCAAGACCATGCCCAATGGCCTCATGAAGCAACACACCAGGCCAACCTGGCCCCAAAACCACGTCCATTTCTCCTGCTGGTGCAGCAACACTTTCCAGATTAAGAAGGGCCTGACGAATAGCATTGTCGGTTTGCTGTTTCCAGTTTTCTGATGTCAGGAGCTGATCATATGTATACCTTCCGCCCGATCCTTCATATCCGCTTTCCATGCGATCTCCGTGTTTGGCAACGACACTGACATTCAATCTGACGAGGGGGCGAATATCGCGAATTCGGTGGCCTCCTGGACGAATTATTTCAATGACCTGCCATTCTCCGGCTATGGAGCAGCTAACCTGGCAGACTTTTGGGTCTTTTGAACGCGCATAACTGTCAATTTCCTCGAGTATGCGAATTTTATCCTTGAAATCGACGCCACCAAGAGGGTTCTCATCACTGTATAATTTTCTGTTGGTGCGTTGCGGTGGGATCGCAAGTGTAGCATTTCCGCCGGACTTTATGCTTTGAACAGTGTCAACCGCTCTTTTCAATGCCGCATCACTTAGTTCGGATGAATGAGCAAATCCAATTGTTTCGCCAAGTACACTTCTGAGTCCAAACCCTTTTGAAGTATCGAAAGCCGCATTTTTCAGCCTTCCGTCGTCAAAAGAAAAAGTTTCCGACTGGGCATATTGTAAATAAAGTTCACCATCATCCATACCGTGCAATGCCTCATCGACATGGCGCTGGGTTCTGACTGATGAAAAGCCGGAATTATTTTCAGAATCATCAAAGAAATAGGAATTGTCTGTAAAATCACTTGTCATGGGCGGATGGATACTTTTCAGTTTGTGAACATTATTTAAGTTGGTTTAGTAATATCTATTTGAGTTGTGATTTGCAAGGGTAAGCAAATGCCTTAGTTTAATAGACTATTTTAATATTTCAAACCATCGTATTATATTACGTTTTATTTGATCTATATCAAAAGCAATAAAAATGTAAATTTTCTGAATTGTTTCCTTGAGCTAGGTCATTTTTCTGGTATAAGATTTTCCGAAGGTCGTTTTATGGTGAGAAGGGGGGTATCTTTAGAATGTTAAAGATATCTATTTCTCTACATTTACGTTAATTTGAAAGTCCATATCCGTATTTAAGGGGTAACGAGGAACATGTTGTTCAGAAAAACATATATAATGCTTGCTACAATGTTGGCGACATTTATGAGTTCGGTCTTTGTGGCACAAGCAGCAGAGGACGGATTGTATAGTGCCAAACCGGGGCAAATGGGTTTTATGCAACCGGCTACGCCGATTATGGAAGACATCGTGTCGTTCCATGATCTGCTTATGATTATTATCACTGCTATTACTTTATTTGTTACTATAATTTTGATTTATATATTTATAAAGTTTAATGCAAAAGCAAATCCGGTCGCGTCAAAAACAACCCACAATACCCTGCTTGAGATAATTTGGACCACTGTACCGGTATTAATCTTGGTTTTGATTTCTATCCCATCATTCAGGCTTCTATATGCTGAAGATGTCATTCCTGAGGCTGATTTGACAATTAAAGCTACGGGTAACCAATGGTACTGGTCATACGAATATCCCGATGACGGTGATATTGCGTTTGATGCGAATATTCTTTCAGAAGGTCAGCCGGGTTATAATGATCATCCTCGTCTTCTCGGAACGGACCAGCCGATTGTTGTTCCAGTGAATAAGGTGGTACGGGTTCAGGTTACAGCGAACGATGTTATCCATGCCTGGGCAGTTCCAGCATTTGGTGTTAAAATCGATGCGGTGCCTGGTGTGCTAAACGAAACCTGGTTTAAAGCGACCAAGACAGGCATGTATTACGGACAGTGTTCTGAACTGTGTGGTATTAATCATGGATTTATGCCGATCAATGTTAAAGTTGTGTCACAGGGTGAATATGACGCTTGGCTTGAAGAAGCTAAAGAAAAATTCGCATCTAACGATGCACCGCGTTTGCAGCAATTTGCTTCAGCGCAAAAAATAACTGAATAATTGGAGAGTGCTACAATGAGTTACGATGCACATACAGCTGACGATCATCACCAACATCATCCAACAGGATGGCGCAGATGGATGCTGTCAACAAACCATAAGGATATCGGTACACTTTACTTGATATTCGCAATCGTTGCTGGCGTAATCGGAGGTATTTTTTCCGGGCTAATGCGCCTGGAGCTTATGGAGCCAGGAATGCAGTTTCTGCCAATGTTTAAAGGTGGAGATCTGACTGCGGCTTACCATTTCTTTAACGTTTTGATTACTGCGCATGGACTGATCATGATCTTCTTCATGGTGATGCCTGCACTGATTGGCGGATTTGGAAACTGGTTTGTGCCAATTATGATTGGTGCGCCGGATATGGCTTTCCCGCGTATGAACAATATATCCTTCTGGTTATTACCGGTTGCGCTATTGCTTCTTGTCCTTTCAACATTTTTTGAAGGGGCACCGGGACAGCTGGGTGTTGGTGGCGGATGGACAGTCTATGCGCCTCTATCTACGTCAGGGCAGCCTGGACCAGCGATGGATCTTGCAATTTTCTCACTCCATGTGGCCGGGGCTTCCTCTATTTTGGGCGCGATTAATTTTATCTGTACGATATTTAATATGCGCGCGCCAGGAATGACTCTTCATAAAATGCCACTGTTTGTATGGTCAGTTCTTGTCACTGTCTTCCTGCTGCTTTTGGCTCTTCCAGTACTGGCGGGTGCGATTACAATGCTTCTGACTGACAGAAACTTCGGGACAGCATTCTTTGACCCCGCAGGTGGCGGTGATCCCGTACTTTACCAGCATTTGTTCTGGTTCTTTGGTCATCCTGAAGTGTATATTCTTATTCTTCCCGGTTTTGGTATTATCAGCCATATTGTTTCCACTTTCTCGAACAAGCCGATTTTCGGCTATCTTGGCATGGCATATGCGATGGTTGCGATTGGTGTGGTCGGCTTTATTGTGTGGGCTCACCACATGTACACAGTCGGTATGGATGTTGATACAAAGGCATATTTTACAGCAGCAACAATGGTTATTGCGGTTCCAACAGGGATTAAGATTTTCTCATGGCTTGGAACAATGTGGGGTGGATCAATCAGATTTGAAACACCAATGCTTTTTGCAATTGGAATGATCTTCCTCTTCACAATTGGTGGTGTTACCGGTGTTGTTCTTGCCAACAGTGCTGTTGATACAGCTTTCCATGATACTTATTATGTGGTTGCTCACTTCCATTATACTATGTCAATGGGAGCACTGTTCTCAATTTATGCTGGCTGGTATTACTGGATTGGTAAGATGAGCGGGAAGCCATATCCTCAACTGGTTTCAAAAATTCACTTCTGGCTGACATTTATCGGTGTTAACCTCATTTTCTTCCCTCAGCATTTCCTGGGACTTGCTGGAATGCCACGTCGTATCCCTGATTATCCGGATGCCTATGCTCTGTGGAATATGTGGTCTTCTATCGGTTATCTTGTAATGGCTGTTGGTCTAATTTTCTTCTTCATTGGTGTCTATATGACATTCCGTTCGAAAGAGCGTGTTGGAAACAATCAATGGGGCGAAAGTGCAACAACACTGGAGTGGACATTATCGTCTCCTCCACCATTCCATCAGTTCAACGAACTGCCGAGAATAAAGTAAAGAAGTATAGTTGCCGGGCCTGATATGGCCCGGCAGCATTAACGTTGTATATAAGATAAAGTAACATGGACATTACATCAGCAAACAGCAATATCGCTGACTATCAGCTGCCAAGTGCAGGTGACTATTTTAACCTGCTTAAACCGCGGGTGATGTCCCTTGTTATATTCACGGCCTTTATTGGTCTGCTTGTGGCACCGGGTAATATTCATCCGGTGATCGGGTTTACGGCTATTTTATGTATTGCAGTTGCTGCGGGAGCTGCCGGTTGCCTGAATATGTGGTATGAGGCCGATATTGATGCCATGATGCGCAGAACGGCAAACAGACCAATCCCATCCGGACGAATTGATGCGCAGTCCGCCCTCCATTTCGGTGTCGCACTGTCTGTTGGCTCCGTTCTTGTGATGGGCCTTACAGTTAATGTTACAGCGGCCATCCTGCTTGCGGTCACAATTCTTTTTTACGTGGTTGTGTATACTATGTGGTTAAAAAGAAGAACGACGCAGAATATTGTTATTGGTGGTGCTGCGGGAGCATTCCCTCCAATGGTGGCCTGGGCGGCAGTGACCGGTGATATAAGCCTGGAGAGCGTTGTTCTTTTTGCCATAATTTTTATGTGGACCCCTCCGCATTTCTGGGCACTTTCCCTATTTGCCTGTAAGGATTATGAAAATGCAGGAATTCCAATGCTTCCGGTTGTGCGCGGAGAAGCCTACACCAAAAAGCAAATTATGCTTTATACGGCCCTTATGGTTCCGGTATCAATTCTGCCTTGGTATTTGGGGTATGCCGGGATTGCATATGGTTTGACAGCTGCATTACTCGGTGGAATGTTTATCTGGCTTTCCTATGCCCTTTTGACGGATCGAAAATCAGTCGATGAAAATAGTGCAAGCGCAAAGAAAGTGTTTTTCTTTTCGGTATTTTATCTTTTTGCATTGTTTGCTGTTCTGGGTATTGAAAATATAGTCGGGAGGCTATTTTGATGCCGCTGCATGACGAACATAAAAAACGTGCAGGACGTAATTATGCTCTGGCCGCCGTGCTGGGCGCTCTTGTTGTGCTGTTTTTTTTCATCACGCTTGCAAAGCTTGGGGTGATTTGAAATGACTATGCAGGCTAGACAACAAACCAATCATACTAAAGCCCTTGCCCTATCTTTGGGCATAGTTTTTGTAATGGTTATGCTGGTCGCTTTTTCTGTGCCCCTCTACAGATTATTCTGTGCAGCAACGGGCATAGGCGGGACAACAAACAGAGCAGAGTATGCACCGGACCAGAATAAAATTCTTGATCGTGAAGTTACCGTGCTGTTTAACGCAGATGTCAATGGAAATCTGCCCTGGTATTTCAAGCCGGAACAGAGAAAAGTAAAAGTGAAAATTGGTGAAGAAGCACTAATTTTCTATAAAGCAATAAACAAAAGTGATAAACCGGTAACCGGCGTGGCAACATTTAATGTAACACCATTTAAAACGGCTTATTATTTTAACAAGGTTCAATGTTTTTGTTTTACAGAACAGACACTGCAACCGGGTGAAGAAGTGGATATGGCAGTAAGTTTCTATATTGATCCCGAATTCGTTAAGGATGAGGACGTGGATGAGATCAAGGAACTGACACTTTCATACACTTTTTTTAAATCAGAAGACTATAACAAACAATTTGAATAGATATATCATATAAGGAATAATTTATGTCAGATTCACATGCCCCAAACCATAACTACCATCTGGTAGACCCAAGTCCATGGCCAATATTCTGTTCGTTTTCGGCATTTTTATTGTTTTTCGGTGGCGTCCTATATATGCACTATGACAACCCATGGGTTGTCAGCATCGGTGCACTGCTTACAATTTTTGGTGCTTATAGCTGGTGGGGCGATGTGATCCGCGAAGCTGAACATGAAGGGCACCATAAGCCTATTGTTCAGCTCGGTCTGCGCTATGGCATGTTTTTGTTTATCATGTCCGAAGTTATGTTCTTTGTGGCATGGTTCTGGGCATTCTTTGATGCCAGTATTTTCCCGAAAGAAGCCATTAATTATGTCTGGCCACCAGAAGGGATTGAAACGCTTGATCCATGGCATCTGCCATTAGTGAACACACTCATTCTGCTTCTGTCAGGGTGTACTGTAACCTGGGCCCACCATTCGCTTATCGAAGGTGACCGTGCAATGTTTAAACAAATGCTCCTATTTACAGTTCTGCTGGGCATGAGCTTTACAGGCATTCAGGCATACGAGTACCATCATGCAACATTCGGATTTGCTGATGGCATCTATAGCTCAACATTCTATATGGCAACAGGGTTTCATGGGTTCCATGTTCTGATTGGAACTATATTCCTTCTTGTGAATCTGTTCCGTGGAATGGCCGGGCACTTTACGCCGAAACACCATTTCGGATTTGAGGCTGCGGCCTGGTACTGGCATTTCGTTGACGTTGTCTGGCTTGTATTGTTCTTCTGCATTTATGTGGGAATTACAGGTTAGAAAAATTGCCTGATATCAAAAAAACAGACACATCAGTCTCGCCTATAAAAGCGGGGCTGATGTGTCGTTGTCCCCGGTGTGGCAAAGGTAAATTATATAAGGGGTTTCTTGATTTCGCCGATAAATGTTCAGAATGTGAACTGGACTATTCGGACTTTGAAAAAGGCGACGGACCTGCCGTCTTCATTATTCTGATTATGGGTTTTATTGTCGTCGGTTTTGCCCTGGTTGTTGAAGTTAGATTTCATCCGCCGCTTTGGGTTCATGCGGTTCTCTGGACCCCGCTTATTCTTGGCGGGTCTATTGCAATGCTCAGACCAATGAAAGGTCTTATAATCGCCATGCAATATATATATAAAGCACGTGAAGGTAAATTGGACCAATAATAAATGTTTCCCTATTCATTCAAGCCCAGACTTTGGCCAACTCTGATCTCGATCATTTTGCTGGCTTGTCTGTTATGGCTAGGAAACTGGCAGGTAGAGAGGCTTGAATGGAAACTCGGTTTAATAAAACAGATTGAAAACAGGGCCTATGCAGAGCCCGTTACGCTTCCCGCCACATTAAGCAATCCTGAAGATATGGAATATTTGTCGGTGAAGGTTACCGGTAAATTCAGCAATGATCAGGAAATGACATTATATAGTGTCGGCCCGAATGGCGAGGCGGGTTATGATCTTTATACACCGTTTGCTGATCAATCCGGGAAAATAATCATTATAAACAGAGGTTGGGTCCCGGAACGGATGAAGAATCAGCAAAGTCGACCTGAAACCCTTGAATCGGATATTGTTACTGTTGCTGGATTGTTAAGAGCACCGGTAAAGAAGCTTTGGTACGGTCCAGAAAATGATCCGGACAATAATAATTGGTATTACGGGAATTTGAATGCCATGATATCGGCACAAAATCTGACAAATGTATTTCCCATGTTTTTATATGCTGTAAGTATGGGAAATAACGATGGTTTTCCAATTGCGGGTCGAACAGAACTTAATATCGTCAACAACCATCTTGATTATGCCTTGACCTGGTATGGACTGGCTATTGTACTTGTGATCATTTATTTGATCGCACATTTGAAAAAGAAAGAAAAGTAACTGTTGCAAGTGGCAGACATTTCGCTAATGTGTGCAACGCAAATTTAATGTCTAAGGGACAGTGAAGTGAAATACAAAAGCACACGTGGCAAAGCGCCGGATTTAAATTTTGAAGACGTGCTGCTATCGGGTCTTGCCCGGGATGGCGGATTATATCTTCCGGAAAGCTGGCCGCAGATTTCTGAAGCTGAAATCAGGGCTATGCGTGGAAAAAGTTATCAGGAAATAGCTTTTCAGGTAATGTCGCCATATGTTTGTCCGGAAATTCCCGAAGCGGATTTTAAAGGCCTGATCGAAAAAGCTTATTCCACCTTTCGTCATGAAGCCGTTGTCCCGCTGTCCCAACTGGATAGTAATGAATGGATGCTTGAACTATATCATGGTCCCACCCTGGCCTTTAAGGATGTTGCCTTACAGCTCCTTGGTCATTTGTTTGATTATGTTCTGACCAAGCGCAGTGAGAAAATTACCATTGTTGGCGCAACTTCAGGCGATACTGGCTCTGCTGCCATTGACTGCGTGCAGGGACGGGCATGTGCGGATATTTTTATGCTCCACCCGCATGGGCGGGTATCGGATGTTCAGCGTCGGCAGATGACCACTGTCCTTAAAAATAATGTTCATAATATTGCCATTGAAGGTGATTTTGATAATTGTCAGGCTCTGGTCAAGGCATTGTTTAATGATCTTGAATTCAGGGATAAAATCAGACTGTCCGCTGTAAACAGTATCAACTGGGCACGGGTAATGGCTCAGATCGTCTATTATTTTACGGCTGCCGTGGCTTTGGGATCACCCGATAGAAAGGTTTCTTTCAGTGTGCCAACCGGAAATTTTGGTGACGTTTACGCAGGCTATATTGCTAAACAGATGGGTCTTTCTATTGATCGTCTGATAGTTGCCACCAATGTTAATGATATCCTGTCCCGAACATTATCAGGGGGCGAATATAAAGTGGGGAAGACCATACCAACCATCAGCCCAAGCATGGATATTCAGGTTTCCAGCAATTTTGAAAGACTGCTGTTCAATATTTATAATGGTAGTGGTGCTGATGTCCGGCATTTAATGGAAAATTTAAAACAGTCTGGCTCGTTCATTATTTCATCCGAGCAGTTAGACAGAGCAAAAGAAACATTTGATGCTCTGCGTGTCGCGGAAAACGAAACAAAATCCACGATTGCGGAAGTTTATAACTCAACAGGCCAGATCATTGATCCTCATACAGCTGTTGGTATTCATGCAGCAAGGCAAATCAGACAGAATAAATCAGTGCCAATGATCAGTCTGAGTACGGCTCATCCGGCTAAATTCCCGGAGGCTGTTGAGGATGTCACGGGCATTCATCCGGCGCTACCGGCTCACATGGCGGATTTGTTTGATAGAGAAGAAAAATTCGATATCCTTCCAAATGATCTTGGCGCTCTCAAAAAATACATACTGGACCATTTATGAGTGTTGAGGTAACGAGACTTAAAAACGGTCTGCGTGTTGTTTCTGACAGGATTGCCAATGTTGAAACAGTAACTGTTGGAGCGTGGGTTGATGTTGGCAGCCGTTTTGAGCAGGAAGAGGAAAACGGACTTTCCCATATGCTTGAACATATGGCCTTTAAGGGAACCGAAAAAAGATCCGCATATGATATTGCTGAGCAAATAGAGGATGTGGGGGGATATTTAAATGCCTACACATCCAGGGAACATACCACATATTACGCAAGACTTTTGAAAGAAGATCTGGAACTTGGTGTTGATGTGCTTGGTGATATTCTGCAACATTCCATTTTTGATGAAGGTGAACTGGAACGTGAACGCGGTGTAATCATTCAGGAAATTGGCCAGGCCGAAGACACGCCGGATGATGTGGTTTTTGACCTGATGCAGCAGGCCGCCTATCATGACCAGCCTATGGGAAGACCAATCCTTGGGACTATAGATCTGATCAACCAATTCAGTCGCAATGACCTGACCGGGTATATGGCAGATCATTATAAAAGCGAACAGATGGCTGTGGTTGCCGCCGGAAATCTTGATCATGATAAACTTGCCGCCATGGTAGAGAAATATTTTTCAGATCTTGATTTTAAAAGAACCAAAAACAAGCAAACAGCTATTTATACTGGGGGCGAGAAACGCACCGAACGTGATTTGGAGCAGGTAAATCTGCTTTTCGGATTTGATGGTATTTCTTATTCCGACCCTGATTATTTTGCATCTCAGGTCATGTCGATGGTGTTGGGAGGCGGAATGTCTTCAAGACTTTTTCAGGAAGTGCGTGAAAAGCGCGGACTGGTTTATTCCATATATTCATATATGGGATCATACGTAGATGGTGGGACCTTTGGCATCCATGCCGGAACCGGCGAGGATCAGGTCGGGGAACTCGTCCCGGTCATTGCCTCTGAGTTTCATAAGCTGGCGGAATATACAGATGAGCAGGAAGTCAATCGTGCCAAAGCTCAATTGAAAGCTGGTCTTCTTATGTCGCTAGAAAGCACGACAAGCCGTATGGAACAACTGGGCAGGCAGCAGATGATTTTTGGCCGAC
>JAGREE010000053.1 GCA_020446675.1 Alphaproteobacteria bacterium | reverse complement strand
GCCGGTAAAATTGCCGGTCTTGAAGTGTTGCGGATCATCAACGAGCCGACAGCAGCTGCTCTTGCCTATGGTCTGGATAAAAGTGACGGTAAAACAATTGCGGTTTATGACCTTGGTGGCGGTACCTTCGACGTTTCTATTCTTGAAATTGGTGACGGCGTTTTTGAGGTAAAATCAACCAACGGTGATACATTCCTGGGTGGTGAAGATTTTGACATGCGTCTTGTTGAATATCTGGCCGACGAATTCAAAAAAGAAAATGGCATTAATCTTAAAAATGATAAAATGGCCCTTCAACGCCTTAAAGAAGCCGCTGAAAAAGCCAAGATTGAACTTTCATCTGCAACACAGACTGAAATCAACCTTCCGTTTATCACTGCCGATGCCAGCGGACCAAAACACTTAACATTAAAGCTTACACGGGCAAAACTGGAATCACTGGTTTCTGATCTGCTTCAACGTACAGTTAAGCCATGTCAGGCAGCTCTTAAAGATGCCGGCGTTAAAGCTTCCGAAATTGATGAAGTGGTGCTGGTCGGCGGTATGACACGTATGCCAAAAGTGATTGAAACCGTTAAGGAATTTTTTGGTAAGGAACCACATAAAGGTGTTAACCCGGACGAAGTTGTTGCCATGGGCGCGGCCATTCAGGCTGGTGTGCTTCAGGGTGATGTTAAAGACGTCCTGCTTCTTGACGTGACACCACTATCCCTTGGTATTGAAACACTCGGTGGTGCGTTTACACGTCTGATCGACAGAAACACAACAATTCCGACCAAGAAGTCACAGACATTCTCAACGGCTGAAGATAACCAGTCAGCGGTGACCATCCGTGTTTACCAGGGTGAACGCGAAATGGCCGCAGATAATAAATATCTTGCCCAGTTTGATCTTGTTGGCATTCCTGCGGCGCCACGTGGTGTTCCGCAAATCGAGGTTATCTTTGATATTGATGCCAATGGTATTGTGAATGTTTCCGCCAAAGACAAAGGAACCGGAAAAGAGCAGAATATTCAAATTCAGGCATCAGGTGGCTTAAGCGAAGAAGACATTGAAGAGATGATCAAGCAGGCCGAAGCCAATGCAGAAGAGGATAAAAAACGCCGGGCGCTGGTTGATGCCAAAAACAAGGCAGAATCCCTTGCCCATACCATTGAGGGTCAGCTAAAGGAACATGGCAGCAAGCTTGAAGCTGGTGATAAATCAGCAATTGAGGATGCGGTCAGTGCAGTTAGAAAAGCTTTGGAAGGTGATGACATTGATACAATTTCATCAACCACTGCAACGCTTGAACAGTCCGCAATGAAACTTGGTGAAGTTATTTACAAGGATCAGCAGGCTGGCGGTGACGAAGCTACAGCAGGTGCCGGATCATCCGATGCAGAAGGCAGCGACGACGATATTGTTGACGCTGACTTTGAAGAAGTTGATGATGATAAAAAATAATCGGACATGTTTCGATAATAACTAAATAATGATTGCGTCGCTTCATTTATGACTAGCGGCGCAATTATTATAAAAAGAGGCTAGTCAGGTAGTTATATGTCAAAACAGGATTATTATGAATTATTAGGTGTCAGTCGCACAGTCGATTCAGTCACGCTCAAGGCCGCCTACCGCAAACTTGCCATGCGATATCACCCGGACCGAAATCCGAATGATAACGAAGCAGAGGCTAAGTTTAAAGAAGTCAACGAAGCTTACGATATCCTGAAAGATGATCAAAAACGCGCAGCATATGATCAGTTTGGCCATAGTGCCTTTGAAAATGGCGGCATGGGTGGCGGCAGAGGGTTTCATGGATTTGAAGCATCGGGTTTTTCAGATATTTTTGAAGATTTGTTCGGCATGGCCAGTGGGCATCGCAGAGACCCCAATGCAGCAAGACGTGGTGCTGACCTTCGCTATAATCTCAATATAACTCTGGAAGACGCATTCCGTGGCAAATCTGCAAAAATTACGATACCAACTGAAGTAAACTGTGACACCTGCGACGGCAGCGGCGCGGCAGACGGAACAAAACCATCAGCTTGCACCACCTGTAACGGTATCGGTAAGGTCAGAAGCCAACAGGGTTTTTTCATGGTTGAACGGACTTGTCCGACCTGTCAGGGCAAAGGGCTTGTTATTGAAAACCCCTGTAATGACTGTCATGGTAGCGGCAAAAAAAATAAGAACAAAACGCTGGATGTTAAAATACCTGCAGGTGTAGAGGAAGGAACCAGAATTCGTCTCGCCGGTGAAGGAAAAGCAGGGTCCCGAGGCGGCCCAAGCGGGGATCTTTATATATTTATCGATATTGAATATCACCCGATCTTTAAGCGTGAAGGGTCAACCGTTTTTTGTGAAGTTCCAATCCCAATGACGACTGCCACGCTTGGCGGAAAAATTGAAATACCAACAGTCGGCGGTGAAAAAGCCGACGTAAAAATTATTGCCGGCACTTCAACCGGTAAAAGATACCGGATACAAGGTAAGGGCATGCCCATTTTAAACCGTGATACCTACGGTGATATGGTTATTGAGGCGCGCGTTGAAACACCCGTCAATCTTAACAAAAAACAAAAAGAACTGTTACGGGCCTTTGCTGAAGAATGTGGAGATAATGTCAGCCCGGAAGCATCCGGATTTTTCAATAAAGTTAAGGCATTATGGGAAGATTTAACAGAATAAAAAAATAAGAATAGAATAATCTGGATTATTCTCCTTCAAAAACAAACCCAGTCTTAATTTCCATTTTTTCGAGAAAGCTGTTCATTAGATCAACTTCTTCCCCTTCTGCAAAAGACATCAATTCCTTTATCCATATGTTGTGTTTTTCAACTGCTTCAGACAATCGGGCTTTTCCTTCTTCCGTCAGGGCAACACTATAAATACGCCGATCACTGGGAAGCGATTTTTTTTCCAGAAGTCCACTTGTCTGCAAGCGCGAAGTCATCCCTGTCATATTGGCATTTGATACATTTAATTTACGGGAAAGGTTGCTCATTGTAATCTGCCCGCCTTCTGCGCAATCTATTGCCAGGAGCACTTCATATTGAGCAAGGGACATGGGAAATGCCTGCTTCATCCGGCGGTCAAGTTCCTGTGTGAGACGAAAACTATTTTCAATCATTCGGCTCATTAGTTTTGTTTTTTGACAAGCCCCCCCATCAATTCTTGCATATTTCATAAAATCTACTCCCTACCCCCACAAATACTCTACTTAAACAAATAAAATATTCTACACTAGACAAAATTATCATAGTGCAGAAATATTCATTCTAATTTTTCTCAAGTAACTCATTACACTATACTTTTATTATGGTCATTGATATAGATCAAACATATATTCTGCATACATTTTATAAAAACTTGTCCACCTCATCTATGGTTAAGATGCGTTCTCATTAATCCGGACCCGACATTGGATGATCTAAAAGGACTGTTTGATGAAGTCCGGAAAATAAACAGCGATCTAAATCAAAATTAAAGGGCGCTTATGATTGTATCAACTGTTAAAATCTGTGGTAAAATTTCCGGATTATCCAGTGTCCTGCCCGCCGGAAAATAAAGATAAAGCGGCACGCCAATCCGGCCATAACTTTGCAGGGTTTTTGTAATCTCCGGATTCTGGTTGGTCCAGTCAGCTTCCATCACCTGAATATTTTTTTGTCTGAAGGCCTGATGAACCTCGCTTCTGGAAAGAGCAACACGTTCATTCAGTTTGCAGGTGACACACCAGTCGGCGGTAAAATAGACGAATACCGGTTTTTTCTCATCAATCAATGATTTTAGTTTATCCGAACTAAAAGAAACGGCCTTCAAGCCATCTTCCTCTGAAACAGTCGTGGTCTGTTCCACTTTATGATCTGATATATAAAATCCTGAGTAAACAATAAGCCCCAAACAAAGACCCATCACTGCTTTCCAGACAAACCCTTCTTTTTGCAGAGAATGTAACAGAAGTGCCAAAAGCAAACTGGCAATTATACAGATGGCCATTGCATCAACGCCAACCTGATTTCCCAAAACCCAGAAAAGCCAGACCGCCGTCGCCAGCATTGGGAACCCCAAAATATTTTTCATCGTTTCCATCCATGCCCCGGGCCGTGGCAGCATTTTTCTAAGTGACGGCACATAACAGAGCAACAGATAGGGAAAAGAAAGCCCAAGGCCAAGCGCAATAAAAATGGAAAACCCGCTTATGCCGCCCGCGATAAAGGCGTATCCCAGGGCACTGGCCATGAATGGGGCCGTACAGGGCGTTGCAACCACAACTGCCAGAAATCCGGTAAAAAATGACGCACGACGGCTGTTTCTATCCGTATTGATAAGTCCCTGCCCCAAACCCGAAAACTGACTGCCAAATTCAAAATAGCCCAAAAGATTAAGACCGATTAATACCATCAAGAGGCCAAGAGCAAAATTGACCACCGGCATCTGCATATGAAAGCCCCACCCAACTGATAGTAGGCTAACGACAGCACCGATCAGGCCAAAACAGACAATCACCCCGGCAGTATAAAGAAGACCACTTAACCGTGCTTCCTGTTCTTCTTTGTTGTTTAGAGCAACAATGCTCATGACTTTCAGACTTAAAATCGGGAAAACGCAGGGCATTAAATTAAGGATGATGCCCCCTAAAAAGGCAAATGCAAGCGCACTGAACAGGCCAAGTGTCTGTTTTGGTGAAGAGTCTTCATTTTTTAATTCTTCACTCGGCGAAGCAACAGGCGACGCGGATTTTTCGGCCGTTATTAAAAATGCATGATTTTTCCCATCCCCAGTCTTAAAGGTCAGGACATAGCGAAATTCTTCATTATCAGAATAACTATAGGCCTTTTTAAACCGGCCGATTATTTCCCCGTCAACAAAAGAAATATCCTGTCTATAGCTATTGGCCATCATCCCCTCGTTAAAGGGAAAAAGATATGCGCTTTCAATAACCGGATAATCAGCAGGGACTTTTGCCTTAAGAGTAAAATTTTCTTCGTCAGCAAAAAAAGAACTTTGCCAATCCACAGGAACAGGCATATCCGCCTTTGCCGTCTGGACTACCGATGCCATACGCTCATTTGGCATTGACTGTCCAATTGGCAGTTTAAATGTTATTTCTGCCTCCTGCGGTACACAAAGACTGTCAGAACAGATCAGCCAGAAGGCATTGCCCCCTATATCAAGATCAGTGCCATCGTAAGTCTCTGAAAGGCTGGCGTCCGCGATCATGGTTACCGTGCTTTCATAACCATATGTCACGATATCCTCAAACGGAATAAGATGGGGTGTTGTAAACTGCAGGTCCTCTATTTCCAGTCCTTCGGGAAGCGCCCAGTCCATGGTGAGTTTAAGACCAGCATCACCAGGATTTTCCCAATATCCATGCCACCCTGGTTTGGGTGTCATCTGAATGACTATCTGAAAATGGTTGCCCGGGGAAACCGAACTATGATCGGCATTTAATTCAAGCGTTGCAAGGTCCGTACGCACTACCGCCGCTATGCTGCCGGTCAGCGAAGACAGGAACATCAGAATTGTGGCTAATAACACCTGCCTGAATGGACGACTTATCATGCCTCTGACTTACACCCTTTTAAACATTCAGAGCAAGCAAATTTTATCTGTAACGCACACACTTATTTAATATATAATCACTATGGTTATTAAAAAATGATCGGATCGGAGAGAACAGAAATATGAACATTCTGGTAACCGGGGGAACCGGATATATAGGAAGCCACACCGTATTACAATTGCTGGATGCAGGACATGAGGTCACCGTGATCGATAATCTATGCAATTCATCAGTGGAATCCTTAACCCGGATTAAAAATATTACCGGCATCAATGAAATAGCTTTTCATGAAATGGATATCCGTGATGCTGACCGCCTGAATGACCTGTTCAATAATAATAAATTCGATGCCGTTATCCATTTCGCCGGCCTTAAAGCCGTTGGTGAAAGTACACAAAAACCTCTTGAATATTATGACAACAATGTTGGCGGCACCACAATTCTGTGCGAAGCCATGAAAAAGGCGGGGGTTAAAACATTGGTCTTCAGTTCGTCAGCAACCGTTTATGGCGACCCGAAAACCGTTCCGATTAATGAAGATGCGCCAACCGGTGGTACAACAAATCCATACGGTACATCAAAACTTATGATCGAACAGATGCTTGCCGATCTTTATCATTCTGATCGGTCATGGAATATTGCCCGCCTTCGCTATTTTAATCCGGTCGGCGCGCACGAAAGCGGCCTGATCGGTGAAGATCCAGCGGGGATTCCCAACAACCTGATGCCTTATATCACGCAGGTTGCCGCTGGAAAATTAAAGGAACTTTCCGTCTTTGGAGATGATTACGACACCCCGGACGGCACAGGTGTGCGTGATTATATCCATGTTGTTGATCTGGCAAACGGTCACTTAAAGGCACTTGAAAAATTGAATGAAAAACCCGGGCTGGTGACTTATAATCTGGGTACCGGGAACGGCTATAGTGTCCTTGATGCAATTCACGCATTTGAAGAAGTGAACACGATCAAAATCCCTTATAAAATTACACCAAGACGTGCCGGCGATATTGCCAGCTGTTATGCTGACCCCACCCGCGCCCGAACCGAACTTCACTGGCAGGCTACAAAAAACCTGAAGGATATGGTCCGTGATGCCTGGAACTGGCAGTCAAAAAATCCAAACGGTTATTAATGGGCCGCTTTGAACTGGCCTGTCGGTCTGTATTGGATAAGATATTTTGGAATAACGGCCTCAACCGGTGTTGGTGTTACACCCAGATCTGATAATGTCGGCAACTCACCGCTGACAATATTATCTTTCTCAAGCATCCTGAGCTGATCCATCGTCAACATCGGGTTTGGCAGCATACCAAGGAAAAATGCCTTAAAATAAGCGAGCTTAAGCGGCAAATTAATCATCGGCACATTCTGCTGTGTTTCTTCATTCACAAGCTTCATCAATTCCCGCATGCTATAAACTTCGGGTCCGCCCAGCTCATATATTTTTCCATATGCATTGCTGTTGCCCAAAACTTTACCCATCGCAGACGCCAGATCACCGACATAAATCGGCTGCATTTTACTGTCCCCGCAAACAACTGGTAAAATCTGAAACATTTTGGCAAGAGCTGCAAATTTATTAAAAAATCCATCATCCGGCCCGAACACAACGCTTGAGCGAAGAATTGTGGCATTGGGGAAATTTTTAATGACTGCTTCCTCACCCGCTGCTTTTGAACGGGCATATTTTGAAGAAGAGTCTTTATCAGCGCCAATAGAAGACAAATGAATAAGATGTTTTACACCAGCAATAGCCGCAATCTCGGCTATCAATTCTGCCCCTTTATGATGAACGCCTTCGAATGTCTGGGACCCACTTTCATAAAGAATACCAACCAGATTGATGACATAGTCGGCATTTTTTATGGCTGCTTCGACAGATAGTCTGTTACGAATGTTGGCCTGTGCAATTTGTATCTGGCCCAATTCACCAAGCGGCTTTAAAAATAATGCATTATTGGGTTGGCGCACCGCTACACGGATCCGATAACCCGCTTTTGCAAGATGCTGTACCAGTGTTTTTCCAATAAAGCCCGAGCCACCAAAAATTGTAACCAACTCACCGCTCATATTCTGTCTCCAGTTTTATATTTGTGCATTCACGTTTTACACATTTTTGGGCAGAATAGTCCAGATACAAATGAAAAATAATGCGTATTTTATATTTAATTATAAACTGTCGAAAATATGAATTTACTTCCGGCTTTGCAGTTTTTCACGCTCTTGTTTTATATTCTCTATATCCTTCTGAATGTTTTGCATCATTTTTTCTTTTTGTTCTGCAGAGGGAAAATCTTTTAAATTTTCATCTAGCTGCCTTTGCAGATCAAGCTGCATTTCCCGAAGTTCCTCATCGCTTGGCAAATTCGCCATAGCCTGTTCAATAATCTGATCCAGTTCCTCTTTTGTTGGCACATTCTCTTTGGCCTGTTCTATAATGCGCTTTAGCTCTTCCGCGTCAGGGACACTGGCTTTAGCCTCTTCGACAATACGCTTAAGTTCGACGGCATCAGGCATTTCTGCTTTTACCTGTTCTGCAATTTTCTTTAATTCTTCATCTGAGGGCATAGATGCCTTCGCTTCTTTAATGATTTTTGCAAGTTCTTCTTCCGTTGGCACAGATTTCATTGCGTCTTCTATAATTTGTGAAAGCTCTTCCTTTGTTGGAATTTTTATATTTTCAGCATCTGTTTTTTCTATTTCATCAATTTTCATGGCTCCGGATGCTGACTGCCCATTTGCCATTCTTGGTGTCATAAGGGCTAAACCGGCTATACTGAAGAAAACAATCGACAGATTTTTGACAAGGCGAATGGAACTAAGATCCTCAAACACCTGTGCCGATGTCAACCGCTTAATGCGTTTGCTCAGTGGACTTTCCCGCTTTAGCACTGCCATTCCAAGTACCGGCTTATTATAACCGATTAACCGCCTCGCCCCGTTAAGAAGCGATTTTGCATATATAATCTGATCTCCGCAGCTTTTTGCTGCCCTGTTGTCACAGGCAAGTTCCCGCTCTTCGGCTATATGCCGAGCTATGAAATGCATAATGGGGTTCCACCAGTATAAGGCAAGAATGATACGTTCAGCCAAATGCAGGATATTGTCATGCCGCTTAATATGGGCAAGCTCATGATAAAGCAGTGGCAATAATTCATCCACACACATGTCTTTAGCAAATGTCTGCGGAATCAGGACTGTTGGGCTAAGAAAACCGACAACCATTGGGCCGTTAATTTCACTGCTCACGGCAATATCCACATGGTCCGGCCATTTTTCATCAAATTCAACGGCGTTAGAGGCAAATGGATAAGCATATTTCCTTAATTTCCAGGCATTATAAGCAGCTATTGCCAACCGGAACAGGGCAATTATCATTCCAAAAATCCAAACCCCTAATACTGATCTCTGGATCATTTTGTCATTTAGAACAGTATCTCCATTTAAATCGGAATAAGAATTCAATTTTTGCGCTGATTTATAATTCCCGGATATTTCTGAAGGCACAGTTACAATGGAGTTCATCGGACTGTGCAGTTTTTCAATCTGCACAGTTCCGGACCCGGTGAATATTTGCTCAGATTGCCAACTCACGCCCTTTCCCGGAAGAAATGTGGCAAACGGTAATATGGCAAGTGCAAATAATGTCGCACTCCAGCTCCATGATTTTTCTTCGGCACTTGTATCCTTCAGCACTTTTAAAACCCCAAAAACAACAGCAAATATTACTAGGCTCTGCCATAGATTATGGCTAGCAAGGATGCCAATATTCAGATCCGTATTACTCATCATCACTTTCCTTTTTGCTTAAGGCTTGTTCGATTGCCTGTTCCAATGTTGCAATTTCAATTTCATCAATATCGCTGTCTTTCAGCAAATGCTGGGCAAGGGCCGATGGTGAACCGCCAAAGGCATTCCCGATTAAATGTTTTAAGGCCTGCGTTCTGGCTGCTGCACGGCTGAGCAACGGACGATATAAAAATGCCCGCCCTTCCTTTCTGGCTTCAACAAACCCTTTGTCCTTTAGAATTCCCAGGAATGTCTGAACTGTGGTGTATGCCTGCTTCTTTTCATCCGTAGTTGCCTCAATGACATCATGAACGCTGGCTTCCCCCTTCTGCCACAGAACGTCCATAATCCGGCTTTCTGCTTCGGTAAGTGTTGATGACGCTTTTCTTGCCATAAATTGCTTCCTTTATTTTTTTAATTACTAATGATTTAGGATTTTAAATCAAAAGTCAAGCCTAAAATACTAATTTTTTAGTTTTAATTAAGTGGACGTGCAGACTTCAGGTAATTTTGATGGACATATTGACGTGGATTGTCGCCGGAAACATCCCACATGGTTCTTGTCTGATTTTCAAGATCGCCCAGATAAAAATGGATGCTGGCATTGGGCTCTTCATCATGGGTACAGATCGCATGAACCACATTTATATCAAGATCAACAACCTCTGGCGCCTCAAACGTAACACGGGATCGTTCAACCACCCGTTCCCCGTCGCGGTCATAAAAAACATGGGTTTCTGTCCCTTTAAATAGCGCAGATATGGCAACCATTCCATGTTCATGAGGCGGATATAATATTTTTGACGGCGTGGAAATATAATAAACAGCCAGATTATCATCGCTATATAAAAGCACCTCTTCACTATCAAAATCCGGCAACGCCATAATTATATCATCCGGATTTTCCGCCATTTCCTTTAAACGGGACAATATCCCAATCCTATTGTTGTTCTCGTGCAACTTACAAACATCATCGATTAATTGTTGCAGACTATCTCCGACTTTTTCTCTAAACATTAGCTCGCATCCTGTTTCGTTGCCCTTTTCTTTAAGGCCACTTTGTCTATTTTACCAATAGGCAGCATCGGCAGTTGCGCTTCTATAAAAAATTTTCTTGGTACTTTATAATTTGCCATCTGCGAATAGGCAAAGGTCCTGATTTCATCTTCGACCAGTTCCATTCCAGGTTTGGGAATTATATAAGCCCAGCCCACTTCACCGTAAACTTCATCGGCAATCTCAATAACGGCACAAAGCACTACCGATTCATGGGCTTCAAGCGCCTGCTCAACTTCAAGCGGATAGACATTATACCCGCCGGAAACATACATTTCGCTCATCCTGCTGGTAAATTCAATATTGCCATCTGTGCGTATATTACCAAGATCGCCTGTTCGATACCAGCCGTCTTTGGTAAAAGCGGCTTTGGTTGCCTCCGGGTTATTCAGATAACCGGACATGGAATATTCCGGTCTGATCTGCAGCTCTCCTGTTTCGCCGGGCGCACAGAGTTGTTCTTCGTTGGCAATGCGCACTTCCCCGTCCGGAACCGGTCTGCCGATCGTGTGCATCATAACCTCCAGCGATGATGTATCCTTGGTCGCGAAAGTAACGGAAGCGCTACTTTCCGTGGTGCCGTAGGTTGAACCAAGATTACAACCGGCATTATAAAATATTTTTACCGCCTCATCCGGCATTTTTGCGCCCGACCATAAAAGCCAGTCAATATTATCAAGAAGTTTAAGTGAAAATTTTGGATGCCGTGTCATCAGCATATGCATTGCGGGCACCGCTCCCAGGATATTCACCTTACCCTCAATCAGGGTTTCAACATATTCATCCAGATTAAAGGTTTCCATCAATATTGTCGTTCCGCCCCCAACCATTGCATATAGCGGCAAAACAATAATGCCGCCGACATGTGTGATCGGCAGTGGACACATGATGCGTGGATAAGTTTTAACCGGGAAAACTTCCCCTTCAATTATCGCCCGCTTCAATATTGCCTTTTGTGGTAAAAGAACGCCTTTTGGCGTACCGCTGGAGCCGGATGTATAAATCAGCATGGTATCGACAGTATTTGTGACGGAAGCCTTTGCGTTGTTATAGTGCGTCTGATCACAGCTATTATGTGTCATCCAGTCATCAAGGGAAATGTCATAAGGGCCGCCACCATCAAAACCGATAAAATTATCAAGATTTTTAAATTCCTGACGTAAGCTTTCAATTTCAGCCGAATAATCACGACCATCGAGCTCTTTAATACCCATAAACATTTTTGGCTTTGCGTCGGAAATGACATGGCGCATTTCCCTGATCTGATATTTAGGGTTAACCCCCAACCACAAAAGCCCAAGTCTGGCGGCCGCAAAAAATGTGATAAACACCTCTGTACGCTGGGGGGATAAAACGGCGACACAGTCCCCTTTGGTAAGGCCGGAAGCCAGCATCGCCCGCGCGCATTGATCAACCGCGTCCGACAGTTCCCTGTATGTTACCGCTTTTTCCCGTGAATGAAACACAACACGGTCCGGATGATCTGCGACCTTTTGATCCAGAAAATCCCCAAGCAGTAGTGTTTCTTCATAACCGCTCATACTCAATCCTTTTTACTTTGAATTTTTCTTATTGTCTCCTTCCGGTATTCTTTTGCTTCCTCGTCTTTCATACAAAGCAGTAAATCCTCCAGATCAGCATAACCGGCCGCTGCGGCAAGGGCGTTGGCGCTTACATTAACGCCTCTTTTAATAAGCTGAACCGGTAGTTTTGGCAGAATGCTGACCTCATGTGCAATTTCAATAGCTTTTTGCATCGCTACACCATTATCTGTCACATAATCAACAAGCCCCCACTTCTCGCATTCATCCGCATGATGCTTATGACAAAGCACCGACATTAATTTTGCTTTTGACGGACCGACAAGACTGGTCAGCCGTGGCAGCGCCCCCCAGCCAAAATTTACACCGACTTTAACCTCCGGTACGTATGCATAGGCATCCCGGCCCATCACCCGCCAGTCGCAGGCCATGGCGATTGCCAATGCACCGCCAACGACACCCCCTTCGATAGCTGCAATGGTCGGCTGTGGTAATTTTTCCCAGGCATTACAGGCGTCATTGCCTTTGCGGCCAATGATCCGGGCCTGGTTGGTATCTTTTTCCTCTTCCGCTGCTGAAAAAAGCGAAAAATCAGCCCCGCTTGAAAAAAAATTTCCCTCTCCTGTTAAAATAACAGCCCGGATGCCACTGTCGTCCGCAATTATTTCGGCGGCCCTGATCAGACCATCAAGCACATCAACAGTAATTGAATTATAATGTTCCGGTCGGCTGATTGTAACAATGGTTATCCCCGGGTCATCATCCACAGTTTTCATTTTAACAACTTGATTGACCATGGGTTATTCCTTCGTTGAAATCGGGTGTTCGCACCATCCTGTAATTTTTAGCTTATTATCCGTTGATTGTCAGCTTTTTCATACTTTCAAGGCCATTACGGATTGTCGCAAGCGGGTCTTCCGGTTCATCATGCTCGACAAAGAAATGCTTAAATCCTGCCTGACTGATCCGGCTTAAATATCTTTCAAAATCAACCGTGCCTTTCCCCACATCGGCAAACCAGCGGTTTTTATCCATATCCTTTAAATGACACATTGGAAAGCGTCCGGGATAAAGATCAAAAAGCATAAACGGATCAACCCCGGCATAGGTAATCCAGTAAAAATCCATTTCAATTTTGGTTAGCTCAGGATCAGTCTGTCCAAATAATATTTTATAGGGCAACTCGCCTTCAAGTTCGACAAATTCAAAATCATGATGATGATAGCCGAACTGAATGCCGGCATCCTTACACATATGGCTGGCCACATTCATTTTTTCAACCAGAGACTTATACTGGTCAAGCCTTACCCTGTCTTCCGGCGGTATCCAGCCTAATATCAGATATTCCTGACCGATCGTATGCGCATCCTCAATAAAACTTTTTAAGGTTTCCTGCTCAAGCTGGATCGGGTCCATATGGCGCGAAACACATTTAAGACCGTTCTGGTCAAGCGCGTTTCTAAACTCTTTCGCCGTTCCGCCAAGATTAATAATGGCTTCAACTTCCTTGAATCCCATCTGCGCGATCTGCTCTATCGTCCGTGGCATATTTTCAGCAATCAGATGCCTGACGGTGTAAAGCTGAACACCATAATTGGTAATTTTTCGCCCCTCGGCAGCAGCAGCCATTAATCCGCTGAACCCTGCCATACTCGCTAAACCGGCGCCCGCCGCCGTTTTAATAAAGTTTCTTCTGTCCATTTCTTCCCTTTCTATAAAATATTTGCCTGCATTTGCGTTACCGCATAATCAACGGCCCGCGCCGTCAGGGCCATATAAGTCAGTGACGGGTTCTGGCAAGCCGATGATGCCATACATGACCCATCGGTTATAAATACATTATCCACATCATGACACTGGTTATGACCATTGAGCACTGATGTTTTGGGGTCCCTTCCCATCCGTGCCGTCCCCATTTCATGAATACCAATACCGGGATAGGCATTTTCATCAAGATAACCCTCGACATTTTTAAGTCCCAGATCTTTCAGCATTTTTACCGACACATCAACAATTTCCCGTCGCATTGTCCAGTCATTTTCACCATATTTACAGTCAACATGCAGTTGGGGAATGCCCCATTTATCCTTTTTGGTTTTATGAAGACTGGCCATATTTTTATAATCCGGAAGCATTTCACCAAAGCCGGCAATACTGAATACCCATGGCCCCGGCTCATTAAAACTTTCCTTAAAGTCGGCACCAAAACCTTTTTCGCCAATTTTGTCCTTCCAGCCACGCCGCTCTGCACCGCCCTGAAACCCGTAACCCCGGTAAAATTTTTCTTCTTGGCCGCGAAGATTCTGAAAACGCGGAATATAAATTCCGGTTGCCCGTCTGCCGATATAATATTTATCCTCAAAGCCCGAAAATTCTCCGCTAGCGCCTTGGGCATAAAGGTGATCCATCAGATAATGGCCCAGTACCCCGCTGCTGTTGCCAAAACCGTTCGGGAAATTCTCGCTGGTGGAATTAAGCAGGATTTGTGTGGTTCCAAGCGTTGATGCGCACATAAAAATTACCCGTGATTTATATTCTTTCTTCTCATTGGTTTTGGTATCAATTACCCGTACCCCAACCGCTTTTCTGGTTTTTTCATCATAGATCAGACTATGGACAATGCTGTCCGTAATAACCGTTAAATTGCCCGTTTTCCTGGCCGCCGGCAGAGTTGCCGACTGGCTTGAAAAATAGGCCCCGAATGAACAGCCTCGTTGACATTGATTTCGCGACTGACATGTGCCGCGACCAAGGGCCAGTTGCTCTTCTGTCGGCTGTGTCAGATGGGCTGCACGACCAATGATAAGTCGGCGGTCATCATAAAGCTCTTCCATCCGTTTTTTAATTTCAAGCTCAACACAGTTAAGCTCCATCGGCGGCTGAAATTTCCCGTCTGGCAGCTGCGGCAGACCATCATTATTTCCGGTAATGCCCGCAAAAACCTCAACATAATCGTACCATTTTCTGATATCCGCATAACGGATCGGCCAATCGACCCCGTGCCCGTCTTTCTTATTGGCTCCAAAATCAAGATCACTCAGCCGGTAACTCTGCCGGTGCCATGTCAGCGACCGGCCGCCAAGCTGATATCCTCTGATCCAGCTGAATGGTTTTCCTTCTTCCTGCGAATAGGGATGATCCTGATCATTGACAAAAAAATGTTTGGTACTGTCGAGAAAGGCATAACACTGCTTTTGAATGGGATACTCACTGTCGGCCAGTTTACGGTCAACCTTGTCACGGAATTTCATTTCCCAGGGACCAAGTCCTTCACCGATATAATCTTCCCGGTGCTCAACATGGCGACCCCGTTCTATCACCAGGGTTTTTAATCCTTTTTCGCTAAATTCCTTTGCCGCCCATCCACCGGACATACCAGAGCCAACAATGATTGCATCAAAATCCATTCAGTCTATCCGATCTTCATATTTCTGAGCGTTTTATAGCTGTTTTTAATACTGTTCAGGGGATTTTCCGGCTGATCATGCTCTACTATAAAATATTCAAGCCCCGCCAGCTCACTGAGCGCGAACATACTTGTAAAATCAACAACCCCCTGTCCGACATCTACCATTTGACCATCCCCTGTCCGATCCTTGACATGGCAAAGCGGGAACCGGCCCGGATATTTTTTGAAATAGTCAATCGGGTTTCCATCACCGGCAATAACCCAAAAAAGATCCATTTCAATGTTAAACAGATCCGGATCACTTTCCTGAAGAAGGATATCAAGCGGCACCACACCGTCAATGGCCTTTAGTTCAAAATCATGGTTGTGATAGGCAAATTTAAGTCCTGCCTTGTTACATTCCTCGCCGATACGGTTAAAGCTTTCTGTAATTTTTTTATACTGATCCAGCGTTTGACGATCTTCCGGCTGGAGGAACGGGACGATCACATATTGATGGCCAACCGTATTTGAATATTCAATGGTCCGCTTCAGATTGTCCCCCTGCACCAGTTCAATATCCACATGGGTAGAAGGGGAGCTTAAACCATTCTGATCAAGAATGCTTTTTATTTCCGTCGCTGTCCGGTCATAATATCCGGCAAATTCAACCTGCGAATATCCGACTTTGGCAACATCGGCTATAGTTTTTTCAAGATTTTCCCGCATCAGACTGCGAACCGTATAAAGCTGTAGCCCGATATCCTTTATTTTACCGTCTGCATTAATATTTTTGCTTGCCCCAAAAGCTTCAATATAACTGCCAATCCCTGTTGCCGCGGCAATACCGGTAGCAAGGGTGGATTTCACGAATGTTCGTCTGTTTAATAATGTCATTATATTTCCAGTCATATTTTGTGATTTTTCATGTTCGTTACCGCATAATCAACGGCCCGCGCCGTCAGGGCCATATAAGTCAATGACGGGTTTTGGCAGGCCGATGATGCCATTGCTGAACCGTCGGTTATAAATACATTATCCACATCATGACACTGGTTATGACCATTGAGCACTGATGTTTTGGGGTTCCTGCCCATGCGTGCTGTACCCATTTCATGGATACCGAGCCCCAGTGAATCTTCGGTATCATAGGTCTGAACATTTTTAAGGCCGGTTTTTTTCATTATTTCTGCGGCCGTTTCCATCATGGTTTTACGGATTTTTTTGTCATTTTCACCAAATTTCGCATCAATATGAATTTGCGGCAGCCCCCATTGGTCCTTTTTGGTTTTATGAAGGCTCGCCCGGTTACCCGCATCAGGTAGCATTTCACCGTAACCTTCCAGGTTAATTTCCCAAACCCCTGGGGTTTTAAAGCTTTCTTTAAAGTCCGCACCAAATCCTTTATCTGCCAGCCGGTCTTTCCAGTCCTTGCGACGGCCGCTTCCCTGAAAGGCAAAGCCGCGGACAAAGTCTTCTTCATCACGTGTGAGATTGGTAAAACGCGGCATATAAATACTGTTGGGTTTTCGCCCGATATAATAACGGTCTTCAAAAGCGTCAATTTCCCCTGTTGCCCCGGCGGAGCAAAGATGATCCATCAGATAACGTCCCACCGCATCACTGCTATTGGCAAAACCGTTCGGGAAATACTCACTTGTGGAATTAAGGAGTATCTGTGTCGTCCCCAGAGTTGAGGCACAAAGGAAAATCACCCGGGCTTTAAATATGTTTGTTTCCTTGGTTTTGCTGTTAATGACCCGCACCCCGGAGGCTTTTTTGCTTTCCCCGTCATAAATAATGCTATGAACAAGACTGTCTGTGACAATCGTTAAATTGCCTGTGCGTTCCGCCGCTGGCAGGGTTGCCGACTGGCTCGAAAAATAAGCCCCCAGCGAGCAGCCGCGCTGGCACTGGTTACGGGACTGACATGTGCCACGGCCCAACTCAATATGGATCGGTTGCGGTTCCGTCAGATGGGCGCAGCGGCCCGGAATAAGCACACGGTCATCATAGGCTTCCCTGACCCTTTTGCTGAAATCCTCCTCCGCACAATTAAATCCGATCGGCGGCAGAAAGACACCGTCCGGAAGCTGTGCTAGTCCCTCGAGTGTTCCACTAACACCGACAAATTCCTCAACATAATCATACCAGGGTTTAAGGTCACTATATCGGATCGGCCAGTCAGTGCCATAGCCGTCACGGGCATTGCTTTCAAAATCCATTTCGCTCCATCGATAACTTTGCCGGTGCCAAAGCAGGGAACGACCTCCCAAATGAAACCCTTTAATCCATTCAAAATTCGTGCCTTCCTCTTTTGAATAGGGATGGTCAACATCGTCGGCAAAGAAATGCTTGGTACTGTCTTTAAAGGCATAACAGCGTTTCTGGATCGGATAGCGTGTATTGGCGAGTTTGCGGTCAACATCATCGCGAAATTTCATATCCCAGGGATCTTTATTTTCACCAAAATAATCGGTGCCGTGCTCAACAAACCGCCCGCGTTCAACGACAAGCGTCTTCATCCCTTTTTCGCAGAATTCCTTGGCCGCCCAGCCACCGGATATGCCGGAGCCAACAATAAGCACATCAAATTCAGCTGTCTGTGTTTTATTTTTTTCCATAATAACGCTCTGCTACGTCGCCCATGTCCGGCCGACTTTTTCGAACGGAACACATCCCTGATAGGGCCCTGGATATTGTTCATAACGAAGCTCTTCCTCTGCTCCGATCTGTGAAGAAAAATAGCCAATGAGCGTCAGTTCCTTAAATTCTTCAAAAAAGGTTTTTTTATCACTTTTTTCGTTATCCAGTGCCATCATGATAGCTATACGCTCGGCCGGTGATCCGTTCAGGAAATGATCATCAACAGCTTTTAACCCGCGCATGAAATTTTCCCGCTCATCATCATAATACCAGTCACCGACAATCGCATGGATATAATCATGCACAAGTGCCGCCTTCGCCCCCGGCGTATCAGTATCGGGGATAATCATATCCGCCATTTCCGCAACCAGTTTGAGTTGATCATCCGAAAAAACCGGGTGATCAACGATAATTACTTCCTGCGCCAGGGCACCGGACAATACGCCGCTGATCACAGAGCTCGACAATATTCCGCCTGTCATGATCGCCACATTTTTAAGAAGCGCGCGTCTGCTTAATTCACTATTTCTGTCCATGATTAAATCCCCAGCACTTTCCTGTTCAAATCATTGTCGCTCCCGGCAGCCGCAAAATCATCAAAACTTCGCGCACAGGGCTTTATTATATGGTCTTTGACAAACTGCGCACCTTCACGGGCACCATCCTCCGGGTCCTTGATACAGCATTCCCATTCAACAACGGCCCAGCCGTCAAAACCATATTGGGTCAGTTTGCTGAAAATTCCGCCAAAATCAATCTGCCCATCCCCAAGCGAGCGAAACCGGCCCGGCCTGTCAATCCACGCCTGATATCCGCCGTAAACGCCCGAACGACCATTACAGTTTAATTCCCCGTCCTTTACATGAAACATTTTGATCCGCTCATGGTAAATATCGATAAATTCCAGATAATCCATACCCTGCAAAATCAAATGACTGGGATCATAAAGAATATTACAGCGTGGGTGGTGATCAACCGCAGCCAGGAACCTCTCAAAACTAACACCATCATGCAGATCCTCGCCCGGATGAATTTCATAACAGACATCAACCCCCACTTCATCAAATGCATCAAGTATCGGGCGCCATCGACGGGCCAGTTCCTTAAAACCGTCCTCAACAAGTCCGGCTGGCCGTTGCGGCCATGGGTAAACTGTGTGCCAAAGAAGTGCGCCGGGGAATGTGGCATGTGCCGTTAGCCCAAGTCTTTCACTGGCTTTCGCCGCAAACATAAGCTGCTCCGTCGCCCATTTCTGTTTTGCGCCATAATCATCCCGGGCAAGATCCGGACCAAAGCCATTGAATAGTGTGTCATAAGCCGGATGGCAGGCTACAAGCTGACCCTGAATATGGGTGGATAGTTCGGTTATTTCCACACCGAATTTTTCTGCTTTTTCTTTTAGACTGTCACAATAATCTTGACTTTCGGCTGCGCGTTCAAGATCAAAAATCCGCTTATCCCATGAAGGGATTTGAACCCCCTTATAACCAATGGACGCCACCCATTCGATGATGGCTTCAAAACTGTTAAAGGGAGCAACATCACCGGCAAATTGCGCTAGAAACAATGCCGGTCCTTTAATTTCCTTCATCTTACTTTTTCCTTAAGCTTCTATTTCGATCCATTTTTCTGCCGAACTGCTGCTTTTTATCACAGCCTCGACAAAGGCCATTCCACGCACGCCTTCTTCAATACCGATAAGCCCGTGGCCACGGTATTTACCGCCCTGTGCCCTGATGGCCTCGGCAAAACCGGTATATAAATTGGCAAAAGCTTCGAGATATCCTTCCGGATGTCCTGATGGCAAACGGCAGGCGGCATAGGCCTCCGCGGAAAGATTATTTTTATCCAGTCCTGCCGTTAAGGTCTGCATCGCTGCACCATGTGGTTTATAAATTAGGTTAAAGGGCATCATCTGGTGCCATTCCAGTCCGCCTTTTTCGCCATATATTTTAATTTTAAGGGCGTTTTCTTCCCCCGCACAAACCTGACTGGCTGTGAGGGTTCCACTAGCGCCATTATCCATTTTGAAAAGCACTGAACCATCATCATCCAACCTTCTGCCTGGTACGTAAATATTTATATCAGCGCAAACATGGGTCATACGCGAACAGGATATATATTCAGCCAGATTGTGTGCATGGGTACCGATATCCCCCATCGCCCCGCTGATCCCCGACCGTGCCGGATCAGTGCGCCATTCCGCCTGTTTATTTTCGCCGGAGCCTTCTTCAAAATTCGAAAGCCAGCCTTGTGGATATTCAACCAGAATTTTTCTAATTTTGCCTAACTTACCGTCCCTGACCATCGCCCTGGCCTGCTTGACCATTGGATATCCGAGATAAGTGTGCGTCAGACCATAAAGCAGTCCACTATCCTTGACCAGATCGCGCAGCAGTTTCGCTTCCTCCAGATTGAGTGTTGCCGGCTTATCGGACATAACATGAAACCCTGCTTGCAGGGCCGCAGCCGCGGGTGGATAATGCATATGATTTGGCGTGACGATAGTGACGAAATCCATCCGCGCATCAGCAGGCAGCTTTTTTTCTGCTTCAATCATCTGCTCGAAATCATCGTACACCCGTACCGGATCGAGATAAAGATCACGGCCTGTTTGTATTGATTTTTCAGGATCGCGACTAAAAGCACCGCAGACCAGTTCGATCTGATTATCAAGCCGCGCTGCAATTCTGTGCACTTCACCAATGAAGGAACCGGGACCACCGCCAATCATGCCCATTTTTATTCTACGGCTTGAAGAATTACTGCTATTTTCAGTCATTGACCCTCCCCGATCTTATCCTACCCTTAAAAATGTAATCAATTACATTTTAATTGGCAAGCGATATTTCCTCGTGTAAGATGAGTTTCTGAACAATTATTTTAAATATAAAACCATCAGGAAATATTAGATGGCCACCATTCGTGATGTCTCCAAAATTGCTGGCGTATCCGTTGCCACCGTATCACGAACCCTTAGTAAACCGGATAAAGTTTCGGCAAAAACACGTAAAATTGTCAATGCGGCTATTCTGGAAACCAACTACAAACCTGATATTCTGGCCCGAAATTTCAGAACCCGGAAATCCTCCACCATTGTGGTGCTTGTACCAGATATTGCCAACCCGTTTTTTTCCAGGGTAATTCGTGGCATTGAACAAACGGCCCAAAGCCTTGATTATGCCGTGCTACTCGGCGATACGCAGGGTGACCGAGGGCGGGAAAGCACCTATGCTAATATGGTAAATACGTCCCAGGCAGACGGTATAATTCAACTGGATAGCCATAACCCTTTTGAAAATAATTCAAATGTCCCGATCGTTAATGTCTGTGACTGTATTCGCGGAACTGACATGCCGACAATTGAGCTTGATAATGCGGCAGCGGCCAGGAAAATGACTGATTATCTTATTTCTCAGGGCCATAAGAATATTGCTATCATTACGGGTACCTTGGACAGCACCATTACTCAGGACAGATTAAGTGGTTATAAGGAAGCCTTAAAAAACGCCAGCATTAAATTTAATCCGAATAACATAAATGTCGGTGACTATTCCTTCCTTTCCGGCATGTCGGCCACCCGAATGCTTATGAAATACCAGGCGCCGCCAACCGCCATTTTCTGCATGAATGACGAAATGGCAATAGGCGCGATTAAACAAGCCAAATTAATGGGTCTAAAAATTCCTGATGATATTTCAATTGCCGGTTTTGATAATATCAGTTTTGCTGAATATTGCGATCCGCCGTTGACAACGATCTCCCAACCGGCTGAAGAATTCGGCTCAAAAGCAATGTCCATGCTTTACAGAGTAATCAATCAGGATGGGGCAATTAAAAAAAATACTTTTCTGGATTTTGAGCTCATCATCCGAAACAGCACAGGACGAAATTCACATGACTAAAAGACTTATATTTACTTTAATAGCACTACTGTTCTCGGTTCAGTTTTCCCATGCTGAGGAAAATTGGATTTCGTTATTCAACGGCAAAAACCTTGATGGCTGGACGCCAAAGTTCGTCGGCTATGAAGCGGGCGTGAATTACAAAAATACATTTAGGGTGTCGAATGGCAATCTATCAGTGAGTTATGATGATTATGATGTTTTTGATAATAATTTCGGCCATCTTTTTTATAAGGATAAATTCTCAAATTATCTTTTAAAGCTAGAATATAGAATGAGAGGAAAACAGGCCAAAGGCGGCCCGACCTGGGGTGATCGCAACAACGGCATAATGGTCCACAGCCAGTCGCCTGAAAGTATGGAAAAAGATCAGTTTTTCCCCCGCTCAATTGAGGTTCAGATTTTAAACGGTAATGACGAGATTGAAACTCCAAATGGAAATGTGTGTACACCCGGCACCCATATTGTCATGAATGGCAAGCTGATCAGGCAACATTGCATCAATTCCAACTCCGCAACCAACAAAGGGGAAGACTGGGTAAAAGTGGAAGTGGAAGTAAGAGGCAATAAACTGATCCGCCATAAAATCAATGGTGTTGTTGTTATGGAATATACCAATCCGCAAATTGATGCCCATGACCCGGAAACGCCTGTACATGATTTACCTGATCTAACCCCTCTTTCTGATGGCTATATTGCCCTTCAGGCAGAAAGTCAGGGATTTGATTTCAGAAATATTATGCTTTTAAATCTGGATCAGAATTAGGACGTCACCATCCACGAACCGCCAACACAAAAAACATTTGAAAGCGCCAGATAATCACTGGCGCTTTTTTCATTTATCCCGCCAGTCGGGCAGAATTTAAGTTGTGGCAAAGGTGATATCATCGATTTGAGCAACTTAAGCCCCCCAACGGCTTCCGCCGGAAAAAGTTTAAAATACTCATAGCCCTTGTCATAGAGCTTCATTGCTTCAGATGGCGTTGCCACACCGGGAAGGAATGGCACTTCACTCTGTTCTGCTTCTTCAATTAACGCATCCGTATGCCCGGGACTCACAATGAATTGCGCCCCTGCAGCAATCGCTGCTTCATACTGTCCTTTATTGATTACGGTACCGGCACCAACAATTACATCCGGCATAGCCTCTGCAATTTCCATGATTGCCATTAGCCCGAATTCAGTTCTTAGTGTGATTTCAAGGGTCTTGTATCCTTTTGCAACCAGCTTCCTGGCGAGCGGCAGTGCTTCGCCCATTTCTTTTATTACAATCACCGGAATGATTGATGTACCCTTTAATAACCTGCCAAGGTCGACATTCTTATGAGCCATGTTTTTTACCTTAATTATAAGAACATACCACTAAAGTAGCCCGCCGCTCCTATTAGCGCCGGCTGTTCTTCCAATATTAAACTCGTTCTGATTTCCCTGACAAAAGGCAGATTGTCGTTTTCTTCAAATTTTTTTCTAAAATCCGCCTTAACAAATAAATTCTTCAATTTTGGCAACACGCCGCCAGCCAGATAGACCCCGCCTGTCGCGTTAAATGTTCCCGCCATATCACTGGCAAAGCATCCGAGCATCCCCGAAAACACTTTAAAAGTTTCAATACTGTCCGGGTCACTTTCTTCATGCGCCTGATTACAAATTGTTTCAGCATCCAGCTTGGAATAATGTTTTCCCTTAATCAAACCCAAAGCATAATAAATATGGCTTATGCCCCTGCCCGAAACCATATCCTCAACCGAAAGTCTGTTAAACTCCTCATAAAGAACAGAAACAATTTCTTTTTCCAGATCACCACTTGGTGAAAAGCCGATATGCCCCCCTTCGCTTGCCAACGCTTTCCATTTATCACCAACAGAGACAAGCGCACCGACACCTATACCGGTACCGGGCCCCACAACTATTTTATTGCCTCGCTCCTCAATAGCTCCGCTGCCAATTTGTAAAAGCTGTTCATCTTTTAGAAGGGGCAGTGAACAGGCTTTGGCACAAAAGTCATTAAAAACTTTTACCTCGTCCATTTTTAAGAAAGGCGCCAGCTCCGACTGCTTGAACTGCCATGTCCCGTTGGTCATGGAAACCTCATCCTTATTGACCGGCCCTGCGAAGGCTATCGCTGCTTTTCTCGGTCTTGCACCAACAAGTTTGAGATAATCTGTTACGGCATCTTCTAAATATAACCAGTTCTCAGTCGCCAGAACTGTCAATTTTTCAAGCCTGATATCTTTACTTTCGGTGATGTGTGCTATTGCAAAACGCACATTGGTTCCACCAATATCAGCAACCAGGAATTCTTCACTCATTATTTTTTGTTATCCCGAATAATATCATTATTAATGTTAATTTCCTGAATTCAAGTTCATCATTATCATAACGCAAAGTCAATAGTGCTCCCGTATCAGAGTGCTTTTACTCAGCAAAATAAAGGCTGACGGGGACACGATGCTGATGAAGTAAGAAACTTACAGGAAGATTTGCGGTTTTTATTTTTTTCGCTCTTTCAAAGACCTTTTTTTTTTTTTTTCCAAAAAATAATAAAAAAATATGTTTTGTATTTAGTAAAGTACTCAGGGTCATGTTGATACGGGGAA
>JAGREE010000052.1 GCA_020446675.1 Alphaproteobacteria bacterium | reverse complement strand
AAAAACTGCCCGCACCATAGGGGGAACTTTATTTTTTTGTTTATCTGCGGCATCCGTTTTTGCATATTCTGCCGAAAATGAGGAAGTCTCTTACGAAAATAGTGAGGTTGATAAAATTGTTGTATACGGCCGTGCCGAACAGTTGATCGGTAGTGCCACCTCCGCTTCCGAAGGGGTTGTCGGGTATGATGATTTCACCACACGTCCGCTGCTTCGTGTCGGTGAACTGGTAGAGGTCATCCCCGGCATGGTGGCAACCCAGCATAGTGGTACCGGTAAAGCCAACCAGTATTTCCTGCGTGGATTTAACCTGGATCATGGCACCGATTTTTTTGCCAGCTTTGAAGGAATGCCAATCAACCTTCCAACTCACGGTCATGGGCAGGGCTATCTTGATCTGAATTTCATTATTCCCGAAGTTGTTGAAACCGTCACTTATCAAAAAGGACCATATTCCCCTGAAATCGGCGACTTTTCATCTGCCGGCTCAACCAATTTTAAAATCTATGACCGTCTTGAGCGGAATTTTGCCGAAATCGGTGTCGGGGAAGATGGCTATTACCGCTTTGTCAGCGGAAACAGTTTCGACCTAGCCGGGGGGGATTTTCTGTTTGCCGCCGAAGGGCAGCTGAATAACGGCCCCTGGGTGCTGGATGATGATTTGCATAAATATAACGCCATCGCAAAATATACCCGCGACCATGGCTATATGAAGGCGGAGGTGCTGGCAACCGCATACTACTCAAAATGGGATTCAACAGACCAGATCCCGCGACGGGCTGTCTTGAGCGGTCTAATTGATGAAATGGGCTATATTGATGATGATCTGGGTGGGGAAACAACCCGCCTTTCCCTTTCCAGCAAGGTGACGACAGATAACCTCAAAGCGCAGGTTTATGCCCAATATTATGATTTTGATCTTTTTTCAAACTTTACCTATTTCCTCGATGATCCGGTGCTTGGCGACGAATTCGAACAGGTCGATAACCGCAGCATATGGGGCGGCAATTTATCCTATCAGGATCAACTGACCGTTGATGATTTTGATGTTGAATGGGCTGTTGGCGGCTCACTCCGTTATGACCGTATCGGCGAAGTCGGCCTTTATAAAACCGCCTCCCGCATCCGTCATCAGACCGTCCGCAATGACCGGGTTGATGAACTCGCCCTTGGGGCCTTTGCTGATGTAACCGTATTTTTGAATGAAAACTTTCGTGTAAGCGGCGGGTTTCGGGCCGACCGCTACAGTTATGATGTGACAGCACAGCGGACCGAAAATTCAGGCAGCGGTCATGATGCGATCCTAAGCCCGAAATTTTCCGCCGCATACAGGCTGTCGGAAACGGCCGAAATCTATGCCAATTACGGCCACGGCTTCCATTCAAATGATGTGCGCGGTGCGGCTATCAGCGTTGACCCGCTTAGTGGCGACCCGGTCAGCGCGGCGCCGCTGATTGCCAAAAGCAAAGGTGCGGAATTCGGTGTCCGGCTTGAACCGGTGGAAACGGTTAATTTTACCGTGGCCGGGTTCTGGCTTGATGTGTCATCGGAACTGGTCTTTGTCGGTGATGCCGGGGGGACGGAAGCCAATGACGGCAGCCGCCGTTACGGCGTTGAATTTTCCGGCTTCTGGCAGGCCACAGACTGGCTGGCCTTTGACATGACGGCGGCTTCTACTGATGCCAAATTTAAACTGCCAAATGATTATTTTATCCCCGGCTCTGTCGGTGCAGTTGTGGGTAGCGGGGCAACCGTTACCCTGAATAACGGTATTACCAGCAGCTTAAGGGTGCGTCATTTTGGCAGCGCTCCGCTGATTGAGGATAACAGCCAGCGCTCAAAACCGCTGACCTTGGTCAATTTTGGTATCGGCTATGAATTTGACGCCTATAAAATTGATCTGGACATTTTCAACCTGTTTAATTCAAAGGCACGGGATATTTCCTACTTCTACGACTCCCAGCTTCAGGGGGAGGCAAACCCGGTTGCCGATCTTCATTATCACCCGGTTGAGCCATTCACAGTCCGTGTGAGCTTTCGGATATCTTATTAATTATTTCCTGATTAATTTTTTCGGGTGCCCAGCACATCAATGTCATAAACATCCCAGACGGCGGTCCCAATCAACTGATCGCTGTTATATCTTGCGATCATGTTAAGGGTTGATGACATGCCCGCTTCCGGCACATACATGGGTCCGGTCAGCTTCAGTTCCCCGTTTTTATAGGTTCCTGCCAACGTATCGGACCCAATCATTGCTGTGGCAACTTCACCACTTACAGCAACCGACATGCTGACCATGGTTGCCCCTTCCGCCGCTGTCATTGATATGCTCCAGTTACCGTCAACATCCGCGGCAAAGGCGGTTGAAGCCATCAACCCGACGCCCAGCAGTATTGAAATAATCCAAGGTTTCATTATTCCCTCCCATTTTTGTGATTTGTGATAAACATCATCTCACGGCTTATGGCCTTTGGCAAGTGATGGTAGATAATCCAATTTTTAAGCAGTCCATCCTATAAGTGGTTAAAATCTCAATTCTATTTTTTGTGTGTAGATATCTTCCATCATTTGATAAAATTCTTCCCTATCCATTCCTTCGTAAATTGCATCATTAAGGAAGGCCCACTGAAGTTTGTCACTTAACGGCATATACATAGGTGTTTTGTCAGATGGTACTGTTTCGTTTTCCAATTCTTCCAGAGAAACATTATTGTTATCTTTATCTAACGAATTTTTATATTTCTGATACAATACAGATGGATAAACGAGCTTTTTCATAGACACTTGTGGGAACGGCCACACCCCCATTTGGACAAACATACTTCCTAAATAACAACTTACAACTCTTTCTTTATATTCATAAGACTTCCCATCATGCCTATCATATAATATTGCGGCAAATGTTTTACGCTGATCTGATTGATTAATTCTTTGAATAAAACAAGTATTATTAAAATCAGTTTTAATAAATTCTGGCAACTCTATTACATGACTATCTCCTATAAAATTTTTATAGGAGATATAAGCTGATTTTATGGACTCCATACTGTTATCTTTGAGGCCAAAATACATAATTTCTGAATTTTGTTCTTGTCTCTCAATTGTCCTAATTGAATTGGTTGGGGGAATTTGAAAACTTCTGTCAATGTATGCCAAATATCCTGTTAGCTCTGGCTTAAATGAACCGCCAAATACTACTGGAAATTGATATCTAAATTTGCCTTTACGGTTCTTTCTAATATCCGACACATATTCTATTTTATTGTTTTTATTTTGAAAAATAGTAGCGTCGAAAAAATCAAATACAAACGAAGGTATGTTCGGATATTTTTCAGAATCACTTCTTGTATCTTCCGGGGCACAGGAAATGCTACCCAGCATAATACAGGATATGAAAATATAAGTTATAATTCTGTTCATCTCAACACTCCAAACTCACTCGATTTTAGCTTTTAAATTCAAATCATAATAACAAAACGTTGATCTTATTATTACAAGACATTTTTAATAAACGTTTTGATTCTGAGCTTCTTCTTTCAGTATTTTCTCTAGCAAATTGATCGCCCCTTTATGCCCCGGTTCATAATTGCCAGTTTCTAGCGTTTCGGCGACATCGCTGTTTGTATAAAGCGTCATTCTTTCGCGATTTATTTTTGCCGCTTTTTTAAGCCATTTTATGGCTGTGTCCATATTCCTGGCTTGATAAGCCGCGAGGCCAAGTTGATATTGTGCTTCCTGATCCCCGTTTGAGGCAAGGCATTCAGTGTATTTTTCCGTCCCAGCATATTGGTAGCAGTCCTGAAACCCTGCCGTGCAGCCGGAAAGGAAAAGCATGGGGTGGCTGAGAATAAGACCAGTCCGGCAGAGTTTTATAATCCGGGAAAAAATATACATCCAGCCCCCAATGAAAATTCATGAGAATTAAGCCTAATGAATAATTTTGGCAAAATCAATTTTTACAGTTCCCACCATTCACTTCCGTCATACCCGCGCTGGCGGGTATCCATTAATCAGGTGATCGGGAACGGCTGGGATTCATGGACGCCTGCTTTCGCAGGCGTGACGGGAAGGGGCTTGCTATAGTCTTCATTCTGTCCTGTCCCCCCGACCTTATTTGATGATTTATTGTATTCAGCTTATGCCAAAATGGAGCATCCTGCAAATTTCAATAAAAACAGGGGTGTGGAGGGCAGTTGACGCTTGCGATTATACCGCGCTGGTGTTAGGTTCCGGCAATTAAAGTGACTTAAATTGATAGAAAAATTGATAGAAAAGCAGAACCGATATGTCAGTTGATAAAGAAACAGTTGCGAAGATCGCAAATTTGGCCCGGATAGAGGTGAGCGAAGAAGAGCTTGAGAGCACCGTGGGAGAGCTAAACAATATTCTGGACTGGGTTGAGCAGCTAAGTGAGGTCAATACCGACGGCGTGGCGGCAATGACCAGCGTTGTGGCCGCTGATCTGCCATGGCGTGAGGATAAAGTCACCGACGGTGGCTACCGTGAAAAAGTGCTTAAAAACGCACCGCAGGCCGAACATGGTTTCTTTGCCGTGCCAAAAGTGATTGAATAGGGGACAGGATGATGAGTGAACTTACAAAAATGACCCTGTCTGCGGCCCGGGATGCCCTTCATAAAGGGGAAATCAGCGCGGTAGAAATCACCAAAGCCCATCTTGCGGCGATTGAGGATGCAAAAGAGCTGAACAGCTATATCATGGTGACGGATGATCAGGCACTTGAAATGGCGGCAAAGGCCGATGACATGATCAAGGGCGGAAATGCCAAGGGCATGACCGGTATTCCCATTGGTATTAAAGACCTTTATTGCACCAAGGGCGTCCATAGCCAGACTGCCAGCCATATTCTTGATGGCTTCAAGCCGGAATATGAAAGCACGGTGACCGCCAACCTTTGGGCGGACGGTGCGGTGATGCTTGGTAAAACCAACATGGATGAATTTGCCATGGGGTCCTCCAATGAAAACAGCTATTATGGCCCTGTGAAAAATCCATGGCGGGCGGTGGGGTCCGACAAGGATACCGTGCCCGGTGGCTCATCCGGCGGTTCTGCGGCCGCGGTGGCAGCGGATATCTCCATTGCCACCACGGGGACCGATACCGGTGGTTCGATCCGTCAGCCGGCATCCTTTACCGGTCTTGTCGGGCTTAAACCGACCTATGGCCGTTGCTCGCGCTGGGGCATGATTGCCTTTGCATCATCCCTTGATCAGGCGGGCCCGCTGACCAAAACGGTACGCGATGCGGCGATCATGATAGAAAGTATGGCAGGGTTTGATCCGAAGGATTCAACATCGATCAATATACCGGTGCCAAATTATGAAGCGGCACTAAGCGGTGATATTCGCGGGCTAAAAGTCGGTGTTCCGAAGGAATACCGGGTTGACGGCATGCCGGCGGAAATTGAAAAATTATGGCAGCAGGGCATCAACTGGCTTAAGGACGCTGGCGCGGACGTGGTTGATATCAGCCTGCCGCATACAAAATATGCGCTGCCGACTTATTATATTGTTGCCCCGGCCGAATGTTCATCAAATCTGGCCCGTTATGACGGGGTTAAATACGGACTTCGTGTGAACGGAAACAGCCTTGATGATATGTATAAGAAAACCCGGGCCGAAGGCTTCGGGGATGAGGTCAGACGCCGTATTCTGATCGGTACATATGTGCTGTCAGCCGGGTATTATGATGCTTATTATTTAAAGGCGCAGAAAGTCCGTACCCTGATCGCCGGGGATTTTAAGGCGGCCTATGAAAAATGTGATGTGATCCTGACCCCGACCGCGCCGAGCGCGGCCTTTAACCTTGGGGAAAAGGTATCAGACCCGATCTCAATGTATCTGAATGATGTGTTCACGGTGCCGGCGTCCCTTGCCGGGCTTCCCGGTATTTCGGTTCCTGCAGGTCTTAGTGCAGAGGGGCTTCCCCTCGGGTTACAGCTGATCGGTCAGGCTTTTGGTGAGGAACAGTTGCTTCGCGTTGCTGAAGTTCTCGAAAGTGCAGCATCTTTTAAAGAAAAACCCGCAAAATGGTGGGGAGAAAAAGCATGACAAAATTATACCAAGGTGCCACAGGGGACTGGGAAGCCGTAATCGGGCTTGAAATCCACGCTCAGGTCATTTCTGAATCGAAATTATTTTCCGGCGCGTCAACCGCTTTTGGTGCAGATCCGAATACGCAGGTAAGCTTTGTATGTGCGGCGATGCCGGGAATGCTGCCCGTGATTAATGAGGAATGTGTCCGCCAGGCGGTCCGTACCGGCCTTGCCATGGGTTGCAAAATTAACCTGCGCAGTATTTTTGACCGTAAAAACTATTTTTATGCTGATTTGCCCCAGGGCTATCAGATTTCGCAGTTTAAAGATCCGATTGTCGGTGAAGGCCATGTCAGGATTGATCTTGAGGATGGCTCAACCAAGGATATTGGGGTGGAGCGACTTCATCTTGAGCAGGATGCGGGTAAATCAATGCATGATCAGCACCCAACCATGACTTATGTTGATCTTAACCGATCCGGTGTTGCCCTGATGGAAATAGTCTCAAAACCCGATATGCGCACACCGGAAGAGGCAGGAGCCTATTTCCGTAAAATCCGTTCGCTGGTCCGTTATGCGGGCACCTGTGACGGTAATATGGATCAGGGATCCATGCGCGCCGACGTCAATGTCTCCGTCCGGCGGCCGGGTGAGCCCTTAGGGACCAGGACCGAAACCAAAAATGTAAACTCGATCCGTTATGTGATGATGGTGGTCGAAAGCGAAATCCGCCGTCAGATTGATGTGCTTGAGGATGGTGGTAAAATTGACCAGGAAACCCGGCTATTTGATGTGGCAACCGGAACAACGCGGACTATGCGCTCAAAAGAAGAAGCCCATGATTACCGCTACTTCCCGGATCCTGATCTGTTGCCGCTTGAGTTTTCACAAGAATTTGTCGATGAACTGGCAAAAGATATGCCGGAGCTGGCGGATGCCAAAAAAGACAGATTTGTAGCGGCGTTGCATATAAGCCCCTATAACGCCGGTGTACTTGTGGCGGAAAAGGAAAGTGCCGATTATTTTGAAGCCTTGCTCGCGGCAACAGTTACAAAATCGGGGAAGCCCCTCTCAGAGCTTGGCACCCTAGTGGCTAACTGGGTAATTGGCGATTTATTTGGGGCTCTTAAAAAACTTGGTGTTGGTATTACGAAAAGCCCCGTGTCCATTGATCATGCGTCTGAGCTATTATGCTTACAGATTGACGGGACAATTTCAGGACGGATTGCCAAGGAAGTTTTTGAAAATATGCTGGAAAGCGGCAAGTCACCGGAAGCGATCGTCGAGGAAAAAGGTCTGAAACAGGTTTCCGACACTGGTGAAATTGAAGCCATGATTGATGAAATTCTGGCCGCAAACGCTGACAAGGTGGCAGAATATCGTGGTGGTAAGGATAAACTTTACGGCTTCTTCGTCGGACAGGTGATGAAGCAGACCGGCGGTAAAGCAAACCCTCAGGTTGTCAATCAGCTGCTGCGACCAAAACTTGACGGTTAATAAAACCATTTTAATTTACACTGAAGAAGCCGGTGACTGAAAAGCACCGGCTTCTTTTTTGTGCCATAATTATAGCTAACGGCTATGGTTTATATTTCATTACCTATAGGCATAAAGTGATTCTATTTTTAAGATGAATCTGACTTAAAAATCCCTGATTTTTACTAAAATTAACCTTTGGCCCATTTATTAACCTTTAAAGGTTAACTATGATTTTCTTTTTATATCAATAACTTATCAAATTAATTTTGCCGTTAACTAAATTTTTATAGTTATAATTCAACTTTGTTAATCATAAGACGAAAAAATAGTCGTCGAACGGAAAATATAGTTAATTTAGGAGACAATGTTATGGGAAGTATTGATACGAATTATCTGGCAAACAGACTGGCTGATGCCGAACGCGGTAAAGCGGAAGCTTTATATGATCTTGGTCTGCTCTATTCAATCGGACATGGTGTAGAACAGAATAATATTGAGGCGCACAAATGGTTTAATCTCGCCGCTATGCGCGGTATGTTGAGTGCACAGATTGACCGCGCTGAAGTCGCAGACAACATGTCAACGATGGAAATTTCTGAAGCACAGCGCAAAGCGCGCGAATGGATGACACAACACTAATTTTGCGGCATCGGTCATGATGCATGCACATTAGTTGACTATTGCTGTTCCCATAGCGCATAGTATTTTTTAATGTGACGAAGGTATGGAAAAATATTCCATGCCTTCTTTTTTTGTTCATTTCAGATTTTGGGTAGAAATGCTTTGACAAGCGCGTCCAACACAACTAAAAACGGCGGCGGAGAGGTGGCTGAGTGGTCGAAAGCGCTCCCCTGCTAAGGGAGTAAGGAAGCAATTCCTTCGAGGGTTCGAATCCCTTCCTCTCCGCCATTAACAAAGGATTCTTTTAGGAATCCTTTTTTAATGGATGAGTTGTCTGATGAACTGAATTTAATATGTCTGGTTCAGATGAAACTGACACGACGACCACTCTATTTTTATATATTGAAATATGAGAGCTATAGTACCTTCCGCTTAGGGAATATGATATTACCCCTAATGGGTTGCTGAAAAAGGTGTTTTGTAGCTTTCAATATTTAAAAGACTAAATGTGCATTTTATCTGGAGAAAATGGTGGCGAAGTCTTCAACAAGAATTGCTCTTCTGGCGGGTGATGAAACTATTGATATTAAGGTTATTTATTGTCTTCATCAGGTTTTTAAAAATATTTATATTATTTCAAATAATGAAAAATCCATTTTAAGATATACCCGGTATAAAAAGAAATTTACCTATATTCCCTGGTCAGACAAAGCAGAAGGTCAAGAGAAGAATATTGCAGAAATAAATAATTTTTGTGATGAGAATGCTATTGATTTTATTCTCTTTGGTGATTGCAACTCATCAAACTTTCTGGACAAATATAAAGACCGGTTTAAAAGTCTGAAATTTTTCCCAACACTGGCTCGTAATACGCTAGAAAATATGGATCATAAATGGCTATTCTCACAGATTCTGATGAAAGAGGGAATTTCAACACCACATACGCTTTATATTGACACACCGGAAAAACTTGATTTTTCAAAGCAGGAATATATTGAGAAGCAAATAGGTTATCCGCTAATTGTTAAGCCGATTTTAAGTGACGGTTCTCTGGGGGTCAGAAAAATAAACAATTTTGAGGAATTGCGAAATCATGTATTTGAGAAAAATGCATATAACGATCTTCCTCTGGTTATTCAAAAATATATTGTAGGAACCGATGGCGGTTACAGTTATCTTGCTGTAGATGGAAAAGTGTTGGCACATTCGGTTCAGATTTTGAAGCAGGAAGATGAGCTTGAATTTATACGTCATACCGAAATTGAAGAGCTCGGAAGCAAAATTGTGGAATTATTTAAATATAACGGTGCGGGCAATATTGATTTGCGAATAGAGTCCGGGACAGGAAAAGTCTATATTTTCGAATGCAATCCTCGATACTGGCGTTCAGTTAATGCGGCAATGTGGTGTGGCTTGAATTTTCCTGAGCAAATGGTCAAACGGATTACCGGGGAAAAATTTGAGGATGCGGAAGCACTCGGACATTATACTACGGCCGGTAAAAAGATTAAATCCTTCATTAAAAAGCCTTGGCGTTATTTTTCAATGTCAAAAAATGACCGAAAGGACATTTGGTATAACTTGTTGGACATTGTTCCCCACTTTGTTGTTCTATGGCGGCATTTAAAGAAATAATTGCCTGGATTTTGTATTTTCATATTTTTTACGCCTTTAAAAGGCCTTAATTTTTGCTGATCATAACGTCACAACAGAGAGGACATAATTATGAAAAAGATAATTACACTTATCACATCAGCCTTCATTGCACTTTCATTATCGTTATCAATCGCTTCTGCTTTTCAGGCTGCCCCACAGTCATCGGATAAAGCGAAAGAAATGATGGAAAAGAAAGCAGAAAACATGATGGAGAAAAATGCCGATAAGGGTGAATCTGGTGAAGCAAAAATGAATGCTGAACAAAAGAAAATGGAAGGTCAGGCTAAAGCCAATGCGGCTAAATCAAAGCCAAGGCCACCTTCACGACGTTAAATATTGTTATTCAATTATAATAATAATGTAGGCCATTTTCCTTTTGAAAATGGCCTATTTCGTTAACAAAGCGATATAATTACTTACGTCTTTTTCGAGATTTTTCAGAAATTCCAGATAATCGGATTGTTCCTTCTCACTGAGAAAATTATAAACGACAGCCAGGTGTTCATCCTGTTGCTCGACAACCGTCTCAACCTGTTCCATAATGACCTGAATATGGTCCTGAAGGGCTTTTGCTTTTTTCAGGTTAACATTTTGTTTTTGCAGTTTGGGAAGAAGAGCTTCTCCTTGAAATATATTGAAATCAACTGGTGATAACTCATTAAAGTGATGATCTATTTTCTCATTGATCAAAATAGAGACCTTTCTATAGTAAGAGATAATGATAAAATTTATTATTGCAGCTTGGCAAATTAATTTTCTAGATTTTTTCGGTGCTTTTCAAACCTTGCTGTTATAAAGTTCCCTACAGATGAATTTAAAGGAACATGATGGATAACGTTCAAGTCATACCGCTGGAAAATCTTGCACTTGCTTTTATTCCGGTTGCCGTCGTTGTTTTTATTCTTCTCAGATGGAAAAGTGACGGGAGAGAGGGGTTATTTGGCATATCACGTATGCTTGTGCAGCTACTTATCGTTGGATATTTTCTGAATTATTTGTTTGATGCAAAAAATGCCTGGATAGTACTTGGTGTTTTGGCGGTTATGCTGTTTGTTTCAAGTTGGATAGCGCTTAGAACAGTTAAAATTAAGAGAAAAACCCTTTATCCATTGGCGCTGGCATCCATTATTATCGGGGGCGGTGTTGTCCTGATATTAGTTACTCAAGGTGTGCTCGGGCTGGACCCATGGTATGAGCCAAGATATCTCATACCCTTGGGAGGAATGATTTTTTCCAGCTCAATGAACAGTATAAGCCTGGCCGCTGAGCGGATAAAAGCGGAGAGGAGAAGGGGGACCGAATTTGATAAAGCCCGTAGCATAGCTCTAAGAGCGGCACTGATCCCTATTGTCAATGCGCTTTTCGGTGTTGGGCTGGTTTCATTGCCGGGCATGATGACAGGGCAGATTTTGTCCGGTGTATCACCACTGATCGCGGTTAGATACCAGATTATGGTAATGTGTATGCTCTTTTCAGCATCGGGCCTGTCGGCCAGTCTGTTTTTAAGCTTGATAAAGTCGCAACTCGACCCGGAAAAAAACCGTTAATCCAGCCTTTTTACTTTCAGGTTTTTAAACCAGACAGGTTCCGTATGATCCTGTAGGCCAAGATAGCCAGATTTGCTTTTACCAAAGCCAGGCCAGGTGGCAAATTTACTGTCAGCAATCAGTGCCGCCCAATTGTCATCCCACATTGTCGTATCAACCACCAAATCGCCGTTTTGGTAAAACTGAACTTTATTTCCCTTTACCCTGATCAGAACTTTATTCCATTCTCCTACAGGACGAACATTTTCAACGCGGCTTTCTACAAGATCATAAAGATCACCGGCACGGTGTTGCCTGATTTTACCGTCAGGATGGCCATCATTATCAATCACCTGCATTTCCGGGGCCGTTTCGTAAGGGAACTCATAGGCGTTATCTTCCACCACGTTAAAAAAGATACCGCTGTTTGAACCTGGGGCGACTTTCCATTCAAGGGAAAATTCAAACTGATCATATTTTTCTCTGCTGATAAGATCACCGTTGGTGCCATCCGCTTCCGGATTAAAATAAATGGCACCATCGTCAATAACCCACTTGGTTGGCGCGTCTTTCATTCGGTAGCCACGCCAATTGGCGTTGATATTCTTGCCATCAAATAAAAGCAGCCAACCATCGGCCTTTTCCTGGGGGCTCAGTTCATTATCTGCTGCGTATGTTAACGTGAATAAGCCGTTAGAAATAAATAAGGAGGATATAATGAGTATGCGTAGAATTTTTAACATGATTAATCGGTTCCTTAAATTGAAGCAGCAATATAATCGGCAATAAGTCCCATTTGTTCAGCACTGTTATAGATATGTGGGCATAATCTTACTCGAAGCACATCCTCGCGGCCACCAATGTTGCCCGCAATGCGGTATTTATCATAAATTGTCTTGGCCGCTTTTGGGGCGTCAGTGCCTGGTATGAGGCCTACAAAAATTCCGCTGTTAAACCCATCTGCCTGTTCAGTCAGCACTTTTATATTTGGAATTTTAGCTTTCATATTATCACTTAACAAATTGGTCAGGTAATTTATTCGAGCTTCAATTTTATCCTGCCCAATCATAGTATGAAATTCGACAGCCCGGCCTAAGGCCCATAAACGTCCGTCATCGCGCTGTCCCAAACTTTCATATTTTTGGGCGCCATTTTCTTTTGCCCGTTCCCAGCCAACAGTCACAAGGTTGGGCCATAATTCATCCTGAACTGATTTTTTAACATAAATAAAACTGGCTTCACGGGGGCCGAGTATCCATTTCTGGCCGCTTGACGTATAAAAATCGCAACCCATATCGTGAAGGTCAATATTCATATAGCCGAATGTCTGAGCACCATCGACAAGGCATTTGGCACCATTGGCATGGGCAAGTGCCGTCATTTCTTTTCCGGGTAGGGTCGTTCCTGTAACATTTGATACATGACTGAAGGCCAGAACCTTGGTATTTGCATTAATTGCTTCCTTAAATGGGCGAAGCAAATCATCAATGGTCTTTAATGTTTCATCGGTTGAGACAGTAACTACCTTAAAGCCGAAGCGTTCTGCCCGCTGATGCCAGGCAACATTATTGCAGGGATGGTTCTGGTCCCAAATTAGAACTTCATCACCGGGGCCGAGGTCGAGCCCGTTAATCACCGTATTATTGGCTTCGGACGTATTTCTTACAAATCCGATTTCATCAGCATCTGCCCCAAGGAAGCCAGCTATGAATTCACGGGATTTTTTGGTCAAGTCCCCATATTTTGCCCTGTTTTGAAAAGAACAGTTTCTTTCCATATCGCGTGTATGTTCAATAACTGTGTCATGCACCACTTTTGGTGTTGGTGTCATATTGGCGGCATTCATCATAATCAGATTTTGCTCAATAATAAATTCTTCACGAAGCTTATCCCAAAAGGCTTCATTATCTGTCATTGCCCCTTGTGCCGCCGTGGCGAGTGCGCGAAAGTCACCACCTGCCAAAGCAACAGTATTGCTCCCCGATAAAAAAAGAGCACTCATTCCTGCACTTGCCCCGACCTGCTTTAGAAAATTGCGTCTGGATTGGCTCATCATTCTTCTCCCTAAAATTTTGAACATTGTTATTTGGAATTTATAGTAAACCTTGAAAGCGAATTTTAGCAATGATTATTAAGCTTGATTCCATTCTTTTTCCATGCGAGCCTTAAATAAATGACAGGGGAGAATGAAATGAATTTCTTAAAATCTACGCTGATGTCCATTACGGCAATGAGCACTATGCTAATATTGCCTAATACATCCAATGCAGAAAATAATAAGCCAAGAGCCCGTGATATTGGTCTCCAGATAGGAACTATTGCCCCGGGTAAATATAATGCGATTACAGACGTGGCAGGAGTAAAGGTTGGACATTATACGGTTAATATAGGTGATGATATCAGAACCGGGGTGACAGCAATCATTCCGTCCGATCATGATATGTATAAATACCCAGTTCCGGCCTGGATTCATGTTGGAAACGGATATGGTAAATTAATAGGTGAAACACAGGTCCGTGAATTCGGACAGATTGAAACGCCGATAATCCTTGTGTGTACCTTATGTGTGTGGACGGCGGCAGAGGCATTAAAAGACTGGCAACTGGCAAAACCGGGGGAAGGTCAGCATACTTTAAATCCAGTAGTTGGTGAAACCAATGACAGCCGGGTCAATAATATGTGGTCTGCTGACAGTGCCCGTCCGGAATATGTGGTCAAAGCTTTGGAAGCCGCAAAATCCGGCCCGGTGGAGGAAGGTAGCGTTGGTGCCGGTCGTGGCACACAGGCTTTTGGCTGGAAAGGCGGGATTGGGACCAGTTCACGGGTGCTTCCTAAAAGCCTTGGGGGTTATACAGTTGGTGTTCTGGTGCAAACGAATTTTGGGGGCGACCTTATTATGAACGGGGCACCGGTTGGCCGTGAATTAGGTCAATATTCTTATAAAACCCAGCTTGAAGAAGCCAGACAAGGGATAACACCGATGGATGGCGGATCAATGATGATGGTGGTGGCAACAGATGCGCCCATTTTATCCCGAAATCTCGACCGGTTGGCCAAGCGGGCTATGATGGGAATTGCCCGGACAGGATCTGTGGCAAATAACAGTTCTGGTGATTATGTCATTGCTTTTTCCACCAATAAAGATGTACGGCGCGATCGTGGGGCAAGTGAACCTGTGCCATCGAAAACCCTGAATAATGCATCGATGTCGCCGCTTTTTCAGGCAGTGGTCGAAGCAATTCAGGAATCCGTTTATAATGCTATGTTAAAAGCAGAAACAGTCACTAGCAGTCGGGGCACGCTGGAAGCCATTGATGTTGAGAAGGTGAAAGTGATCATCAAGAAATATAATGTGACGGATTATGATCAGAAACTTTCACCTGTTGGCAGCAACTGAATTATTCCGACATTGTTTTCTCAAGCATAGCCTTTAGCCTGACGACAACCTCCGGATATTGGTTATAAAGATTTGTTGTCTGTTGCGGGTCCGCCTCCAGATCATATAGTTGCGCGGGAGGAGCATCCGTTTTTATTTTTCCATCAACAATATCGCTGTTTTTCTGACCCGTAAATCCGGTTGCGGCTGCACCTGCAAACATATGCTGTCCAAGTCTTGTGCCACCAAAACCACCTTCACCCTGAGCACCGATATAAACCCATTTGCCTGATCGTATGGCCAGATGGCTTTTCTGGAATGGGCTGATAACCAGTTGATCACGGATTGGTTTTCCTTCAATTCCTTTAAATGCTTTCATCATATCGACACTGTCTGGCCCTTCGCCTTTTTTAAGCTTATAACCAACCAGATCGGCTAGCGTTGCCAGCATATCCACATTAGAAAGCAGCTCGGCCGATTTTTTGCCTGCGGGGGCTTTGCCGGGCCAGCGGACAATGAAGGGCACACGATGCCCGCCTTCCCAGGCACCGAACTTCATTCCTAGCAATTCACCATTTAAATGATGGCCTGCTTCCCAGGCAGTTTGCCCGCCACGATTAAACATGCCACCATTGTCGGATGTAAATATAAGCAGGGTATCATTGCTCAGTCCTTCCTCATCAAGCGTTTTGGTGACTTCGCCGACGATCCAGTCCAGCTCCTGGATGGAATCGCCATATGGTCCTGCTTTACTGCTGGCAATAAATTGGGGCGCTGGGGTAAACGGATGATGAATATTGGTTGTCGCAAGATATAAGAAGAAAGGTTTATCCTTATTTTCCTTAATCCATTTGATGGCATGATTTTTAAGAGTGGTGCCGACCATCCGATCTTGATAAAGTTCATGGGCAGCTTCCCCGCCACCGATCAGGTCAAGGTCAAATTTTTCATCAAATTCTCTTGAAATAGAGGGTTTATCATAAATAAGCGGATCATCCGGAACCAGTCCGACCACATGATGATTTTCCACATAAACAAATGGTGGGTGGCTGTTCAGGACAGGAACACCGAAATAATATTCAAAACCCAGTTCAAGAGGTCCGGGAACTAGCGGCTTGTTCCAGTCAATTACTTTTCCCCGTTCGCCAAATCCCAAATGCCATTTGCCTATTATCGCCGTTTTATACCCGGCTTCTTTCATCAGGCGGGCAATGGTCATCTGATCCCTATCTATGGCAAGGGGGGCTTTTAACATTAAGGGGCCCCATAGATAATCTTTACGGGATGGATACTGACCGGTCAGCAGTCCATAACGCGATGGGGAACAGACCGCTGAAGCGGAATGAGCATCGGTAAAGCTGATCCCTTCCTTTGCCAGTTGATCAATATTTGGTGTATGAACCTTTGTTGCACCATAAGCGCTCAGATCACCATATCCGATATCATCGGCATTGATGATAATAACATTTGGTTTTTGTGACTGGGCTTGTGCCCATGAAGATGCTGCAACAAACAAGGCAAGCATTATCCAAATTAATTTCTTATACATTTCCCTCTCCCCTTATATCAATGATTAAAACAGTATTGATCATTTGACGCAAGAATTTATCATCTTGCAATTGCCATTTGAGCGTGCGAGCTTTGGGATATAAAAAAATTCGAGGTTGAAATGAAAAAACAGACAGGCACAGATCAGTTTATAGAAATTGCAAGGGCATCAGCGCGGATTAGAAATGTGGTCAATCCTACGCCGCTTATTAAGAGCAAATATTTTAGTGGCGATGACACTGGTATATTTTATAAAATGGAAAATCTTAATCCCACCGGTTCATTTAAACTGAGGGGAGCTGCCAATAAAATTCTATCCATGACTGAAGCAGAGCGAGAAAAAGGTGTGGTAACCGCTTCAACGGGAAATCACGGTGTAGCTGTTGGCTATATGTGTAAATTGACAGGCTGCAAAGGAACGGTATTTGCCCCGAGTGATGTATCCGATGCAAAATATAAAGGAATGATTTCATACGGGCTAGAGGTTATAAAAACGGAAGGAGACCCCATAAACGGTGAGATAGCCGCCCGTAAATTTGCGAAAGAGAGAAAAATTCCCTTTGTCTCCCCCTATAATGATATTCATATTGTCGGCGGACAGGGCACAATCGGTTTTGAGCTATTCTCGGAAATTCAGGATCTGGATGCTGTCTATGTTGCATTAGGAGGAGGGGGGCTTATGTCCGGCGTTTCCATTGCAATGGCGAATTTGTCGCCGAAAACAAAGGTTATTGCCTGCTCACCTACCAATTCAAAAGTTATGATGGACAGTATCCCCGCAGGGGAGGTTCTTGACCTACCTTCTCTTCCCACTTTGTCGGATGGAACAGCCGGGGGCGTGGAAACCGGCAGCATCACATTTGATTACTGCCGCGATTATGTAGATGACTATGTTGATGTCAGTGAAGAAGAGCTTAAGGAAGGGTTGCGAATTTTTATTGATGACACAAATACTATAGGGGAAGGGGCAGTGGGGGTCGCAGTTGCTGGATACCTTCGCCAGAAAGCCAAATGGGATGGTAAAAAAGTAGCCATTATTGCCTGCGGCGGTAATATTTCCAGAAAAACTTTAAAAGATATTCTCTAAAAAAAATCAGACATAGTTGACTATGGGAGATGTATAGTTTATTTAACCAATTAGTTATTAACTATATGGTTAAATAAAGATGAACAGTGATCATTTGAGTATGACATTTGCGGCACTTGCTGATCCAACCCGTCGGGGAATGCTTGAAAGGCTGGCAAGTGGTCAGGCAACAGTTAGTGAGCTTGCCGAATCCTACGAAATGAGTTTGGCAGCGGTTTCAAAACATTTAAAAGTGCTGGAAAAAGCAGGGCTTATTTCCCGTACGAAAGAAGCGCAGTGGCGACGGTGTCGATTTGAAGGGGCACCTCTTCGGGATGCTTCGGCATGGGTGAAAAAATATACGGCTTTTTGGGAAATACAGCTTTCACAGCTTGATGATTATATAAAAAAATCAGGAGGGAAGAATAATGACTGATATAAGAAAAATTGAAAATCCGTTTTTTGTAAAAGTTGAACGTGACTTTGATGCATCTGTTGAAACCGTTTTTGATGCCTGGCTTGATGGAAAAAATGTTGGAAACTGGCTTTTTGCTACACCAGATGGAATTATGAAAGAGGTTGACGTCGATCCCAGAGAAGGCGGCCGTTTCATAATCGGCGAACAACGTGGTGAAGAATATGCCAGACATGTCGGAAGATATCATTTAATTGATAAACCAAAGAAGATAATTTTCAGCTATTATTATGAAACTGGTGATGAGGACGAATTGGAATCCAATGTTGTCATTGAGTTTAAAGCAACTGAGCAAGGTTGCTCAATAATTCTAACCCATGAAATGGATGATGTTTACGCAGAATATGAAGAAAGTGCTATTAATGGTTGGACGATGATATTCGACGGACTGGATGCAATATTATAATCAATTCGGAAGTTTAGTGAGTTCTGTCAGCACCCCTTTCATTTTCCATATTTTCTATTGCGGCAGCAACCTCACCGTAAATACGTCCTTCAAGGGAAAGTTCAAGAAAGCGAATGTAATCTTCTTTATCTGTTATTTTTTGACGGGCCATATCAACGACATCAAGCTGTGATGTTGCGCTTAGCTCATATTTATTAATCAATCTGATCATTTCCCTGCTGATGGCATCAAGTTCTTTTCGTATATTATTAATGGTCAGTTGGTCAGATTTGAGCATCATTTATCCAGTTTAAAAATGTAATTATATATTAATAATTTAATTCTATTTTCATCTAAAGCAAAATATGCATAATTGCTTTAGATGAAAATTCTCAACATACTGTAAAATAAGTATTTTTTGTATGCTATAATAAACTTTAGGTCTGAGCCTTTGGAAAATCTCTTGGTTTTGGAGAAGAGACGAAATTGCAAGTTAATCAATATAATAACAATATTGAGAACCGCACTGAGAGCGGACGGGTTCTTAGTGACCAACTAAGAATTTTATTTTCCCACATTATTCCCAATACTGCCGGATGTTTGATCGTCATAACTTGCTATTTCTGGTTATTTATTAATAATTTTACATCTAATCTCCAATATTACTGGCTCGCTGCAATTTTAGTTCTTTATTTTGGGCGGCTGCTTTTTTATTTCCGCTCCCTAAAATCAGCATTAAATCTAAAACCCAGAAAATGGTTATATTCCTATAGCATTATAATGTTTTTGATCGGAGTAACATGGGGGTTAATGATTTTTATTCCATCGGATTTCATGGAAGACGAAATGATGACACTGTCAATTATGACATTGCTGATAGGTCTGGTGTCAATTTCTTCTATCAGCAGTGCAGCGCATCCCTTGGTTATTTGGTCATTTTTGGTGCCGGTTGCCAGTTTTGTTTCACTATTTGCTATGAATTCACCCTCTGAAACTTTTGGTGTTTTTATGAGTGTCGGAGCATTGGTTTTTTGTGCAGCTGCGGCATTTGTCGGTCATACATTACATAAAATGATTGTTAATGCTCTTTATCTGGAACGTCGAAATACTTCGCTGATGGATGAAGTCGTACAGATAGCCAAGCAGAACCAGAAATCATATGAAGGCTTTCAGGTGCTTCTTGATAATCTGGGTGCCGGTGCGGCAATGTTTGACAAAAACCAGAAGGTTATTTCATGGAATAAGTCATTTGAAAATATTTTCAATATTCCAAAAGGATTGATCAAGCGTGGCATGAGTCTTACGGAAATTATCCGTAAAGTTATCAAGCAATCCTGGCAAAATAATATTGATATCAATTATGCTGCGGATTTTCATGTTAAGGAATTATTCTCTGAATCCGGCGAAAATGAAATGGTCAAGCTGGTTCTGGCGGATGGGCGCAATTTATATAGTAAGCTCATGAAGATAAATAATGACCAGATGATCCTCAATTATACTGATGTTACGTCACTTGAAAGAGCCCGGGCTGACGATATCATTCATGTATTACAGCATGATACCCTGACAGGACTTCCCAATCAGGTTCTTCTAAAAAAAGAACTCAGAAGACGGATTGCTGAGTATGAACGAGAAGATAAAGAAAATGAAGGGGAGCATTTTATGGCTCTTATTCATTTTGGATTGAATTCCTTAAGCGAGATTTATGAGTTTTTGGGGATCAGTGCCAGTGATATAATCGTGACTGAAGTGGCCAACCGCTGCAGAAAATTTCTCCCGCAAGATGTACATCTTGCCCATGTCGCCTACGACGAATTTCATATAGTAACGAGCCATGAAAAAAATATAGAACAGGTCATGGAACTGGCGGAAAAATTATTAAAAGTCATTGCTGAACCAATAGAAATTGCAGGAAATTCAATTACGATGAGCGCTTCTGTCGGGATTACAATTTATCCTGAACATGGAAAAGAAAGTGAAGATTTAAACAGGAATGCCAAAATAGCGTTAAATAAGGCAAAGCTACCAAAAGAAAATAATATTGTCATTTATGATCACGGAATGCATTCGGAAATTAAAGAACGAACCAACATGGTTTTTGACATACGTGACAGTATCAGTAAAAACCAGTTTTTACTGCACTATCAGCCGCAAATTGACATTAAAAGCAATAATATAGTTGGTGTCGAAGCCCTCTTAAGATGGGATCATCCGGATAAAGGCTGGATTTCGCCTAGCGAATTTATTCCATTGGCTGAACACACAAAACAAATTATCCCGCTTACTGAACAATTCCTGCCCGAAGCTTGTGCCCAGGCAAAATCCTGGCTTGACCAGGGGCTGCCAAAGATGAAAATGTCAGTTAATATTTCACCATTTCATTTTCATGAAAAGGGCTTCACCCATTTTGTAAGAACCTGTCTGGAAGATGCCAAGCTTGCACCGGAATATCTGGATATCGAAATTACCGAAGGGGTCATTATGAGCCATACGGATGAGATAATCAGTATATTGAATGAACTTTCCGAAATGGGCGTTCAGCTTTCTATTGATGATTTCGGAACAGGGTATTCTTCACTATCGTATTTGGGGCAGCTGCCGGTTGATAAACTTAAAATTGATCAGACTTTTGTCAAAGATATGTCCTCAGTTGAAAGCTCCCGCTCGTTGGTGGAAGCGGTCATCAGATTGGGACACAGCTTTAATTTAAATGTGATTGCAGAGGGCGTGGAAACAGAGGAACAACTTTCAAAATTACTTTCCATGGATTGTGACCAGGCGCAGGGTTACTACATCAAAAGTCCAGAAAATGGGGAAGCCATTACAAACTGGATTAAAAAGAAATATACATAAAATAGCCGTTTTTTTGTTTTATTGACAAAATTTGTAGTTTATTCATATAAAATGACCAATAGGGATAAACAAAATTTTAACCAATAAATATGGGCTTTATTATGTGTAAAAAAATAATCAGTTTGCTTTTTTTAACTTCAGTATTTTCAATTAATGTAGCTTTTGCACAAAGTAATATTTTACCTGATGTCCCAGAAGGGGCTGAAGCCGTATCCTTAATGGGTAAAGCCCTGACTATGCCTGAACCAACAAATGAAACAGTCATTAAAAATCTCGAAACTGCCCGTGTCAGATATATGGACTATCCGATGGATCCTGAAAGGGCAATCTGGTACGGACGCAGGCTGGCTTATGCGGGTGATTTCCGCGAAGCGATTAAGATTTTCAGTGACGGGATACTGGACAGCCCAAATGATGCCAGATTTTATCGTCACCGCGGTCACCGCTATATAACTATTCGTGAATTTGACCGTGCTATAGCGGATCTTGAAAAAGCGGCTCAGCTTATCAAGGGCAAGCCCAATTCAGTGGAACCCGATGGAACGCCGAACAAATTTAATACACCTGTAAGCACACTTCATGGGAATATTTATTATCATCTTGGCTTGGCCTATTACCTTAAACATGACCTTGAAAATGCCAAAAGGGTTTATGATCTGGACTATAATGTAGCCCAAAATGATGATAATAAAGTATCAATTGCCCACTGGCGTTATATGATCCGCCGACTGATGGGGGAAAACCACGACCAGGCCAAACATGTGCTTGATGATATTAATGAGGATATGAACATCCTTGAAAATGACAGTTACCATAAACTGGACCTTTTCTATAAAGGTGAACTAACGGAAGAGGAAATTTCCAAAGACATTAATCTGGAAGACAGCGCTGATGCGGCAATAGCCTACGGACTTGCCAACTGGCATTATTACAATGGCGATAAAGATAAAGCAAAAGACATGTTTGAAAAAATGCTGAACGCCAAATCCTGGGGATCCTTTGGCTATATTGCTGCCGAGGCCGATTTAGCAGCAATGAAATAAGCATAGTATGCTCGATCTGGCCTCTATAACCGAATATGTACCGGCATTCTTAGACGGCTTTATCATTACGGCAGAGGTCAGCATCCTTTCGATATTAGGCAGTTTTATTCTCGGCATTCTTATTGCCCTGATGCGGGTATCATCAAATCGGTTTTTAAATTATACTTCTCTGGTTTATGTTGATTTATTCCGGAACATTCCATTCATTGTTCTGATATTTTTCGGCTATTATGGACTTCCTGAAATTGGTGTTTATATGGATGCCTTCTGGACAGGCTGTCTGGTTTTAAGCATAGCTGTCGGTGCATATGTTGGTGAAACAATTCGTGCCGGGATTTTATCTGTTGAAAAAGGGATTTTGGAGGCAGCCAGATCATTCGGATTTTCAAAGTTTCAGATATATGCAAAAATAATATTGCCGATTGCGCTAACCATATCTGTCCGCCCATTGGGGTCAGTCTTCATTAATTTGATCCTGACCACATCTATATTATCCTCCATTACGCTGAATGAATTAACTGGTGTAAGTAAGGTAATTGCGTCGACAACATTCCGTCCTTTTGAAGTTTATGTATTCCTTGTTATTTTCTATGGACTGTTGACTTTTATGATATCGGCACTGATTTCATTATGGCATCGGCATCTAAACAGATATCTGGGTGAGGAGGCATCATAATGGGCTACGGTGATGAAGGTTTCACAATTTATGATTTGCTGCTTTGGGCCGAAGGTCTGGGCATAACCCTCTGGATATTTATTCTTTCAACAGTGATCGGGCTAGTTCTTGGGGTGTTAATTGGACTGGTAAGGTATTACCATATAACAATATTGGGTAAATTGCTGATGATTGTCAGTGAGTCTCTCAAAAACTCGCCCGTCATTGTTCAGCTTTTTCTGGTTTATTTTGGAATTCCGGCGCTGCTTCAGATTGATATGACGCCAAATATGGCCGCGGTCATTACTTTAAGCGGAAACACGGCAGCATTCGTTGCGGTCATCGTGATCTCGTCCATAGAATCGATTGATCGCAGACAGCTGGAAGCCGCAAGAAGCTTTGCATTGCCTAAACTAGTGATCCTGAGGCATATAATTTTTCCGCAAAGCCTGTCTATAGCTATGCCGATGCTGGTTAGTCTGGCAATAAATCAGCTACAGGTGACATCACTTGTATCTGTCATTGGTGTTATTGATTTGACCCGTGTAGGTGATATTGTCAATCAGAGAACATTTGAACCATTCATTGTCTGGCCTCTTATCGGACTGACCTACTTTATTCTTGCCAAATTAATCGCTATTGTTGGAATGAGGCTTGAACGTAAATTCAGTGCCTATCGATTGGTTGGTGAATTATAATGATTGAGATAAAAAAGCTTCATAAGAATTTTGGTGACCTTCAAGTGCTTAAAGGTGTTGATTTAACTCTTAAGCCAGGTGAAGTGGTCTCAATCCTTGGTGGGAGCGGATCTGGAAAAAGCACGATGATCCGTTGTATCAACGGACTAGAAGGAATAACATCCGGGTCTATTTTTGTTGATGGTTTTGATGTTTCCAACAAAAAGGAACTGCTGGAAGTTCGCAAGAAATGTTCCACAGTATTTCAGCAATTTGATCTCTATCCGCATTTATCTGTTCTTGAAAATATAACCCTTGCCCCAGTATATGTCCTGTCATCATCAAAAAAAGATGCTGAGGCAATTGCGCTGGATTTACTGGATAGTGTTGGACTGGCAGATAAAAAAGATGTTTTTCCAGCGCAGCTTTCAGGCGGTCAAAAGCAGCGGGTAGGCATCTGTCGCGCACTTGCCATGAGGCCGGATTATTTGCTTCTTGATGAAGTAACCAGTTCACTTGATCCTGAAATGACCGCAGAAGTGCTTGATATTTTAAAAAAACTTGCTCGGGAAGGGATTACAATGATTTCAGTTACCCATGAAATTGAATTTGCCAGGGAAATTTCAGATCGAATAGTTTTTCTTGATCAGGGCCGAATTTTAAGCGATCTTCCAAAGGATGAGTTTTTTGCAGGGGATGGCGGGTTGGCCGATCCGCGCATTGCAAGGTTTTTATCCAAAATGGGAGAGTTTAATGGCCAGGCCTAAACTGAACAGACGGTTATTTTTAAAATCTTCAGCGGCAGCAGCCGCATTTTCAATGGCGGGGTCAAGGGCCATGGCACAAACCAACAAAGAGGACAATATGATACTTTTAACGAACGGCACCGGCTGGGCAGGAATTGAAGCGACTGCAAATCATTTAAAAGCAGGAATGTACGGAATTGATGCCATGATTGAAGGTATCAATAAGGTTGAAGCAGAACCGACCATTCGCAGTGTCGGTTATGGTGGATGGCCCAATTTATTGGGAGTGATGGAATTTGATGGTGGCGTTATGGATGGCAACACTCGTGAAGTGGGGGCTGTCGGAGCTTTAAAACATACATATCATGCGGCGCAGGTCGCTCGGGCAGTTATGCAGAAACTTAATCATGTCATGGTAACAGGGGATGGTGCAGATCGGCTTGCTGCGGAAATCGGCCTGCCCAAGGTAAATACACTTCTTGAGGATTCGGGCAGGGTCTGGAAAGAAAAGGTAAAGGAAATGCTTACCCCGGAAGAATTTGAAAAATTTCCCAATATCCCGCTTGCCCCACTTAATAGTGCTATTACAGATCCTGAAAAGGTTAGGGATACAACAGTGTTTATGTGTAAGGATGCAAATAACGGTATCCACACCGCGACCAGTACATCAGGGTGGGGATGGAAATATCCAGGTCGGTTAGGGGACAGTCCAATTGCCGGGGCAGGTTTTTATGCAGACAGCCGATATGGTGCCGCAGCATGTACCCATACCGGTGAAATGGCCATCCGTACGAGTACATCGCGCACAATTATTCTGGCTATGAAAATGGGGTATTCGCTGGATGATGCCGTCAAGCTCGCTATTGAGGAAGTAGACAGCCTATCCGGCGGATTTATTGCCGGGCTCATGATCCACGCGATTGATAATAAAGGCGGTCATAAAGTTGTTTCCTATAATCTTGATAAGCCTGGCGATTACTGGCTATGGAAGCCGAGTATGGAAAAACCTGAGATGATGGAAAGCGAGCTGGTATAAAATCATGAATAGATTTTTTGCTTTTTGTATATTTGTCGTTTTAAATCTGACAACAGCTCATGCGGCCATTCTGGATGATATTAAAGACCGCGGTTTTATAAAAGTTGGTATTTCACTGGGCGGAATGCCAATGGGCGGCCGTGATGCACGCAATAATCCGGTTGGTTATGATTATGAAGTTGCCAAGCAATTGGCCGAAAGACTGGGCGTTGAGCTTCGTGTTACCGATGTTTATGGTGATGCACGAGTAAGCCTTTTGGTATCGGGCCAACTTGATCTTATCATTGGTAATATGACTGTGACGCCGGCCCGGGCAGAAGTTGTTGATTTCAGCGACCCCTATTTTAAAACTGGACTTCGAATTATTTATCAAAAAGGCTTGAATATTAAATCGCTTGCTGATCTCGCTGGTAAAAAAATTGTAGCAGGCAGGGGGACCAGTGGCGCTATTTTTGTCGAAGAAAATATTCCTGAAGCTGAACTGGTCTATAGTGAAAATTTTGCACCAAATGGTGTATTGCTTCTTCGTCAGCGCCGTGTTGATGCCGGGATCGAGGATAGTTCAATGGCTGACTATTTCGCTAGTCAGATTCCCAGCTTGACTATACTTCCTGGTATTTTCGTTGCTGGGGATGTTGCAATGGGCGTTAAAAAAGGGCAGCCGGAATTTCTGGCTTATCTCAATGACTTTATTGCCGATTATATTGCTTCCGGTGAATATGAAAAAAATATCAAAAGATGGTGGGGGGAAGATGCTGAAATTCCTGAGCTTGCAAAATGACAAAAATTACATTTGAAGTATGCGTCGATACCATTCAGGGCGCAATTGATGCCGTAAAAAATGGTGCTGACCGGCTTGAGCTTTGTGATGCGCTGGGCATAGGTGGAACAACTCCATCAGCCGGTTTAATGATGCGGGCCTCAAAACTGGGCGTACCCATATATGCCATGATCCGTCCAAGGGGCGGCGATTTCATTTTTAATTTCGAAGATATGGATGTCATGATGCATGATATTGACCGGGCACGGTCTTATGGAATGGCTGGCATTGTCATTGGTATGACCCATGAAAATGGCGCCCTTGATGTGGCCAAGCTTGAAACGTTAATAAATCACGCTGAAGGTATGGGGGTTACCCTGCACCGAGCTTTTGATGTTACCCCGGACACATCGGAAGCACTTGAGCAGGCCATTGAGCTAGGTATTGAAAGAATACTAACGTCTGGCCAGAAGGAAACTGCCCTTGAAGGGGCCATAAAAATAAAAAGTGTGATTGATCAGGCAGCAGGGCGAATTTCCATAATGCCCTGTTCAAAAATCAATCCGCCAAATGTGGAAAGTCTGCTTAAAATATTTTCGGTCAGTGAAATTCATTCATCATGCAGAACTCTGGTTGGCAGCCCATATGATAAGAATGCGCCTTCCATGGCACCGGGCGATGATTTTTCCCGACATATAACGGACCCTGTAAAGGTAAAGGCGCTTGCTGATTATTTAAGGGTTATTGCCGGTTAGAAAGATAACTAATTAAAAAATAAGGATAAATATGAAAAAAATAAGTTTAGCAATATTGGTATTATTCGCAGCGGTAAGTGCCAATGCGCAGTCTTCGCTTTTATCTGAAGTGCCAGATGGCGCGCAGGCGGTCTCTCTGTTTGGCAAACCATTATCAATGCCGGCACCCAGTCAGAAGCTTCTGGATGATCTTGCGGCAGCCAAAGCCAAATATGACGCTGATCCTATGGATGCTGATAATATCATCTGGTATGGACGCCGCATGGCATATACAGGCGATTTTCGCCGGGCTATTCTTATATTTTCTGAAGGGATAGAAAAACATCCTGACGATGAACGTATGTATCGTCACCGCGGACATCGCTATATTACAATTCGGGAATTTGACCGTGCGATTGATGATTTTGAAAAAGCCGCCAGCCTGATTAAAGGAAAAGAAGATAAAATTGAGCCGGATGGTGCCCCAAACCCTGCCGGAATTCCGGTAACCAGCACCCAAAGCAATATTTATTATCATCTGGGCCTTGCCTATTATCTGAAACATGATTTTGAAAATGCGCTCAGGGCCTATAAAATGGGCCGTGATCTAGATTTGAATGATGATAATACTGCCTCAACCACACACTGGATTTATATGATTCTACGGCGGCTAGGGCGGGATAAGGAAGCACAGGAAGCCTTATCTTATGTAACGGCTGATATGGATATTATAGAAGTGCATAACTATCATAAACTGGTGATGTTCTATAAGGGCCAAGTGCCTGAGGAAGAGGTTTTAAATGCTGATCCCAACATTCCGGCCGGGGCCAGTATCACATATGGTGTGGCGAACTGGTTTTTTTATAATGGGGATAAAGAAAAAGCCTATGATTTAATGGAAAAATTCCTTAAAACAAAATCCTGGGGATCATTCGGCTATATAGCCGCTGAAGTTGACCTAAAAAACAAAATATAAAGGGAAGAAATGAAAAGTTTAAAAATTTTCTTGATAAGTGCCATCAGTATGATGCTGGCAAATATCGCAGTGGCTGAAGACAAACTCTTTTCCGACGTACCGGATGGTGCGCAGGCGATTTCATTTTTGGGGAAACCGTTATATTCACCGGCCCCAAGTCAGAAACTGCTTGATGAGCTTGCTGAGGCAAAGGCAGACTATGATGCTGACCCGATGAATGCTGACAATATCATCTGGTATGGACGCCGGGTTGCTTATACGGGGGATTATCGCCGGGCCATTGAAATTTTTAGTGAAGGGATTAAAAAATTTCCTAATGATGCGCGTATGTATCGCCATCGTGGTCATCGCTATATTACAATCCGTGAAATTGACCGGGCAGTTGCCGATTATGAAAAAGCGGCAGAGCTTATTCAGGGGACAGAGGATAAAATTGAACCGGACGGGGCACCAAATCCTTTAGGAATTTTCCTGACAACCACACACAGTAATATTTATTACCATCTGGGGCTTTCCTATTATCTGAAACAGGACTGGCAAAAGGCATATGATGCCTTTAAAGCAGGCCAGGATCTGGGTATAAATGATGATAATATTGTTTCAACCGGGCACTGGATCTATATGATTTTACGGCGCATGGGCCGCGATAAAGAGGCGCAGGAATCGCTTAATAATATTTCAGAAAATATGAAAATTATTGAAAATATGTCTTATCATAATCTGACCCTGATGTATAAGGGGGTCATTCCGGCGGAAACGTTGACCAATGTTGATCCTAATGATCCAAGTGGTGCTGCAATTGCTTATGGTGTCGCCAACTGGTTCCTTTATAATGGTGAACCGGATCGCGCCTACGATCTGATGGAAAGATTTATGCAGACAAAATCATGGCCCGCATTCGGGTTTATTGCCGCTGAATTAGAGCTAAGCAAAAGAAAGTAATGGATTATAAATCAGCCAGTGAAGTTAAGAAACGCCTTTCCTCATCCGGGGAAATAGCCTTTATCGATGTTCGTGAAGTCGCCGATTACGGGCGTGGACATCCGTTCTTTGTCTCTCATGTTCCCTATAGTATTTTGGAGGCAAGGATCGGACTTTTTGTGCCCTGTCTGAAGACGCCGACAGTTCTTCTGGATTCAGGTAATGGAATTGCAGAAAAGTCAGCAAAATATCTTGAAGCAATGGGTTATCAGAATGTCATGGTTCTAAAAGGCGGGGTTAAGGCCTGGTCTGATGCGGGATATGCTCTTTACGAAGGGATCAGTGCCCCATCCAAATCTTTTGGTGAAGTTGTGGAACATGAGCTTGGTACAAAATCCATTACGGCAGCAGACCTTAAGAAACGGATGGATGATGGGGATGATAACTTTATTCTTCTTGACGGTCGTACACCTGAAGAATTTCATAAAATGACCATTCCCGGGTCGACTTCCTGCCCAAATGCAGAGCTGAGTTTACGTTATAAAGCCATGATGGCGCGTCCGGATCAGGATATTATCGTTAATTGTGCCGGTCGTACCAGAAGTCTGATTGGGGCACAGACATTAAATCTTCTGGGCCTTCCCAATAAAGTATATGCTCTGGAAAACGGGACAATGGGCTGGAAACTTGCCGGTTTTGACCTTGAACACGGCGCAAATCGATCCTATCCGGGGGACATTCCAGACATGCTTATCGCAGAGGCGCGGCAAAAAGCGGATCAGATGATCAAAGACTATGATATTCCTGTAATTGATATAATGCAGATGAAAGCATGGCGTCAGGATAAGAATAGAACATGTTTCATGTTTGATATCCGCACCCGTGAAGAATATGAAACCGGACATGTGGATGGATTTCGCCATGCGCCCGGCGGACAATTGGTGCAGGCAACGGACCAGTGGTTTGCCACCAGAAATGCCAAAATTGTGCTTTTTGATAATCACCGCATTCGGGCGGTAATGACGGCGATCTGGCTAAAAGGGATGGGACATGATGCCTATGTTCTCGACGAAAATTCGGTTAATGAACTCGTCCATGTTGAAGAAATTGAAATTGATATTTCCGGGTATGACTTTATTGATGCGACCGGCATCGCCAAACTGAATGGTACGAAAACCATAATTGATGTCAGGCCGAGTGCTGATTACAGAGAATCGCATATAGAAGGAGCAGTCTGGACGATCAGGCCAAAAATAAGTGATGTAAAAATCGATGGGCAAATTATCATTATTGCTTCTGAGCTTTTAAGTGCCACATTTATTTTAAAAGATCTGGGGGGAAATGGTTTGATATCCTTGAGCGAGCCGGAAGATTGGCGTGAAGCGGGACTTAAGATTGTTTCCACGCCCGATTGCCCGACCGATGCCGAGCGGATTGATTTTCAGTTTCATACACATGGGCGCCATAGTGGTAACCTTGACCACGCGCGGGAATATCTGCGGTGGGAAACAGGTCTGATTGAGCAAATGGACGATCAGGAAAAGTCGACACTGACACCTTTAAAGCCTTAAAGCGGCCAGACGAGCGCAATCATCGGCAGAGCAACAACTGTGATGATGATCTCCAGCGGCAGTCCCATACGCCAATAATCACCGAATTTATAACCACCTGGTCCCATGATCAGGGCATTGTTTTTATGTCCAATAGGGGTAAGAAAGGCACAGGATGATGAAACGGCAACAGCCATCAGAAATGCATCAGGGTTAGAATTCAGACTATGAGCAAGACTGACAGCTATGGGTGCCATCATCACGGCGGTAGCCACATTGTTCATCAGATCGGACAATGTCATTGTTACGATAAATAAAACGGCAAGAACGGCGAATGTGGAGTATCCTTCTGACATATTAAGGATACCTGATGCAATTAGGTCCGTGGTGCCGGTGGTTTCCAATGCCCCACCAATGGGGATCATTGAGCCCACCAAAACGATTACGGGCCAGTCAATGCTATTATAATGGTCCCTGAGCGGAATAATATTAAAAATAATCATACCCAGCGCCGCAATGGCGAGGGATACAGTCAGGCTGCTGATACCGATGGCTGCCGTCGCAATCGCACCGACCATCAACAATGTTGCTATCCAGGCATGACGGCGTTTGCCGATATTAAATCCTCGCTCTGCCAGAGGAAGTAGCCCCAGTCGATCCATGGATTTTGTCATGCTGTCTGTGTCCCCCTGTAACAGCAAAACATCTCCCGGGCGGAAAATAAACTTATGAAGTTCATTATTTATGCTTTGCCCCTGTCTGGAAACACCAAGCAAATTTAGGGCTGATCTTGATTTTAATTTGATTTCACCAATTTTGCGGCCAATGACACGACTGTCTGCGGACACCACAGCTTCCTGCAACGTAACATCTTCATTTGAAAGCATAGCACGGTCATATTCTCCGCCTTTAATTTCCAGCCCAAGTTTATGGGAAAACGTATCGAGTTCTTTTGGTCCGGCTTTCAGTATGAATACATCCCCTTCTTTTATGACGCGGGTTTTGGTTAATCTTAATATCTTTTTTCCGTCTCTGATTAACCCGGCCAGACGCACATCACAGCTATCTGCAATTTCATCAATATCTTTTATTTTCTTGCCGATTGCGCCAGAACCCTCTTTCACGATTGTTTCAGCAAGATAATCATTAATATCAAAAAGATCATCAGTTGCTGATTTAGCCTGCCTGTCATGGGGTAAAAGCCGCCAGCCGACAAGCCCGAGAAACAGGACACCACTTACGGCAACAACACTCCCCACGGGAGAAAAGTCAAACATTGAAAAGGGCTCACCAGAAACTTTTTCACGGTAATGGGCAATCACGATATTGGGTGGCGTACCGATCAGGGTAATCAGTCCGCCCAAAATGGACCCAAATGAAAGCGGCATCAGGAGTAATGCAGGGGACCTTTTTACCTTTTTTGCGCTGTCAATAGTTGCCGGCATCAAAAGAGCGAGCGCAGCAACATTGTTCATAACTGCAGAAAGGGCAGCGGAAAAGCTCGACATGATGAAAATTTGCAAAAACAGACTTTTTATGGGAGGGACAATTATATGGGCAATGCGGTCAATGACCCCGGAAACAGCCAGACCATTGCTGATTACGAGTACGGCGATAACAGTTATGACAGCAGGGTGGGAAAAACCGTTAAAAGCATCCTCACTGTTTATGACGCCACTTAATACACTTATCATCAGAGCACTGAAAGCAACGACGTCATATCGCCAACGCCCCCAAAGAAAAAAAATAAAAACCCCTGCCAGAATGATGACGATAGTTAGCTGCTCATGTGTCAATCGTTTCTCCTGTAATTTATAAATTTAGTAAGAATATACACAATTTTCTATAATTTCCTAAAAATGATGCTAGGGTACTCTATATAAAATAAAAATCAAATTTGGGACGAGGGGACTTGATCGAAAAATATTCAATGTTGTTTCTGTATCTGGCGGTGCTGGTTTCTTTAAGCATCATAGCCTCAAAACGCGTAAAGAATATCAAAGATTATGTCACGGGGAACAAAACACTGGGTTATTGGGTTGCCGCATTTTCCGCCCAGGCAACCGGTGAAAGTGCATGGCTGCTGCTCGGCGTTACCGGGATGGGGGCGATGGTGGGCTTCAGTGCCTATTGGGTTGTTGTGGGTGAAATGTTCGGGGTCGCGGTTGCTTGGTTTTTAATGGCAGAACGCTATAAAAAGCTGACGGATCATTATGACAGCCTGACAATGACGGATTATCTTGTCAGTAGATTTAAGGTCAAAACACATACGTTAAGGTGGATAGCGTCCCTTTCGCTCGCAATTTTTATTCTGATTTATATAAGTGCCCAAATTGATGCGACAGGATCAGCTTTTGAGCGGTTTCTTGACTGGGATTATCATACTGGCGCTGCTGTTGGGTTTATTATTGTCGTGATATACAGCGTTATGGGTGGTTTTCTTGCCGTGGCCTGGACGGATATGTTTCAGGGACTGATAATGATGCTCAGTCTGGTCGTGCTTCCCATTACCGCTTTTCTCATGCTTGGGCCATCCGATCATGTTTATGATACTCTGAAAAATATAGATCCAGGTCTCGTTAATATATGGGGATTGGGCGGATTGACACCAATGAATTTTGCCATTGTGTTGGGCATGATGCTGATCGGGCTTGGCTTTCTTGGGTCACCACAGGTTTTTGCCCGGTTTTTATCAATCCGGGATATTAATGAAATTAAACGGGGCCGATGGGTTGCACTCTGCTTTACTTTTCTTGTTGATACTTCGGCGGTGAGCATTGGTGTTCTTGGACGGTATTTATTTACAAAAGCAGGGACCGACCCGGTAGAAATTCTTGGAAATGGCGCTCAAAATGTCTTGCCGACAATGGTGGAATATGTTTTTCCAGTTATTCTAGTCGGCCTTTATGTCGCAGCAGTCCTTTCCGCAATTATGTCAACGGTATCGTCCCTGCTCATAGTGGCGGCGGGGTCAATTACCCATGATATTTACCGAAAAATATTTAATGCCGAACTTGATGGCGTAAAATCAGCCAGATTTTCCCGGTGGTTGACCATAATCTTTGCGGCTATTGCATTGGCAATTGCTTTGGTTATTTCCTTTTTGTCACCGACCAGAACTATTTTCTGGTTTGTAATATTCGGCTGGTCTGGAATTGCCGCGATATTCTGCCCTATGATTATCATGTCATTATTCTGGAAAGGGTTTACTGCCAGGGGAGCAATTGCCTCTATGATAGCGGGGTTTATCATGACAATTCTTTCAAAATTTGTTTTTTCAGAAATGGATGGAATTGGGGTATATTTTGTTGCTATGGAAACAATGCCACCTGCCTTCTTGTTTTCATTTGTTGTCGGGTATATTGTTAGCATCATAAGCCCTGATCAGAATTTAAGGGAAAGTTATCAAAAAGATTTAAGCAAAATAAAATAGAGGGAAAAATTATTATGGATAGAAGGGATTTTTTAAAAACGACTGCCGCACTGGCATCGGTTTCTGTAGCTGCGGGTGCAGTAGGGGCGCAGGCTCAGGACATGATGGACAAGGATAGTGACGCTTACTGGCAGACGATAATGGATCAGTATAAGGTCACAGATGAGTTTATAAATTTAAATGCGGGCCATTGGGGAATTATGTCTGAACCTGTTCGTCAGGCATTTGCCGATCACACAGCATTCATAAATGCTTATAGTTCACACTATATGGGATCAGGACGGCGGGTTGATCCGAACGCGAGATCATTTTCTGTAGACCGTCAGGAAATTCTTGAAATGCTAGCGAAAAAACTTGGTGTCCGTAGTGACGAACTGGTTTTCACAAGAAATGTTACAGAGTCTATGCAGCTGTTAATCAGCGGTTATAATAAATTAAAACCGGGTGATAAGGTTTTATATGCTGATGCGGCCTATTATAGTATGCAGGCGGAAATGCGCCATTTGCGATATTTTCGTGGCGCTGATGTGATCAGGCTTCATACGCCAGATCCGGCAACATATGAAAATCAGATAGCTTTATTTGAACAGGGTATTAAAGACAATCCCGGGACAAAATTAATACTAGTTACGCATATGGCAAACCGTACTGGCGTTATTGTACCGCTTAAAGAAATTACGCTGATGGCAAGGTCATATGGTGTTGACGTTATTGTTGATGCGGCCCACTCCTGGGGACAGTATGACTTTGATTTCCCGGATATGAATGTGGATTTTGTCGGCTTCAACCTGCATAAATGGATTGGGGCGGCACTCGGTGTTGGTTTAATGTATATACGCAAGGAACGCATGCTTGATATTGATACAAAAAGCAGCAAAGGACCTCCCGGTAATATCGATATTAACAACCGTGTACAAACTGGGACAATGAATATGGCGGCGGTCCTGAGTGTTAAGGACGCCCTTATTTTCCTAGATAAAATTGGTATCAAACATATTGACCGCCGATTTAAAGCGCTTAGACATGAATGGGTTAAAGAGTTTCTTGATGATGACCGCGTTGATATTCTTACACCGGAAGACGAGCGGATGCATGCAGGGCTGACATCTTTCCGGATTAATAAACATAAAAATGCGATTGAACTTGGGAATACATTGCTGCGTGATTATAAAATTAACAGCGCGCCAATTCCTGAGCTGAATGCTATCCGTATATCACCGGGACTTTATAGCTCGAAACAGGATATGGCCGCACTTGCAGTGGCAATTAAAGATATTGTGAGAAAGATGGGATAATCAAATGGACCGACGTCAATTTTTAACTTCTTCCGCTCTTTTTGCGGGACTTTCTATGGCAGGAATTCCTGCCATGAGCTTTGCAAACACGCCTAGGGCAGCAGACGATGAGGACTTCTGGAGAATAATTCAGGGTGAATATGATGTAACTGGGGATATCGTAAATATGGAAGCGGGATACTGGGGCATTATGTCAATTCCGGTTACTCAGGCTTATATTCAACACACTCATTTTGTAAATCAGAACAGCTCATACTACGCCAGAAGGCTTTATAGGGATGACTATAATAAAATCATTGCCAGAGTTGCTAAGAAGCTGGGTGTCGGTGAAGATGAAATTGAATTAACGCGTAATGCAACCGAAGCGCTGCAGTGTCTGATAAACGGATATAATAAGTTAAAAGAGGGGGATACAGTTATATATGCCGACCTTGACTATGGGTCGATGCAATCAGAAATGCGGTATTTAAAAGACTATCGTAAAGTCAATGTGGTTGCGATTGCCATGCCGGAACCGGCGTCATACGAAAATGTCATTGCGGCCTATAAAAAAGCGCTTGATGATCATCCAAAATGTAAAATGATGCTGATGACCCATATCAGCAATCGTACCGGACTGATTACACCCGTTAAAGAAATAGCGGCGATGGCAAAAGCAAGAGGCGTTGATGTCATTCTAGATGCGGCCCATTCCTGGGGACAGTATGATTTTGATTTCCAGGATCTCGGGGTAGATTTTGTCGGCTTTAATCTTCATAAATGGATCGGTGTACCCCTAGGTGTCGGTATGATGTATATCCGCAAAAACAGAATTCATGATATTGATCCGTTTCGTGGCCAGGCTGGTGCGAGCAGCGATGATGTCAGAATGCGCGTTCATACAGGAACAATGAATTTTGCAGCGGTTCTTTCAATACCGGATGCTCTTGATTTCAGGGAAAATATTGGTCAGAAAAATATAACCGGAAGGTTAAGATATTTGAGAAATCAATGGGTTAATCAGGTAATTGATAATAAAAATGTCGAGATATTAACGCCTCAGGATGAGCGAATGTATGCAGCGATTACGTCTTTCAGGATAAAGGGAAAAACCAGTCGCGAAGAAAATATGGACCTTATGAAAACGCTAACTGACAAATACGGTATTTTTACAACCACAATGGGCAGTATCAATAGTGGGAGTGGTATCAGGGTCAGTCCGGCACTTTATAATTCGAAAGAGGACGCAAATAAACTGGCAGCGGCAATAAACGATATTGCAGGTTAATGAAAGTAAATTGACTTAATTTGGTGAATTTATGAATTTCGCTAAAGCCATTTTCATTTCCATTGCCATGGCATTGCTGCTTGGGCTGTCTTCCTGGATTTCGATACCTTTAGGGCCAGTTCCTATTACAATGCAATTAACTGTTGTTTTTTTAATTGGATTACTTTTGCCAATAAAATATGCCGTATTTTCGCTTGCACTATATCTGATATTAGGGGCTTCCGGAGTTCCAATATTTGCAGAAGGAAGGTCTGGATTTTCTGTTCTTACCGGACCCACAGGTGGATATCTTTTAGGATTTCTTATGGCTGCTGCTTTAATTTCACATTTAACAAAAGCTGTCAGGAACAATTACTTAAATGATATGCCGGATAAAAATAACTTAAAAATTTTATGGGCCTGCCTTGCTGGTTCGCTTATAATTTTAGGTCTTGGTGTTGGATGGGGGAAAGTCTCAACGGCACTCCCGTGGGGGGAGATAATAAAATCATGGTTTCTGCCGTTTCTGCCCGGGCTATTTGTCAAAATGGCTTTAGCATTCATCATCAGTATTCAGATATTAAAAACAAAAATTACATTAAGATGAAAAGGCAGCGGGCAAAACCAGTATGGCTCTGAAGTCATTGACGTTGGTTTTCGTTGGCCCAGTAATTATCAGATCATCTAATTTGGCAAAAGCAGTGTAACTGTCATTATTATCAAGCAGTGCATTTAAATTTATACCCTGTAATTTTGCCCGTGTCAGACTGTCTGGCACTATAATGGCTCCTGAATTATTGCCTGATCCATCAATGCCGTCCGTATCGGCGGCGAGTGCATAAATATTTTCGCTGCCCTTTAATGAAAGCAGAAAACTAAGCAGAAATTCAGAATTTCTGCCGCCTTGACCAGGTCCCTTTACGGATACAGTTGTTTCACCGCCGGAAATAATCAAGGTCGGTTTTGATATGGTTAGGGTGTCAATTTCAAGGGCGGTTTTCTGCCCCAGTACTCTGGCATCTCCGGTCAGTTCCCCGAGATTTATGACTTTAATCCCTGATTTTTGCGCATAATCCTCCACTTTCTTTAAGGCCATATTGGCGGAACAGATAATGGTATATTGATTACCGGGAATTGGTTCCTTTTCTGTTTCTGACAAAGGACTTTCCAGCCAATGGCGAACAGTGTCAGATATATCAATTGAGTATTTTTTAAGTATGTTCAGGGCATCCGACGATGTGGTCGGGTCTATGACTGTCGGTCCGGATGCTATTGTTGATGGGTCATCACCAACCACATCAGAAATGGTGAATGTATAGACTTTTGCTGGAAAGCAGTGTCGTGCAAGTCGGCCCCCTTTTATGGCTGACAAATGTTTTCGGACACAGTTTATTTCATTAATAGTGGCACCGGATTTTAAGAGCGCTCTGTTGATTTGTTGCTTTTCGGAAAATTCAATATCATTTGCAGGACAGCATAATAATGAAGAACCTCCGCCGGATAAAAGCACAAAAACGATATCTTCCTGTGTCAGGTTTTTTGTGAGTTCAAATATACGCTCTCCAGCGATAACAGACTTATGATCGGGAGTAGGGTGTGATGCGGTTATAACCTCAATAGATTTGCAGGTGACTTCATGTCCTTGCGGCACAACAACCAATCCAGTTACAGGACCTTTCCAGGTCTTCTCAAAAGAAGCGGCCATTGATGCTGCTGCTTTTCCGGCGCCTATAATTATGACATTTGAAGACCGGTTTAGAGGAAGATGATCAGGAATTATTTTTTCGGGGAGGGCCGCCTGTACAGCGACCTCGAAACATCTAAGCAGAAATTGTCTGGGGTTTAAATCCATTACTTTTTATATCATATCCCATATAAAACCAGACAAAAAAGGCGCCTACAAAAGGCGCCTTGGCTTTTAAAACAATACTAAGCGTCTGAAGGTGTCAGAAGTTTGTCGAGACAGACAACAACATATTTTGTCATTGCATCATCAACCATTGCCTGACTGGCGCCTTTCCAGGCTTTTTTGGCTTCTTCATATGAAGGGTATATTCCAACAGTATGAAGATATTCAGGATTAATAAAATTGGTCGTTCGAGGGTCCGATACTTTACCGCCAAACACTAAAAATAATTGACCATCAGTCATGGTTTGTTTGTCCCTTTGTTTTTAAATTGTATATGTCAGGAAGTTGCATCATCTTGTGCGACGACAATGCCGTCGATTATATCTTTCATATATTTATTAAGGCCGCTTACACCGCTACTGCTTATTCTTGAAGTGAAATCATCCCTCTGCGTGGCAACCATACTAATCCCTTCAATTTTTACATCAATAATCTTATAGGTGCCATTTTTGTCACTTCTGACCCGCCAGTCAACATCTAGTGGTTTATCATCAGCACTAAAGGCTTTCGTCCGCACATAAATATCCGTTTTGCCATTGGGAACAACCTGGTCAATTTCAAGCTTTGTTGTATCAAGCTTTTGAAGTCGGGAGGAGTTTACTTTCAGGATAAATTCCGGAAAAAGTCTTGTATAATCATCAAGTTCTTCTTTGCTGGCTTTACTGCGATGCCTGCTGAGTGTAATTCGCGCGATATAATCAATAGCAAACGAGTCATTGAGAATTTTTCTGTATTCGTTAAAGGTCTGTTCTTCACTTAAACTTTTATTATTCAGAATTGCAATAGCCCTGTCTGAAAATGTTTCTATAAATTCTTTTGCTTTTTCCAGCTCAGCCGGGTCCGCGTTATCCGCTTGGGCTATTGAATTGGATACCATTAAGAACAGAAATCCCATTGCCGCCAGAAAGGCCATAAACATTCTTCTAAGCAGAAATGTTTTCTCTTCAATAGAGGCTGTTTTGGCAGCAATCTTTGGGCGGCGGGAATATTTCATTTTGATAACCTTCTGGTTCCTTTAACTAATTACAGTCAATTATGCGCCGTAACTATGATTAAATCATTAACAATCAGTCTGGATATTAATCATGTAACGATTTTAAGTAGGCGATTATGTCTTGACGATCCTGTTCCTTTTTAAATCCGGCAAATACCATTTTACCTTTTGGAACAACGTCTTTTGGTTTTGTTAGATAGGCATCCAATGTCGCATCGTCCCAGGTAAGATTGGCATCGAGCATATTTTTTGAATATTTATAATCTTCAAAATGGCCTGATTTTCTCTCATAGACGCCGTATAAGTTTGGACCGATTTTGGCTTTTTCACCTTTTTCATTGGTATGGCAAATTTTGCATTTTTTCTGGAACAGTGCTTCACCACTGGCTGCGTCGCCATCAGCAAATGCAGCAAAAGGCAATAATAAATTTGCTATTAACAAAATAAAACTGATTTTAAATACACTCTTCATTTCATGTCCCTTTGGTTACTATAAAGTTTATTGCCCTGCCATAGCAAAAAAATAAACTCTCTACAAATTATTTCTATCGGAATGGCTTAAAATAGAGCCATTTTTAATAGCTTTAGAAATGCCATTTTTATGCGGCAGAAATGTGACAAATACAGGTCATATTTACCTTTGATAGCATAAAGCCATTAATTACAACATGTTATAACATATCATTTTATATTTAGT
>JAGREE010000051.1:4635-22380 GCA_020446675.1 Alphaproteobacteria bacterium | reverse complement strand
TCTGGTGACTGATCCCGGCGGATATATTCTTGAATTTGAACATTTTGCGCCGCATGCGGAAAATGTGAAATTTATGCCGCTGCTTGAAAAGGCGGAAAATATTTATGCTGATCCCTATGCGGAGAGTTCAAGGCCCATGGATCTTGGCTTTAAAGCAAGCATATACTGGCTTTATCATAAGGATGCGAAGGAAGCCGCTGATTTCTATCGTGATGTGATGGGGCTTGAAAAAATTGTTGAACAGCCTTTTTCTGATATTTATACGTCATCCAGAACCGGGTATATTGGTCTGGTGCTTGACGGGGTTGGTATTCATAGTGCGACCCACGAAAAAGCGGTCAATGTCGGCTTCCTCACCTCAAATGCACAAGCCTGGTATGATCATCTTAAAAATGAACCCACTTTCAAGCTCCGCACAAAAGACCTTTTCCATGAAGCAGATGAGGACGGTACTGTGCTGATTGATATTGTGATCGGCTATGATCCGGACAATTATTATATTGAAATTGATCAGTTTCTTGATGAAGAAGCCAACAAAGCAATCCGCGCGGCAGTTGGTCAGGAATAGGAATTAAATTTTAATTTGGTTTAAAACACCGCCGGATCTACCTGCGGTGTTTTTTTGATTTTGTTAAGCTATTAACAAACCTTTAATTTTTGTCATCACATAATGGCCTTAAATTTTTATTATTAAAAATAAAACAGGAAAGATGATGATGAGCACAGCACGAAATATATTACTGGCCGTAACAACGATTAGCAGTTTTTCCCTGCCGGCATTTGCAGCAGAGGAAGGGGAGCCATTATCCCTTTCTGTTAATGCAGGCTTCGAGAGCGACAGCAATATTACCGTTGATGCCATTGATACAACCAGTAATGTCGGCGATGAAGCCTTCGTTTTTGACGGATCCGCTGATTATAAATTTGTGGATGATAAACAATATGGTTTTTCAGCCGGATATAATTTTTATATGAACCGTCATCAGGATCTTGATGCGTTTGATATGACGCTGCATGGCATAAATCTGGATGGTCGCTATACTGTCAGCGATGTTGATCTTGGACTGGCCTATAGTTTTAATGCTGTCAGGCTGGGGGGTAATTCATTTTTAGACATGAACACGATCCGGCCCAATATCGGTTATCTGACAGCGGGAAATAAAGTTTACCTGCTTGGGTCTTATGAATATCAGAAACAGAAATTCAAGCAGACAGCGCTCATCGGCCGCAATGCGACGAGAAATAGCGGCTCAATCAAAGCCATTTATCTTATGGGTAAGGGGCGAACCATCACGGGCGGTTATACCTATCTGGATCACAAAACCGATCAGCTTGCCTATGCCTATACAGGGCATGTCATTGAAATATCAACAAAACTACCCGTTGATTTTATGCAGCGTGAAACAACAGTCAGGGCCGGATATAAATTGCAGTCGCGTGATTATGATGATGCCAGTCTTCTTTATGATACGGTTGTCAGGTCCGATACACGACACACTTTATCCGCTTCGTGGCAGGTGCCGATTAAAAACGGCTTCAGTGCGAAAGGGGAATTTGAACATATAAAATCCAACTCAACCTATGCCCCGGTGGATTATAGTGAAAATATCTGGACGCTGACCATCGGATGGGAATATTAAGGGTAAATAAATTATAAAAACTGTTATAATATATAGAGTTTTAAGCAAAATTATTAACCTGTTAAGACAATTTCCTTATTTTTGACAAATTGAGTCTTAAACTTACTGATGACTTTTAAATAATTAATTGGAGCCAAAAATGTCTTATAAAACATTAGTATCAATGCTTGCAGTGGGGGTCACATTCGTATTCGGATCAGCGGCACAAGCACAGGAAGCAGAGACAGATGTTGATGCTACACCGACAATGGAGCAGATCAATGCCGATTTTGCCCAGGCCCGTGAAGAGCGTAAAGCAGCACTTGCGGCAAGAGAAAAATATGAAGACGATGAAGCAACTGAAAATGAAGACGGCACAGATGATGACAGCCTGACCAATCAGGAGCAGATGAAGGAAATAAACGCGGCTTTTGAGGCGGCCCGTGAACAAAGAAAAGAAAGCCTGCGCCAGCGTCGTGATGACCACCTTGCTTCTGTTGAGGAAGCAAAAATGGCCCGCGAGGAAGCGAAAGAGGCAAGGGGAATAGCCAGAGAAGAGGCAAAACAGGCCCGTGAAATCGCAAGGGAAGAAGCTAAGGATGCACGAGAGCTTGCCCGTGAAGAAGCAAAACAGGCCCGTGAATTTGCGAAAGAAGAGGCAAAAAACGCACGTGAAATTGCCAAAAACGCAAGAAACAATTAATAATAAACTGATTTTATTATTTGAAAAGCCCCGGTTTTCGGGGCTTTTTTTATGTCTGAAATAAAAAAATATGTGGCGTGGTGTAATTTTAAGGTTTGTTTAACATTTGTTAAGAATTGTTAACTATTCTAAAACCAGTGCCCGCATTGAACACTTACAGAAAAGTATTTTCGCGTTGTAAGAATTATTAAATTTTTTCAAAACTATGAGAAAATGAAATGATTTCTAAAAACCGTACATTGATAAAATCTCTCTGCCTGACCATGGCGTTAAGTTCTGGCCCTATTTTTTGTGCTGCGTCATATGCCCAGGAAAATTCACTGACCCTGGCCCTGATAGAAGAAATAACCCCGATGAAAGGGGATGCGGATAATTTTAATGCGCAGCGTCGCAAATGGCTGGCAACAATCAGAGACCAGACCCAAAAGGCCGAAATAAGTAATGGCCAAATTCGCATTGAAGAACTTAGCAACACCTGTAGTGGTGAAAATAGCCTGCTTTCAGGAGATCTTCTGCTCAGTTATATGAATAAATTCGATGTGGCTTCAAAGAGCCACTAATGCATTTATAAATAATTCTGCCATAAATATTTCTACCCTTTGAAAAATATGTCAAATTGGCGTCATAATCTATTGCCATAAGCAAAATAAATTGAACGCATGCCCGAAAAGGGCTATATCAGACACAAATTAAACGAAGGGCAGGACATGACAACACCTCATAAAAAACTCAGAACCGCCATTCTCGGCGCCAGCGGCTATACCGGTGCGGAACTTATCCGACTTTTGCAGCGTCATCCCTATGTTGAAATCGTGCTGTTGACGGCGGACCGTAAAGCAGGTGAGCCGATTGAGCAGGTGTTCCCGCATCTTGGCGGTGAGGGGCTTCCTGATCTGATGGCATTATCCGATGTTGAATGGGCAGGGCTTGAGCTTGATGTCGTATTCTGTGCGCTGCCCCATGCCACTTCGCAGCGTATTATCCGCGGCATATTGCATGCAACCGGACATGATTTTATTGATGAAATGGTGATTGAACAGCCGGACGATTATGCCAACGCCATTAAAGGCAGTGTTAAGGTCATTGATTTAAGTGCTGATTTCAGATTGCGTGATCCGGATGTCTATGCCCAGTGGTATGGGGGTGAGCATGAGGCTTTATCGCTTCAGAAAGAAGCCGTATATGGACTTCCGGAACAGTACCGTGATGCGATCAGAAATGCCCGGCTTGTTGCCTGCCCGGGCTGTTATCCGACAGCAGCCCTTCTTGCGCTTCTGCCGCTTTTATCGGAAAAAGCGATCAGCAAAGACGGTATCATCATTGATGCAAAATCAGGGGTGACCGGTGCCGGCAGATCACTTAAAGAAGCAAATTTATTCACCGAAGTTTCGGAAGCGATGCATCCATACGGGATTGCTGCCCATCGCCATGCGCCCGAAATTGAGCAGGAACTTTCGTTGGCCTGTGGTTCTGATCTTCTGGTTAATTTTACCCCGCATCTTATTCCCATGAACCGGGGCGAGCTTGAAACCATTTATGTCAGTCTGGAAAAGGGTCAAACCGCCTCTGACCTTCGTGATATTCTTAAAGCACGCTATGCGGATGAAAGATTTGTCACCATCCTGGATGAGGGCGCGGTGCCCGCGACCCGGCATGTGCGTGGCTCAAACAATGCCCATATCGCGGTTTTTGATGACAGAATTCCGGGTCGGGCTATCATCGTTGCGGTGATTGATAATCTGGTTAAGGGATCATCCGGTCAGGCCATTCAGAATATGAACATCATGTTTGGGTTTGATGAGGCCTTATCGCTGGAGCAAATGGCTCTATTTCCTTAAATATTATTTCAAATACTAGGGATCGTTTTAAAGTCATTTCATTCTTATCGGCCAGTCTGTTGACTGGCCGTTTTGTTTATAGGGATAGGTGAATATGTGTTTCAGATATCCTGTTATTATTGTTGTCTTTTCTTATATTATCAATTCACAAAAAATTAACCAAAATGTCCGATGATTTGCCTATAAATTATGAGAGGCGGGAATCATGAAGAATAATCAGATAACACCAAAAGACATTGAAAATATATTTGATGAAAATGAAATTATTGTCTCCAAAACGGATTTAAAAGGCCATATTACTTATGCCAATGATGTATTTTGCCGGGTTGCTGAAATGTCACCGGATGAGGCAATAGGGACACCACACAGCATTATACGTCATCCTGATATGCCAAGGTCCATATTTTATATGCTATGGCAGACTATCCAGGATAAAAAAGAGATTTTTGCCTATGTAAAAAATATGGCAAAATCCGGGAATTATTACTGGGTGTTTGCCCATGTTACGCCGACACTCGATGAAAATGGCGAGATTGTCGGTTATCATTCAAGTCGCAGAACAGCCCCCAAAAAGAATATAGGGTTTATTTCCGACCTGTATAATAAGATCAGGGATGTGGAAAAAGGGTATGCCAACCGTAAGGAAGGGATGGAGGCCGGAGTCGCTTTTATCAACAATTTTTTAAACGAAAAAAATATGAGTTATGACGAATTTGTCTGGGGTCTTGAAAATTAATTTTATTTTTTTTCGAGAATAAATTTTTTAGAAAATTCCTTAATAACTAAAATTTTATTAAATTAAAACAATAAGAAATATATATTAAAAGATTTATTAGAATGTTTCTAAATATTCCTGCCTGTGAATTGAAAATATTGGGGAATCTTTTTAAAATTGATCTAAATTCTCGTAACCAAAGCTTAACTATTGTTCAAATAAAACAATTTTCAGTCAATGACAGGTTTTATATCGCCAGTTCAAATGAATTATTTAAAGTGACGATATATGAAACCGCAGTTTAAGACTCTGGGGGGTTAATATTGTTTTGATAATGAAGTGGAGTAGATATGTCAAAAACAATGGTTACACCGCGAAACGAGGAAATTACCTTAAGTGACGGGGAAATTATCGTATCAAAAACCGATCTGAAGGGTGAAATAAAATACGTTAATGATACCTTTTGCCGTGTTGCAGAAATGAGCGTTGATGAAATTATTAATCAGCCGCACAGCATTATTAGGCATCCTGATATGCCGCGATCAATTTTTCACTATTTATGGCGTCAGATTGCATCGAAAAAAGAAATTTTCGCCTATGTGAAGAATATGTCCAAGTCGGGAAAATTTTATTGGGTGTTTGCCCATGTTACGCCAACACTGGATAGAAACGGTGAAATCACCGGATATCATTCGAGCCGCCGTAAAGCCGATCCGGATAAAATATCTGCCATCAGCGATATGTACAGGAAGCTTCTTGAAATTGAGAATAGACCACAAAACCGCAAAGAAGGACTAGAGGCGGCAGTCTGTTATCTTGAAGAGTTCTTTAAAAGCAACAACACATCATATGATGAATTCATCTGGTCAGTAGGAAAATAGTAATGTTTGGATTTGGGAAAAAAAATAAATCGCAGGAAGGTGACGTTATAAATTCTACCCCTGCCGAAGATGTAGAAGCTCTTAAGGCAAAGCTAAAGGTATATGAAGATGCTTTTGAGGTTTTAAAACAGGTTACGCCTGAATTCCGGAAAGGAAATCTGGACGCCAGAATAGTTCACTGGAACAAGTTTGAAGAATTTTCAGACGTATTTTGCGATATCAATTATCTTCTTGATATTACAGATGCCTATGTCAGAGAGGCGGGTGCTTCGCTTAAGGCCGCCGAGAAAGGCCAGTATTATAGAAAATTCCTGAGCCGCGGAATGCCCGGAAGTTTTGAAAATGGTGCAAAGGGCATCAATGATGCCTGTGAAAATATTGAAGCCACTGAACGAAAATCTGTTAAAGACAGGGAAACTTTGGCCGAAGGCTTTAATGAAAATATCATGGAAATCATAAATTCCCTGAATTCTTCGACTTCCGAATTAAAAGTTTTAGGAAATGGTCTGACAGAATTGGCCACGGAAACCCAGGCGCTTTCTTACAATGTTGCGGCGGCCTCTGAACAGGCAAGTGTCAATGTACAAACCGTTGCGGCAGCAACGGAAGAATATGGTGTTTCGGTTCAGGAAATTTCCCGTCAGGTTGAAATTTCAACACATCAGTCGCATGAAGCATCCGAGCAGGCGGTTTCTGCCAAAAAATCAATTGATGAGCTGCAAAACTCTTCCATTGCAATTGGCGAAGTGATCAAAATGATTAATGATATTGCATCACAAACCAATCTTCTTGCCCTGAACGCGACCATCGAAGCGGCCCGGGCAGGGGAAGCCGGAAAAGGCTTTGCCGTAGTGGCGTCAGAAGTCAAATCTCTTGCCGGACAAACAGCGGAAGCAACAGAAAATATCAGTGCACAGATTGATAGCATCCAAACCAATGTCAGTTCAGCGGTTAGTGTGGTTGATGGTGTTGCCTCAATCATTAGCGAGCTGAATGAAATTGCGGTTGCCATTTCACAGTCGACTTCGGAACAACTTGAAACGACTGTGGAGATCAGCAAGAATATTCAGGAAGCCTCCGTGGGAACCCAGGAAGTGTCCATGCATATAAATAAGGTCAGTGAAGCCGCAGGCCGTGCACTCAACAGTGCAGCCGAAGTTAACACTGCATCTGGTACAATTGAAAAGCTGGTCATTGATCTTGAACAAAGAGCCGCAAGCTTTTTTGAAGTGTTGCTGGATAGAAAAGCGAGCTAATTTTAGATTGCTGTATCTATTTGATGATGTAAATATTGTTCATATGACAGTCTGAATTAAGGCTTCTTTACTTTAGTAAAGAAGCCTTTTTTATTAAACAATCAATCAATATTTATTAATCACCAACCATTACAGCGTTGCCACTGATCAGAAATGTCATCATCATTATCCATGACGTTATAAACATCATAAGCAGCGGCTGTCATACAGGCATGATTTGGTAATATTCGCAGTCTGGTTCCAATCGGATATTTTTCAAAGTCAAGATCACCGTTTTTTGTCGTAATTAGTCCATGCTCCTGATTTGCCCCGCTGACAATCAGATTATCAATTATGTTGCCTTTGCTATCGGCAACAAGGCCATAGCCGCAGTCGAAGGAAGTGCCTCTTGTGCTATAATCCTTGGATAAGGCCATACCACCCGCATCGGTAATGAGGCGGTTCTGGTTCTTCTTATGGCTGATCACTGTCGTCAGTACACTTAAGGCTATATCATTTTTTTTGCATACGCCTATCCCAGCCTGATACGCATCCTGAAACACAAAGACACCGGCGCGGACCTCTGTGATGCCGGTTAGGTCTTTGCCAAATGTAGCTGTCGGTGTTGAACCACAACTGACGATGGGGCAGGGAATACCGTCTTTTCTGATGGCTTCGGCAGCAGTGGTAATGGCGCGACGTTCCTGTTCGGCCATTTTAATGAAATCATCTTCACTTGTACCGTAATAAGATTCACCGGCATGGGTTAAAACACCGGCCATTATCGTTCCTTTACCATCATGCAAGGCGCGGGCAACATTGATCACTTCATCAGAATCCGGTGACAGCCCGGCCCTGTGCATATCACTGTCAATTTCGATCAGGACTTTGAATATGCAGTTTTCTTTTTCTCCGTACGCACTGATTTCTTTTGCGATATCGGCATTATCAATAAGGAGTTTTAAATCAATCCCATTATTTATAATGGCCAGCGCCCGGGGTAATTTTGAAGGCACCATGCTCACGGCATAAATGATGTCCGTAAAGCCTGCATCAGCAAAATACTCGGCTTCCTTTAATGTTGAAACGGTTATGGGACCCGTTTCTCCATTGGCACACATTAATGCAACAGGGACCGATTTGGCCGTTTTAACATGCGGGCGTAATTGAACGCCAAGGTCATGAAGATGGGACCGCATACGGGAAATATTCTGGTTTAATTTTTTCCTGTCCAGTAAAAGGCAGGGTGTATATAAATGATCAACTTTCATATAATTTTTCCGTAATATAGTCTGCTATGGCAAGGGATGCTGTTAAGCCGGGCGATTCCATGCCGAACAGATTGACCAGTCCCTTAATAGCATGTTCTTTTTCAAATTGAATGTTAAAATCCTTTCCATGCCTGGAAAGTTTGGGTCTTATTCCAGCGTAGCCAGGGTGGAGTTTGTCCGCATCAATAGCGGGAAAATACCGTTTCACTGAATTTACAAAGTCATCTTTCAATGCAGGATCAACGCTATAATTTTCATGGTCAATAAAATGAACATCAGGACCGAATTTTACACCGCCCGCCATATCAAGGGTAAGATGAACCCCGAGCCCGCCGACAAATGGAATCGGGTAGACAAGATGGCGAAAACGGGTTTTGCCGGAATAGGAAAAATAATGCCCCTTGGCCATGATCAGTTCGGGAATATTGCCTGGGTCAAGGTCTTTTATCAGGTGGGCGATATTCATTGCCCCAAGGCCGGCAGCATTGATCAGCCAATTGGATGAAATCTGATAATCGTCACTGGTTGAAACCAGAAATTTTCTATCAGATTTTTCAATTGTCCGGATATTGACATTATAGGCGACCTTACCCCCGGCCGCCTCCAGATCCCCAAGCAGGGAAAGCATATAGCTATGGCTGTCAATAATGCCGCTGGACGGTGAAAACAGACCCGCTTCAGCGACAATGTCCGGCTCAAAACTTTTACATTGGTCTTTTGTGAGATAGGCAAGATCATCAATGCCGCAATTATTGGCGTTTTGATAAATCTGCCGGAGTTTTGGAATTTCATCATGACTGCTGGCAACAATCAGCTTGCCGCATCTGTGATGTGGGATGTGATGTGATTTTGCATAATCATAGAGTCTTTTTTTTCCGTCGATACATAATGTTGTTTTTTGCATTTCGGGAGTAAAGTAAAGACCGGCATGGATTACTTCGCTATTTCGTGAACTGATACCCATGCCAAAGTCTTTTTCCTTTTCTATTACAAGAACTTCATGGCCCTTTTCTGCCAGTGACTTAGCTATCGACAGGCCGATTACACCAGCTCCGATAATGATTATTTCGATATGGTCTGTCATTCTAAAATTATTTTTTCTTTCCATCATAAAAATGTCATGTTATAAACTATCATCTTTGAGAGGAGAGCAAAGCGGGAATTTCTATAATAAATATAATATTATCCCGTTTAAATGAGTATTTCAAAGGGCAATCGGGCTACACAAAGGCCCCGGGAATAACGTTAAAGGAAATGAATATGAAAAAATTAAACGGACCAAGTCGTCGTAATTTTATGAAGGGCGCGGCTGGTGTGACAGCGCTTATGTCAGCAGCGGGTGCCAGCGGCGCACTTGCCATGGGTCAATCAAGAGGGGGCGGAAAAGGTTATAACTTCGATGATATATATAGCCGTATCGGTCATAACAGCGTAAAATGGGATGCTGCAATAGCACGTTATGGCAGAGAGAATATCACAGTGCCAATGGGCATTGCCGATATGGACTTTAAACAACCTCCATTTGTTGTAAAGGCACTTCAGGAACGCGCAAAATATGAGCAGTTCGGCTATGAAACACTTCCTGATAGTTTTTACCAGGCTATCATTGACTGGAATAAAGACCGTTACGGTCTTAATATTAAAAAAGAATGGATTGTTACTTCACAAGCATTAAAACCAGGCATGATTGCCACTATGCGTGGTTTGAACCCTGTTAAAGGTAAAGTCATTCTTCAGACACCAACATACAGTGGTTTTACTGGTGCTATCCACAAAGCGGGTATGCGTGTTGAAATGAACCCAATGAAAAAAATCAATGGCCGCTGGCATATGGATCTTGAAGATCTTGATAAGCGTCTTGATTATGAAACAAAATGTCTCATTCTTTGTAACCCTAACAACCCATCGGGTGAGTGCTGGACTGCGGATGAGCTTCGTGCTCTTGGTGATCTTTGTATCAGCCGCGGTGTTACAATTCTTGCTGACGAAATCCATTGTGACTTCACAAATAAAGGTCAAAAATTTACCCCATATGCATCGATTGGTGAAAAATATGCTGAGCATAGTATTTCATACAGATCACCATCTAAAACATTTGGTCAGGCTAATTTGAAAGTGGCTTATTTTGTTTGTCAAAATGAAGATCTTATGAACGCAACCATGATTGGTGGCGGTCATGATGCTGGTTGTAACGCATTTGGTCTTATCGCCTGTGAAACTGCTTTCCGTGAAGGTGCGCAGTGGGTTGATGATTTGAATGACTATATCGATGCAAACTTCGACTATGTTGTCGATTTCATTAATAAACCAGGCAATATGCCAGGTATTAAATATTCCAAGCCTGAAGGAACATATCTTGCATGGCTTGACTGTAACGAACTGATGAAAAAGGTTGTTACACCTGAATATATGAAATCATACCACGATAAAATGCGTGATCAGGGCAGAAGACATTCCGGCCTTAAGCCAGAAATGGCACTCGGTGAGTGGATTGTTGATAACTGCGGTGTTCAGCTTAACTCCGGTAACTCATATGGTATCGGTGCAGAAGGCTTCATGCGTATGAATATTGCTGTTCCACGTTCAAGCCTGAAAACAGCGCTTGAAAATCTGGATAAAGCCTGTAAAAAAGCTTAAATTTAAGCATTGATTATTAAGAAGGCCGTTCCTGTTTCGGGGGCGGCCTTTTTTTATTTCTTTTAGTGTGGAAAAAAATTTTACCTCGCGCAGTTACTGCAAAGAGTTATGGACGGATCAAATTCGAGCCGTTTTTGATCAATATCCTCGCCGCAGTTCAGGCAGTATCCAAAGTCGCCTTCTTCAATGCGCGCCAGTGCAGCATCAATTTTTTTAAGATCAATTTGCCGCCGTCTTTTGACTTCTTCGGCCATGGCCTGTCCCTGCATGGCATCCATTCGTGAAAGCCGCCCGACAGACGTCTGATCAAGGGTTACGGCTTTTGAGTTATCCTTTGTACCCTCGATAATAGACAAAAGCGCCTGCCTTTTTTCAAGCAGGCGCTTTTTAAAATGATTGAATGTTTGAGACACCTAAGCGATCTCGAATGTGGCGATCACTTCGCAGACAAACCCGACCGGAAGACTATTGGTCCCCACAGCGGCACGCGCGGCAAGACCGCTATCGCCAAAGATATCACGGAACAGTTCCGAAGTTCCATTAATGACCAGATGCTGTTCAGTATAATCGCTGGTTGCGCGGACAAGCCCCTGAAGCTGTACACATTGAACAACCCGGTCGAGATCACCATCAAGGGCGACTTTTAACTGGCTGAGCACCAGAATACCGGCTTCACGGGCCAGTTGATAAGCCTGTTCAGTGGTATAATCCTTGCCGACAACGCCCTGATTGCTTGGGCCCTGCCCTGCAATATAAACCATATTGCCGACTTTTCGATATGGGGTATAGGCGGCGATGGGGGTTCTTGCTTCCGGCAGCTCAATACCGAGTTTAGCGAGCTTTGCGTCAATTCTGCCGCCATTGCTGGCGGCAGGCTTTGATGGCATTTTTTCCTCTGACGCCTGTTCCGATTTGCCACAGGCGGCAAGAATACTCGCAACAACTGATGTGAGGAAAGCCCGACGGAACATTACGCGACCTCAAATACGGCGAGCACTTCACAGGCGATGCCAAGAGGCAGACTGTTGGTGCCGACAGCGGCGCGCGCCGCAAGACCGGCTTCGCCCCAAATATCACGGAACAATTCTGAAGTGCCGTTAATAACAAGATGCTGTTCGGTATAGTCATCAGTGGAATTCACGAGACCCTGAATTTGAATGCATTGCTTTACGCGGTCAAGGTCACCATTAAGGGCCGCTTTCAGCTGACCAAGAATTGAAATGCCACAGGCACGGGCTGCTTCATAACCCTGTTCAGTGGTCATATTTGCGCCGAGTTTGCCGATAATGTTGCCATTTTCATTATGGGGAACCTGTCCGGCAATATAAACCAGATTACCAACTTTCCGCCAGCCGACATAGGCGGCAACAGGGGCAGATGCGGGCGCAACTTCAATGCCGAGTTCGGCCAGTTTGGCGTCAATTTTTCCGCCTGACTGGGCTGATGCTTTACCTGATAGCATGGTGGCCGCAAGGGCACTTAATCCTGCTGCGGCAAAAAAACTTCTTCTTTTCATGATAATATCCTCTTTTTTTATGAATATGATTTTTATTGAATGTAGTTAATCATTCTTATACCGTGAATTAAAGGGAAAAATAAAAAAAATCTGAATTCTTGAGGGAGAAGCTTATGAAATTATCAAAATTCCTGAGGCTGCTGACCTGTGTTTCCGCCGCTGTTATCACATCGGCGGCTATTTCGCAGGAGGCAGATAATCGCGCCCCTATGGTCGTGATTGATAAAGACCCGTTTCCAAGCACCTATATGCCGTGGCCGTCAGTCATGACCGCAATCACCAATGCTCATATCCTGACGGGAGATGGCGGGGAGATTGAGCAAGGCACCCTTGTGATGGACGGCGGCAGGATTATTGCTGTTGGTGAGAATGTCGATATTCCGGCCGGGGCCCAAATCATTGACGGTACCGGAAAGTGGGTAACCCCCGGCATTATCGACATGCATTCGCATATGGGGATCTGGACCGATGGCGGCAACGAAGTAAAATCCCCAAACACTGCTGACGTCTGGGGCGAACATTCCATATGGCCGCAAACCCCGAATTTCCCGGCGGCACTGGCGGCGGGGGTGACAACACAACAAAACCTGCCGGGATCGGCAAACCGTTTTGGAGGACGGGGGGTGACCCTGAAAATGGTGCCAAGCCGATCGACCGAAGGAATGAAGTTTCCCGGCGCGCCATACGGGCTTAAAATGGCATGTGGTGAAAACCCGCGCGGGGTTCATCGGTCGCAGGGACGCTTCGCAACAGCCATGGGTCAGTTTGCCGGATACCGTACATCGTGGATTGAAGCAACGGATTATAAAAATGCCTGGGATAAATATTACGCCGATTATGAAGCGGGCAAAGATGTCAAAGCACCAAAACGCGATTTGAAACTGGAAACGCTGATGGGTGTTTTAAATGGAGAGATCAGCATTCAGATGCATTGCTACCGTGCCGATGAAATGGTTGATGTCATCAATATGGCGAAAGAATTTCATTATAAAATTGCCGCCTTTCACCATGCGGTTGAGGCGTATAAAATTGCCGATATTCTTGCGGACAATGATATCTGTGCCGGAATGTGGGCCGACTGGTGGGGGTTTAAGCTGGAAAGCTTTGACGGAATTGATGAAAATATCCCGATGATGGCAGCTGCGGGAGGATGCGCCATTGTCCATTCGGACAGTGATACGGGTGGTCAGCGCCTTAACCAGGAAGCGGCAAAAGCCTGGGCCGACGGCGAGCGGGTCGGTCTTCATTTTACAAGGGGAGAAGTGTTTAAATGGCTGACCCTGAACCCGGCTAAATCCATTGGTCTTGCCGATCAGATCGGATCGCTGGAGGTTGGAAAAAATGCAGATGTCGTGATCTGGAACGGTGACCCGCTCAGTGTTTATGCGCTGGCGGAAAATGTGTTTATTGACGGCGCCCTTCATTATGACCGCAATAATACTGAAAACCAGTGGATCACGGATCATGCCCTTGGTTACGTAACAGCGGGAGATCACCAATGAGATATCTTGCACTTATCATAGCTTTAATGGCCGCACCGGCAATGGCAGAAACAATCGCCATTGTCGGCGGCAAAATCCATACAGCCGCAGGGACCCCCATTGAAAAGGGAACTGTGCTGATTGAAAACGGAAAAATCACCGCTGTGGGACTAAACGTACAGGTGCCCGGAAATGCGTACCTTATTGATGCCAGTGGCAAGGAAGTAACCCCGGGCATTATCAGCAGCAGCAGTATTTACGGCCTGTCCGAAGGGGCAACGCGAATTTTTTCATCGGATACAAGTGCCAATGATTCAGGTATGACCGCATCATTCGATGTTAAATATGCCCTGAACAGCGGGTCTGTTGTGATTGAAGAAGGACGGCGTCAGGGCGTCACCCGTGCCGTATCATCGCCGACATCATCGGGCGATATATTCAGCGGTACATCGGCGATCATCACCATGGACAATAAACCGGACATGCGCTTTGCCGAAGGGCCGATGCATGCAAAATTCGACAATGCACTAAACCGGGCTGTTGCCTGGAACCGGATCAGGGCCATATTTGACCAGGTGCTGGATTATGAGCGTAATAAATCGCGGGTTATGCGCGGGCAGTCACAGGATTATCTGCTGTCGATCGCTGATATGGAGGCGCTTGTCCCGGTGCTTAAAGGCGATAAAAAGCTGGTTATTGAAATGGGGAGCGAAGCGGAAATCCGTGGGGCTATCCAGCTTAAAAAAGACTATGGTGTGGATATTGTCATTCAGGGCGCGCAGGAAGCCTGGAAAGTTGCCGATGAACTGGTGGCGGCTGAAATTCCGGTGATTATTGTGCCGGAGGATAATTTATTCGGTAACGTCACCATGGCCGGCACCACATTTTCAAATGCGGCCCGGCTTGAAAAAGCGGGGGTTAAATTCTCGCTTATTTCAGGAAATGGCAGCCTTTATTACGGTCACCATATTTTGCAGTTTGCCGGAATGGCGGTTGCCCACGGGATGAGCCATGACGGGGCGATCCGGTCGATAACCATTAACCCGGCCCAAATATTCGGCGTTGATAGGGTGGTTGGATCAATCGAAGTCGGCAAGGATGCGGATGTCGTTGTCTGGGACGGGGACCCGCTTGAGGTTACATCAAATACTAATCATGTCATTATTCGCGGCGTTGAATATGACCTTGTTTCCCGCCGCACAATGCTGCGGGACCGGTATCTAAACCTGGACCGCGGCGAGCCGTTTGGGAAAAGATATTATCAGAATTAATAATTAAGGGCGGCATTTCTGTCGCCCTTTACGCTTTTAAACACTTTGGGAGAAAAAATTGGGTGGCCAAACAAGAGAACTCGATAGGGGAAACTGGCCACCCCAGGTTAAGCGTACTGCCATAATATCGACAAAACTGTTAAAAAAGACTTAAAAATCAATGTAAATAAACAGTTAATTGACAGTATTCAAAATGTGTCATAGGCTCAGTTCACACAAATTATAAGAGAAAGGGAATTCATGGATCTTGTTACAATCGTTATTGGCGTTGCGCTGGTTGAATATGTTTTTTTTGCAATGATGGTCGGTAAGGCTCGCGTGCAAAGCGGCATCAAAGCACCGGCAACTACCGGAAACGACGTTTTTGAACGTCATTACCGGGTACAGATGAATACACTTGAACTGCTGGTGGCTTTTATCCCCGGCATGGTCATGTTTGCCAGAGCTTACGGGTCCGAAATTGCAGCGGGGCTGGGTATTGTTTTTATCATCGGACGTTTCATTTATTATAAAAGCTATGTTGCTGATCCGGATAAACGCAGCATGGGTTTTGGTTTAAGCTTTCTGCCGACCGTGATCCTGGTGATTGGCGGTATAATCGGGGCAGTAATGAATATGGTAAATTCACCAATGTAAGACTGATTTTATAGTCATATTAAGGCGGCCTTGTGGCCGCCTTTTTTATGGGTTAAGTTATTCCGGTGCCCTTATCCGGTCACTGGCGCCACCGTCAAAAGCAAGCGGAACCGCTGGACAGGCCGGGTTCTCAGTATTTTCGCCAACGGTTTTAATATCCAGAAATGTTGAGGCGGCATAGGTCACAATAATTTCAATATCTTTATAAATATCAGTTTCCATATTTGAATGTTCAACTTCCAGCATAAAAGGCTGTCCGGCAAAAAGCCTGGATGCGGGTATTGTAAAGCTTTCCGCACGAAATGTGAGACTTCCGGGGTCAAAGGCATGGCCGCTATGCACGGTTTCCATTCCCATACAGTTTCCAAACATGACATAGATCATATCATCAATGATGCCGTCCGGGTCTGCGGCTCCTTTCTCAAACGGGCTCCATGTCACAAGAAGGTCGCTGTCGGGGTCAATGGCGGCAGGGTCCACCGGGCTGCCATTTTGTGAAAGAGACAGGGTAATCGGGCCCGGATTCAAGCTTTCATCACCGTCCTTTTTAAAAACAGCGGGAAGGTTTCTTATTTTTCCGGCAGGGGTATCAAAACTGAAATAATAAGTGGAATCGGGGAAAATTTTATCCAGTTCCTCAATGGTGCTGACACGGCCGCCGGTCAGATAGCGGGTATCACCATCGGAAAATTTAAGCCCATCCCTGGCATTGCCCGGCCCGGTCAGAACGCTGTTGGTGACGCCTACGCCGTCAATTGCTCTTTTTGTCTGAAAAATTTCAGCAAAAAACACCGTATTTAGCAGGTTTTTTTCACCAGACTGTTTCTGCCTTGTATTGACCGATTTTCCGATCACCACATAATCAGCATAATCTGCCGGGGTAAGGGATTTTGTATTTTTTTCTTCTTCAGTTTGCTGCGCTGCGGAACAGGCCCATAAAGCAGAACACAGCAGCAGTGGCATTATTTTTTTCATTATTTCAGCTCTTTCATTACCGTTTTTATATTTGCCAGCATAGCAAGGCTTGAACTTGGGTTCAATTGCCCTTAAGCTTTCATTTAATAAAACCAATTTGTTAAAAGGGGACGGACATGTTACGGGCATTATTCAGCACGTTCATCATTATTATTTTCTCAGCATCGGCACAGGCGCAGTCCATTTCCGATTTTACCAAGGGAATGGAAAGAAAACAGGGTTTTTTTGATATCTATCTGGATCATCAAAAGGGCGCTGTCTATCTAGAGATTAAAAAATTTGATCAGGATTTTATCTATAAAGTCAGCCTGCCAGGGGCGCTTGGATCCAACGATGTGGCGCTTGACCGTGGGCAGCTTGGGGATACCAAGCTGGTTTATTTCGGCCGTGTCGGTGAAAAAGTGCTGCTGCATCAGAAAAATACCCGATATATCGCCAACAGTGACAATCCGAATGAACGACTGGCGGCGGTGAATGCCTTTGCCCCGTCTATCGTCTGGAGCTTTAAGGCCGTGGCCACCGATAAGGATGGCAGCTCATTGATCAATATTACTGAAATGATGATGTCCGATCAGCATGGCATTGCCGATAAAATTAAAAGAAGCGGGCAGGGGGATTTCACCTTTAACGAACCGCGAAGCTATGTCAATTTTGATAAGGTCAAAACCTTCCCCAAAAATACCGAACTGGAAAGCTCGGTGACATTCATGGGCAATAACCCCGGAAATTTTGTTCGTTCGGTGGCAGCAAATCCAAAAATCATTACCCTTAAACAGCGGATATCCTTTGTTGAACTGCCGGATGATAATTATGAGCCACGCATTTTTGACCCGGCCATGAGCTTTAATGATACGGAAGTGGTGGATTACGCAACCCCAATTGATCAGCCGATTGTGAAACGTTACATAAATCGTCACCGTCTGGTGAAAAAAGACCCGAATGCGGCGATCAGCGAACCGGTCAAGCC
>JAGREE010000051.1:0-4545 GCA_020446675.1 Alphaproteobacteria bacterium | reverse complement strand
GCCGGATTTAAAAATGCGTTTCAGGCGAAAATTATGCCCGAAGATATGGACCCGGACGATGTGCGCTATAATGTGGTCAACTGGGTTCACCGCTCAACCCGTGGCTGGTCATACGGGGCCAGTGTGCGCGATCCGCGAACAGGAGAAATTATTAAAGGACATGTGACTCTTGGCTCGCTCAGATCCCGGCAGGATTTCATGATCGCCAATGCGGTGACCGGCCCCTATAAGGACGGCAAAGCCGATATTGATGACAGTATTGCCCTTGTCATTGCCCGTACCCGCCAGCTTGGGGCTCATGAAGTGGGTCATACGCTTGGGTTTGCCCATAATTATATCGCCAGCACCAATGATGATGACGATGTGATGGATTACCCGCATCCAAAAATGTCGGTGGACAAGGACGGGAATATTTCCATTAAAAACCCGTACCGTGAAAAAATCGGTGAATGGAACAAAATTGCCGTAAACTGGGGCTATCGTCAGTATGCGAATGACGAGCAAGAAAAAGCAGGGCTTCAAAAAATACTGAAAGATGCCTATGCCGCCGGTCATCAGTTTGTAGCGGACGGGCCGGATAGCCGCGGTGTTTCAAGTCTTCATGCGGACAGTCATCTGTGGGATTTCGGCGATGATGTCCTGAAAGCAACAAAGCAGATGTATGAGGTGCGTAAAGTCGCTCTTGCTAAATTCGGGCTGGATAATATTGCGGACGGAACCCCGCTATCAAGCCTTGAGGAAACATTGGTGCCGCTTTATTATCTGCCGCGTTTTCAGATTAATGCCACGGCAAAATCAATCGGTGGCATGATTTACGGTTATGAAGTCAAGGGTGCCGGTCTGGTACCGCGCCATTCTATGGTGTCGCGCGAGCGGCAGGATGCGGCTATGGACCTGGTCCTGGAGGCGCTTTCGCCGGATTATCTGACCCTGCCTAAACATATTCTTGATCTGATCCCGCCAAAGGCATTTGGTTATGAGCTGACCAATGAAAGCTTCCCGCGGGATACGGGGGCGAGCTTTGATGCGCTGGCACTGGTGGAGGCCCATGCCAATCATACACTTGGCCTTCTTTTTGACAGATACCGGCTGGCGCGGGTCAATGATTTTAACGTGCGGGACAGCTCGCAAATCAGCCTTGACCGCTATATTGTGAAAATTGCCCAGAATACAATTCTGGCCGCGCGGCTGGATGATCCGCTTAAAGCGGCGGTTCAGCGCCGGGTCGGGCATGTGTTTGTCCATTATATGATGATGACGGCGGCGGATAATGAGGCTTCACCAGCGGTGCAGGCAATGGCGGCATCACACCTTGCCGGGCTTAAGGGGATATTGGAAGAAAAAATCGCCAAGGAGGAAATGAACCGCGAATATAAAGCCCATTATCAGGCGCAGGCACGGCGGATTGGACTGTTCCTTGAGGGGAAATATATGCCCAAAGCATCTGATCTGGCACAAATCCCACCAGGCGAGCCGATTTAAGCATAGATTAGCTAAGATAGTGAAACTCAGTTTTAATTATGTAGGGGGAAAGAATGCAATACAGTCAGGAGAATTTCACGCAAATACAATCAGAACTAAATAAAGGAGAAAAATTATTGTGGGTAGGAAAGCCTGCTCAAGGATTTATGCTCAGAAAAAGAGATATTTTCATGATTCCCTTTAGTCTTCTTTGGGGAGGGTTTGCTATTTTTTGGGGAACGGCAGCATTATCGACAGGAATAAATTTTTTTTCAATATTTGGATTATTCTTTTTAATAATGGGTGTTTATATCATGATTGGCAGATTTTTTTATGATATTTGGCGAAGATATAGAACCATTTATGCAATTACTGACGAACGAGTAATAATAAAAATAAATAACAGCATATCATCAACCCCATTAGGCCGACAAACGGAGATTCGTTTTATTCCAAATTCAAATCAAAGAGGAACAATTGAATTTGGCCCTCAAGTATCATTTTTTTTCAATAGTGGAATATACACTTTTTTCGACTTGGAACGGCACGCCTCTAATACCTACGCTGGAGAAAATTGATAATGGGAAGCAAATCTATAATTTAGTGAAAGAAACTGCCCGAAAGGCTGAATTTTAATAATTCACGTTTAAAATTTATATCTGATCTGGGTGCCAAGACCATAATCAGTGGTAACGTTATTAAGGCCAACAACACCGTAAAGATTAAGGCCCCAGTGATCATTAATCTGAACATCGGTATAGGCGAAGATTTCCTTGGGGCTGTTAAAACCGGGGGTCGCGCTTTCCCGGTATTCATAGCTTACCCCGATGCTGGTATCATAAGTCAGATAATATGATGCGCCGATAGAGGCAAAGAAGCTGTCCTGAAGGTCATAAAGGTGGGTTTTGCCGACAAAGCGGTAGCCCAATGTGGCAAAAGGCATAAAATTACCCATTAAATAAGCAAAATCCGCTTTGACGATATAATCAACTTTGCCCGTACCCAGACCCTTATATTCATTGGCGGTCGGAATTTTAATGCGTCCGGTCAGATCAATATAAAAATCATTGCTATACGGATTTTCAATGGAATATTTGGCCGATAGATAAACATCGCCAAATCCGTCCTTACGCGGGTTTCGGTATCGGTCAGTCGGGGACAGGTCAACATCGGTGACCAGCGGCGCCCCTTCAATAACCGGAACAACATTTTTCGGTGCGGCAAATGTTATATAGCCACTGTTTATTTTAAATTCCCATTGGCCTGTCTCATACTGAAGGCTATAGGGAATATAACTGATGTTGGTATTGGCCGGCAGATTGAATTTACCGCTACTATAATCATATCCGGTTGTAAAGGTGACCTGACGATCTTTATAGACAGGAACGGATGTATAATCATCCTCTATGGTTTTCCGGTCATAGGAACGAACCTGTGTGTCTTCAGTGTCGTCGGCAATATCCTGTGCAAAAGCGGAAGCTGGTAATAAACTAAAAGCTACAAAAGTTTTAAAAATTGCCGTTTTCTTTGTTAACATTGCAACCATTTATCCCAATCCCCCAATATTAAATATTTCGTCATTTGAATAAATAAAATCGTTATTCAATATATATAATTATTAACTTATTTACCCTTGCCCTTTCAAGCGTAAGTTCAGAAAAATATCCCCTTTAATTTCCAACTCCAATGCGTACGCTGATATTTTGACAAAAAAAAGGCGACCGTTAAAATTAGGCCGCCCAAGTCTGGGGGGAGGAAATAATCATTTTCAGGATAATGCAGCATAGATTTACAAATAGTTAATAAATTGATCGCCTTTGAAATATTGTAGATTCTATAAGATAAAATTATTATTGTTTTTTTGATTTTTTCTTTTAGGTCAGAAGGTTATAAAAAAAATCACTTAAAATTATTATTGATAATTAACATATTTAATATCAAATTATCTGAAAATTTAACGAGAATTATTACCGAATCGTTAACCGATGATACATAAATTATTAACATTTATGGGGAATCGAAAACTAGCGCTTGACGTATGCCTATTTATCGTTAACTTTTTGCACTGATATAGTGTAACTCCGGATTTATTTTTATGCTTCATAAACGAAAATTGGCAATATCGTCACTCGTCATTTTGGGTGCCGGCTCTTTGGCAGTGAACGCGGTCGCGCAGGAGACAACCTTAAATCCGGAAGATGAATTTTCAAGGCCCGATGTCCGGGAATTGCAGCAGCAGATAGATGAGCTTAAAAGCACGGTTAACAGCCTGACGGATGAGAAGAGGCAGGCTGATGGTGAAAAAGCAGACCAGCAAGCTGATAAGGGTTTTATTCTGACCTGGGAACCGGGGCCGGTGTTAAGTTCTGCTGATGGGCGTTTTTCGTTCGAACTAAACGGCCGTATGACTTATGATTATTCGATCATCACTTTCAAGGATGGTGATGGCACTGTAAGACCGCTTGAAAAAATAAATGGCACCAACATGCGTCACTTGGAACTAGGGGTACGTGGAAAGTTTCTTGGCAGTTTCAGTTACAGGATTGCGACAAAATTTGTTGATAATGAAGTCGATGTCAAACTGGCATATATTGATTATTCATTTGGAAATACGACCATTGTTGCCGGACAGACCAGAACCTATACCACACTGGATAAGCTGACGCCGCCACCCAATGCCGCATTTGCCGAGCGGGCAGCATTTATCAATGCCCTTCGTATTAACCCACAGGTTGGGGTTGGTGTTTCGCATCACGGCGAAAACTGGTCGGTCAGCGGCGGATATTTTTTTGAAAATGCATCAACCGGCAACAGTTCACTGGATGATAACAATATGGTATCGGCCCGCCTTACCTTTAGCCCGAGACTTGAAAATGGTGTCGGCTTACATTTTGGCGGCTCAGGATTTTATCGAAACGAGAATGGTCATGCTTATGATCTTAATTACAGTGCCCGTCCCTTCATTAATCAGGGTGATTTAAAACCACTGGCATCGACAAATTTTATGGTTACGGGAGAGACATTTTTTGACGGTGAATTTGTGGCAACCTATAAATCATTCGGCTTTCAAAGCGAATATGGTTT
>JAGREE010000050.1 GCA_020446675.1 Alphaproteobacteria bacterium | reverse complement strand
TCTCCCTGGGAGAAAGAACCACACAGATAAACATTAGCGCCCAAGCCTTACAGACCGTTGTAATTCCCAATAAATGATATTGTCAAATAAAAGTCAATAATCAAAACGAAGAATCATGTCAAAATATACAACTCCCGCTAGTGAAAGAGTTCCTATAGTGCAAAAGGCTGCCTTCGGCGCCGGCCACCTGGTGAATAATTTGTTGCCGGGCGCCTTGGGGATTTTCATGTTCTTTTTATTAACTGCCTTTGGCATGGATCCTTTTCTGGCAGGTTTATTAGGTGGTTTGCCGAGGATTTTTGATGCCCTGACAGACCCCATTATGGGGTTTATCTCAGACAACACCAATTCAAGATGGGGAAGAAGGCGGCCCTATATTTTTGTTGGCGCCATTTTAAGCGGGCTATTGTTCGCTGTGCTGTGGCAGCTCGATGAGAATAACACCCAGAATTACAACTTTTGGTATTTCCTCATTTTATCCCTGGTGTATTTAGTTGGAAACACCATTTTCTCCACTCCCCTGATCGGATTAGGTTATGAGATGACATCCGATTATAATGAGCGCACCCGCCTGATGGCCTTTTCGCAAACCGTAGGCCAGGTCGCCTGGATGATCGTTCCCTGGTTTTGGGTGCTCATCGCAGACCCTGACCTGTTTGAATCACAGGCCGTCGGCGTTCGTAAACTTTCCATAATTGTTGGTGGGGTATGTATCTTTTTTGGGGTACTGCCCGCAATTTTCTGTAGAGGGCTTGATGCCTCACACATGGCGAACCGGAAAGAAATTTCTTTTAAAACGTTGTTTTCCAATTTGAAAGACCTTTTCCAGGGGATTGTCCAGGTCAGTAAGAACAAGCCCTTTGTTAAGTTGTGCGGTGCTACATTTTTGGTCTTCAACGGGTTTCAAATGGTGGCGTCCTTCAGCTTTTTCATCATTGTCTTCTACATGTTCAAGGGCGACTACGGCCTTGCCGGTAATTGGCCGGCGTGGTTTTCCACCGTCAGCGCCGTGGTCACTGCATTTTTGATCATACCCATTGTTTCATGGATGGCAAGCAAATGGGGCAAGAGAAAAGCTTTTATCATTTCAACCGCTCTTTCCATTGTGGGGTATGGGCTAAAGTGGTGGGGGTTCAACCCAAGCAATCCGTTTTTGATCTTTATGCCCATTCCCTTAATGTCCTTCGGCATTGGCGGTTTGTTTACGCTCATGATGAGTATGACGGCAGATGTGTGTGACCTGGATGAATTGAGTAACGGTATGCCCCGCAAAGAAGGAACCTTTGGCGCCATCTATTGGTGGATGGTGAAACTGGGCCAGGCATTGGCGTTGGTCCTGGGAGGAGCCGTTTTAAAAATAGTGGGATTTGACCAAACCTTAGCGCTGCAAACAGCTGAAACGATGACCAATTTGCGAATTGCGGATATCGTCATTCCGGCATTTACGGCAGGATTGGCCATTTTGGTGATGTGGAATTACAGCCTGACCGAAGATCGGGCGCGAGAAATAAAAGCAGAGTTGGAAGCGCGCAGGGGAAAATTGTAAATTTACAACACGGAATAGCTCTTTGAATTTGGCTTTAATAAATACTCATTATGCCATTTCTAAAATTGTAGAATATGTCTGCAGAAACAGTACTCATAATTGTTGGCGCCGCATTGATCCTGATTGCGATCGTTGACAGCATAAAGATTAATGATTCCTCCCTTGGCCTGATGGATCTCAAACTTAAAATTCCACTGGCGATAATTGGTTTTATATTGATCATTTTTGGTGGATACTCGATCGGAATGGTTACGATGCCCG
>JAGREE010000049.1 GCA_020446675.1 Alphaproteobacteria bacterium | reverse complement strand
AATATAAGGAAAATGCAAAACGCTATGATGTGATCAACATTAAGCTTGATAAATGTGGCGGACTTACGGATGCCCTTAGAATTGTAAAGCTGGCCAAGCGTGACGGAAAAGGCCTTATGGTCGGTAATATGACCGGCTCATCCCTTGGTATGGCCCCTAGCTCTGTGGTCGGTCAGTTCTGCCAGTTTGTTGATATAGACGGACCGCTTTTCCTTAAGCAGGATATCGAAAACGGTCTGGATTATGCGGATGGCGGCATTGCCAGTCTTCCGACACCAAAACTATGGGGATAGGATAGATGAAATTGCGGCTTATCAGTGTCATTTTAGCCATCCTGAGCCTTTCCGGCTGTGGCTGGTTTGGCTATCATGAACCGCTTGATATTGCCGATAATAAACTGCCCTACTGGCTGAAACTGAATGCACGGACCACGGATGAACTCAATCTGGTGGTTATTCATGCAACCGAACTTAGCGATATGGCAGAAGCACGTGAATATGGTGAACGTATCCTTTATGAAAGCGGCACTGGTGCCTCCGGTCATTATTATATCGACCGTGATGGCAGCATTGAACAATATGTGCCCGATAACCGCATCGCCAATCACACATCGGGCTGGAATTCACGGTCCTTAAGCATTGAACTGGTCAATAAGGGCCGCTATCCCGACTGGTATAAATCCGATCATCAGGTGATGCTGGAACCATACCCGAAGGCACAGATTAATGCACTGATCAAGCTCGTCAGGGAACTGGAAAGCAAATATCCTTCCCTAAAATATGTGCAGGGTCATGAAGATCTTGATACACGCATGATGCCCGCAGAAGATAACCCGAATATTGAAATTCACCGCAAACTGGACCCCGGCCCCTATTTTCCCTGGGCCCGTTTTCTTGCCGCCATTAATCTCAAGAAAGAAATGCCGCCAAAGGACGAATGATCCCGTTAAAATAAAAAAGCTGTCGGATTGAATTTTAACCCGGCAGCCTTTATACTATATTTTCCAATAAGCCGTTTTATAAACGGTTTGGGCGTTTATCATCGTGCCTGATGATAAGCGCCTTTTTATTAGTCATCGCAACATTTACAGTCACATTTTGAACAGTCGCAACCGCCTTCACAGTCACAATGTTTTTGTTCATTTACATCCTTTTCTTCTGTTGTCATTTTTTTCTCCTTTCATGAACAACATGGTTTTTCGATATTTGCCGCAATTTGTCTTAGAAGCGCGGCGACTTCCGTCCTGTTCACATGGTAAAATACTTCCTTGCCACGCTTGATTGCCGAAACAATTCCGGCATTTTTCAGGATTGCCAAATGACGGCTGACCACCGAAAGATCAACCGTGCAGCAGCCTGCCACCTCGCCCACATTGCACGCGCAGTCCCGACTGCATAAAATATTCAGAATTTTCATCCGGTTCGGGTCGGCCAGGGCCTTGAACACCTGTTCCGTTTTCATCATATCACCTCATTTGTATATATGCACAATAATGCAAATGATAAATGAAGGCAAGTAACAAAATATTCTTATGAATCTTTTTAATTTATGGAATTAATCTCGCTGTTACCCAAGCTTCTGGTTGGCGATATGGCCCTGGCGGCTTTGCACTTCGATAAATATTCTGCGGATGCGGGGATGGAGTTTTTTGATTTTGATCTCATATTCGGATATTGTTCGTTCAACTTCCCCCGCCGTTATGTCGTCCCGGAAATCAAGGCTGAGGTTAAGCAGCACATCATTAGGCCCCATATGCATGGTCAGGATTTCATTAACATTGATAATCGCCGGATTGCCCTGAAACAGATTTCTGATACTGCTCACGATTTCCGAGCTGGCCGCCTCACCGATCAAAAGCCCTTTACATTCATATGCAAGTACACAGGCCGTTGTCGCCAGGATAATACCAATAATGACAGAAGCAAAACCATCCGCTTCTGGAATATTGAAAAAATCACCGATGAAAAGACCAATAAGCGCCGCAAAAAGGCCAAGCATAGCCGCCGTATCTTCAAACAGAATAGCAAACAGGCTTGGATCCTTACTTTTCTGGACCGCTTCAAAGAAATTAAGCTTGCCACGACGCAGGTTAAATTCATCATAAGCCATTTTCCAGGGATATGCTTCGAACAGAAGCGCGACACCAAGGACGATATAATTGACCCTGATATTGCTGATTTCCCTGGGTTCAAGAATTTTATGAATCCCTTCATAGAGTGAAATACCGGCCCCAACGGCAAAAATCATCATCGCTACACAGAATGACCAGAAATAAAGTTCCTTGCCATAGCCGAACGGATGATACTGATCCGCTTTTCTGGAAGATTTTTTAATACCGTAAAGAAGCAATACCTGATTTCCACAATCAACAATACTGTGGATTGCTTCTGAAAACATTGCTGACGAATTTGTATAAAGAGCTGCTGCTAGTTTACTAAGAAAGATAAAAAAGTTTCCAAATAGTGCCGCGAATATAACTTTTTTAGACGAGTGTGCTGACATTAAGCCATGTTATCCTAAAATTGCCTTGTTATCAGCATATTACTGACAACATAAAAAAATACAAAAGAATTCATAATCTAATTAATTTTTTAATTTCTCTGTTATATAATTGCTATATGGAAATAGAACAATACCCATCTGCCGATTTTAATGCAGTCGCCACACTCAAATGGTATGTGGATTGCGGCGTTGATGAAACTATATCTGACACCCCTGTAAACTGGTTTCAATATTCTGAAAAAAATGAACAAAATCAGGATGTTACTATTAAGACCGCTACGTCCGCAAAATCATCGGCCAATGCGCCGCTGTCAACAAATCGTGAAATAATAGAAATGGCGGAAAAACTTGCCGCTGACGCCATGACGCTTGATGACCTCAGGCAGGCGATTCTCGATTTTGACGGCTGCAGTCTTAAAAACACCGCTTCAAATACGGTTTTTTGTGATGGAAACAGTCAAAGTGATATCATGTTGATCGGCGAAGCCCCCGGTGCAGATGAAGACCGGATCGGAAAACCCTTTGTCGGGCAGGCCGGACAACTCCTTGACCGGATGTTTGCCGCCATCAATATGAACCGGGAAAATGATTTCTATATTACCAATATGCTGCCCTGGCGGCCACCGGGCAACCGCAAGCCGACCGACGGGGAATGCGCCATGTGCCTTCCCTTTGTCCGGCGTCATATTGAACTGTTCAACCCCAAAATGATAATCCTGATTGGCGGCACATCAGCAAGTGCCCTGCTTAATGTCCAGACGGGAATCACCAAACTGCGCGGAAAATGGGTTGAATACAAACTCGGCGATCAAAAGGTCCCGATGATACCGATTTTCCACCCGGCTTATTTATTGCGTCAGCCGCAATTTAAAAAGCAGGCGTGGCATGACCTGCTTCAGATCAAGGAACGGTTAGAGAGTAAAGAGAGTAAATAGTATGTTTAAAATCAGTTTGTATTTCAGAATTCTCATCCTTTTTGCCTGCCTGGGCGTTGCTCCGTCAAGGGCACAGGACAGTTATGCGGACCTGCTTAATCTTTCACCGCTCAGCGCGGAAGATGTCGAAAATTACCGAACCATATTTTATGAACAGAATCGTGGCCGCTGGAAACAGGCGGATCGTGCCATCAAAAATATCAGCAACCCGATATTGATGGGCCATGTCTGGTATCAGCGCTATATGCACGCAACGGCCTATACATCAACTGTTAACGAACTTAAAGTCTGGATGGAAAATTTTGGTGACCTTCCCGGTGCTGAGCGTATTTACGATCTTGCCAAACGTAAAAATGGCGGCAATGCTACCGGCATCCTGCAGCCAATGACCGGAACGGCATATTCCTTCCCTGCTGAAAAGCCGAAACCCCCGTCACGCGCCCAAATTGCCGCCGCCGAAGAGGCCAAACAGGAGCCGAGCGAGCCGACAGAAGCCCAGCTTCGAAAACGTCAGGAACGCCTTGATGTGGCCGAACTGAACCGTGTTATCAACCGTTATCTGCGACAGCATAACGCCGCCCGCGCCGAAAAAAGATTATGGGCCTTTACCGAACGCGGCCTTCTGACCAGTCAGGAAATTGACAATCACCTTTCACGTATTGCCAATGAATATTACCTGACCAATTTTGATGAAAAGGCCTTTGCCCTGGCCCAGCTTGCCAGCCGGTCGCGCGAGCATATTTCGCAGGCGGACTGGATCGCCGGGCTTGCCGCCTGGCGGCTTGGGGATTGTGCGGTCGCGGCCGAACATTTTGAACATGTGGCCAATTCCGCCGTCGCCGGTGACTGGACGGCGGCAGCCGGTGCCTTTTGGGCGGCACGCGCTTACTTGAATTGCCGTCAGCCGGAAAAAGTAAGCCCGCTTCTTAAAAAAGCGGCGTCCTTCAAACTGACCTTTTATGGCATTCTTGCCGCCCGTCAGCTTGGTGTTGATGTTGATCTAGACTGGACCGCACCGGAATTTACCGAAAGGGATTATCGGGAACTGCGCGACCTTTCAAGCGTTCACCGCGCCATTGCCCTTGCACAGGTCGGGGAAAATACCCTCGCCGATCAGGAACTTTCCAACGCCTGGAGCCAGACACGGGACAGTCAGCATCTGGCGCTGCTTGGGCTTGCAGCACGCCTTGGTCTTGCGGCAACACAGCTTCGCATCGGCCGGGTTGAAGAACAAAAACGCATCGCCGCACTGGACAGCACCCTCTACCCCATCCCCTATATTACACCGGAAGGGGGATATACACTTGATAAAGCCCTTTTATTTGGCATGATCCGTCAGGAAAGCGGCTTTAACAGCTGGGCCAAAAGCGGGGTTGGTGCCCGCGGCCTGATGCAATTAATGATGGGGGCCGCCGGGGATATGTCCCAAAACAGCAGACTGCGTCGCATCAAGCTGGATGATCCCCGCTACAATATGTATCTGGGTCAGAAATATATGAAAACCATGCTGGAACAGTTTGCGGAAAATAATCTGTTTAAATCCCTGACTGCCTATAACGCCGGGCCGGGAAATATGCAGAAATGGGTCAAACAAACCAACTTCCAGGATGATCCGCTACTGTTCATTGAAAGCATACCGGCACGGGAAACCAGAATTTATATTGAAAGGGTCCTTTCAAACATGTGGATTTACCGGATGCGTATGGGCCAGAAAACCCCGACCCTTGATTATGTTGCTGAAGGAAAATGGCCTATCTATACACCGCAGGATAAAACGAAATCCGCTGAAAATAACAATAATAATAAAGCAGAAGACTATGCCAATCGATCATGACAGGGAATTTTTACCCTTAAATATAGCGATCCTAACCCTGTCTGACAGTCGCGGTCTGGAAAATGACATTTCCGGACAGGTGCTGGTCGATAAGCTTACAAATGCGGGCCATATCCTGGCCGATCGCGCCATAATTAAGGACGATAAAGACGCCCTTCGCGCCCAGCTTAAAAAATGGATTTCCGATGATAAAATTGAGGTCATTATTTCGACCGGCGGAACCGGACTGACCGGCCGCGATATAACGCCTGAAATTTTTCATGAATTTTATGATAAGGAAATTGAAGGATTCGGGGAAATATTCCGCGCTATTTCCTTTAAAATTATCGGCACCAGCAGCCTTCAAAGCCGCGCCACCGGCGGCGTTGCAAACGGCACTTATATGTTTGCGGTTCCCGGTTCCCCCGGTGCGTGTAAGGATGCATGGAACCATATATTTGCCGAACAGCTTGATATCCGCTTCCGGCCCTGCAATTTTGCGGAAATGATGCCCCGCCTGAAAGAAAAATAATCAGGTCCCTGCAAACGGGGCAACTTAAATTCTAATCGTCCCAGAAAATGCTTTCCATCACTTCATGACGGCCGCCATTTTCATCGGCTACGGCAAAATAATGATCTTTGGCCCCGCGCATCGAAACCCCGGCATACTGGTTCTTTTTATCCAGAATATAAAATTGCAGGTTAAAAGCGATTTCCCCCTTGTCATTGACATAACGGGGATTGTTGATTGAGCTGTCCTTAACCCGGTTCAGCGCAAACATTCCCGCATCTTTCGGATGCATTCCATCACGCATTTTTTCAACAATCAGATAGGAACAAAGGTGATAAAGGTTCATTTCACCAAGCCCGGTTGAACCGGCGGCACCAACCTCATTATCCACATAAAGTCCTGCCCCCAAAATCGGGCTGTCACCAACCCGGCCCGGCACCTTGAAACTGCGGCCCGATGTCGTGGTGTTGCCACAAATCTCGCCCTTGTGGTTGATGGCGTTACAGTTGATCGTACCATGAAGATGGTCCATACTGATCAGGCCTTCTTTCGCCATCTGATAGGCAACTTCAAATCCTTTCTGATCAATAAATTCAGGGCTCAGTTCGGCGAAGGTGCGGTTATCGCCTTCTTTCTCAACCCGTGCCCGCCATTCAAGATACTGTTTAAAGGAATATTCGCTGTTCAGGTCGCCGACAATCTCATGCCCGTTGGCGCGGGCAAAATCAGTCGCCCCCTGCCCGGCAAGCAGATGGTGATTGGTTTTCATCATCACATCCTTGGCGACATGGGATGGTGCTTTGACCCCCTGAATAAAACAGACCCCACCGGCCCGCTTAAGTGGCCCGTGCATGCAGCAGGCATCCAGCGTCACATCCCCATTGGCATCCGGCAGACCGCCGTAACCGACAGAGCTGTCCTCCGTTGAATTTTCCGGCAGATTGACACAGGCAATGGTCGCATCCAGCACATCCGCCCCTTCGGTCAGCATACGGTAAGCGATTTCAACCCCGGTTTCGCCTTTTTCATTTTTAAGCCGGTGCCCGTTATTGGCCGCGACCACCCGTGGTTTATAGCTGCTCATCATGGCGGGTGCCTGTCCGCGGGCGCCGCTGGCAAAGACCCCGGCCGCCGCAACTGTTGCCGCCGCCCCCAGCACCTCGCGCCTGTTCAGTCTGTTGCCGCTTGATGATTTAATTTCTGATTTTTTTGTCATGAATTCTCTCCCTTATTTTTGACAAAAATATAATGGAGCTAAACCCGGAGTGAGTCAAATATTATGAAATGCCGATCTCTTTATATAAATCATCCGCTGTGTCGACATCGCTGAGCATATCGGTGAAGGTGACATGGGCGCGAAGGTCAATGTTATTCACCGTATCGGAAAGCGCATGTTCGCTTGACCAGCGCACATTTTCAAAAGGGGCAATGCGCGCCAGGCGGCGGCGCATACCAACCAGCCAGTAACCACCGTCCGTGGCGGGGCCGAAGGTCACATCGCTTGATTTTAAGGCTTTAAAGGCGCGGGCAATATGTTGCTTCCGAACCGCCGGAATGTCGCCGCCGATCAACACCACCCTGCCCGGTGGCATCTGATCAAACACCCGCTGCATCCGCACCCCGATATCGCCGCGCCCCTGCGGCATTATGGGCAGACGCGGATCAAAAAATCCGCCCCGATAGTGATCAGGCGTTACCCAGAGGGTGGTTTTCCATTTGTCTGAGGCAAGCTTTTTGATTGTCCCCCGGACCGTGCGCCGATAAAAAAGCCATGCTTTAAATGCGCCGATATCTTTGGCAAGACGGGTTTTTACCCAACCCAGCCGCGGTTCTTTTAAAAATATCACCAGATGGTTTTGCATCAGTAAATCTTCCTGATCAGTGCCGAATCAACCCCAAGCGCATAAAGGAGAAGACAAAAGCCATTACGGAACATACGAAGTATATAGCCATATTTATTATATTTCTCCGCCGATGTGATCATCACCTGATCCGACAGTCTCAGTCGTGACCGGCCAATACGGCGGATAATGTCCACATCCTCCATCAATGGCATATCCGTATAGCCGCCAATGTCATCATAAAGCGCGCGAGATATAAAAAGGCCCTGATCACCATATGGAAGCGCAAAAGCCCAGCAGCGAAACCGCACCCAATATTCCAGAAGGCGGGGATAAAAGCCCTCATCATCGAACCGGAGGCGAAAGGCCAGCGCCTTTCCCGGATGGTTTTCCATATGCTCCACCAATGTTTTTGTCCACCCTTCGGTCAGAATACTGTCCCCATGAAGAAAAAAGAGCCAGTCACCCGTGGCAAAATTAGCGCCCGTTTTAAGCTGAAGTCCCCGCCCCGGATTGGTGTTAATGATCATATGGTCTTTAAAACTGTATGTTTCCGGCCCGCCATTGACAATCACCACATCATCCGGCAGCTGCGCCAGCAGCCGTTCAAGTCGGTCATCAAATCCCAGGGTCGGTATAATTATCGTGATGCTCATGATTACTCTTTATTTTATTATGATGAAGTTTATAGTCTGCTTATGAAAAAGCAATCAGAGAAACCCGACTATTTGCTGGAACGAGAGTTTGGCGCACCGGAGCGGATTATATGCGGTGTTGATGAAGTGGGCCGCGGCCCGCTGGCCGGACCGGTCATTGCGGCGGCAGTGGTCCTTAATCCTGCCAATATTCCTTGCCACCTGAACGATTCAAAAAAGTTGAGCGCCAAAAAGCGCGAAGAACTGAACGACATTATCCTCGCTACCGCACAGTTTGGATTTGGAGAAGCAACCCTCGAGGAAATTGACGCGCTGAATATCCTCCATGCATCGATGCTGGCGATGCAGCGGGCGGTCACAAATTTACCCTGTAAAGTAGATCATATTCTGGTCGACGGAAACCGGCTTCCCAATTTCGAAGCACCCGCAACGGCGGTGATAAAAGGGGATCAAAAATCACTTTCCATCGCTGCCGCATCGATAATTGCCAAAATAAAACGCGATTTTTTAATGAAAAAACTTGCAAAAATTCACCCGGAATATGGCTGGGATCGCAATGCCGGATATGGTACCCGGGAACATATGGAGGCACTAAATCTTGTGGGTCCGAGTCGTTTTCACCGAAAATCATTTGCCCCAATTCGTGACCTAATGACTCAACAAAATGATATAACTGATTGATTCCAGTAAAAAAAATGCTTGACGCGATTCGCCAAATGATTCATGATTCCGGTCATGACACAAAATATGACCATAAAACAAAAAGCAGCACCAAAAGCGGTTACCAGGAAAAAGACCGCTCCTAAAGCTGCCCAAAAAAGTCTCCCGCTGGATAATATTCTAAAAGGGGATTGCATTGAGCTTATGAACAGCTTACCGGAAAAATCAGTGGATGTGATCTTTGCTGATCCACCCTATAACATGCAACTAAAAGGCGAACTTCATCGTCCTGACAATTCGCATGTTGATGCGGTTAATGACAGCTGGGATCAGTTTTCAGGTTTTGATGCCTATGACAAATTTACTCGCAACTGGCTGACCGCCGCCCGCCGGGTATTGAAAGACACCGGCACCATATGGGTGATTGGCAGCTATCATAATATTTACCGGGTCGGATCAATCATACAGGATATCGGTTTCTGGGTACTCAATGATATTGTCTGGCGCAAATCAAACCCAATGCCTAATTTCCGCGGCACCCGCTTTACCAACGCTCATGAAACTCTTCTCTGGTGCAACAAGGGCGAAGGATTTAACAAATATACCTTTAATTATGAAGCCATGAAAGCCTTCAATGATGATGTTCAGATGCGCTCAGACTGGCTGCTGCCGATCTGTTCCGGCAGTGAACGGCTCAAAGTAAACGGCCACAAGGGCCATAGCACCCAAAAACCGGAAGCGCTTTTATACCGGGTGCTGCTCAGTTCCACCAATAAGGGGGATGTGGTGCTTGACCCATTCTTTGGTAGTGGCACCACAGGCGCCGTCGCCAAAAAACTGGGCCGTCATTTTATTGGCCTTGAGCGTGAAGACAAATATATCAAGCTGGCAACAGACAGGATAAAAGATATTGAACCGCTGGAAGGTGATATTATAGAAATTACACCGGCCAAACGCTCCCTGCCCCGTGTGGCCTTCGGAACCCTAATTGAAAATGGAATGATCAAACCCGGCACAATATTATTCGGCCCCGGCAAACGTCATGCCGCCAAGGTCCGTGCCGATGGCACCCTGATCAGTGCCGACAGCAAGGGATCAATCCACCAGGTCGGCGCAAGCGTGCAAAACGCCCCAAGCTGTAATGGCTGGACATTCTGGAATATAGAAGTGAATGACAATCTCATCCCGATTGATCATTTACGCGCGGAAGTTCGCGCAAATATGAATTAGTGCGAGGAATAAAAATAAAAAAAGTAAAATATTATCTTCCCCGATAATATAAACTGTTTTACCTTCTCCGGTATATAACCCGCTAAGCGCCCAACTTAGCGGGTTAATTGTTTTTTAGGCTAAAAAATTAATTGGCTTAATACATTGCATAAAAATTTATCATCCTTATAGTGCGCCGCTACATTTAAAAACACATCAAGGAATTTTTATGAAAACGGCCCCCGATCTGCCGATCATTGAACCGCAGTCAATTGGCACGTTCGCCCGCTACCGAACAGAAATATTATCCGGATTAACCGTTGCTCTGGCACTGGTGCCCGAAGCGGTTGCCTTTTCTTTCGTTGCCGGGGTTCATCCGCTTGTCGGTTTATATGCCGCTTTTATTGTCGGGCTGATTACGGCATGCTTTGGCGGGCGGCCCGGCATGATTTCCGGTGCGACCGGTGCCCTTGCCGTTGTCATGGTGGCCCTGGTCGCAAGCCACGGGGTTCAATATTTATTTGCGGCCGTCATTTTAATGGGGATATTTCAAATTCTTGCCGGTATTTTTAAACTGGGGAAATTCATCCGTATGGTACCGCATCCGGTCATGCTTGGTTTTGTTAATGGCCTTGCCATCGTGATTTTTATTGCCCAGCTCAACCAGTTTAAGGTTGAGGATCACCTGGGCAATCATTCATGGATGACAGGATTTCCTCTTTACATGACTGTTGGTCTGGTAATCCTGACTATGGGTGTTATCTGGGCAACCCCTAAAATTACCCGCACAATCCCTGCCCCGCTGATGGCTATTGCTTCTGTTTCCTTCCTGGTCATCGTCTTGAATATTGATGTCCCGCGGGTCGGCGATCTTGCATCGATTAAAGGGGCGATGCCGGCTTTTTCATTACCGGATGTCCCGTTTAATATGGAAACGCTTAAAATTATCCTTCCCTACAGCTTTATTCTCGCTGCAATTGGCCTGATCGAAAGTCTGCTGACCCTTAATCTGGTGGCTGAAATGACTGAAACGCACGGCGGTGCCAGCCGTGAATGTTCAGCACAGGGACTTGCAAATGTTGTGACCGGATTTTTTGGGGGTATGGGCGGCTGCGCCATGATCGGCC
>JAGREE010000048.1 GCA_020446675.1 Alphaproteobacteria bacterium | reverse complement strand
GTCCGCTTTGGGTCGATAGCAGTCATTCACAATATATCAAACTTAGGTTTGTATAATACACACTGAGTACCTTAAATTTATCTAAAAATATATAAATTGCGGAGTTAGTTGTATAACTATCCTACCTTTGTTCAGCCATTTAAATCCCAATAGTGAATTTGAGAGCAATGGCTGAATTGTTACATGCCATTTGAAAGTAAAAATTAGTTCCAATTTTTCATCGAAACCCCTGATTGATAATGATAGATTATTGGATTAACTGACTTAGGATTTTAATTAGAATCAAAGGGCAGAAAAACTAAGATGCGAATATATTTTGTAATATGAGTGAACAGGTATTTTAAGAAGTTAAGTATAGAAACCTCCGTCGAGTAAATTTAAAGTGGAAAATATTGCCATTTTTCAGAATTAGAAACTTTATTGCTTTGTACTAAAAACCATATAAATCAGGTTTGGTTTTGACAAATTCCAGTGTTGATGGTGGTATGAAAATATCATCGGGTAACATTTTTCGAACAGCATCGATCAATTGCCAAATATGATCAATATCATCCTGTAAAATTTTAGCAAGTTTACAATCTTTGGTATCTTTTAATTCTTTTTCAAGTTCTTTTATTTCATCAATCCATCCAAGTTTGCGCGCAACCCAGAGGTCCCATTCTTTCTTTTCCTCTTTTGACATGGGACCGATAAAACGTACATCGCCAGTTCTTGGGTCAAATACAAGATGTTCGGGATGGGGTATAGGATCCGGAATTGGTTGATTCCAGGCTTTAGCCCGGTCTATTTCATCATTCCATCGCTGCTTATACTCAATAACAGCCTCGAACAGCTGAAACTTTTTGTTTTCCATTGCCGTTTGAGTTTCGCCAACGAGCTTTAGAAATAGTCTTTGTGAATAATGTTTTCCTTTTGCAGCATTCATTGCCAGTGATCTGAGGGCTGCTTTCACCATTGGGATGGTAAGTGTCTTATCTCCCTCATGGACACTGATTTCGCGGTAGGCTTCCTCAAGGATCAGGTCGGCCAGTAGAGTTGAGGGTATATCCTTTGATTTATTCTTGGCCCCTTTGGGGCGTCCGTTTTGATTGCCTGACTGGCCTTTCTTAAATTGAGTATGAACAGGGGGTTTTTTATAACCGACTTCATAGGTTGGGTTTGATTGATTATTATTTTCAAGGCTAGTGGGCAGATTCGAGAGTCTTTTATCCATAAGGTTACTCCGCGGCCTGGGAGAAATATGGCGATGAACTGATACCACAAGCAATCTTAATGGCCTCGTCCTTGGCGTATTGTTCGTACCGTTTTATGATGCGGGAACAATAGAGAGGATCAAGTTCACACAGTCGAGCCTGGCGACCCGTCTTATGAGCAGCGATCAAAGTGGACCCCGAGCCGCCAAAAAGATCAAGGACAATGTCATTACGACCCGAGACATCTTTAATGGCATCGGCAATCATCTGAACCGGTTTGACGGTGGGATGTAACTCCAGCTCATCAAGCCGCCCGGCTTTACGGGTATTGACCCCCTTATATTCCCAGACATTGGTGCGGTAGCGGCCATGCTGGCCCAGCTCAAAGCTGTTGATATGGTCGGCCATTCCCTGTTTAAAGGCGAAGATAAGTTCATGACGCGAACGATAGAAGGTACCCATACCGCCATTATCCTTAACCCAGATGATCAGGTTCTTAAGGTCCGAATAAACATCTCTGCCAGCGGCTTCAATTTCTTTCATATGCCGCCAGTCCATACAGATAAAGTGGATGGACCCATCCATACTATGGCCGGTCAGATTTTTAAAAGCTGTTTTAAGAAAAGTGATGAACTCATCTTCTGTCAGTTCCCCGGACGCCATGGCAAATTCATGATGCTTGATTTTTCCCTTGCCGCCGACAAACCCGTCAATGGGCACATTATAGGGAGGGTCGGTAAACACCATACGTGCTTTTTCACCGTCCATAAGGGCGGCGACACATTCGGGGTCCAGGCTGTCTCCGCAGATCAGTCGGTGAGGGCCGAGTTGCCAGAGATCACCCTGTTTGACAACGATCATGCCCTTATCAGATACTGGCAGATCATCAGCCGGATCATGAGGTTCCTGTTTATGGCTATCCTCTATAATCATATCCACCTCAGAAATGGAAAAGCCAGTCACATCCACATCAAAGCTTACATCATCACTGAGTAGAAACCCAAGTTCTTCGGCCAGCAGCTCTTCATCCCAGCCGGCATTCAGCGCCAGTTTGTTATCGGCCAGAATATAGGCCCGCTTCTGCGCTTCCGACATATGATCAAGCCGTACGCAGGGAACCTCGGTCATACCCATTTCTTTAGCTGCTAATACCCTGCCGTGGCCGGCAAGGATCCTGTTATCCTCATCAATCAAAATCGGGTTGGTAAAGCCAAATTCTTTTATGCTTCTCACAAGCTGTTTGATTTGTTTACGGCTGTGAGTGCGTGCATTGTTCTTATAGGGTTTAAGGTCATTGATAGGCAGATGGTAAATGTTGTTAGTCGTCATAAAGAATACCCTCTATATTTATTGTCGTTACAATATCGTAAGATAAAGAAAACGTTTGAATATGTCAACATTCTGTTATATAAAACCGTAAGATCAAAAAAACATTGGTAGGAGAGTGAACATGTCATTAGGTGTCCGTATTGCGGAACTGCGCAGAAATAAAGGAGAATCCCTGCAAATGGTTGCTGACGCTGTCGGAGTATCCAAAGCCCATATCTGGGAGTTGGAAAAAGAAAGAACCACCAATCCGGCCATGGATCTTGTGCGCAGACTGGCGAATCATTTTGATACAACGGTTTCATTTTTTGTGGGGGAGGATATTGATGGTACCGATGATGAGTTGCAGCTGGCACGGATGTTTCGTGAGGCACGTAAGCTGGATGCCCGTGAGAGAGAAATCCTGGACGGTATGATGAAAACCTTGCTTGCCCAGAAAAACAGACAAAAAGCTGGATGATTGTTGCTTGACCGCATGGAAATTGAGGAAGCCGGGCCCGACCCGGTCAGGATTGCCAGAGAGATCCATCGTCAGATGGGTTTTCCTGATGGGGCAGTAGATCTTGGGTATCTGGCGGATTGTCTTGATATCCATGAAATTAAATATGAACGCCTGAATAATATTGAAGGGGCTCTCGTCACAACACCCTCCAGATATGCCGGATCAATACTCGTCAATAAAAGATCAGGGAAAGCCAGGAGACGATTTACCATCGGCCATGAGCTTGGCCATTATTTAAACCCTGCTCATCAGGAAACCTCAGCGCAAGGGTTTTGGTGTAGTAAAAATGATATAAATTCTTTGAGAGGGCAAGCAAAAAGACAGTTAACCGGATTTGAAAAACAGGAAGTGGAAGCGAACCGTTTTGCCTCGGAGCTTTTGATGCCATCAAGACAGATAAAAAGATCTCTGGAGGCCTTTGCCTGTCTGGAGGAGGTTGTCAAACTGGCGAGAATCTATGGGGTCAGCAAAGAAGCAATGGCCCGTAAATATGTAGAACTCAGATCAGAGCCGATCGCGATTATATTCAGCAAGGACGGAAGATTGAGATATCCGGTCAAGGGCAGAAAAATGCCTAGATTATACCTAAAAGAAGGGGCCCTATTGCCCCATCTTGACAAGGCTCCTTTTAAGCAGAATGTTCACGCTTTTGGTGAAGTTAATCCCTATGAATGGCTTTTAAGTTATGATAGTGGGTTCTTATATTGTGAGCACTATCCTCAGCAGGATGGTTATGCTATGACGCTCCTGCAATTGGGTGAATGAGAGTATTGTATAATCAATCCGGTAGGTACAATTGTATAATCATTTACGGCTGGAATATATGATTAGAAAACTAAACACAAAGGCCCAAGTGCCGGACATAACTATTCTTGAAATTATAGCTTGTAAATCCTCCTATTTTATTTCTGAAAATTCTATTCCCAATCGTTCTGAATTGACTGCAAAGGCTGGTGATGAATATGTGTTGGATATTGTTACGAAGATTATCCAAGTCCCCAAGCGACTTAGCAAACAACATCTGGGCAAAAACTGTGAGCTTTCGCTATTAAGCGCATACGAGTATTCCAGGAAATCAGGTGTATACAGTGAATCCCATCCCGTATTTTTTGGTACAATGCGTTTTAGGGGGCAATCCCGTTCAGGAATAGCTTATATTCCTTCAGCTCGGAAGTGGACTATTGAGCAACAAATACGCTCATCAATTTTTAGATTCATTGAAGTTAGAGAGGAGCATTTTCAACGGGGTTTCGGTGGCATCTTATGGATTCATTTATCAGAGGTTAATCCCATCAACTTAGAGGTGGAACAGTAACTAACTTCTTGGCTTTTAAATTAGCAGGTTCTGGTTTCATCTTCTTTCCTTGCGTCATATTGATGAAACCAGAATCCCTCTTCCGCAAATATTTTAAATGGTTTCATTAACTTAGACAGGAAAAATTCCCCACCAGTAAGAGAGATGGGGAATAAGATTGCTAAAATTACTTATTATTTTTTGATCACTTCTTTAAATCGCTTGGAGGCATTCTCCCAGTTCACAAGTTTCTCGAAAAAAATATCCACATATCTGTTTCGCTCATTTTTATAGTCTAGATAATAAGCATGTTCCCAAACATCAATATTTAAAAGTGCCTGATTTAATTCGACAACCGGTATTTCCGCATCATCGCCGCTTAAAATTTCCAGCCTGTTATTCTGGAATACAAGCCATGCATATCCGCTGCCGAATTTGTCAACGCTGCATTGCTTAAATTCTTTAATAAATTGATCAAAAGAGCCAAAATCTTTCTCAATCTGAGTTGCCAATGCACCGGCAGGTTTTTGCCCACCATTTGGTGACATTGAATTCCAATATAAGGTGTGGTTCCAGACCTGGGCCGTTAAATTGAATAATTTCTGGTTATTATTGCGTGATTTTAGAATAATGTCTTCCAGGCTGAGTTTTTCTAAGCTGGTGCCTTTCGTAAGATCTATAGCTTTTGTTAAATATCCCTGATGATGTTTGTAATAATGCGTTTTTACAGTGTCTTCAGAAATATGAGGTGCTAAAGCATCAGTTTCATAAGGTAAAATTGGTAAAGTTAATTCCATAAATAATTTCCTTTTTAAAATATAGTTAGGTTCGTGTTTAATGATGAGCCAGTCTATGGAAGGGCGGGTTTTTGAAATCAGGTCCTGTTATCTGTAGCCAATACCCACGACATAGTCTTTTAGAAGCGCCTCTTCGTACTGTGCATCTTTAAGAAGTTCATGAAGGGTGTCTTTGGCATTTAAAACGGCAATCGGGACGTTATTTTCATCTATTACAGGAACATGGGTGATGCCGGATTCTTTCATGGTTTCCCAAACGTCATATAACAAGCTGTCTGTTTTGCAGAATATAATATCCCGGGTCATTATTTTATCCGCCATTGTTGTGCAACTATTGCCATGACAATGGCTTATCTGGCGGACAATGTCTGTTTTGCTGATTATTCCGACCATAGAGCCGTCATTACTACAGACAACGACAATCCCGTTATGTTTTTCAGATAAAATTCGTGCAGCGTCTATTAAGGGCGCATTGTCACTTATGGTATAAAGCGTATCGGGGATTTTATTTAGAATAGATTTAATATACATATGAATTTCTTTTCATGATGATAGCCAAATTGGATTTAAAATTTAAGGAAAAAACATCGTTATTTAATTTTTTTTATCCTGTTAGCAGCCTATCTCCTTATAAGCATGCCATGTGCTATGGCCTAGCCATGGAAAAATAATGACTAATCCAAACAGACCTGTTGCCAGACACAGAAGGAATAATGTTAAAACAATAAACCCCCAGACTATAGCAACCTTCATATTATGCCAGGCAAGGGCCATACTTGTTCCCATTGCTGTAAAGGCATCGACTTTTTTATCCAGCAACATGGGAATGGAAAAAGCGCTGACCGCAAAAGAAAAGGACGCAAAAAGCCCGCCAACGGCACTACCGACAACCAGTAAAGCCCAACCAGTGGGAGTTGAGAACACGGCACTGATTATATGGTCAAATCCTGAAAACGGTACCATACCAAAAAAAAGTGCATAAAGCAGGAAGGCAGCCCGTAACCACATCACCATAATTAGACCGAGGACAACGCCGATCAATAATATCTGCCCCAGAGTTTTTCCCCGGATTGACAGCATTTTAGCCATAGAAACGGTCTCTCTTTCTGAAATTCGTCGGCTTTTTTCATAGAGCCCGAGAGCAAGAGCAGGGCCTATAATCATAAACCCCGCAAAGGCCGAGAATATGAGATATTCGGCATTGATAATAAAAAGAACATAGATAACCAGGACAGACAATAAGAAGATAAATGACCCGTAAAGTAAACTGGTGGCTGGATATAACCATAGATCGGCCCATCCGGCGGATAGCCATCTGAAAGGAATATTCCATTCCATGTTTTTCGTAAATTTGCGTCTCGGATTTACGAACTGTACCTCTGCTTGTTTAGTGTTCATAATTTGTCACCCTGTTTTATGGCTTGTCCTTTGATCATTTTAACAACTAGAACTCGCCGCTCTGTATGCGTTCCCGGCTTCATCAATTGATTTATAGTGAGCCACGCATGCTGGCTGCGAATTGACCGAAACATACACAAGATGAATATTAGCCCCGATCACGAGCATAAGAACCAGTATCCCGGCAAATGACCAAAATACTTTTGAGTTCAAACAGATGAATAGAATGTTCGACAAGGCAGCTATTTTCTTCCTGGTGATCAGTCTGTCTCTCCCAGCTTCAATATATAAAAGGATAAAATTTTTCTTTCCGGCAGACTTAGGCGTTCAGACCAGAACGGCATGACCCCCTGACGTCCATCCCTTAATACGGATGATATAGTTTCGTAGTCATTTCCATATATCCAGAACGGGTCTGTTAAGTTTGGCGCGCCAAGCTCGGTTTGGCCTTTACCATTTTCTCCGTGGCAGACTGCACAGTTTTCAGAGAAAAGCTTTGCCCCTGCGGCTATGACCTCATCGCCTACAGTTTTTGAAATATTATTGTTGGATAAAGACTGAACAAAATAAATGACATTTTTCCTATCCTCGACATTAAGAATGCCGTCCCGTCCGAACGCCATCATTTCGCTTGCACGGCTGTCAACATGGCCGGAATTAATACCGATGCTGATTGTCTCCAATATTGTGGCCGGGTCACCACCCCATAACCATTGTTTATCAATAAGATTGGGATATCCGTGGCCGCCTTTAGCATCAAGGCCATGACACATCGCACAATTATCCTCAAACAGCCTTTTGCCGTTGCGCATAATCACGGTTGTTAATTCATTGTCATTTTTCAGATCCGAATAATCTGTCTTTGCCATCCTGACTTCCCAGGGTTCTCTGACCAAATTAGCCTGTGTGAGGTTTTTCTTTACTGTTTCTCGTTCATCGGCCCCAAGCAGTCCTTTGGTATAAGTGGAACCAAGCGGCCAGCTGGGCAGCAATATCCACATAATGACAGCGCATACTGTGGCCACTGTCAGGAATACCCATATGGCTTTTGGTATCGGAGTGTCCAGTTCTGTAATACCGTTCCATTCGTGCCCGGTTGTTTCACGGCCCGAGTATTCATCAATATTCTTCTCAGACATGGTTATCTTCATCCTCCAAAATACTTTCTCCGGCTTTATCGAATTTGTTTTTATTGGAAGGCCAGTAGGCATAGATTGTCACACCGATAAAAACGATCATCATGTAAAATAATCCGTATGATTTTGATATTGCGACCAGGGTCTGATGATTAATGTCCATTCTCTACTCCTTCTTTCCAGGATTTCTCGGTAGAGATAAATCGGAGATTTCGGATACATCTGTCAGTCGTCCGATAATCTGAAGATAGGCGACAACTGCGTCCATCTCCGTCACGCTGCTGCGATTGCCATCAAAATATCTTATGGTTGTTTTTTCGCCGTAGCGTTCGAGCAGGCCATCAACTTTAACTGAATCCGGATTGGCCTGTGCATAAAGATCATCCACTGCGTGATCAATCATTTCCAGTGTGTAGGGAACGCCGACTTTACTAAGGGCTGTCAGATCAAGATTTATGTCCCTATATTCAAGATCATTTGTTTTCAGCCAGGAATAAGATGGCATTACTGACTGGGGGACAACATCGCGTGGATTGTTAAGATGGGTAACATGCCACTGATCAGAATATTTTCCGCCAACCCTTGCCAGGTCGGGTCCTGTTCTTTTTGATCCCCATAGCATAGGGTGGTCATATTTGGATTCTACTGCAAGTGAATAATGGCCATAGCGTTCCACCTCATCTTCGAGGGTTCTGATCATCTGTGAGTGACAGGCATAGCAGCCTTCTCTGATATAAATATTACGGCCTGCCAGTTCCAATGGTGTGTACTGGCGCATATCAGGGGCTTCTTCCACTGTTTCATCAATGGTGAAAAGAGGGGCAATTTCAACGGCTCCACCAATTGAACCGACAAGGATAATGGCAAACACAAACCCCATGGCACTTCGTTCAAGTTTTCTGTGTTTTTCACTCATTTTTATGCCCTCTGTGTTTCAGCAGCTGCTGTTGGAACCGGTGCCCGGTCAGGCTGTTTGACCTGTTCCCGCGCCTTTGATCGAATTGTCTTCAGGATATTGTAAAAACAGACTATGCCTCCTGTCAGAAACAGGAAACCACCAATAGCCCGGGCATAATAATAGGGTTTCATCGCTGCAACGGATTCGATAAAGGAATAGGCAAGGGCGCCGTCCTCATTATAGGCTCTCCACATCAGCCCCTGAATAATGCCTGAATTCCACATCGCAAAGACATAGATCAGCGTTCCGATAAGAGCGAGCCAGAAGTGAACTTCAATTAGTTTTGTTGAATACATTGTTTTTTTGCCCCAAAGCCAGGGGACCAAAGTGTAAAATGACCCAAATACGATCATTGCAACCCATCCTAATACCCCGGCATGGACATGACCCACAGTCCAGTCGGTATAATGGGAAAGGGCATTGACAGGCCGAATGGCCAGAAATGATCCTTCAAATGTTGAAAGACCGTAAAACACAGCCGCAATCATCATGAAGCGGAGCGTTGCATCATCACGCACCTTGTTCCAGGCGCCGTTAAGTGTCATAAGGGCATTCCCCGCGGAAGCCCATGAAGGAACAAGAAGCATTATTGAAAATGACATCCCAAGTGTCTGTACCCATTGCGGCAATGCAGTATAGTGCAAGTGATGTGATCCGACCCACATATACATAAAAGTGATACCCCAGAAGCTTACTATAGATAAACGATAAGAAAAAATGGGCCTCCCGGCACGTTTGGGAAGATAATAGTAAAGCATGCCGAGAAACCCCGAGGTGAGGAAGAACGCTACCGCATTATGCCCATACCACCACTGGGTCATGGCATCCTGAACACCGGAAAAAATGGTATAGCTTTTGGCATGGGTAAGTGAAATGGGCACTGCCAGATTGTTAATAATGTGCAAGATTGCGACAACGATAATAAAGGCCAGAAAATACCAGTTTGCCACATAAATATGAGGTTCCTGTCTGCGGGCCAGCGTTCTTAAATAAAGTACAAAATAAAGCACCCATACTGCCAATAGAAGTAAGTCAGCATACCATTCAGGCTCTGCATATTCCTTGGACGAGGTAATCCCCATCAAATAACCAGTGACTGCCACTAGGCAGAATATGTTATAGCCGATAATGACCACCCATGGGCTAAGCTGGTCCGGCAGCCGGGACCTTGTCGTCCTTTGGACGACATGAAAAGAAGTCGCGATCAAAGCATTGCCACCAAACCCGAAAATAACACCAGTTGTATGAACGGGTCGAAGCCTGCCAAAACTTGCCCACCCTGCATCAAAGGTGGCTTCCGGAAAAACAAGAAGCCAGGCAACCCAGTCACCAATAAAGGCTGCAAAAACCAGCCATGACATGGAAAAAATGATGCCAGCTTTGGTTGTGTCATCAAAATATTTTTTAAAATTAGATGAATCCGGTTGCGGCTCATAATAGGAGTTTCCTATAATAAAAATCAGTGCCAGCCCAATAACGGCAATCAGGGCACCATGAATGCCAAGAATATCTTCCCTACCCGCTATACCGATGGTCAAGCCAATCATGGTTAAAGCTGCCGATATATAAATAGCAAGATATCTCTCCTTTTGTGTCAGATTTGAAACCATTTTACGTCTTCCGATTCAATTTTTTATTTGTAAAATTCGATATAAAATTCCGCATCCTTTGAGGGCCGGATATAATGGAGCACTTGAGATTCAATTACCTGACAGTCGCCTTCAGTCAGCAAAGACAAAGGCTTTTTCTGTTCTGCCAGAAAATATCTGACTTCACCCTTTTCAACACAGAGCAGACCCCAGGTTCCTTTCTTCAGATTATGATCACTCAGCAGTTTTTCAGGGACTGATCGATAATTGAAAAGAGAGGTTTTGAAATAGGGTTTTACAATATCGGGCAATTTTGGCGTTTTACTCATTTTCAGGTTTCCTGATTATTTTCGTCGTGATTTTCAATTTTAAAATAACCAATGGCCAGTAAGGCCAGTGAAAGACATTTAATGATCTCCAATACAATATAAATGACATGAATACTGTTTGGGGATGCTGCACCGCCGGCGGTAATAAGGTCGGTTCTTTCATTAAGCAGCGGCATTAAAAATAATTGCTGGATGACAAGAATGGATACCGGTAGGGCTATCCAATACCACTGAGGCTTTTTAAAGCGAAAAAGACTGCCAATAAGCAATAAACATAGCGCAATTTCCGCCATTCCGGTCCAGTGAAACTGGGCCCTTCCAACTTCAAGTGCAACAGGGAGGGTTAATGATGCCACCGTAAATTTTGCCGGTGCTGCGATCAGCGCTCCTCCTAGGGAAACACCCGCCCAGATTCCAGCAATGCCGTTATGCAGTGTTAAATCCATTTTACAGTCTTCCCTGTCTTAGTTCAGGTACACCAAACATAGACAGTTGCAGGCTTTGGGCAATTCGGGCGGCCCTTTCCATAAAATATGGAATGACTTCTTCAGTTGGTGCAATTTCGATCAGTGTTTTTTCGAAAAGGGACAGCCATATGTCAAAATCGGCTTCCCTGACATTGGTCAGTTTTCTGTGCACAGGGACGGGCTGTCCTGAATAGGTGCCACTGTTCATTGCAACGGATGACCAGAATGATTTCATCTTGAGTAGATGGGGGGTCCAGTTATCTCCGATGATGTCATCAAAGATGGGGCCAAGCCGATCATGTTTTCGAACATGATCATAAAATGTATCAACCAGTTTTGAGATAAATTCATCATTTATTCCCATGTTGAGAGCATTCTGCTGGATAATTTTACGTCGTTCCAAAGCAGTTAAATTTACATTTTCCATAATTATGCCTTTTTCAAGTTAAAGCACCTACATTGAGTTCTTTATAGCAATCTGGAGAAAATATTCAAGCCAAAAGAATATTTAAAATATTTTTTTGAAAAATTGGAAAATTTCGAATACAGTATTATAGTTGCTTTGTGGTTACGGATTTAAAACCTGCAAAAAGAGCCTTGATTTGTTTATTCTGCCAAAGATTATTTTTTACAATATGAGAAATTAATATGCGCCTTACAATAAAAACTGATTATTCTCTTCGTGTCCTTATGTATCTGGGGGTGACCGGTGATAGGCTGGTTACAATTCAGGAAATTTCGGAATGTTACGATATATCCAAGGGACATCTTATGAAAGTGGTCCGACACCTCGGGCATATCGGATGCATTAAAAGCAGTCGAGGTAATAATGGCGGTATTAAGCTGAATATTGAACCGTCAGCTATAAATATTGGTTCTATAGTAAGGAAAACAGAACCTGATCTGGCTCTTGTAGATTGTATGCAGGCAGATGGAAAATGTCGGCTGGAACTTGGGTGTAAATTAACCTCTATACTTGATGAGGCTTTGCAATCATTCCTGAAAACTCTGGATAAATACAGCCTGGCTGATCTTATACAAAACCCAAGCGGTCTAGCCAGTTTATTGGATATTGAATTAGTTTCTTCAGAAAATTAAATAATGAGTATCCATAAGCCCTGATCTCGATCCATAACGCCAATTTAAATTCAGCGGCTTTAATAGAATACTATAAATATTCTTTAAGCACTGGTTTAGGGATGTTATAAATAAAGAAGTGGTCGAAAATACTGTTAAGTGGTTGTGATTTAAATTTCACTTTTCTTTTAAAAATTGCTGATTAAAAGAGTCGCCAGAAAAATACCCCGCTCATAGTAAAACCGACCAGGGTTATTATTAATCTTATCATGGTTTTGGGAAGAACTCTTGCAATAGGTGCGCCGACATAGCCACCAGCCGTAGAGGCGATCATCATAACCAAAGCTTCGTACCACTCCACCATACTGCCTATTGAAAAAATTAAAACGGAGACAGCTGAAAGTGCGAATGAAAGTCCGCTTTTAAGTCCATTCATTTGATGGATATTTTCCATTCCCCATAGTGCAAATAAAGCAAGGAATACAATCCCCAATCCACCATTAAAATATCCGCCGTAAATACTCATTAAGAATATTCCAACAGAGCCATATGGAGAAACGAGATTCCTGTGTTGTGTAGTCCAGCGACGAATGTCCTCATTGAAAAGGAAGACTATTGTGGCGAATAGCAGTAAGAATGGTACAACTATTGAGAAAGCTTGATTTGAAGAAACAATAAGCAGTCCTGATCCAAGTGCTCCGCCTAATATCGTTATTACTGTCAAACGGATCAGAATTGACCGGTCAAATGCTTTTAACTCACTTCCAAAACCGACAGCTCCTCCGAGATATCCCGGGAACACTGCAACGGCACTTGTAGCGTTAGCTGCAACAGGTGGAACCCCGGTAAAAACTAATGCCGGAAAAGTCAGGAAAGTCCCACCGCCCGCAATTGTATTCAATATACCTGCTCCAAATGCAGCAGTAATTAAAACGATAATATTGAAATCCAGAATTTCTGATAGCATTTTTATACCTCTGACTAATGAAATTTATCCTTTAATAGGGGAGAGCCAGCGATATTTTTCAATCCTGGGTCTTTAATGCAATCAGTATGTCCGGTTCTTAACATGAATTGTTCCATATTAAATATTTAACCTGCCGGGTATTTTTTAACAGCTATTCGGCTAAGTTAGAATATTCGCTTGATTAGAATCAAGGTGGAATTCTCCGTTTCATACATCCTAAGAATATTATATTTATTCAAAGCGGTGAAATTAAATGACTAATTTAAATAAACTATTGTCTCCTGCCTTAATTGGTTTTGTTGGGCTTTATGCATTCGGAACCGGGAAGGCGCTGGCAGAAAGCGATATTGAAGACCTGATTAAAAATGGTTCGCTCTTTGGCCAGTTAAGATACCGGTATGAGCATGTGGAACAGGATAACTTCCCGCTTGAAAATGCAAATGCCTCAACAATACGAGCGAATATTGGTTTTAAAACGGGCGAATTTAAAGGGTTCCAGGCGTTGGCTGAAGGACAGTTTATTACCCATATTGGAAATGATACATTTAATGATACTGTCAATGGCAGGACCACCTATCCGGTCGTCGTCGATCCTGACGGCGCTGAATTCAACCAGTTCTGGTTGTCATGGAATGGAATACCAAAAAGCAAACTTACCGTTGGTCGTCAGAAGATCGATCTTGATAATCAACGTTTTATCGGTTCGGTTGACTGGCGGCAAAACGATCAAACACTGGACGCCGTTCAGTTTAAAAATAACAGTCTGAAAAATGTCGAATGGCTTTATCTCTATAGTTATAATGTAAACCGTATTCAGGGCAATAAGCATCCATTAGGTGATCTAGACGCCAATATTCACGTTTTTAATGCTGCTTATAGCTTGGGCAAAAAACTTAAACTTGTTGGTTATGGATACTGGATAGAATTCAAACAGTTGGCGTCGCAATCTTCAAAAACTTTTGGTTTAAGGGCAACGGGTACTTTGCCTGTTAATGCTGACTGGAATTTTTCCTATGAAGCTGAAATTGCCACTCAAAGTGAAAATGCCAATAATCCATTATCATTCTCTGAAACCTATTATCATATTTCGCCTTCTGTTTCAGGCTATGGATTTACTCTGAATGCAGGATATGAGGTGTTGGGAAGTGATGGCGCTGCGGCCTTTCAAACCCCACTGGCGACGCTTCATAAATTTAACGGTTGGGCTGATACGTTTTTAGCTACCCCAATAAGTGGCTTGCGGGACCTTTATCTAAGCGCAGCATATAAAATTTCAGGAGTTAATAATCTGATTGATGGACTGGTGATCACCACTGTTTATCACAAATTTGATGATGATCAATCTCTGAGTGGTGATTTTGGAAATGAGCTTGATTTATCAGTCGGAAAAACTTTTACTAACCTGAATTTAGGGCCAATTAAAAGTCTTAATGTTCTTCTTAAATATGCTGATTATAACGGCACTGCAAACATTCCGGGACGAAAGAAATTATGGGTCCAGTTGGGTGCGGGTTTCTAATAAAGAGAAAGATATAAATCAGAAAATAAAGAAGGTTGTTAATTTATTACTTTAATGTAGCAGGCAAAATTGACAATCTTCTTTGTTATGATCTGCACATAATGCAGCTGTATCAGAATCACAGAAAAGACAAAGACTACGTGCATCTTTTAAACTTATTTTATCTTCTTCAACTGTGACCCCCATACTCCTCATTTGCTTTAAGGACCGTGAAAACGTTTCTGGTGTCATGCCCAGATAATTTGCCACCATTTGTTTTTTGAAGGGGAGCTTGAATTCCAGACTTTCATTACCTTGCTCAATATGCTTAAGCAAAAAATAATAGCCTATCCGCTGAAGAGGGGATTTAATATTCATAGCATCTATCTGATGCATAGCGTTTTTATAATGGCGTGTTACAATCCTTAATAGATTTACAGAAAATTGAGTGTCCTCGAAAACGAGAGTTTTAATTATTCGCTCGGGGATTAATAGTGTTTCAGATTCTGTTAAAGTTTGTACATTAATTGGTGAAGGTCCCCCCATAAACATAACTGCTTCCATACAAGTGTCACCGGGTTCAAGCATTCTGATAGTGGCTTCTCCGCCTTCATCATTAATCCGAAAAGTTTTTAATGATCCACTCATTACCAAATAAACAAATTTTGGTGTATCACCCTGCTGAACGAGTAATCTATTTTTTTCATATTTCTTTAAGACTGAACACTCAAGTATTCTTTTCTGGCTTTCCTCAGAAAGCTTTTCGAATAGTTGTGGTTTTTTAAAATGATTAAACTCTGACAGTAAGTTCATTACTTACGAAAATCCCTACATTTTTAAATGGTTTTGAACCCTTGATTTGAATCAAGTCAGACATCCCCTGTGAGTGCGATAATAGGCCAAGAAGTAAATTTAAACAAGTCAAAGTCACCCATTTGTTTGATAGGCTGCGGAGGCTATTATGATAATTACAAAAACTGACCAAAATAGAGCACTTACACTAAGCACATTTGCATTTACAGTTTGTTTTGCAATATGGACCATTTTCTCAATATTAGGATTGCAAATTAAACAGGATTTGGGACTAACTGATACGCAGTTTGGTATCCTGGTTGCTATGCCTGTTCTAACAGGTTCACTTAGCCGTTTATTACTTGGGATTTGGGCTGATCAGTATGGCGGTCGGATTGTTATGACGCTTACGATGATTGCTTCTGCAATTTCCACATATTTATTATCATCGATAAGTACATATCAATTATATCTGTTGGCTGCTCTTGGTGTAGGACTGGCAGGCGGTGGTTTCTCAGTAGGGGTGGCCTATATTTCGCAATGGTACGAGCAGGAAAAACAGGGCACGGCTCTGGGAATTTTTGGGGTTGGTAATGTCGGTGCCGCTTTTACAAACTTTGGTGCCCCAATACTTCTAATCTGGCTGGGATGGCAAGGATTGGCGCAAGTTTATTCCATGATAATGTTAGTGGCAGCTATCATTTTCTATGTTTTTACTAAGGATGATCCTAAGCTTGTGGAAAGACGGCTGAAAAAAATAAAACCGCGCGGCATTCTTGAACAGATGGAGCCACTTAAGAAGCTTCAGGTCTGGCGCTTTTCGCTTTATTATTTCTTTGTTTTCGGTGCCTTTGTCGCATTGGCATTGTGGCTTCCCAGATATTATGTTGGGGTCTACGGCCTTGATATCGGCACAGCCGGTATGCTCGCCGCCGCCTATGCATTGCCTGGGTCGATTTTCAGAGCTCTTGGTGGATGGATGTCCGATCGGTTTGGGGCGAGGACAATAATGTACTGGACTCTTAGTGCCTGTGTTATTGCATGTTTCTTCCTGTCTTATCCATCAACTGAATATATTGTTCATGGTGTCGAGGGACCAATTTCATTTTCATTGGAAATAGGTTTATGGCCCTTTGTCGGGCTTACAGCTATTTTAGGCTTCTTCATGTCATTGGGAAAGGCTGCTGTCTATAAGCATATTCCGGTTTATTACCCCAATAATGTTGGTGCCGTAGGAGGGATTGTAGGTCTGGTTGGGGGGCTTGGTGGTTTTGTCTTGCCAATTATGTTTGGATTAATGAAAGATATGACAGGTATCTGGACCAGTTGCTTTATGCTTTTGTTTGTCGTTACTCTGATAGCGCTTCTTTGGATGCATGCATCAATTCTTTATATGGAAGGGGCAATAGAAAAACCAAAATGGCTCCCTGAATTTAAAACAGAAGATATCATTGAAAGAAATGATAAAGACCTTGAATTCAAGCATCAGGGTTTGGTGGATTGGGACCCAGAAAATGAAGTTCAATGGAAAGCTTTTGGCTCAAAAATAGCCTATCGAAATTTATGGATTTCAATACCCTGTCTACTCTGCGCATTTGCCATATGGATGTATTGGGGAATCATTACCGTACAAATGCTCAATCTCGGATTTCCTTTTGCAAATTCGGACTTGTTCACCTTGGCGGCGATAGCCGGATTATCGGGTGCCACGCTAAGAATACCCTCTACATTTTTTATACGGCTGGCAGGTGGCAGAAATACTATTTTCATGACCACTGCCCTTTTGATCATTCCTGCTTTGGGTACAGGTTTTGCATTACAGAATATAAATACCCCTTTATGGGTGTTTCAGGGTCTGGCACTGCTTTCCGGAATTGGGGGCGGTAACTTTGCATCATCCATGTCAAACATCAGCTTCTTTTTCCCGAAAAAAATAAAAGGGTTGTCCCTGGGGTTAAATGCTGGACTTGGTAACTTTGGGGTCACGACGATGCAAATTCTTATCCCGCTTATCATGACCTTTGCTGTATTCGGTGGGGCGCCAATGGTATTGCAGGACTATAGCGGAACTTTGATTGGTAAAATTCCAGCTGGAACAGAAACCTATATCCATAATGCTGGGTATGTCTGGCTGGTCTTGTTGATCCCGCTTTCAATAGCTGCATGGCTGGGTATGGATAATATTAAAGCAAAACATGTTTCGCCCGATTTGGGTGCGCCACCAATGGCTTTTCTTCAAATCGGAATAATGCTGGCTATTGGCTTCGTGTCGGCTGCCGCAGGACTATGGTTGATCCTTCCCGCCAGTGCCAATGGTGCAGGCATAGATTTGAGCAAATATGTGGTAATTCCTGCCGTTATCATTGCAACTGTTATGGCATTAAAATCGCTTCCAGGTGAAATTGGTAAGAACCTGACCCATCAGTATCAGATATTCAAGCACCCTCATACCTGGATTATGACTGTGCTTTACACAATGACATTTGGGTCCTTCATTGGGTTTGCGGCGGCGTTTCCGCTTTCAATTAAAGTAATCTTCGGCTTTCAGCATATAATAGGCCCTGATGGGGTGATGACCCATAATATATCAAACCCCAACGGGCCCAGTGCATTGATGTATGGCTGGATGGGCGCATTTATCGGTGCTCTGATAAGGCCAGTCGGGGGATGGGTTTCAGACAGGATAGGCGGGTCTCTGGTCACGCAAATTTGTTCCATTATTATGGTCGCCAGTGCTCTGGGTGTTGCCTATTATATGAAGGCTGCATATAACTCTCCAACACCTGAAGAATTTTTCTTTCCATTCTTCCTGTTGTTCCTCGTGTTGTTTACGGCAACCGGTATAGGCAATGGCTCAACCTTCAGAACAATTGCAATCATTTTTGATAAGGAACAGGCAGGTCCCGTTCTCGGATGGACTTCTGCGGTTGCGGCATATGGCGCTTTCATTGTGCCACAGGTTCTGGGTGAGCAAATAAAACTTACAACGCCCGAATACGCCTTATATGGATTTGCGGCCTTTTATGGCTTTTGTCTGATCCTTAACTGGTGGGCATATTTGCGCCCGGGTGCGGCATATAAAAATCCGTGATCAAACCGCTTGATTTGAATCAAGGGGATGCAGAAAGGAAGTCCATAAACTACTGATTAATATTAATTCAAGGAGTCTCAGCGATGAGCTATTTTATAGATCGTATAAGTTATTTTTCCCAGGAAAGAGAAGAATTTTCAAACGGTCATGGTGTAATGACAGAAGAAAACAGGGCGTGGGAATCCGCTTACAGAGATCGTTGGGCACATGATAAAATAGTCCGTTCCACCCATGGGGTAAATTGCACAGGGTCCTGTTCATGGAAGATTTACGTAAAAAATGGTTTGATTACCTGGGAAACCCAGCAAACAGATTATCCGAGAACCAGACCTGATTTGCCAAATCATGAGCCTAGGGGATGTTCACGCGGTGCAAGTTACAGCTGGTATATCTATTCCGCAAATCGACTGAAATATCCCTTAATTAGAAAAAAGCTGATCAAGATGTGGCGCGATGCAAAAAAAGCCACGAGCGGTGATCCGGTAAAGGCCTGGAAATATATTCAAAGTGATCCGGAGTTAAGAAGTTCCTATCAGAAAGCAAGGGGGCGTGGTGGATTTGTTCGTGCCGATTGGCATGAGGTCAATGAAATTATTGCTGCTTCCAATATTTATACTATCAAAAAATATGGGCCTGACCGTATTATTGGCTTCTCGCCTATCCCGGCGATGTCGATGGTTTCCTATGCCGCAGGGTCACGTTACCTGTCTCTTATAGGTGGGGTATGTATGAGTTTTTATGACTGGTATTGCGATTTGCCACCCGCATCCCCGCAAAGCTGGGGCGAACAGACGGACGTGCCGGAAAGTGCGGACTGGTATAATTCAGGGTTTATTATTATGTGGGGGTCAAATGTGCCTCAGACCCGTACGCCGGATGCACATTTTATGACCGAAGCGCGGTATAAAGGCACCCAGATAGTTACAGTTACACCTGATTATTCTGAGGCTTCGAAATTTGGTGATATGTGGCTTAATCCCCGTCAGGGGACTGATGCGGCCATGGCTATGGCTATGGGGCATGTCATTCTGAAAGAATTCCATCTTGAAAATACATCTGACTATTTTGATGAATATTGCAGGACATACAGTGATATGCCTTTCCTGGTTAAATTGGAAGATCGTGGGGACTGTTATGCACCCGGTCAAATGGTACGGGCTTCTGATTTCGATGGCTCACTTGATGAAAAAAACAATCCAGAATGGAAAACTGTTTGCTTTGATGAATTAACCAACGAGATAACTGTACCAACCGGGTCAATAGGGTTTCGTTGGGGGGAAGACGGGAAATGGAATATTTCCCCGATGGATTCAAAATCCGGTGACAAAGTTAGACCCTTAAAGACTTTATTGGGGTGTCATGATGAAATTTTAGATGTTGGATTTCCATACTTTGGCGGGCAGATACACGAGCACGGATATTTTGATACCAACGCGCAGGAAGCAATTCTCAAAAGAAATGTCCCTGTTAGGTATTTAGATTTAAATGGTAAAAGAACACCTGTAGCCTCAGTCTTTGATCTTCTTTGTGCCAATTATGGCATAGAGCGAAAAGGCCTGGAAGGCAATAATGTTGCATCAACTTACGATGAGAATATTCCCTATACTCCAAAATGGCAGGAAAATATAACCGGGGTTAGCGCTGAAAAGGTAATTCAGGTTGCCCGTGCTTTTGCACAAAATGCAGATATGACAAAAGGCAAATCAATGATCATTATCGGTGCGGCAATGAACCATTGGTATCACATGGATATGAATTACCGGGCATGTATAAACATGCTAGTCTTTTGCGGGTGTATTGGTCAGTCGGGGGGCGGATGGTCCCATTATGTTGGTCAGGAAAAATTAAGACCACAAACAGGTTGGACCCCTTTGGCTTTCGCGCTTGACTGGAGCCGTCCTCCTCGTCAACAGAACTCGACTTCGTTTTTCTATGCTCATACTGACCAATGGCGTTATGAAACTTTGAAAGTTGATGAAATTCTCTCGCCACTCGCAAACAAGGACAAATGGGGAAGCTCACTAATCGATTGTAATATAAGGGCAGAAAGAATGGGATGGCTTCCCTCGGCACCCCAGTTGGAGGAAAACCCGCTCGATCTGGTTCGACAGGCAGAAGATGCTGGTAAAGACCCGATTGAGAATGTTGTGGAACGACTGAAATCCGGCGACTTAAAAATGTCATGCGAAGATCCGGATAACCCGGTTAATTGGCCCCGAAATATGTTTATCTGGAGATCAAATATCCTTGGGTCATCCGGCAAGGGACATGAATATTTCCTTAAATATTTTTTAGGAACACAACATGGACTTCAGGGAAAAGATTTGGGTGACGAAGGCGCGAAAGATTCAAAAGAAGTTGTTTGGCACGACAAAGCCCCTGAAGGAAAACTTGATCTTGTCGTCACTCTTGATTTTAGGATGTCAACAACCTGCGTATACTCTGATATTGTTCTGCCAACGGCAAGCTGGTACGAAAAGAATGATCTGAATACGTCGGATATGCATCCGTTTATTCATCCACTTTCAAAAGCGATTGATCCAGTATGGCAAAGTAAATCGGACTGGGAAATCTATAAGGGGATCGCAAAAAAATTCTCGGAGCTTTGTGATGGGAACCTTGGAGTGGAAAAAGAGATTGTCCTGACCCCGATACAGCATGATACGCCAGGTGAATTGTCTCAACCGAATGTAAAAGAATGGCGAAAAGGTGAATGCGACCTTATACCCGGAAAAACAGCGCCAGTTATGAAAGTCATCGAACGTGATTTTCCAGCCACATATGAACGTTTTACATCACTTGGCCCATTAATGGAAAATGTTGGTAACGGTGGTAAAGGGATAGCCTGGGATACAAAAGAGGAAGTTAAATTTCTTAAGGCCTTAAACGGTGAAAAAGATGGACGGGCAAAAATTGAAACGGATATTGATGCCTGTGAAACCATTCTTTCATTGGCACCTGAAACTAATGGACAGGTTGCTGTTAAAAGCTGGAAGGCCCTGGGTAAGATTACCGGTCGTGACCATACCCATCTAGCTTTGCCCAAGGAAGAGGAAAAGATCCGTTTTCGTGACATTCAGGCGCAGCCCCGCAAAATTATCAGCTCGCCAACCTGGAGTGGTATTGAATCAGAACATGTCTGCTATAACGCTGGTTACACCAATGTTCACGAATTTATTCCATGGCGTACACTGACGGGACGGCAACAGCTTTATCAGGATCACCCCTGGATGATTGATTTTGGTGAAGGTCTTGTTTCCTATCGACCACCGATCAATACGAGAACCGTGAAAAGTATGGTTCAAACTGGTGGCTCTGAAATGCCTTCAATTGCCTTAAATTTTATAACACCGCACCAAAAATGGGGTATTCATTCAACTTATTCTGACAATCTACATATGTTAACACTTTCCCGTGGTGGTCCAATAGTCTGGCTTAGCGAAGACGATGCCCGAAAAATTAATGTGCAGGACAATGACTGGCTTGAAGTATTTAACAGCAATGGTGTTATTGTTGCCAGGGCCGTCGTTTCACAACGTGTCAATCAGGGCATGCTGTTGATGTATCATGCACAGGAAAAGTTGGTGAATACGCCGGGCAGTTCATTAACCAACGCCAGAGGGGGCATCCATAATTCAGTAACTAGAACAACAGTCAAACCGACCCACATGATTGGGGGTTATGCACAGCTTTCCTATGGTTTTAATTACTACGGAACCGTGGGATCAAACCGTGATGAATTTGTTATTGTTCGTAAAATGAATAACGTTGACTGGATGGAAGAGACAATTAATACGGAGGCGGCAGAATAATGAAAATACGCGCTCAAATAGGAATGGTTCTGAACCTTGATAAATGTATTGGGTGTCATACCTGTTCTGTAACCTGCAAGAATGTCTGGACCTCACGCGAAGGTGTTGAATATGCGTGGTTCAATAATGTTGAAACAAAACCCGGCATTGGTTATCCCAAAGAATGGGAAAATCAGAATAAATGGAAAGGCGGATGGAAACGCCACAAGAGTGGTAAAATTCACCCGAAACAGGGCGGACGATGGCGAATACTGGCCAATATTTTCGGAAATCCAAACATGCCGGAAATAGACGAATATTATGAACCATTTACGTTTGATTTTGACCATTTACAAAAAGCTCCTGAATCAAAAACCATGCCGACAGCACGGCCCCGTTCACTGATCACTGGAAAACGTATGGAAAAGGTGGAATGGGGACCAAACTGGGAAGAGATACTCGGGACTGAATTCGCCAAAAGACGCAAAGATTATAACTTCAAAGATATTGAAGAAGAAATCTACGGTGAATTTGAAAATACTTTCATGATGTATCTGCCCCGCTTGTGTGAACATTGCCTTAACCCGACCTGTGTTGCATCCTGTCCGTCCGGTTCCATCTATAAAAGAGAGGAAGACGGGGTGGTACTGGTGGACCAGGATAAATGCCGGGGCTGGCGTATGTGTATGTCTGGCTGCCCTTATAAAAAAATATACTATAACTGGAAATCGGGCAAAGCGGAGAAATGTACTCTATGTTACCCTCGTCTTGAAAATGGCGAACCTACTGTATGCTCTGAAACATGTGTCGGACGCATTCGATATCTTGGTGTTATTCTTTATGACGCAGACCGTATTGAAGAAGCTGCGAGTGTTGAAAATGAACAGGATTTATATGAAGCCCAGCTTGATATCTTCCTTGACCCGCATAATCCGGAAATAGTTGAGGAAGCCCGCAGACAGGGAATTCCTGAAAACTGGATTGAAGGGGCGCAGAAATCTCCAATTTATAAAATGGCTATTGACTGGAAGGTCGCATTCCCGCTTCATCCTGAATACAGAACTTTGCCTATGGTTTGGTATATTCCGCCACTTTCCCCTGTCCAATCAGCATTTGAGGCCGGAAAAATCAAATCACAGGACGGTATTATGCCTGACATAAATGATATGCGTATTCCGGTTAAATATCTAGCCAATATGTTGACAGGCGGGGCGGAAGAACCTGTTCGTCTTGCTCTGAACCGGATGATGACAATGCGTCATTATATGCGTGGTAAAATGATTGAAGGTGTTGAAAAAACAGATCTTCTTGAAAATGTAGGGCTGACGAAAGAACTTGTCGAAGACATGTATAAAATAATGGCCATCGCAAATTATGAAGATCGCTATGTTATCCCGACAGGTCACCGTGAGGAAACGATAGATGCCTTCGCGGAAAGCGGTGGGTGCGGTTTCAGTTTTGGTAATGGTTGCTCAGGGCACAGCAACAGCAGTTATGATTTCTTTGAAAGCCCAAAACAATCCCGTGGACAGTCAGGCAGCACAAAAAGTAACAAAGTTAACACCATATTCCGTCGCGATCACTACGAAGGGACGGCACGGTTTAATTCAAGTTGCGATACCGATTCCAGTGAGAATAAGGACGGATAAAACCATTTTGAAACCGGGCAACCGGGAAAAATCAGAGAGAAAATACAATGAGAACGTTAAAAATACTGGGCTTCCTTCTTACTTATCCGACTGATGATCATTTGCAGAATCTGGATGAATGCAGATTGATCTTGAAAAATGAGAAATGGTTGTCGAATAAATCGATTAAGCAGATAGATAAATTCATTGAGGAAATGGAAAAATCAGATTTGCTTGATTTGCAGGAAAATTATGTTGCACTCTTTGACCGCACACCTTCGCTGTCACTCCATCTGTTTGAACATATTCATGGTGATTCAAGGGACCGTGGGCAGGCATTGGCTGATTTGACGGAAGTATTTCAAAATGAAGGTTTATCTATTCATTTGGCAGAAACGCCTGATTATTTACCTGTCTTTCTCGAATTCAATTCCACGCAGTCACAGGAAGATGTGAAAGAAAATTTTGATAATATAGTCAATATCCTTTGCGCTCTGAAATCGCGTCTTGAAAACAGGAAATCCATTTATGCTTATATTTTTGAAGCACTCATTGATACCCTGGCAAGAAAACCGGACCTTCGGGCAGTTGAGCAGGCAATCAAACGGGACTCAGGTGCCGCTTATGATCTTGAACAGTTAGATAAGGAATGGGAAGAGCAATTCGCCTTTGAAAATAACGGTTTGGATAATAATGGTAGTGCAGGATGCCCAAAGGCGGATGAATTAATTGCAAGATTTAGTGAATATCATGATACCAAAAGCGAAAGGATTACAAAATGAGCAGTACTCTGGATTTTTTTCTGTTTCAAATCTTTCCCTATATCGCAATTTTTGTCTTTCTGCTTGGGTGCTTATTACGATTTGACTGTGATCCCTATTCATGGAGAAGTAAATCAAGCCAGTTTTTGCGCCGTAAACAGCTGATTATGGGTAGCATTTTGTTCCATGTCGGTATTCTTTTTATCCTCGCGGGTCATGCCGTCGGACTTTTAACCCCAATTGTTGTGTTTGATACGTTGGGTATATCCCATGGTGCAAAGCAGGTTTTGGCTATGTCCGCTGGGGGCATTGCCGGGGTATTTTGCCTAACGGGTCTCTTGATGTTAATACACCGTCGTCTTTTTGATCCCCGAATTCGGGCCAACAGTTCACTCGCAGATATATTGATACTCTTTCTTTTATTGTTTCAGCTTCTTCTCGGCCTGATTACGATTACGGTTTCCATGCAGCATCTTGATGGACATGAAATGGTCAAATTTATGGAATGGGCACAACATATTGTAACTTTCAGAGGAGGGGCAAATACATTTATTGCTGATGTTGCATTTGTATTCAAGGCTCATATTACTTTGGGTTTATTCCTGCTGTTGGTTTTCCCTTTCACAAGGCTTGTTCACGCTTTGAGTGTGCCAGTAGGGTATATTTTCCGACCCTACCAAATTGTCCGCAGGAGAGCCAAGTGATGTCCGCCTTGGCACAGGATATAACCGTTAATGGCATTAAAATCTCTCCTGACGAAATAAATGCTGAAGTGCAATATCATCCGGCAGATAATTTCAATGAAGCAAAGCACCGGGCAACACAGGCGCTTGTAATTAGAGAAGTATTAATTCAAAGAGCAGCAGAAATAGGTTTATGTGAAAGAAAGAAAGCAATTCGTAATCCGGATAGTGTGATTGATGATTTGCTGAAACGGGAATTAAAAGTTCCAAAAGCGGATGAAAAGACCTGCCAGCATTACTTTGATAAAAATAAACGCAGGTTCTTTACCTCACCACTGTTTGATGTTTCTCATATCCTTTATCTTGCTCCCCCGGAAAATATTCAAACAAAAAAACAGGCGAAGTTAAAAGCAGAAAAAGCCTTAAAAGAAATAATGCATTTACCTGAAAGATTTGAACAAATCGCCAAAGCTGAGTCCGCCTGTTCTTCAGCAAAAGATAGCGGACGTTTGGGGCAAATTAGCAAAGGTCAGACGATGCCTGCGTTTGAAGCTGCCCTGCTTCGCCTAAAAGAAGGCGAAATAAGCCCTGAGCCTGTAGAAACCGCTGTCGGCTATCATATTATAAAAGTAAATAAAAGAGTTGAAGGTGCTCAACTTCCATATGAAAGTGTAGCGGGCTGGATTAAAGATGATCTGGAGGAAAAGAGCTGGAATAAAGCTTTCCAACAATATGTACAGCTACTGGCAGGGCGATCAAAAATAAGTGGGTTTGAGTTTGCGGGTGAAAAAACACCACTGGTCCAATAAACTTGGGGGGGCAGTGTCCAATATGATTATATGATAGAACGGAGATCATTTTGCTAAGTTTATTTAAGCATCCATTTTTAGGGCGGGGTTTTCGTCCCTTCTTTTTTCTTGGGGCTGCTTACAGTGTCACAAATATTTTTCTATGGGCCTTAATTTATTCCGGGAAAATTTCGCCTCCCTCATTTTATTTTGACCCCATATCCTGGCATTCCCATGAAATGATTTATGGGTTTGTCATTGCCATCATAGCAGGGTTTCTTCTGACTGCCGTTGCTAACTGGACAGGCGGTGCCCCGGCAAGACAAATTCATCTGGCGGGTTTATGTCTTTTGTGGGGGATTGGCCGAGCGGCCGTTAATTTTGATCTCGGAATGCCATATTGGGCTATAATGGTTGCGGAACTTATTTTTCTGCCGGTTCTGACAATATCACTGACAATCCCACTCTTAAAAAGCTGGAATACCCGAAATTTTATTTTCTTATCTTTCCTAACGGGTTTATTTGCCTGTGACCTGTGGTTTCTTTTTGCTCAGAAATTGGAACCACTTTATATTGCTATTATTATCATTCTGATGATGATTACGCTGGTTGGGGGACGTATCATTCCGGCTTTCACTGTTGGAGCGTTGCGACAGGCTGGGTTAAATTTATACCAAACACCGCAGACTAAAATGGATGCTGCAGCGCTTGTCTCACTAATGGCAGTTGCTTTCTCAATTACTTTATTCCCGAACAGCCTAATATTGTTTTTTGCTGCCCTTATTTCTTCTCTTATTCATCTCATTCGGATGAGACATTATCACACTCTAAAAACACGACATGATCCTATGCTTTGGGTTATGCATCTCGGATATTTCTGGCTGATTATTGGTTTATTTCTTATCTCATTGACCGGATTGGATATATTGACAATGCCGATGATCATTCATGCGCTGACCATCGGGGCGATTGGAACGATGATACTGGGGATGATCTGCCGTGTGACATTAGGGCATACAGGCAGAAATTTAAAAGCATCCAGGTCAACGATGCTGGCATTCTCTCTTATCCAGTGTGCCGCATTGATCAGGGTTTTTGGCCCCATATTATTTCCCGAACAAAAAATCACTCTGGTGATGGTGTCGGCTTTTTTATGGGTAATATGCTTTCTAATTTATCTGGTTAATTACTCTCCTATGTTATTCAGTAAGCGCCCGGATGGAAGAGAAACGTGACTTTAAGGGTCAATTTTCCCTAATAATATAACTTCAGAAACAGAAATTCCCTGTTAAAATCTTAGGGAATTTTTTTAAATTTATCGGACCTTTCAACCAATTAGAACCAATTATAAATACAAGGTTTGGATATTATCTTACAATTTCCCTGTAAATTCCCTGTATTTTAGGGAAAATCATCAGAGACTGGTTCGTGGCAGACTGCGGCCACCACCACTCCCTCCCTAGTTTTGTCACCCATTATATGCTTGTGCGCAAGAACCGCAGAACTCTGCGTTATAGTGCCTATATACTTGCTAATGGGTTGGGCGAGAGACTGGATTTTTGGAGAAATATCTCAAGAATTAGCCAAAATCTCTAAGGGCGATATTGTGTCACCAATCCATCAATTATTATTTGTCATTATTTGTGGATTTAATACCCGAGACGGGCTTTTTGTTCAGTCCAGCTGAATGGCAGGGTGCCTAACCGCTTTAGTTTTTCAATAGTTAAGTTGGTGGGTTGTTTCCCTTCAAATATGGATGTGACTATTTCCGGTGAGAGAAAAGCAAACTGGATGAAACGGCTTACGTCACCATCATCCATATTTTCTTTGGCAGCAATTTCTGAGACGGTTTTTACCTGCCCGTTTTTTAATTGCTGAAGCCAACGGTGTGATCTTGATATTAGTGCAATCAAATTTTCATCTTTACTTGATTTATTCTTGCCATAGATGATGATTTTCTTCTCCTGGCCTCTCCGCCTAATTTTATGACTTGATTGAATGTGAATAGTTTCTTCATTCTCCAGTTCAGTGAATGGCAAGCCAAACAGACGTATTAGCTCTTTTTTATTGAGAAAAATATCAAGCTGTTTTTTTGAAAGGTTTATTTTTGAGATGATCATTTTAAATAACTTGATCAATTCATTTGATGATTTTGTTTGGATAGTTTCGGATATTTGGGTCGCTTTGTTAGTCAGGCTTTTCATTTTTTCCGGATGCTTAGTGATGATATCCTCAAATGCTTCAAATATATTTGTTTGATATTTAAGCCACTGGTACAAACAAGAGATGATTGCTTGCTCTAACTCCTTAGCCGGGATACGCCATCCTGACTGAGAGTTTTGGGCACTTACATAATATTTGTATTTCCTATTTTGCTTTTGGCGTAATGAGGTGTTAGGAGATGATCATATTCATCATAAATAAGGCCTTTCAAGATATTGTGTTGTTTTTGATTGGAATGTGAATGTCGCGTGAAAGTATTGTCAGACAGTTTGTTTTGA
>JAGREE010000047.1 GCA_020446675.1 Alphaproteobacteria bacterium | reverse complement strand
GATATTGGTAAAAATATTGTGGGTGTTGTACTTCAATGCAACAATTACGAAGTGATCGACATGGGAGTGATGGTGCCATGCGAGGATATTCTGCAAAAAGCCAAAGAGGAAAATGTCGATATGATCGGGCTTTCCGGCCTAATTACCCCATCACTCGAAGAAATGTGTACAGTTGCAGCTGAAATGGAGCGGCTGGATATGAAGCTGCCGCTTCTGATCGGAGGGGCGACAACATCAAAAGTTCATACGGCTGTCAAGATTGCCCCGAATTACAGCGGACCACTTGTCTATGTGCTTGATGCATCACGTGCGGTTGGTGTTGCCGGTAATCTGCTTAATGAAGCAACGAAGGATAAATTCAGCGCCGACGTGGCAAAAGAATATCTTGATATGCGCACCAAATATGAAAATCGTGATAAGTCAGATAATCAGGTCACGATTGCAGAGGCGAGACGAAACCACTTCAAAATTGATTGGGAAGGTTATGTTCCTGAAAAGCCAAGTTTTACCGGCCTTAAAACCTTTGAAGATTATGACCTTTCAGATCTGGTGAATACCATAGACTGGACACCGTTCTTCCGCACTTGGGAACTGGCGGGAACATATCCTCAAATTTTAACGGACGAAGTTGTAGGGAAAAGTGCTTCTGATCTATTTAAAGATGCGCAAAATATGCTGCAGAAGATTGTTGATGAAAAATGGCTTAAAGCCAAGGCCGTCATCGGTTTCTGGCCGGCAAATGCAGTTGGTGATGATGTGGAGCTTTATGCTGATGATAAGAGAGCCGAAAAAATTGAAACCATCCACTTTCTACGTCAGCAAATGAAAAAAAGAAGCGGCAAAGCCAACATGTGTCTTGCTGATTTTATAACCCCGAAAGAAACAGGCATTCATGATTATATGGGCGGGTTTGCCGTGACAGCCGGAATTGGCATTGAAGAAAAGCTGGAGCTCTTTAAAGGTACGCATGACGATTATAATGATATATTACTGAAGGCGCTTGCTGACCGTCTTGCGGAATCCTTTGCGGAGCATATGCATATGCGTGTCCGGAAAGAATTCTGGGGTTATGCAAAGGACGAGAATTTTGATAATAAAGATCTGATCAAAGAACGATTTCGTGGCATCAGACCAGCCCCCGGTTATCCGGCATGTCCGGACCATACAGAAAAACCGGCGCTTTTTTCATTACTGAATGCGAGGCAGAATGCCGGTATTGAACTAACGGACAGTATGGCCATGTGGCCGGCTTCTTCGGTTAGTGGTTATTATATGGCGCATCCTGAAAGTCAGTTTTTCGGTATCGGAAAAATTTCCAAAGACCAGGTCGAGGATTATGCAAAACGAAAAGGCATGGATCTGCAAACGGCGGAAAGATGGCTGGCACCAAATCTTGCCTATGCGCGAAAATAGTCAATTGGCTTGCGAAGTTCCTTTTTATTCTGTAAAATGCTACTCATCAGTAACATTAAGCGGATTAGAGGGGCAAATTGGTGACAAAAAAACCTGAAGCACTTTCAGACTGGCGAAAGCTTGTAACGGGTGAATTGCGCGGCAAGTCACCGGATGAGCTTAATTGGCTGACCCCGGAAGGGATTGACGTTAAGCCGCTTTATACGGCCGATGATCTCTCGTCCATTGCCCATAAGGATAATTTACCGGGATTTTTCCCCTATACCCGGGGTGTACGTGGCAGCATGTATGCAGGGCGGCCGTGGACTATTCGCCAATATGCCGGTTTTTCGACCGCCGAAGAAAGCAATGCCTTTTATCACCGAAATCTTGAAGCAGGCCAGATGGGGCTTTCAATAGCATTTGATCTGGCAACGCACCGCGGATATGACAGTGACCATCCAAGGGTTGAAGGTGATGTTGGTAAAGCCGGGGTGGCAATCGATAGCGTTGAGGATATGAAAATATTATTTGACGGTATCCCGCTTGATAAAATGTCCGTTTCAATGACGATGAACGGCGCGGTTATTCCCTGCCTGGCGTTTTATATTGTTGCGGCAGAAGAGCAGGGCGTGCCCCGGGATCAGCTTAGTGGGACCATTCAGAATGACATTTTAAAGGAATTTATGGTTCGTAATACCTATATCTACCCGCCTGAGCCAAGCATGCGTATTGTTGGCGATATTATTGAATATACATCAAAAGAAATGCCCCGCTATAACAGCATCTCCATATCCGGATATCATATGCAGGAAGCGGGTTCAAACCAGCTTCAGGAACTCGCCTATACCCTGGCCAATGGCATGGAATATGTCCGCACCGCCATGGCAAAAGGGCTTGATATTGATGATTTTGCTCCACGTCTGAGCTTCTTTTTTGCGATTGGCATGAATTTCTTTATGGAAGTGGCCAAATTGCGTGCGGCGCGAACAATATGGGCGCAAATTATGGAAAATTTCGGAGCCAAAAACCCGAAAAGCATGATGCTTAGAACCCATTGTCAGACATCGGGTGCATCGCTGACGGAAAAAGACCCCTATAATAATGTTATTCGCACGACTATTGAGGCCATGGCGGCAATGCTTGGGGGTACCCAGTCCTTACATACAAATTCATTTGATGAAGCCATGGCCCTGCCCACCGATACTTCCGCAAGAATTGCACGCAACACACAGATCATTTTGCAGGAAGAAACCAATATGACCAATGTGGTCGACCCGCTAGGCGGTTCATATTATGTGGAAAGCCTGACGGATCAGCTGGTTCAGGAAGCCTGGAAAATTATTACTGAAATAGAAGAAATGGGCGGCATGACCAAAGCAGTGGAAAAGGGTCTGCCGAAACTGAATATTGAAAAAGCCGCAGCCATGAAGCAGGCCCGTATTGACAGGGGCGAAGAAACAGTTGTCGGTGTCAATAAATATCGCCTGAAGGAAGAAGATGATATAAAGATTCTTGAAATTGATAATATCGCGGTTCGTAAGGCCCAGCTTAAGAAGCTGAAAGCCGTTAAGAAAAATCGTGATGCGGTAAAATGTAGGAAAGCACTGGAAGCATTGACAGAAGCGGCAAGATCGGGTGACAATTTATTGGAAAAAGCGATTGAAGCCGCGCGGGCAAGGGCAACTCTTGGTGAAATTTCCGCTGCAATGGAAGAGGTGTTCGGTCGCCACCGTGCAGAAATTAAATCAATTTCCGGTGTTTATGGTGCGGCGTATAAAGGGGATAAAAATTACGTGGAAATTCAGAATAAAATTACGGCGTTTATGGAAAAGGTCGGACGTCGTCCCCGCATACTGGTTGCCAAAATGGGACAGGATGGTCATGACCGCGGGGCTAAAATCATTGCAACCGCATTCGCTGATATCGGCTTTGATGTTGATGTAGGACCACTTTTTCAGACACCCGCTGAAACGGCAAGGGAAGCGATTGAGAATGATGTGCACATCATTGGTGTCTCATCGCAGGCGGCCGGACACAAGACCCTTATTCCCAGTCTGATAAAAGCGTTAAAAGCAGAAGGTGCAGACGACATTATGGTTGTCGCAGGCGGCGTTATTCCGGTTCAGGATTATGATGATCTTTATAAAGCAGGCGTTAGTGCCATTTTTGGCCCTGGTACCAATATTCCCGAAGCGGCCTCAAAGATACTTGATGTTCTTGAGGACAGGATTCTTTAAACTCATATTCTTTTAATGTAATTTTTCAAGAATCTTATCGGCAATTTCAATATAGGCTTTTGTGTGAGGGCTTTCTGGCTGACTGATCACAATCGGTTTGCCATCATCTGATGTTGATCGGATATCCATATCAAGGGGAATTGATCCCAGAAAATCCATATGCTTTTCTTTTGCCGTTTCGCAGGCACCGCCATGGCTAAAAATATCGGAACGCTCCCCGCAGTGCGGGCAGATGAAATAGCTCATATTTTCGATGATGCCAAAGATTTTTGTTTTGGTTTTATCAAACATGGTAATCGCCTTACGGGCATCAATAAGTGCCAGATCCTGGGGAGTGGAAACAATCACGGCTCCATCCAGCCTGATATTCTGCACCATAGTGAGCTGGGCATCGCCAGTGCCGGGAGGAAGGTCAAGAACAAGCACATCAATTGGTCCGAATAAATCCCATTTTACGTCACGAAGCATTTGCTGAATAGCGCCCATAACCATTGGTCCACGCCAGATTGTAGCGGCATCTTTTTCCATAAGATAACCGATTGACATACTCACAATATCATAATTTTTCAGAGGGGTTATTTTGCCGTCGCCCAGGCTTTCTGGTCTTGCGTCGGGAAGTCCCATTAATCGGGGTACGCTTGGTCCATAAATATCAAGATCGAAAATACCAGCTTTAAGACCGAGCCTTGAAAAGGCAAGTGCAAGGTTAATGGATGTTGTCGATTTCCCGACCCCTCCTTTGCCGCTGGCAACGGCAATGACATGTTTTACGCCGGGAATTGCTGCAGGACCTTGTGCAGGTGGCGGGGTGCCGTGTCCGCCAAAAGCTCTTTTTTCACCAAACCCTGGTTTTGGTGGTTCATCCTTGGAATCGCGTTCAGCGGTCAGAACTGAAGTCACTTTCGTAACCCCGTCTACCTGCATTAACAATCTGTCACAACTGCCTCTCAGTTTTTCCATCATATCAACCTCTGAAGGGTCAATATTCAATGCAAATCCGACTGCGCCATCCTTAACAACCAAGCCCTGAACAATGCCCAGATCAACAATATTTTTGTTCAATTTGGGATGATTAATGGTTTTTAGGGCCGATAAAAGCTGTTCTCGCTTGACGTCTGTCATTTCATGCTTACCTATAGTGCAATTAACTTTGTTCTACCGTTGAAGTAGGACCGTAGTTAGCATATAAGATAGATATAATTTTTTAAAAGGGAATTCTGTGAATAATTGTATAATTCCTGTAAATATTTACAAGGAGCAATAGATGTCTTGGCAAAATAATGGTGGCGATCGTGGACCGTGGGGACAAGGCCCTAAAAAAGGCGGTGGCGGGCAACCGCCGGACATAGATGAGCTCATTCGAAAAGGTCAGGATAAATTCAGAAGCGCATTCGGCGGTGGTGGCAGTGGCGATGGCGGTGAAAGTTTTGGAAGTGGTAAAAGCGTAAGTTTTATCATTTTAGGTGTCATTGCCCTTTGGTTATATCTTTGTATTTATATCGTTGATACAGATGAACAGGCCATAGTTTTACGTTTTGGTAAATGGATTGAAACGACTGATCCTGGCATTCATTTTATGTTTGCACCATTTGAAACTAAGCAGATTACCAAGGTAACAGCCATTAATGTTATTCAGATCGGTTTTGGAAGCAGCATCATGGCACAAAAAGAACGTCAGATGCTCACCGGTGATGAAAATATTGTCGATGCACCATTTTCAATTATGTGGAAAGTCCGAGACCCTGCAAAGTTTCAGTTTAACTTACGGGATAAGGAAGAAAGTGTTAAATCCATTGCTGAAAGTGCGATGCGTGAAGTTGTGGCTAAAACCGATGTTCAGAATGTTATGACCAATAATAAGAACGGTATTGAACTCGAAGTAATGCAGATTACTCAGGAAATTTTAGATCGGTATGACGCCGGTATAGAAATTACGCAGGTTAAAATGGAAGATGTGAAGCCGCCAGCAGAAATATCAGATGCTTTTAACGATGTTCAGAAAGCTGAAGCTGACAGAGAGCGTGTGATTAGTCTCGCGAAACTTGAGCAAAATAAAATTGTGCCACAGGCACGAGGTAAAGCGGCAAGTATGATACAGGAAGCGGAGGGGTATAAGCAGAAAGTAATTGCTGAAGCTGAGGGTCAGGCATCCCGTTTTGAGGCTATTTTAGGAGAATATCAAAAAGCAAAGGATGTGACAAAAAGACGTCTTTACCTTGATACGATGGAGCAGGTGTTGTCTGGAACAAATAAAATCGTCATTGATAATAAAGGAGGCGGCGTTGTGCCATATCTTCCGTTACCGGAACTCAATAAAAAATCGAACGATCAGCAATAGGATATAGAAATGAGAAATATTAAAGCTATTATTGCACTTGTGATCGTCGGCGGCGGACTGATATTATTTGGCTCTGCGACGTTTCAGGTAAAAGAAACGAACCAGGCAATTGTACTGGAATTTGGGGAATGGAAAAGAACGGTTAAAGATGCCGGTCTTCATTTTAAAATTCCACTGATTCAGGATGTGATCTATTTTGACCGCCAGATCAGAATATTGGATATGCCCGAAATTATTGCAATCACGTCCGATCAGAAAAGGATGATTGTTGATGCTTTTACTGAGTTTCGTATTCAGGATCCGCTAAAAGTGTATCAGGCGGTTCGAAATGAAAAAGGCGCTGAAAACAGATTGTCCATTATTACCAACTCAAACCTGCGTAAGGTTTTCGGGGTTGAAGAACTTAACAAGGCATTGAGCGGTGAAAGACGTGAACTGCGGCAAAGTATCCGTGATGCTGTTTTTCAGGAAGCATCGGATCTTGGGATAGAAATTGTTGATCTGCGCATCAAACGTACTGATCTTCCGGAAGAAAACAGTGCACCGATTTTTCAAAGCATGATTGCTGACCGGAATCAGGTTGCCCGTGAAATCCGTGCCCGTGGCGAGGAAGAAGCCTTAAGAATTACGTCAAAGGCAAAACGCGATGAAACAGTCATCCTGGCTGAAGCAAATCGTGATGCGGAGAAACTTCGTGGAGAAGGTGATGCGATTGCAGCAAAAATATATGCCGACGCCTACAGTAAGGATGCAGAATTTTATGCGTTTTACCGTTCAATGGAAGTCTATAAAAATGCAATGAAAAATGGGGATACGTCGATGGTACTGTCTCCCGATAGTGAGTTTTTCAAATATTTTGAAAGCATGGGAGGTAATTAACCCATAATTAATCGGCAGTTTAAATGACAGAATTTATAATTGCACTAGGCCTGTTATTTATTATTGAAGGCTTTATCTATGCCTTCTTTCCGGCATCTATGAAAAGAATGATAAAGCTGGTGCTGGAACAGGATGAAAATTCAATAAGATTAGTGGGTCTGATTGCTGTCTTTATTGGTCTGGTCATTATATATATGTTCAAATGACAGTTTTATAGGGTCTAATCCGTATTATTACCGTAATTTCGTCATATTTGAGGATAATATGATACTAAGTAACAATAAAATTTAAATTTGGTCTATCAGGAAAAAAATGATGAATATTAGTAAACGATTAGCAGGAGCATTTTTCATATTGGTATATATGATTGTTGCTCCGTCATTATCAAATGCACAAGGGGCACCAAAAAGTTTTGCGGATCTTTCCGAAAAATTGCTCCCGGCAGTAGTAAATGTTTATACGACACAAAATATTCGTGTTGATAGAGGTGGCAGAGGTAATGGCTATAATTTTCCTCCCGGTTCCCCATTTGAGGATTTCTTCAAGAGATTCCAAAATCCAGATCAGGAAGATGATGGCAGTGAAAACAGTCGTCCACGTATGCAACAGAGAAGATCACTTGGGTCCGGCTTTATCATTGATAAAGAAGGTATTATTGTAACGAATAATCACGTTATTGATGATGCAGATGAAATTTCTGTAAAACTGCATGATGGTAGAGAATTCACAGCGGAACTTATAGGCAGGGACGATAAAGTTGATCTTGCCGTTCTAAAAATAGATGTGGATGAAGATCTGCCATTCGTAACCTTTGGGGACGACAGAAAATCGCGTGTTGGTGACTGGGTACTGGCGATTGGTGAACCTTTCGGCTTAGGTGGAACAGTCACCGCCGGTATTATATCTGCCCGGAACCGCGATATTCAATCAGGTCCGTATGATCAGTATATTCAGACCGATGCTTCCATCAACCGTGGTAACAGTGGTGGTCCTATGTTCAATATGAACGGTGAAGTGATTGGTATTAATACCATAATTTATTCACAAACCGGTGGGAATATCGGTATAGGATTTGCCATTCCTTCAACCCAGGCTAAAGTTATTATTGACCAGCTCCGTGAGTTTGGACGGACAAAACGTGGACGTATCGGAGTTCGTATCGGCCCGGTTTCCAAGGAAATTGCGGAAAGTCTGGGTATGGATGAAGCTGTTGGCGCAATTGTCAGCACCGTCGAAGATGACAGCCCATCAAGCAAAGCTGGTGTACAGTTTGGCGATATTATTGTTGAATTTGACGGAACTAAAATTAAAGAAGTTCGTGATCTGACAACCAAAGTGGCCAATACAAAAATCGGCAGCACAGTGAATATGGTTGTGCTCAGGAAAGGTAAACGCATTACATTGAAGATCACTGTTGATGAACTTGACGAAGGGACGACAGTGAAGGATGAGGCTGCCAAGAAAGATGCCAAAGAAGAAATGGAATCAGTTCTGGGTCTCAGTCTGACCAATCTTGATGACAAAGCACGTGAAGAGCTTGAAATCCAAGATAATATAGACGGCGTACTTATTACCAGTATTGATTATGATTCCGGCAGGGAAGGACTTCGTTCACTGCGCCGCGGCGATGTGATTGTCGAAGTCACTCAGCAGGAAGTCAAAACGGTTGAGGACGTGAAGAAGCAGATTGAGGAACAGCGCGATGCCGGACGCACAGCTGTTCTCCTGTCTATTTACCGTAGCGGTCAATACGCCCACATCCCCGTAAAACTGGACAAGCCGGAATAACTTCTGGTAAATAAATGTTAGGAAAAAGGCCCGGAATAAATCCGGGCCTTTTTTATTTGAGCGCTTTGCTTGCATTTAAAAGACAATTGCCATAGGATTTTTTTAAAAATAAATTCTGATGGGAGAAATGAAGTGGGCCTTAAAAAAATGAATTTGGCTAACCTGATTAAAGCAACGGCATTACTGGCAATTACAGCGACCAGCGCAAGTGCTGAAGAAACTATTCGTGGTTTCACGAAAGAAAATAGCGATAAGCAATATGCACTTGAGGCAGAGCTAGATAAAAGTATCAATAAACAGAATATGGACGACTGGATGAAGTTTATGACATCCAGACCACATGCAACAGGCCAACCCTTTGATAAGGAAGTCGCCGAATTTGTGGCCGCCAAATATAAAGAATGGGGATATGATACTAAAATTGAAACCTATAATGTTCTTATGCCCACACCAAAAGTGCGTGTTGTTGAGCTGGTGGAACCTGAAAAATGGACAGCATCCCTAAAGGAAGTTGCCGTTCCGGAAGATCCGACTTCAAATGAAGACGACCGCTTGCCGGTTTATCATGCCTTTTCACCGGATGGTGATGTGACGGCAGAAGTGGTTTTTGTTAATCAGGGCCTGAGAGAGGACTATGAAGATCTGGCGAGACGTGGTGTTGATGTAAAAGGAAAAATAATTCTTGCCAAATATGGCGGTTCCTGGAGAGGTATCAAACCAAAAATGGCCGAAGAATATGGTGCCATCGGTGCCCTTATTTATTCTGATCCGGAGGATGACGGTTATGGTCAGGGGGATACTTATCCGGAAGGTGCGTGGAAACATCCTACCGGTGCACAGCGCGGATCAATCATGGATTTGCCAACCCGCCCTGGTGATCCTCTCACTCCGAATGTGGGAGCGACTGAGAAAGCAAAAAGAATTGATTTAAAAGATGTGGAAATATTTGTCGGCATTCCTACATTGCCTATTTCATATAGTGATGCCCTTCCGATCCTGAAGGCACTGAAAGGCCCGGTTGCACCGCCAAGGTGGCGGGGTGCTTTACCAGTGACCTATCATATGGGACCTGGTCCTGCGAAACTCCATCTAAAACTTGAGTTTAACTGGGACGTTGTTCCGACATACGACATTATTGCCACTATGAAGGGCTCGGAATTTCCGGATCAGTGGATTATGCGTGGTAATCATCATGACGCGTGGGTGCATGGTGCAGCTGACCCGATTTCAGGACTTGTCGTGGAAATGGAAGAGGCCCGTATTCTTGCCGAATACGCGAAAGAGACAGGATGGAAGCCAAAAAGATCAATAGTTTTTGCGACTTGGGGGTCCGAAGAGCAGGGGCTTATGGGATCTGTTGAATGGGTTGAACAACATGCAAAGGAAATTTCTGAGAAAGTTGTCGCCTATATCAATACGGATGGCAATGGTGCAGGATTTCTTGGTGCCGGAGGCTCCCATACTCTGGAAGCGTTCTTTGACCAGATTGCCCATGCAGTAAAAGACCCAATACAAGGGATGACAACTGCTGAAAGGATGCAATCGAAAAATCTGATGTCTTCGAACTCGATGACCCGGTCACGTGCTGAAAAGTCAAGCCATTATTACCTAAGTGCACTTGGGTCAGGTTCTGACTATTCAGGTTTTTTCCAGCATCTTGGTATTGCGTCTATGAATATAGGGTTTGGTGGTGAATTTGATGGTGGATCATATCATACCAATTATGACAGTTACCATTATTATACCAAATTCCGCGATCCTGGTCTTAATTACACAGGTGCATTAGGTGAGGTCACCGGTCGTGTTGTCACGCGTCTCGCCAATGCTGATGTGTTGCCATTTGAGTTTGGGAATATGGCGAGAACCGTTTCCGAATATGCCGATGAAATGGTTTCTGCTATGGAAAAAACCCGAAAAGACGTGGAACGGCATAATATGCTGGTAAATGGGGGCCACTTTAAAGCCGCAGCAAATATTCGTGAAGGATATGTTGTTCCAGAGCTTAAGGAAGAAGTTCCTTATATCAATCTTTCACCGATGCAAAACGCAGTTGAGCGCCTTAAAGTTTCTGCCAAAGCTTTTGATGAAGCTTATAAAGCGATGTCAGATGGTGGCTATAAACTGAGCAAAGGCAATGTTAATAAGCTTGATAAACTGATGTATCAGATTGAGGCCAGACTGACCCGGCCAGAAGGATTGCCTCGTCGTCCGTGGTATCGTCATCATATATATGCCCCAGGATATTATACTGGATACGGCGTTAAAACACTTCCCGGTGTTCGAGAAGGTATCGAGGAGTATAAATGGGATGAGACCCAGGAACAAATGGCTAAACTGGCAGAGGTTCTAAATGCTTATTGCGATCAGCTAGATACAGCAACGAAGGTCATGAAATAACCAATATGTCATATGACAGAAAAAGCCGGACATAATTGTCCGGCTTTTTCCATTATTCAAAACTTAATTCTCTATATTCCCAAAGTTTCACATGCGGAAAGTGAAAGAACGACGAATGTCATCGCCAAAATTAGTTTATACATAATTCCTCCTCCTTTGTTATTTTGTGATTAGTTCGCTTACTATAGCAAAAAATTTCGATTTAATCCAATAATCGCGATAAACAAATAAAAGCAGATCAATAATTTTAACCTGCTTTCAATTGAGAAGACTGAATAATTTATAAACTGAGCCGCCGATCCGCTAGCAGAACACTGACACCCGGAAGGTTCTTACCTTCCATCCATTCCAGAAAAGCACCACCCGCCGTAGAAACATGTGAAAATTTCGCGGCCACACCGGCATGGTTTAGGGCTGCGACTGTATCACCGCCTCCGGCAACTGAAATGAGCTGACCTTTTTCAGTAAGCTCAGCAGCCTTAACGGCTAGAGCAACGGTTGCGGCATCAAAAGGTTCAATTTCAAATGCCCCCATAGGACCATTCCAGATCAGTGTCTTACACCCTTCCAGATCGGCGGAAATGGATTTTACAGTGTCCGGGCCAACATCAAGGATCATTTCATCGCTTTGAACTTCATTGATATTGATTGTTCTGCTCGCTGAGTTTGCGGCAAATTCCTTTGCGACAACCACGTCTGTTGGCAGATGGATTTTACAGTCATTTAAAGTCGCATTTTCTAGAATTGATACAACAGTACCGGACAGTTCATGTTCACAGAGGGAAGAGCCGACATCAATACCCTGGGCCGCAAGGAATGTATTTGCCATGCCGCCGCCGATAATGAGATGATCAACTTTTTCGACCAGATGCGTAAGTACATCCAGTTTCGTTGAAACTTTGGCGCCGCCAACCAATGCGGCAACCGGATGCTTTGGAGAACCCAATGCTTTTTCAAGTGCATCAAGTTCTTTTTCAAGTGCAAGGCCGGCAGCACTTTGCAAAATCTCGGCAACACCAACAGTTGAAGCATGGGCGCGATGACAGCAGGAAAATGCATCATTAACAAAAAAATCGGCGTTTCTGGCAAGCTGCTCTGCGAAGTCCGGGTCATTTTTTGTTTCTTCTTTATAAAAGCGGACATTTTCCAGAAGAAGCACAGCGCCGTCTTCCATTGCTTCCGTGATCGCCACCACTTCATCACCAATGCAGTCATCAACATAGGAAACCGGAAGTTTCAAAATATTGGCCAGCGGCTGACCCAGGGGCTCCAGCGACAATTCAGGGTTTCTTACCCCTTGTGGACGGCCAAAATGAGATAGGATTATGACCCTTGCGCCCTGTTCGGAAAGGGCTTTTATTGTCGGAGCCACAGATAAAATACGTGTGTTGTCAGTGACAATACGCTCGCCATCTTCATTTACCGTCATGGGTACATTTAGATCGGCCCGAAGCAGGACCCGCGTTCCTTCAAGCGGGCCAAGGCTTTCTATATTTCTAAAACGTGTCATCAGCCGACTTCGTGAAGTACTTTTGCGGTATCAGACATGCGGTTGGCAAAGCCCCATTCATTATCATACCAGGTCAGTATTCGGACAAGATTGCCACCCATCACTGATGTCTGTGATGCGTCAAAGCTTGAGCTGTGGGCATCATGGTTGAGATCAATTGAAACAACGGGTTCATCAATATAGGCCAGAATATTTTTCAGACGTCCATTGGCGGCTTCTTTAATAGCAGCGTTAATTTCTTCTGCTGTCGTATCACGTTTCGAAATGAATGTCAGATCAACCATAGAAACATTCGGTGTCGGCACACGCACAGATGTACCATCAAGTTTCCCGGCAAGTTCAGGAAGAACAAGACCAACCGCACGTGCGGCGCCGGTTGACGTTGGGATCATGCTGAGTGCACAGGCACGGGCACGTCTTGGGTCTTTGTGAAGAGTATCAAGAATTCTCTGATCTCCAGTGTAAGCATGTACGGTGGTCATAATACCTTTTTCCATGCCGACCGCTTCATTTAAAACCTGCGCAACCGGTGCAAGACAGTTTGTTGTACAGGATGCGTTCGAAACAATGGTGTCACCAGCTTCCAGAGTGGCGTGATTAACCCCATAAACGATTGTTTTGCTAACACCAGTGGCCGGGGCAGAAATCAGTACTTTTTTTGCACCGGCAGTTATATGGGCAGACGCTTTTTCCTGTGATGTAAAAATACCGGTACATTCATATACGACATCAACATCAAGCTCACCCCAAGGAAGGTCAGCAGGATTGCGCTCAGCGGATACCGCAATTTTATCCTCACCAATGATGATATTGGTTCCGTCAACACTGACATTAAACGGAAATGATCCATGGACGCTGTCCCGTTTCAGTAAATAGGCGTTCATCTCCACGTCACCAAGATCGTTAATGCCGACCACTTTTATATCTTTGCGGCCACTTTCATAAATACCGCGAAGGGCCAAGCGGCCAATACGACCAAAACCGTTAATTGCGACACGAATTGCCATAATATTTTCTCCAGTTTATTAATTATAATTTTTCTTTTATTGATGCGACCAGATTGTCTTTTGTCACACCAAAATATTTATATAAGTCTTTTGCAGGGGCTGATGCGCCGAACTGATCTATACCAATTTTAACACCATCACGTCCTACATATTTATCCCATCCATAAGTTGCGCCTGCTTCTATGGATGCATAAACTTTTGCGTTGCCCATTACACTGTTTTGATAGCTTTTTTCCTGGGCGTCAAACTTTTCTGTCGAAGGCATCGAAACCACGCGTGTGGAAATACCACCTGCTTCAAGGTCCTTCTGCGCCTCAATGGCGATTTCCACTTCCGATCCAGTGGCGATAATAACAACGTCAGCATCTCCACTTTCTTTACTGATGATATACCCGCCTTTTGCCGATAAATTCTCATCCGTATGTTCAAGACGCGCCTGTTTTAACCCCTGACGGGTAAGAACAAGAATGGATGGTTTTTCTTTATCTTCAAGCGCTGCAAGCCAGCATTCAGCCGTTTCAATAGCGTCACAGGGACGAAAGACATTGACGTCCGGCATGGCCCGGAGCGAGGCCAGATGCTCTATCGGCTGATGGGTTGGACCGTCTTCACCAAGCCCGATACTGTCATGGGACATTACATAAATTACTCTTTGCTTCATCAGGGCGCTGAGGCGAATTGCCGGACGACAGTAATCGGTGAAAACCAGAAATGTTCCACCATAGGGCACATATTCACCGTGAAGCGCTAAGCCATTCATTGCGGCGGCCATGCCAAACTCACGCACACCATAATACATATAACGACCGGTAAAATCATTTTCCGTAATCGGGCTAAGGTCTTTGGTTAATGTCATGTTGGACCCGGTAAGGTCAGCCGAGCCGCCAATTGTTTCTTTCATGATCGGATTAATCACTTCAAGCGCCATTTGCGATGCAATGCGGGTTGCCGGGCCAACAGGATTTTCGGCAAGATTTTTCTTGAAAAGATTGATTGCGGGGACCAGATCATCCGGCAGATCTTTATTTAGGCGGCGATTAAAATCAGCTTTAACAGTACTGTCCAGTTCTTCAAATTTATCTTTCCAGTCGAGGGCAATATTTTTGCTTCTTGCACCCGCTTCCCTCCAGGCGGAAAGAATATGGTCAGGCACCACAAATGGTGGATATGACCATCCAAGAAATTCACGGGCGGCGGCAATTTCATCATCACCAAGCGGCGCACCATGTGTAGCCGACGTTCCGGCTTTATTCGGTGCACCGAAGCCGATAATCGTTTTGCAGGCGATTAAGGATGGTCGATCATCCTTTTTAGCAGCCTCAAGGGCAGCATCAACGGCATCCTGATCGTGGCCGTCAACAGCAAGCGTGTGCCAGCCGGATGCCTCAAAACGTTTTCGCTGATTATCGGAAACCGTCATTTCGGTAGGGCCATCAATACAAATGCTGTTATCATCCCAGAGAACGATAAGTTTACCAAGCTTCAAATGGCCAGCAAGTGAAATGGCTTCATGGGATACCCCTTCCATGAGACAACCATCACCAGCAATAACATAGGTATGATGATTAATGACGCTTCCCATCCGGCTGGCGCTTAATTTTTCAGCAATAGCAAAACCAACTGACGTTGCAATACCCTGGCCTAGCGGACCAGTTGTCATTTCAATACCGGGAATTTCGCCATATTCAGGATGACCGGCACAGGGGTGATGAAGTTGGCGGAAATTTTTAATATCGTCAATGGTCGGGCTTTTGTAGCCAGAAAGATAAAGAAGCGAATAAAGCAGCATGGACCCATGACCGGCAGAAAGAATAAAGCGGTCCCGATCAGGCCATTCCGGCCAGTCAGGATCAAACTTCAAATGTTTGCTGAAAAGTACTGTGGCCGCGTCGGCCATTCCCATCGGCATCCCCGGATGACCGGATTTTGCTGCCTGAACCGCATCCATGCTGAGAGCACGTATTGCGTTTGCCATTTCCTTTGTTGACGCTGTCATTTTAATAGAACATAACCTTATAATTTTAATTTAAACAAACCCTGATTTTTTTCAGGGTAATAACATAACAATCCCACCTGATAATTACCAAGCGCACAATGGACTTTCTGGGCCGCAGGGTCAATAAAGTAATGCGAAAAATTGCTGTTTTTATGCCAAGTTTTTACTTTTTTTTGCGGTTTTTGTATTTCTTCAGCTTTTTGGTGGATTTTTTTGGTAAAATATTGCTAGTCTCACGGTTCATGTTTGGAAAATTATGTCAGGAGTAAAAATGGTTGAGAAAGAAAAAAGGCTATCCGCAGATAAAACCGTAATGGCACTTGAAGAAGTGCTAGCAAGGCTTGAGCGGGCCATTTTATCTAAACAGGCAAGATTCAAGTCAGGATCAAGTGAACAGGCCGATTTCATAAATCAACTGGAAAAGGAAAACCGGGCATTGTCAAGAGAACTTGAAGTGGCGAGAGATAACGTTGAGAAGCTTGAGGAGCGTCTTGAAAGACTTGAAAAGGCGGGCGATTCGGCGCAGCAGGAAATCGGTATCATGATCAGACAGCTGGACAGTCTGATAGCAGAGCAGAATACACAGTAATAAGGACAATATTATGGGACAGGTTACGGTCAGATTTAATAATCAGGAACATCATCTTGCCTGTCAAGACGGTGGGGAAGAACGGCTTAAAATGCTTGCAGAATATATTGATAAGCGAGCAGCAGGCCTTGTTGAAAGGATGGGGCCTGTTGGTGATTTGCGATTACTCTTGATGACAGCCATTATCATTGCTGATGAAATGCAGGAAATTAATGATGGGGAGCTTCCAAGCAACGCCGAAGCAGAGGCAGAAGTAAAACGTATGGATGTTGCACTGGGCAAAGCCGTCCTCAGGATTGAAGAACTTGCCCGAAGTCTTGAGGCTTAATTAGTTTTCCTGGTGAATGCCCCAGAGTTCGGCATATTTTTTATACATATCTAATCGGTTATAATGTTTTTTCACGTGAGCCAGATTAGCATTACCTATGGTTTTTTGTGCCTTTCGGTCTTTGATCAGTTTTTTTATGGCTTCGCTAAAGGCCAGATCATTTGCCGCTGCGACAATATAATCCTTGTTTTTATCTGAAACCATATATTTAACATCGCCCACATCAAGCCCGACAACAGGAAGCCCTGCTGCCATAGCTTCATTAACAGAATTAGGCATTTGTTCAGTGTCAGAGGAAATGGCAAAAATATCAAGCGCTCCAATAGCATTGGCAGGTTCAGAAATATGCCCGGTAAAAACAACCTTGTCTTCAATGCCGTGATTTTTTACCAGTTTATCAAGTTTTGGTCGTTCAACCCCTTCGCCCATAATCAGCAGTCGGGTTTTTAAGGACGAATCTTCCGAAATAACTTTCTGGAAACAATTGATTAATCTGGAAATATTTTTTTCTGCCCGAAGCGGGGCAATGGTGCCGATGATTACTTCATCAGCATTTTTCTGAAAACCGGGAATGGAATAATGTTCACCGGCAGCACGGAATTTCTCAAGGTCGACCCCGTTAGGAATATATTTGATCTTTTTTTCAGGGATTTTCCATTTTGTTCGGGCAATTTCAACCAGCTTCATCGATGGAACGGACAAAAATTCAATATTGCGAAGAGCAAGCCTCCGGAATAAATTCCTACGCGGAATGGTATTCGTTGCTTCCTCCGGTCCAAAACCGCTTTCCACATGAATATGGCGCATGATTGGGCCAAAACTATTGGCCAGCGCCCATTCAACGGCACCCCAATTGTAAGTGATTAGTAAGTCACCATGACAGTTTTTGAGGTATTTTCTGTGTTTTTTAATCCTATGAAAAAGATTGCCGCGAATATCATGATGGGACATGTCAATAACCACGTTCAAACCATTCTGGATGATATCTTCGCTGCTATAATCCTTGTTGGTGGAAATTATTGTGTGTCGTGCTTTAGTGCCGAAATAATTAATTGAATGGCTTATTTTTATTGGCACGCCCCCCCGTCCGAAAGAAGGAAAAACATGGATTATATGGGGAATTGTTTTTTTCATTTTTTACGATAATCAATACTTAATTTATAAAAATTAGCTAAACTTTTATGTTAAATTACACGATAATGCAATCTTGACATTGAGTTAAGCAAAAAGAAGCCTTACATATATAGTGCGGGTTCTGTTTTGTTAGTGGCTTAACTTATCCCCGGGGCGATAATTCTCCATTGGGAGCTGCCTCTGTCATGGCCGTGGCCTTGGTATCGCGGCGCCCACCTATACGTATTAGGTTCTGGAGGATATATAACAGTCACGGCAAACCGGTCCCGCACCTTTATTTAAAGCTGTCTGGAAGTGCTGGTAAATGTTCGATAAAAATTCATTAAGAAAGGCTTCAATAATCCGCAGGTCAGAAGCCAGGGCCAAAGATAATGGAATGGCGGCGAGGATGATTGCCTCAAAGGTCATAATGCTGCCTGAACTTGATGTAATCAGAACTATTTCAGGATTTATACCTATTAATGACGAAATTGACTGTTTAACAGTGTTAAAGGTTCTCCATGCGGCGCGGTTTCCTTTGTGTCTTCCAACAATCAGGGGGAAGAATGAACCACTTGAATTTAATTTCTGGGATTTATATGCCCCACTTGATAATGGTCCCTTTGGTACAAAACAATCCACGGGGGTATATGTCTCACCGGATGTGTTGCTGGTGCCGCTTCTTGCCTTTGATGATAAAGGGTTTCGTCTTGGTTATGGGGGCGGTTATTATGATCGGACGCTTGAAAAGTTGAGAAATGAAAATCCGGAACTATTTGCAATCGGAATTGCCTATGATGATCAAAAACTTGATAGCGTTCCAACGGAAAGCTATGATCAGCCGTTAGATATGGTTATAACCGAAAAAACAACATACAGGTTTAAATAAGTGAGAATTATATATCTTGGTGATCTGATCGGTCGAAGTGGTCGCAATATTGTCGCAGAAAAATTACCCGAAATCAAAGACCGGCTAAAACCTGATGCCATAATAGTCAATGGTGAAAATTCAGCTGCCGGGTTCGGTATTACGGAAAAAATTGCATCGGAACTATTTGATCTGGGTGTCAGTGTAATTTCGACGGGCAATCATGTTTGGGATCAGAAAGACATTAAAAGTTATATCAACTCAGAACCACGCCTGATCCGTCCGATTAATTATCCGGAAGGAACGCCTGGCAAAGGGTCAACAGTTATTGAAGATAAAAGGGGTAGGCGTCTTCTTGTCATAAACGTGATGGGTCGGGTCTTTATGGACCCGCTTGATGATCCTTTTAGAGCTGTTGATGAGGAACTTAAAAGACACCAGCTTGGCTCATCGGTCCATTTTACATTAGTTGATATTCATGCGGAGGCAACATCGGAAAAAATGGCCATGGGTCATTATCTGGATGGACGGGTTTCGTTTGTCGTTGGAACACACAGCCACATACCAACTGCGGATGCCCAGATATTTGACGGCGGCACAGCTTATCAGACGGATGCAGGTATGTGTGGTGATTATAACAGTGTTATTGGTATGGATAAGAAAGAACCGATCAGCCGGTTTACCAGAAAGCTGCGTGGGGATCGTTATTCTCCGGCTTTGGGCCCGGCTACCCTTTGTGGTGTATATGTCGAAACAGATGACAAAACAGGTCTTGCCAAAAGAATTGAGCCGATCAGAATGGGTGCTCGGTTAATTGAAACTTTTCCAGAAGTTTAGCTAAAAGTTATTCACAAATTGCAACGGTTGCTTTATCAAGGGGTTATAAAGCAATTTAAGATGTTTTAATCCCGAATTCGGGGCAATATGAGAGAAGAAAATGGCAGGCCATTCCAAGTTTAAAAATATTATGTACCGAAAAGGCGCGCAGGACAAAAAGCGCTCCTCACTATTCAGTAAATTATCAAAAGAAATCACAGTTGCGGCAAAAATGGGCGGTCCTGATCCGGATTCAAATTCGCGGCTACGTCTTGCTGTCCAGAATGCCCGTACACAAAGTATGCCAAAGGACAATATCACCCGTGCTATCAATAAATCACAAGGGGGCGATAGTGATAATTATGATGAAATCCGTTATGAAGGGTTTGGCCCTGGCGGTACAGCAATTATTGTAGAAAGTCTTACAGATAACAGAAATCGTGCGGCAACCGATATCCGCACGGCTTTCTCAAAAAATGGTGGAAATATGGGTGAAAATGGTAGTGTTTCCTACCAGTTTGACAAAGTGGGGGAAATCATTTTTGAAGATAGTGACATTTCAGCAGAAGATATGTTTGTAATGGCCTTGGAAGCAGGTGCAGATAATGTTGAATCGGAAGATGGCACCCATGAAATTACCTGCGCTATGGAAGAGCTGAATAATGTTTCAACAGCACTTGAAAAAGCAGCAGGCGTCGAAGCAAAATCGACTAAATTGGTCTGGAAGGCGCAAAATACAGTTGAACTTGGTCTTGAAGATGCAACAAGACTGATGAAAATGATTGATGCCCTTGAAGATCTTGATGATGTTCAGGATGTTTATGGAAATTATGAAATTCCTGATGATATAATGGAGCAGCTCGACGCGTGATCAATAGTCGGCAACGATTGGTGGGGTTCGATCCTGGTCTAAGAAAAACCGGCTGGGGTATTATTGACGTTGAAGGATCACGCTTAAGCCATGTTGCAAATGGTATCATTAAAACTGACAACAGTCTTTCACTCGCGGAGAGGCTGGTTCAGCTTTACGACGGTCTTGGACAGGTCATTACGGACTGGCAACCTGTATCTGCAGCCGTGGAGGAAACGTTCGTAAATAAAAATCCAAATTCAACCTTAAAACTCGGTCAGGCAAGAGGTATATCACTTCTGGTACCGGCTATGGCCGGTATCCCGGTGTCCGAATATTCACCAAACCATATAAAAAAAACAGTTGTGGGGTCAGGCCATGCAGGCAAAGAACAGGTAACGGCTATGCTCGGAATTTTATTGCCGGGGGTAAAAATAAACGGTGAAGATGCCGGCGATGCACTGGCAGTGGCCATTTGTCATGCGCATAGCGGTGGTGCGCATGGGAGGCTTGCCGAAGCAATGCGTAAAGAAAATCTGAAAACTGGTGGTGCCCAGATTATAATCAAAGGGGCAAGGTCATGATAGCCAAGTTGAGGGGAGTGCTCGATAGTTATGGGGAAGACTGGTGTATAATTGATGTTGGCGGAGTTGGGTATCATGTTTTTTGTTCATCAAAAACGCTTAATAATTTGAACACAGTCGGGCAGGAAGTAACCCTGCATATTGAAACCCATATTCGTGAAGATCATTTCCATTTATATGGTTTCTCTACCGAGCTGGAGCGCGACTGGTTCAGGCTGGTACAAACCGTTCAGGGGGTTGGTGCAAAAGTAGCATTGGCCATATTGTCTGTAGCCGGACCGGATGAGCTATCAAACTCAATTGCGGCGCAGGATAAAACAGTTGTAGGCCAGGCCGCAGGTGTCGGCCCCAAACTGGCGACCCGTATCGTCAATGAATTAAAAGACAAAGTCGCTAAATTTGCTGTATTGCCCATTAAGTCAGCAGGCGGCATACCCCATAAGCAAACGGCAATTTCTGATGCGGTATCCGCTCTTTCCAATCTGGGATATAAACAGGCGGAAGCATACCGCGCCGTATCAAAAGTATTAAGTGACGGGGCGGATGATGATGTCCAGACACTCATCAGACTTGGATTAAAGGAGCTGTCTAAATGACCGATCAGGAAGACCGCATCATCAGTAGCGAAAAAATGGATGGTGATTTTGAGGCATCCCTTCGTCCTGCAACTCTGGCTGAATTTATCGGACAGCGTAAAGCCTGTGATAATTTAAAAGTGTTTATCGAGGCGGCAAAAGCCAGAGGTAAGTCCCTTGATCATGTGCTTTTTTTCGGTCCTCCCGGCCTTGGCAAAACCACTCTCGCACAGATAATGGCAAGAGAACTCGGGGTTAATTTTCGGGCGACAGCAGGGCCGGTGATTTCAAAATCTGGTGACCTGGCGGCCCTTCTGACCAACCTTGAAGAAAATGATATTCTTTTTATTGACGAAATTCATCGACTTAACCCGGCAGTAGAAGAAATCTTATATCCGGCGATGGAGGATTTTCATCTTGATCTGATTATTGGGGAAGGTCCGGCTGCAAGGTCGGTAAGGATAGATCTGCCACCCTTTACGCTGGTTGGGGCTACGACGCGCTCAGGGTTGCTGACAACTCCACTTCGGGATCGTTTTGGTATCCCGACACGGCTAAATTTTTATGAACCGGAAGATCTTGAAAAGATCGTAAGCCGGGCAGCCCGTGTGCTTGGTGTTGAAATGACCAGGGATGGGGCCCTTGAAATTGCCAAACGTGCACGTGGAACACCACGAATTGCCGGCAGATTACTAAGGCGGGTCAGTGATTTTGCCCTTGTGGCGGGCAGCGGGCCGATCACCGCGGAAATTGCCGATAGTGCCCTAAAAAGACTTGAGGTGGATAAACGCGGCCTTGATGCCATGGACCATAAATATATGAAATGCATTGGTGAACATTATGGCGGCGGACCGGTAGGTATTGAAACTCTAGCAGCCGCATTAAGTGAGCCAAGGGATGCTATTGAGGACATTATTGAACCTTATCTGATGCAATTGGGGCTCGTCCAGAGGACGCCAAGAGGCCGCATGCTTTCCCTTCAGGCATTTGACCATATTGGTCTAAAAGCGCCGAAGAATTTTGAGGCTGCCCAGCTTAACCTGCTCGAAAATGAGACAAAAAAGTAAAAATGACTGAAATTTTGCCACATTCTGGAACTATTAAAGAAAATATACATTATTTTCCGCTACGTATTTATTACGAAGATACTGATGTCGGCGGAGTGGTTTATTATGCCAATTACCTTAAATTCATGGAGCGTGCACGCACCGAGATGCTAAGGGTTCTTGGTATTGATCAAAAAGGGATGTTAGATTATAACAACCCGGAAGATGTCAGTTTTGTAGTAAAAAGAGCGGAAATTGATTTTAAAAAACCAGCTCGATTTGATGATAGTTTGATTGTGAGGAGCGAAATCATTGACCGCGGCGGTGCCAGCATCGTTATCAGACAAATTATCACTAAAAATGAAGAAGAACTGGTTTTGGGAATTATAAAAATTGCCGCAATCGGCAAAGACGGAAAACCAAAAAGATTGCCTATGGCAATTGCAGAAAGATTTGAATAATAAATTTAACAACTTGAAGTTTTTTTAGGGACATAGGAATGGCACAAGACGTGGCACAAAGTGCAGTAGAGGCGGTAGAGGCAATTGACTTAGGTGGTACTTCGCCGGATTTTTCATTTTTCGGCATGTTTTGGCAGGCAAACTTTACAGTTCAGGTCGTTATGCTGATTTTGCTTGCAGCATCGGTTTGGTGTTGGGCAATAATTTATGACAAATACAGAAGATTACGGAAAGTTCATGAAAGAGCAGATGAATTTGAAAGTGAATTCTGGTCAGGAAACAGCCTTGAAGACCTTTATGAAAGAACACGTCATGCTGCCGATCATCCGCTTGCTATGCTATTTGTTGCGGCAATGCGTGAATGGCAAAGGTCTTCCATAGCAAGTACCGGCAGAATTGCCATGGGTGCCCAGGAAAGAATTTACCGTGTCATGCAAGTTACAGTCAGCCGGGAAATGGAAAGACTTGAGCATTATTTAAGTGTGCTGGCCACGGTTGGCTCCACAGCACCATTCGTTGGTCTGTTTGGAACTGTATGGGGTATTATGAACAGCTTTCAGTCAATAGCCTCGTCGAATAATTCGTCGCTGGCGGTCGTGGCCCCCGGTATCGCAGAGGCGTTGGCGGCAACGGCCATGGGCCTTGTAGCGGCGATCCCGGCAGTGGTTGCCTATAACGTACTTTCGGCGGATCTGGGCCGATATGCCAATAGGCTTGAGAGCTTCGCTGAAGAATTTGGCACAATACTCTCACGCCAGATGGATGAGGATTAAGCTTATGCAGATGCATGGTGGTGGCGGACGCCAGATGGGACGAACAAAACGATATAAGCAAATGAGCGATATTAACGTAACACCGTTTGTTGATGTTATGCTTGTGCTGCTCGTGGTTTTTATGGTTGCAGCGCCTTTGCTTACTGTTGGCGTGCCGATTGATCTTCCGAATTCACGCGCAAACAATCTGCCGGAAAATGATACACCGCTGTCCATTACCATTGATAAGGAAGGTAAAATTTATCTTCAGGATGAGCAGGTGGAACTCAACCAGATGGTTGCCCGCATTAGCGTGATTTTTGAAAATCGTAAGGAAGACCGCATTTATGTGCATGGGGATAAGGGCGTCAGTTACGGGCGGGTAATGGAAGTCATTGGAATGTTAAACGGGAACGGTTTTTCACGGGTCGCGATGGTAACCGATCCACCACGGTAATTTTGAGTTTTAAAGTAAATGAGAAACGCACTTATCATATCGGGAATTTTCCACGCCGCTTTTTTAATTATAGCGGCTATGGATATTGCTTTGTTTGACAGTGTGGAAGATTCAGAAATGGTAATCATTCCGGTTGAAATATTACCATTTGACGAAGAAACCAAAACCATGGAAATTGCAAAATTGCCGGAACCGCAGAAAGAAAAGCCTGAACCGCCCAAGAAACTACCTGAGCGTCAAGCCGAATTACCACCTCCGCCGCCTATAATGCAATCATCAATGCCTTTGCCGGAAGAGGCAAAAAAGCCGGCTGTAAAACCAAAACCGCCTGAGAAAAAAGCTGAACCACCACAGGTTGCCCAGCGGTCCAAGCCGAAACCGCCCAGCAGGTATGATGCAGACAGGATTGCACAGCTACTTAACAAGGTGCCGGAGCAGGAAAATATTACAGACAGGCTTGCTGAAAAATTTGGCCAACAGGAACAGAAAGCAACGTCGCTTGATGTTCAGCGTCAGACTATGAGCATCAGTGCCGCTATTCAGAAAAAAATTGAAGAGCAATGCTGGAACCCTCCATCAGGGGCTCTTGATGCCGGAAGCCTTAGGGTCAAGGTCTATATGTATTTGACCTTGGATGGCAATCTGGCAAGGCCGCCTGTGGCCGATGATTATGTCAGAATGACAGGGGCGATGAAGGTTGCTGCGGATAGTGCACTTCGGGCCGTAAGAATGTGTGCGCCTTATAGTGATTTAAAATTGCCAAAAACAATGTATGATCAATGGCGGGAAGTCATTCTGAATTTTGATCCTTCAGGAATGATTTCATAATGAGAAAACGAGAAACGATAGAGACATTTGGGAGAATGAAAGTGAATTTGTTTAAGATTTTGTTGGTATCTGTTATTGGGTTGGTTTCTGCGACTGTATCGGCAAATGCGGTGATAGAAATTGATATCACGCGCGGCAATGTTCAGCCGCTCCCAATTGCTGTTACACCGCTTTCCGGAAGTGGTGCGCAAATGACAACAGCTGGTTCTGTAATGGAAATCGGCAAGCAGATTTCCCAGGTTGTAACCGCTGATCTTGAACGTTCAGGTCTTTTTAACGCAATTGATCCACGCGCATTTATTAATTCTGATAACGCGACGGCCGCGCCACAGTTTGCCAACTGGCGCGCTGTTGGGGCCCAGGCACTTGTAACAGGGGCGACCATCCTGCGGGAAGATGGCCAGCTGCGTGTTGAATTCAGGCTCTGGGATGTTCTGGCAGGATCACAAATGGCCGGGTTGGCGCTAACTGGTTCCCCACAAAGCTGGCGCCGCGTTGCTCATAAAATATCAGACGCCATTTATAAGAGACTTACTGGGGAAGAAGGATATTTTGACACCCGGATTGTATATATTTCAGAAAGTGGCCCTTACCTAAACCGTATTAAGCGTCTCGCGATTATGGATCAGGATGGTTATAACCATCAATTCATGACGGACGGTTCATTTATGGTTCTGAACCCACGTTTCTCGCCAACATCACAGGAAATTACTTATCTTTCCTATTACAACGATACGCCGCGGGTATATCTTTTTAATATCAATACCGGCAAATCAGAAATGTTGGGTGAATTCAGAGGGATGACATTCGCACCACGTTTTTCACCTGACGGTAAAAATGTCATTATGTCAAAAGCTGAGCATGGCAATACCGATATTTTTGTTATGGAGCTTGCCACACGCAGGATTAAACAGCTAACGACAAACTCGGCAATTGATACAAGTCCGAGTTATTCTCCCTTTGGGCGCTATATTACATTTACATCTGACCGTGGGGGCTCCCCGCAGCTTTATGTGATGGATGCAGATGGCGGCAACATTAAAAGAATTACTTTTGGTCAGGGCCTTTATTCAACACCTGTCTGGTCTCCCCGTGGTGACCTGATTGCGTTTACCAAACAGACGGGCGGCAAATTTTATATTGGGGTCATTCGTCCGGACGGATCCGGTGAACGTATTTTAACCGAAAGTTATTTTGAAGAAGGACCGACATGGTCACCAAATGGTCGGGTCATCATGTACTATCGGAAATATCCTTATGATAACAAGGGCGGTGGCGGCGAAACCCAGTTATGGTCGATCGATCTGACGGGATATAATGAAAGACAGGTCCTCACTCCTCTTGATGGATCGGACCCTGCCTGGTCACCATTATTGGATAGACGTTAAGGGAATGATAATGAATTGGTGATAATATTAACAAATAGTTAGTATTATACCGCTAAATAGCTAGTATTGTTGCTTGATTCCTCTTTAATCTACGTTTATAGTCGATGTGATTATGTAGGCCAAAAGAATGTATGATTGGATACGTTTGTCAGTTCTTATGGGGAATGACAGTAGTTTTAGGAAAAAATAAAAAGATAAATATGTGAAGGATCACTAAATGCTAAATAAATTTTATGCAAAATTATTAATTATGGCCGGGGCAGCACTGGTTTTAAGTGCATGTGCGAATTCGGGGAGTGATACAATGGACAATACACCTCCTCCTGAGCCAGCACCACAACAAACCCAGCAACCAGCACCAACACCGGCACCTGTGGATACCACAACTCAGGTATATCTTGAAAGTCAAGTGATGGGCGGTGGAATGGACGCTTCATTGGTTCATTTCGCTTTTGACCGTTATGATATTGATGCAACAGCCCGTAACATTCTGCAGGCGCAGGCTAACTGGATGAAAGCCAACCCTTCTGTTAATGTTATTATCGAAGGTCACTGTGACGAGCGCGGTACCCGTGAATATAACATTGCACTTGGTGATCGTCGTGCCAATGCGGTTAAAAACTACCTCGTTGCGATGGGGGTAAGTGCCTCACGTATCCGTACTGTCAGCTATGGGAAAGAACGCCCAATCAGCACAGTCGATGCGGAAAACCGTCGCGGAAAAACACGCGTAAATTAATTTTATCGTAATTGAGAAAATGCCCGTGCGACTAACCTGGTCATGCGGGCATTTTTTTTAGAAAAAATTGTAGTAGAGCGGAGCGCTATATGTTGAAAAATTTTTTGATAATGAAAAATATATTGCCAGGATTTTTAGTATTTTCCCTGTCAGCAGTGATTTTACTGGGTACAACCGGTCACGCATCTGCTCAATCGACCAGAGAGCGCCTTACGGCAATTGAAAAACAACTTAATGCATTGCAACGACGTGTTTTTACGCCGGGCAGCCGTTTTCAGTCAGGTGACGACAACAGCGGTAATGATACCAGCGCGAATGCTGGTTCTGTTGTGTCCACTGTACCGGCTGGTTCTGAAGGTCAGCTGATTGCTGAAATCAATATCCGTATTTCCGAACTTGAAACCCAGCTTCGCCAAATGACAGGGAAGGTGGAAGAGGCAAATTTCAAGGTAGAAAATATGGTTCGTCAGCTTGAGACCATGCAAAAAGATTATGAATTTCGCTTTGCCGAACTTGAAAAAGGGGCTGGTGCAGGCACATTGCCAACGATGGGAGCTGCTGCGGCCTCTGTGCCCACAGGTGGTGCCCCGCTTCCTTCAGGAACGCCAAAACAACAATATGATTATGCGTATGGACTTGTGTCCAATGCACAATATGAACAGGCTGAAATCAGTTTTCTTGAATTTTTAAAAGCCCACCCGGATGATGAGCTTGCCGGAAATGCCCAGTATTGGCTGGGTCAGACCTATTATGCCCGTGGGAATTATACGGATGCTACGCGGACTTTCCTGGAAGGTATGAGCAAATATCCGGACAGCACGAAAGCGCCGGCTTATCTGCTTAAAGTGGGAATGTCCCTAAACCTGTTGGGCGAAAAGCAGGAAGCATGTGAAGTATACCGCGAACTGAACGCCCGTTTTCCAAACAGTTCAGAAAATACACGCATGCGGCCCGTTGAGGAAAGAAAAGCAGGATGCAATTAGGCGGCAGAAACAGTTTTTCCGCTCTAACTGCTGACGAATTCGAAACGATCATTGACCCTCTTAATATTGGCTCACCGGACAAATTTGCAGTAGCCGTTTCCGGTGGTGCCGATAGCATGGCACTTACCCTGCTTTTAAATGACTATTGTCAAATTCATAATATTTCACTTGTTGCATTAACCGTAGATCACGGATTAAGGCAAAAATCAAAACAGGAAGCGGAACAGGTAGGTATTTGGCTAAGTAAACGGGGAATTGAACATCATATTCTGACCTGGGTTGGTCACAAGCCGGACACCAATATTCAGGATGAAGCCCGTAATGCCCGATACGCTCTTATGGGGCAATGGTGTGTGGATAAAAAAATTAAACATTTGTTTCTTGCTCATCATTTGAATGACCAGGCGGAAACTTTTCTGATCCGTCTATTTAGGGGAAGTGGCATTGACGGTCTTTCGGCGATGGATAAAGTCGCATCATTCCCGTTATCCGATGCAAATGATTTTTATCCAAAAATTTATAGACCTCTTCTTGATGTAAGCAAAGAAAGGCTTGTTTCATATTTAAAAAGCAGTGGTCAGAAATGGATAGAGGATCCAAGTAATCAGAATGAGAAATATACCCGAATTCAAATTCGTGAACTGTTGCAGAGTTCAGAGATTGAGGGCTTTGATATTGAACGGCTGTCATCAACTGCCGATAAAATGAGACGGGTAAGATCACTTCTTGAAGGTCTTACAGAAAATGCCGAATCGGAATTTGTGTGCTATGATAAATATGGTTATGCCACTTTAAATTCGGACTTTCACCAAAAACTTCACGAAGAAATTTCCCTTAGACTGTTAAGCGACACTCTTAAAAATGTTGGCGGAAATAGATATCCGTCCCGCTATAGTAAACTGGAATTTCTATTCCAAAATTTGAAATCAGATCATTTTTCCGGACAGACACTTTCAGGCGTGATCCTTTTTAAAACTTCTGAAATGGACATAATTTTCTGTCGGGAATTTAAGGATATTGATAAACGGATGACCATTAAAAAGGCGAAACGATGCTTATGGGATAACAGGTTTATCGTTGATACAAATAGTATTTCAGGAGACATTGTCCCGTTTGAGCAGGATTTGGTTGATAGAATTGTTCAAAAAGTACCAGATTTTAAACAAAGGCTATCTGAACTGTTTACGGATTACCGGATACGGGACAGAGTTATTCCCACATTGCCCTGTATAATTGATGAGGAAGATAAGCTTTGGCTTCCGGATTTTTTACTTCAGGAAACCGGGGTAACAGAATTTAATGGATTTTCAGTTGTTTTTAAGAAATAAAAGCTATCTTAAATAAAAATTGAATACCCAGCTTGTTTCAAATTAAATTGCACCTATTTAATGTATATGAAACAATGGTGTTCAACATCGCTAATTAACTAAAGGTTCGACGCGTGAACAATATGAAACGTAATTTTGCATTTTGGCTTATTATTTTAATCTTACTGCTTGCTTTGTTTAGCGCCTTTAAGGGGCCATCAAGCGGGGATGCGCGAGCCGAGATTTCCTATTCCGAATTTCTTTCCGGTGTTGAATCCGGTAAAGTGACCAGTGTCACAATACAGGAAAATAATATCGCCGGACAGATGGCGGATGGCACAACATTCCAGACCTATGCACCATATGATGCCACGTTGATTGATAAGCTTAATCAAAAAGGTGTTAATATTAATGCCAAACCGGTTGAAAGCAGCCCGTTTCTGAATTTCCTTTATTCAATGCTGCCTTTCTTATTGCTGATTGGTGTGTGGATATTCTTCATGCGCCAAATGCAGGGCGGTAGCGGCAAGGCAATGGGATTTGGCAAATCAAAAGCCAAATTGCTTAATGAAATGTCAGGCCGTGTTACTTTTGATGATGTTGCAGGCATTGAAGAAGCGAAAGAAGAGCTGGAAGAAATTGTCGAGTTTTTAAAAGACCCGAGCAAATATCAGCGCCTAGGGGCTGTGATCCCCAAAGGTGCGCTGCTTGTTGGACCTCCCGGAACTGGTAAAACCTTGCTCGCCCGCGCCATTGCCGGTGAAGCAAATGTACCATTCTTTACAATTTCCGGTTCTGATTTCGTAGAAATGTTTGTTGGTGTCGGTGCCAGCCGGGTTCGTGATATGTTTGAACAGGGAAAAAATAACGCGCCCTGTATCATATTTATTGATGAGATCGATGCCGTTGGCCGTCATCGTGGTGCCGGTCTTGGTGGCGGAAATGATGAACGCGAACAGACTTTGAACCAATTGCTTGTTGAAATGGATGGCTTTGAAGCCAATGAAGGGATTATCCTGCTTGCCGCGACCAACCGTCCTGATGTTCTTGACCCGGCATTATTACGTCCGGGTCGATTTGACCGTCAGGTTGTTGTATCAAATCCTGATATTCTGGGCCGTGAAAAAATTCTAAAAGTTCATATGAAGAAAGTACCGCTTGCCGCTGACGTAAAACCACGTGTTATTGCCCGTGGTACACCGGGCTTTTCTGGTGCTGATCTTGCCAATTTGGTGAACGAGGCAGCATTGCTCGCTGCACGTAAAGGGAAACGTGTGGTTGCTATGGAAGATTTCGAGCAGTCAAAAGATAAAGTTATGATGGGTGCTGAACGCCGTTCAATGGTAATGCAGGAAGAAGAAAGAAGGCTTACCGCATATCATGAAGGCGGTCACGCGCTGGTCGCGCTTCATTGCCCTGCTTCTGACCCAATCCATAAGGCAACTATTATTCCGCGTGGGCGTGCTTTAGGTATGGTTATGCGTCTTCCAGAACATGACCAGCTTTCAAGAAGCCGTGAAAAAATGCATGCGGACCTGGCAGTAGCCATGGGTGGCCGCGTTGCTGAAGAGCTGATCTTTGGTTACGATAAAGTAACTTCAGGGGCGTCTTCTGATATTTCCTATGCGACAAAAATGGCTCGTGCCATGGTTACACAGTGGGGCATGAGTGATAAGCTGGGACCATTGGAATATGGTGAAAACCAACAGGAAGTATTTTTGGGTCATTCCGTGGCGCAAAGTCAGAATGTCTCTGCTGCAACAGCAAAAATCATTGATGAGGAAATCCGTAAGATTGTTGATTCTGCTTATAAAAGGGCAACAAAAATTCTGACTGAAAATATTGATGATCTGCATAAGCTGGGTAAAGGTCTGCTTGAATATGAAACGCTTAGTGGTGAAGAGATTAATGATCTTCTGGCTGGTAAGGAAATTCAGAAAAATCTGAATGATGATGACAAATCGGATAGTAAGCCATCCGGGTCAGTGCCATCGACTAAAAAACCAAAAGACAAAGGCGATAATATTGGCTCTGAACCGGTAACCGAAAGCTGATAAAGCCATTGTCTGGCGTCTTGACTAAAAGAACTATTTACGCGCAGCCCCTGGGTTTACTCAGGGGCTCTGCTTTTAATGATGGTGTCTTTAGAAATATTGCCGGTGGGGATATTTATTTTTCTGCCCTAAAAATTATCAGACGAGACCAGAAAGAAATAATTGAACAGATCATTTCAGTATCGGAACTTGATGATTTTTTAGCAAGACAGCCAGATCATATTAGACAAGAATTAGAAACGCTTGTAGCCAATATTACCAGAGCAAGAGAAACTATTGATTTAAGGTCTGCTCCATCACTTGATCCAGGTAGTCCACTCATACAGGGTGTATTAAATGTTACTCCTGATAGTTTTTCTGATGGTGGGGTCTATATTGATCCGGAAAAATCAATTGCCCATGCCCTTCATATGATCGGGGCAGGGGCTGATATAATTGATATAGGGGGCGAAAGTACAAAACCGGGTGCATTGCCAGTATCAATCGAGGTGGAAAAAGAACGGGTAATACCGGTTATTAAGGCTTTATCTGAGAAAAATATTCCCATTTCAATCGACAGCCGTAATGCAGATGTTATGAAAGAAGCGATCTGTGCCGGTGCGGACATCATAAACGATGTCAGTGCACTTTCCCATGATCCTGACAGCATCAAAATAGCAAAAGAGACGAAAGTGCCTGTGATCCTGATGCATGCCCTTGGACCCCCTGAAACAATGCAGAATAACCCGGTTTATGAAAATGTGCTGTTGGATATTTATGATTATCTTGAGAGCAGGATAAATTTTTGCATTGAAGCGGGCATTCCCCGAAACAGAATTATTGTTGATCCGGGTATTGGATTTGGAAAAACGATTGACCATAATCTTCAGATTATTTCTAACCTTGCTTTATTCCATGGTCTTGGTGTGCCAGTACTTGTTGGTGTCTCCAGAAAAAGCTTTATTGGAAAAATTACCGGTGAAAGTATGGCGGAGAATAGATTGGCTGGCTCTCTTGCTGCTGCTATGGTATGCTTAGAACAGGGGGCGCAGATAATCCGAGTACATGATGTCATGCAAACCCGACAGGTGGTTGCAGTTTTGCAATCGGTGAGCAGCGGGAAAGTCACATTTTAGCCAAACTTTTTTCGAATATTCAGCTTCTATTAACATACTCATGTTATTAAATGGTTATAGTTAATTTCCCAAAATGAGATAAAGAGCAAAAATGACAAGAAAATATTTTGGAACCGATGGAATTCGCGGTAAAGCGAATGAAGGGAAAATGACAGCTGAGGTGGCCATGCGCGTTGGTATGGCAGCAGGACGCCATTTTACCCGTGGTGAACATCAGCATAGGGTCGTTATCGGAAAAGATACGCGTCTTTCCGGTTACCTTCTTGAGCCTGCATTAACGTCAGGCTTTATTTCCATGGGTATGGATGTTGTTCTTCTTGGTCCGATGCCTACACCGGCAGTTGCAATGCTTACCCGATCGCTTCGTGCGGATCTGGGCGTTATGCTTTCAGCCTCTCATAATCCGTATTATGATAACGGGATTAAACTTTTCGACCATGACGGCAATAAGCTTTCTGACGAGATTGAACTCGAAATCGAAAAAAGAATGGAAAACGGATACGACAAGCATTTGGTCGAATCCTCTAAACTTGGTCGTGCCCAGCGACTGCATAATGCTGTTGGACGCTATATTGAATTTGCTAAGAACACATTCCCAAAACATTTGCGTCTTGACGGTCTCAGGGTCGTTCTTGACTGTGCAAATGGTGCAGCCTACCGAACCGCCCCAAGCGTACTTTGGGAATTGGGTGCAGAAGTCATTGCCTTAGGAACGTCGCCAAATGGTACAAATATTAATGATGCATGTGGTTCTACAAAACCGCAGGCAATGTGCGATAGAGTAATAGAAACCCGTGCGGATATCGGTATTGCTCTGGACGGTGATGCAGACCGGCTCATTATTTGTGATGAAAATGGTAAAATTATTGATGGTGATCAGGTCATGGCGACAATCGCGACCAACTGGCATCAGAATGGCAGATTAAAAGGGGACGCCCTTGTCGCAACTATTATGTCTAACATTGGCCTTGAAAAATATATGAAATCAATTGGGTTGCGTCTGGAGCGTACATCTGTCGGTGACAGATATGTTGTGGCCGCAATGCAGCAGCTTGGATGTAATATTGGCGGCGAACAATCCGGACATATAGTCTTGAGTGATTTTAACACCACTGGTGACGGTCTGGTGGCGGCATTGCAGGTACTGGCTGTTCTGACGGAAAAAGGACGCCCGGTCAGTAATTTATTTAAATCGTTTGAGCCCTATCCGCAGCTTCTTAAAAACGTCAGATATAAAGAAGGGGATGAACCCCTTGAAAATAGTCACGTTAAACAGGCGATCTGTGACGGTGAGAGCAGTTTAAATGGTGATGGCCGTGTTGTTATTCGCAAATCGGGAACAGAACCACTTATCCGCGTTATGGTCGAAGGATCTGATGATAATCTGATCAACACTGTCGCCAATGATATTGTTGCTTCTGTTCAGGCAAGTGTGCGAAGCGAATAATTAATGAAAGGAAAGGTTTTAACAATCGCCGGTTCTGATTCAAGTGGTGGAGCAGGGATTCAGGCGGATATTAAAACCATTTCTTCACTTGGTGCCTATGCTATGTCGGCTATAACGGCCATAACGGTGCAGGATACCAATATGGTCAGCGAAGTTTTTCCCATTCCGGCCAAGATTGTAAAAGCACAAATTTTATCAGTTCTTGGGGACATAGGTGCAGACGCGATTAAAACCGGTATGCTGTTATCGCCGGATATTATTTTGGCGGTCAGTGATGTTTTGAAAGACCATGGACAATCAATTCCGCTTGTGGTTGATCCGGTGATGATGTCGACCAGCGGTCATATGCTTTTAAAGCCCCACAGTGTGAATACGCTGGTCAATGAAATTCTTCCAAAAACAACGTTACTTACCCCTAATCTTGCGGAAGCGGCCAAACTAACCGGGACTGAGCTTCTCAAAAATATGGACGACATGCGCCGAGCCGCAGATGATCTTCTCAAAATGGGGCCCAAAGCAGTTCTCATTAAAGGCGGACACCTTAAAGGTGATATACTGACCGATCTACTTGTAACCCAGAATTCGGAAAAAATATTTTCTTCCCTAAGAGTGCCAGGAAAAGACAACCACGGCACCGGCTGCACATTGGCGTCGGGAATTGCAACTGGTCTGGCGCAGGAAATGACTTTGGTGGATGCTGTAGCCCGCGCCCACAATTTTGTTCATAAAGCGCTGGAGCATGCACCGGGCTTTGGCAGCGGCTGTGGACCTATAAATCATCTCGTTACAGTTGATTAAAAGCATACTGGACTAAAGACTTAATACTATATAGTATCCTTTGAATAAATAATGAATTGAAGGTTATTTGAGGGAATATTTATTATGATTAAGTTGAAATCCACATTATTGGGATTGTTTGTATGTGCTGTTTTTAGTGTTTCAAGTCATGCACAAACTCAAAATCAGATCAACGACAAATTTAGGCAGCTGAATGAATATCTGCCGACGGCGAATAGTTATCGTACTGCTTCAGGCGCACCAGGATATGCTTATTGGCAACAACGTGCGGATTATAAAATCGATGTAACACTTGATGATGATAAGCAAACGATAACCGGTAAGGCTACAATCAAATATTACAATAATTCGCCGGATCCCCTTAAATATATCTGGATGCAAATGGATCAAAACCGTTTTGACCCCAAAACATCTATGGATAAAAAAAGCGAAACTATGCCGAAAACGACAAAAGGCATGACTATGGAGAGCTTTAGAAAATATGTGGATGAAAGGACTTTTGATGGTGGATTTAAGGTCACATCGCTGACGGACAGTAATGGAAGTGATCTTAAAAATGTTGTGGTTGGCTCAATGATGCGCATTGACCTGCCGGAGCCACTAGCGGCCGGTGCAATTACTGAATTTAATATAAGCTGGTGGTACAATATTCCGGATGCGAAAAAATATAAACTTTCCCGTCAGGGGTATGAGTTTTTTCCTCGCGATGAAAACAGAATTTATGAAATTGCTCAGTGGTATCCACGGGTTACCGCCTATTCTGATTATGAAGGCTGGCATAATAAGGAATATCAGGGCAGTGGTGAATTTACACTAGAGTTTGGTGATTATGATGTTGCCATTACGGCTCCTTCTGATCATATCGTTGCTGCAACTGGCGAGCTTCAAAATAGTGCGGACGTATTAACGCAGGATCAGCGCGACCGCCTGATCGAAGCGCGCACAGCGTCAGTTCCAGTATTTATTGTGACGCCAAAAGAAGCCGTTGAAAATGAAAAAAGCCATTCAACCCAAATGAAAACATGGCGCTTCAAAGCCGACAATGTCCGGGATTTTGCCTTTGCTTCAAGCCGCAAATTTATTTGGGATGCTATGGGATATTATATGTCCGAAAACGGGGAAACCGTAATGGCGATGTCATTTTATCCAATGGCTGGTGAACCTTTATGGTCTGACATTTCAACCCATGCGGTGCGACACACACTGAACGTATATAATAAATATGCACTTACCTACCCTTATCCGGTGGCAATATCTGTAAACGGTCCAATAGGTGGCATGGAATATCCAATGATAAGCTTTAATGGGGCACGACCAACAACCCATGAAGACGGAACCCGTACCTATAGCCGTCGTACAAAACATGGACTGATCGGGGTTATTATCCATGAAGTCGGCCATAACTACTACCCGATGATTATTAACTCCGATGAGCGTCAATGGACCTGGATGGATGAAGGGATGAATACTTTTGTCCAAAACCTTGCCCATCAGGAGTGGAAAGATGATTATCCACTTGGCAGGATAGATCCAAGAAACATTACAGGATACATGACCAGTACCAATCAGGTACCGATTATGAGCAATGCTGAATCTGTAATACAGAAAGGTAACAATGCCTATGCCAAGCCGGCCACAGCATTTAATATTCTCCGTGAAAGCATTATGGGGCATGAGCTTTTCGATTTTGCGTTTCGTGAATATGCACAGCGCTGGAAATTCAAACGCCCAACACCGGCTGACTTTTTCCGTACGATGGAAGATGCCAGCGGTGTTGATCTCGACTGGTTCTGGCGTGGCTGGTTCTATACCACGGATCATGTGGATATTTCCCTTGATAATGTCCGGCATTTTACCATTGATACGAAAGATCCGGAAATTGAAGAAGCCTTCAAGCGTAAGCAGGAAATGGAAAAAAGAACACATCCTAGTTACTTCAGCAATGATGATCTGCCAAAACGTGTTGATGAATTTCCAGGCATCAAGGATTTTTATAATGATCATGATGAATTTACAGTTACAAACAAGCAGCGCAACGAATATAACAAGCTGATTGCGGAGCTTGAACCTTGGCAGATCGATATGCTTAAAGATGACAGCAATATTTATCTGCTTGATTTTACTAATATTGGTGGGCTTTTGATGCCTCTCTATCTTGAAATCGTTTATACAGATGGTTCAATAGAAGAAAAACGCTATCCGGCTGAAATATGGAAGCAGGATTATAATCAGGTAACAAAAATGATCGTTACTGATAAGGAAATTGCTTCAGTGGTTCTTGATCCAAAATATGAAACTGCTGACACGGATATGTTTAATAACTTCTTCCCGCGGCGCATTCTGGAAAGCCGCTTTGATCTGGTTAAGGAAAAAGCAAATCAGGCCCGTGATATGCTGAAAGAAAATCAGGAAAAGCCAAAATCTCTTGATGACTATAAAAAAGAGAAACAAAAGGAAGATGATAAAAACAAGAAATTGTCAGAAGAAAACTTCAAAAAACTATTGGATGAATATAAATAGTGTCTTTTAGAAAATTTTCTAGATTACTGATAATAATGATTACATTGTGCGTGGCCGGTAACGGGCACGCACATCGCTTTTATGCATCTTTTACGCAGATTGAGTTACAGCCGACAAAAGGAACAATCGAAGTTATCCACCGGATATTTACTCATGATATTGAAGATCTGCTGATGCGATATCGGGGATCTGATGGTGAACTTTCGGATGAGGTGATCGAATCATTTCTGAAAGATTATATTGTTCAGGCATTCGCTATCTATTCTCCAGATGGAAATATGATTCCCCTTAACTGGATTGCTGTGGAAGTGACCCTTGATAATATTTTTGTATATCAGGAAGCACCCCTACAGGAAGGACAGGAGACTCTGATCATTGCCGATCGGATTCTGCAGGACCTTTTTGATGACCAAAGCAATACTGTTAACCTGAAGCTGGACGGAAAAGTGAAAAGCCATACTTTCCAGAAAGACAGCAAAATGTACCAGATTTCCTTTAATGGAAGGACGGGTGACTACCCGTTTGAAAATTAAATTTTTCATTTTTTAATCTCCTGATTGACAATTCAATTTACTTCACTATAGTCCGCTGTGGGCTATCCCTCCCCAACGGGGGACAGCTATTCTGGAAGGAATAGGAGACATAAAATGTTACCAGAAAAGAAGCCAGCGTCTGCGCTGTTTTCGTCAGGACCGTGTGCGAAACGCCCGGGATGGACGATAAAAAATTTAGAAAATGCCCCACTTGGTCGTTCTCATCGTGCCGCAATCGGCAAATCCCGTTTAAAAGAAGCAATTGATAAAACCCATGAATTATTGGGTCTGCCGGCTGATTATCTTGTCGGTATTGTTCCCGGTTCTGACACTGGTGCTGTCGAAATGGCCCTTTGGTCAATGCTCGGTGCGCGTGGTGTTGATATGCTTGCCTGGGAAAGCTTCGGCAGTGGCTGGATTACAGATGTTGTAAAACAGCTTAAGCTTGACGACGTCCGTAAAATTGAAGCGCCATATGGCAAACTTCCCGATTTATCTGTCATTGATCCGTCACGTGATGTGGTCTTTACCTGGAATGGGACGACGTCCGGTGTAAAGGTTCCCAATGCTGACTGGATTTCTGATAACCGCGCCGGACTGACCATTTGTGACGCAACTTCAGCTGCTTTTGCAATGGACCTTCCATGGCATAAGTTGGATGTTGCCACATTCTCCTGGCAGAAAGTTATGGGTGGTGAAGGTGCGCATGGTATCCTTATTTTGTCGCCACGTGCCGTTGAGCGTCTAGAAAGTTACGCTCCAGCCTGGCCGCTACCAAAAATATTCCGCCTTACCAAAAACGGTAAACTGATAAGCGAAATCTACAGTGGTGCGACCATCAATACTCCCTCAATGCTATGCGTTGAAGATTATCTGGATACCCTTAACTGGGGTTTTGAGGTTGGTGGGCTAAAAGGTCTCATCAATCGATCAGAAGATAATTTAGCTGTGCTGCGTGACTGGGTTATGAAAACCGATTGGGTTGATTTTTTGGCAGAAGATCCACAAACGGTTTCAAATACTTCAGTGTGCCTAAAGATAACGGCTGACTGGTTCCTGGCACTGAGTGACGAAGATAAAGCTGCTGCCGCTAAGAAGCTTGCAAAGCTTCTGGATGAGCAGGATGTTGCCTATGACATTGGTGCCTATCGCGATGCACCGGCGGGTCTTCGTATCTGGGCAGGGTCCACGATTGAAGCACAGGATCTTCGTGATCTCACTCCATGGCTAGACTGGGCCTACGGCGAAGTTCGCAAAAGCTATAATTAATATTTTTATTTTGATTAAAATTGAAAGGTACACCTTATGGTTAAGGTACTTATTTCTGATAAATTAAGCCCGCTAGCTAAAGAAATTTTTGAGCGTCGCGGCATTGAAACCGACCAGATTGTAGGTCTGACAAAAGAAGAACTTGAAGAAAAAATTCATCAATATGATGGTCTGGCGATCCGTTCGGCAACGAAAGTAACGCCAAAAATTCTGGCCGCAGCAAAAAATCTGAAAGTAGTCGGCCGTGCTGGTATTGGTGTTGATAATGTGGATATTCCGGCAGCAACAGCAAATGGTGTTGTTGTTATGAACACGCCATTCGGCAACAGCATTACAACAGCTGAACATGCTATTGCGTTGATGTTTGCGGTTGCAAGGCAAATTCCGGAAGCCAGTGCCTCAACCCACGCCGGAAAATGGGAAAAGTCCCGCTTCATGGGGGTTGAGCTGACTTCAAAAACACTTGGTATCATCGGATGTGGGAATATCGGTGCAATTGTTGCGAACCGGGCTCTTGGCCTTAAAATGAAAGTGGTTGCCTTTGACCCGTTTCTTTCAGAAGAAAGAGCTGAGGAAATCGGTGTCGAAAAAGTGGATCTGGATACGCTTCTGGCGCGTGCGGATTTCATTTCGCTTCATACGCCACTTACAGACTCAACTCGTGGCATATTAGGAAAAGACGCTTTTGCAAAAATGAAAGATGGTGTGCGCATCATCAATTGTGCCCGTGGCGGTCTTATTGATGAAGCTGCCTTAAAAGACGCACTCGACAGCGGTAAGGTGGCTGGTGCAGGGCTTGACGTATTTGAAGTTGAACCAGCCAAGGAAAATGCCCTGTTTGGTTATGAAAATGTTGTGGCCACACCGCATCTTGGTGCCTCTACCGCAGAGGCACAGGTCAATGTTGCTGTTCAGGTGGCAGAGCAGATGGCTGATTATCTGCTGGATGGCGCCGTAACAAACGCACTGAATATGCCAAGTCTGACAGCGGAAGAATCAAAGCGCTTAAGCCCCTATATGTCATTGGTCAGGCAGCTCGGCAGTTTTGTTGGTCAACTGACCGAAAACGCTATCAAGGAAATTCAAATTGAATATCAGGGCGATGTTACGGAACTGAATGTCCGCCCATTGACATCAATTGTTGTTGAAGGTCTGTTAAGTCCTTTGATGGGCAATGTTAATATGGTCAATGCCTTAAGTATTGCAAAAGACCGCGATATCAATGTGATTGAAAGCAAACATGAAGGTGAAGGGGATTATCATACTCTTGTGAGTGTGACTGTGGTTACAGATAAAGGTGATTTCTCTGTTGAAGGAACTTTGTTTGCTGACCGTCGTCCGCGGATTGTTCAGGTTGATGATATTCGTCTTGAAGGTGAGCTGACCGAAAATATGATATTTGCGACAAATGATGATCAGCCAGGATTTATTGGTGCTCTTGGTACTATTCTTGGTGAAGGTAATCTGAATATTGCAACATTTAATCTTGGTCGCCACAATGAAGGTGGACGGGCAATAGCACTGGTGGCGGTTGACCAGCCAGCGCCGGCTGAAATTATTGCCAAGATCAGCAAGCTTAATCAGGTGCGCCGGGTTAAAGCATTAAATTTTTAAAATTAGTAGAAACTGTATCCAAAACATTCTACTGATCGGGAGAGCTTAAGGGCTCTCCCTTTTTTTGTTTAAATTCAGCTTTTATTTTTGGGAATTAATGCTAAAGGTGATATAAGCACTTCGAATCTTTTAATGAAATTGAGACGGCACCACTAAAGAATGATTGAACCTAATGAAACAGCTCTCCTGCCAGAAGGACTGCATGATAGTCTTGTGGGGGATGCTGCACATGAGCGGAAAACAGTTGAAAAGCTTCTGAACATTTTTTCCGTTTATGGATATGATCTGATTTTACCGCCGCTCGTCGAATTTGAAGAGAGCCTATTACTTGGCCCCGGTAAAGCGCAGTCCAGAAATATGTTCAGGCTTCTTGACCCTGCTTCACAGCGCATGATGGGCGTCCGTACAGATATGACGGGACAGGTTGCCCGTATTTCACATACACGACTTGGAAATGCGCCAAGGCCTCTTCGCTTAAGTTATGCAGGTGACGTGCTGAGAATTAATGGCACACAGCTTCGCCCGGAAAGGCAGTTTACGCAGGCAGGCGTCGAACTTATCGGCTCAAATACAACAGAAGCTTATATTGAAATTATCTTGCTGGCATTTGAAGCTCTTAAAGATGCTGGTGCCAAAAAGATCAGTATTGATCTGGCTATGCCACTATTGGTTCCAACAATTACTGAAGGGCTAGGACTAAATACAAAAATGAGCAATCAGGTGCGTCATGCGCTTGATTCAAAGGATATAGGCGAGCTTTCAAATATTGCAGGCGAAATAGGATTGATTAGCCGTGCATTGCTCAAGGCAGCTGGACCTGCTGAAAAAAGCCTGAAAATTCTTTCAGAATTAAACCTGCCGAGAGAGGCCCGTGAAATGTGCAATGAACTGGCAAAGCTCGTTGCGCGCCTTAATGCTGTTGCCTCTGATCTTGTCATTACGGTAGATCCTGGCGAATTTACCGGGTTTGAATATCAGACCGGGATTAGTTTCTGTCTGTTCGCAAGCGGCGTTCATGGCGAATTGGGTCGCGGTGGGCGGTATATTGTAAATGCAGAGCTGGGGGAAGGGGAGCCGGCAACCGGATTTTCCCTTTATCTTGACAGTCTTATGCGTGCGCTTGAAATTACTGATAAAGACAAAAAAATATATGTTCCAGTTGGCACCAACCGTGATTTGCTGACAACACTCCATTCCCAGGGATACAGAACAATACAGGGATTGGAAGAAGTCTCAGATATTAAGGCAGAGGCTTCAAGAATGAATTGTGAATTTGTTTGGCTTGAGGACAAAATTAATAAACTAACCGAATGAAAGGTTTAAAACGTGTCTAATGTTGTTGTGGTCGGCTCTCAGTGGGGCGACGAGGGAAAAGGAAAGATCGTTGACTGGCTTAGCGAGCGCGCCGATGTTGTTGTGCGTTTTCAGGGGGGACATAATGCTGGACATACGCTTGTCATTGATGGTCAGGTTTATAAACTAAGCCTGCTCCCTTCAGGCATTGTTCGTGGCGGTAAGCTCTCCATTATCGGTAATGGCGTAGTTGTTGATCCGTGGGCATTGGTTGAGGAAATGAAAAAGCTCAGCAGTCAGGGTGTAACAATTGATGCAGAAAGCCTGCTTATTTCTGAGAATTGTGCTCTGATTTTGCCGCTTCATGGTGAATTGGACGGTATTCGCGAGGATGCCTCAAAAAATCGCACCCAGTCAGGTCCTATGATCGGTACAACACGTCGTGGCATTGGCCCGGCGTACGAGGACAAGGTTGCCCGTCGCGCCATTCGTATATGTGATCTTAAAGCGCGCGAAACCATTGAAAAACGTGTTGATGTGCTGCTGGCACATCATAATCCTCTTCGAAAAGGACTTGGATTTGATGAAGTCGACCGTGATTCTCTGGTCGAAAAGATCATCGATGTTTCAAAGCATGTCCTTCCTCTGGTTGGGGCCAGCTGGCGTGTTCTTGATCAGGCAAAACGGGATGGTAAAAAAATTCTCTTTGAAGGTGCACAGGGCGTAATGCTGGATATTGATCATGGTACATATCCTTTCGTGACTTCCTCCAATGTTGTTGCCTCTCAGGCGGCGGGTGGTTCCGGTTTTGGTGTTAATAATCTGGGTTATATTCTTGGAATTACCAAGGCATATACTACCCGGGTCGGCAGCGGGCCTTTCCCAACTGAACTTTTTGATGAAGTGGGCCGTGGTTTGGGTGAACGTGGCCATGAATTTGGTACCGTAACAGGGCGCAGCCGCCGTTGTGGCTGGTTTGATGCAGTGATGGTCCGTCAGGTAATGAAAATATCCGGCATTACCGGCATTGCCCTTACCAAGCTTGATGTGCTTGACGGCATGGATGAGCTTAAAATCTGTGTCGGTTATGATCTGGACGGTCAGAAACTCGATTATTTTCCTGCTTCAACGGATGATCAGGCAAATGTTAAGCCAATATATGAAACGATGGCGGGATGGAGCGAAAGCACATTTGGAGCAAGAAGCTGGGTTGATCTCCCTGCGCGCGCCATTAAATATGTCCGACGCATTGAAGAGCTTATCGAAACGCCGGTAGCGATCCTCTCGACCAGTCCGGAACGTGAAGATACAATATTGGTAAAGAACCCGTTTGAATAATAGGGAAATTTAATCCTGATCAATCATTCCGTCATCATTGGCGGCTTTTTGCATGGCTGACTGAAGTTTTTCAAAGGCGCGGGCTTCGATCTGGCGCACACGTTCGCGGCTGATATTATATTCCAGACTAAGAGATTCCAGTGTTTTTGGGTTATCACTTAATCTGCGCTCGGTAATAATATGCTGCTCACGCTCATTCAATGTGCTCATGGCATCAGCCATTAGTCCACGTCTGTAATCCATTTCCTCGTTATCGGCATAGGCGGTTTCCTGATCAGGGGTGTTCTCGTCGACCAGCCAATCCTGCCATTCGCCTTCAATATCGGCGCGCATTGGTGCATTAAGGGAATGATCACCACCGGCCATACGGCGGTTCATCTGCACCACTTCATCTTCCTTTACATCAAGTTTATCAGCAATTTCCTTTACCTGTTCCGGGTTTAAGTCCCCGTCATCAATCGCTTCAAGCTGCCCTTTGATACGACGCAGGTTAAAAAATAATTTTTTCTGTGCGGCGGTGGTGCCGATCTTAACAAGTGACCAGGATCGCAGAATATATTCATGGATAGATGCTTTAATCCACCACATGGCATAGGTTGCCAGCCTGAAGCCTTTATCCGGATCAAACCGTTTCACCGCCTGCATCATGCCGACATTACCTTCGGAAATAAGATCACCAATAGGTAATCCATATCCACGATATCCCATGGCAATTTTTGCTACCAGTCTAAGATGGGATGTTACCAACTTATGGGCAGCGTCCGTGTCACCATGCTCAGTCCAGGCTTTTGCCAGCATAAATTCCTCGTCAGCCTTAAGCATCGGAAATTTACGAATTTCATGCAGGTAGCTTGTAAGACTGCCTTCCGGCGACAACGTCGGTAAATTATTTTCTGCCATTTTGCTTGTTACCCCTGATCCTTTTTTTCATTTTAAGCCTATCTGAAGATTAGGGCAGTAATTAGGCGGCCTCTAATGCATTTATCAGGCATTTCATATCATTTGGTAATTCTGTTTCAAATGTCAAGGTTTCCTTGGTAACAGGATGGACAAAACCTATCAGATATGCGTGAAGAGCCTGTCTTTTAAACAATGATAGGGCCTCTTTTGCCCGGTCGGAGAAGTTTTTTTGTGGGTTATTTCTTCTGCTGTAAAGCGGGTCACCAACAAGTGGATAGCCGATATGGGCCATATGTGCTCTTACCTGATGCGTCCGTCCGGTTTCGAGCCTGCATTCAACCAGTGAAAGGCTAGGCGCAATGCCCTGCATCACATTTGATCGTGATGTGACTTTTCTTGGCGGCTCAAGTCTTTTTACAACCTGATAGTGGGTTATTGCTTCTTTTCCGCCTTCACGAACAGCTATTTTTAATCTGTTTTTGGAATCGCGTCCCAGTGGCAGATCTATAGTGTCACTGGTTGGATTAGGAACGCCCCAGCAAATAGCCAGATAAGCGCGTTCAATAGTATGTTTTGCGAATTGCTTTGAAAGTCCTTTGTGTGCAACATCTGATTTCGCGACGACCATCAATCCGCTTGTATCCTTATCTATCCTGTGAACAATGCCCGGTCGTCTGACACCATTGATGCCTGAAAGGCTGTCACCGCAATGATGAATAAGAGCATTTACCAATGTACCGGTGTTGTTCCCGGGCGCTGGATGCACAACCAATCCTGCCGGTTTATAGAGAACCAGCAAGTCATCATCCTCATAGCGAATATCAAGTGGGATATCCTCCCCTTCCGGTTCCGGCTCAATAATTTCTGGAATTTCAACCGAAAATGTTTCACCTGCCTTCACTTTATGTGAAGGGTCGTTCATAATCTTGTCATCCTTTGTCATTAAAACTTGACCTTCTGTGATCAGACTTTTAAGACGGGAACGACTGATAGTGTCCAGTTTTAGGCTAAGAAATTTATCAAGGCGCTGGCCCTGATCGCTTTCTTCGACTACTGTTTCATATTTATTAGGTGCTTGCTTTATCATGACAGAAGAACCAATGCCAAAAAATTACAGATTACTCAAGGGAATAGTGATAACTTTGGGAATATTAATTGTCGCCATGGTCATTTTAATCATTACGGCCTCTATAATGAAATATAACGACCAAAAGAGCGCAGAAGCAGCATTGGTTGATAAATATCAGTCTTCACAGAGTATAGTTTCCGAAAATATAAAGCCATTCAAGCTGGATTTACCTCTGGAAGCAGGCGAAGAGGTTCTGTCCGTTAGCAGCAATGATAGAGGAATGCTTGTAAGTATTGGTAAAGAAGGGAGAATTCAAAAAATACTTCTGATCGGCTACAGCGGAAAAATATTGGGCACGATCAATATTAACTGACTAATCTTCCTGAATGGGGAGGGAAAATTTTACAAGTCCCTTCATTTTATTTGGATCAATCGGTTTGCCACGGCGCAGTATGGATATTCTTCCTGCGCGTGCCAGTGATTTTGCCTGCTGTTTGACGGCAAGCATATATTTTCGCCATTGGTCATCAGGATCACTTTCCTTGGCGCGATCTTTGGCAATTTTAATAGCAATATCATTAGGACTCACATGGCCGCCGCCAGCGATTGCCTCCAATATATAAAGCCGAATTGGGTCTTCTTTATTTTCAGCTTCTTCATTTTGTTCATTTACATCAGTCATGTTCGCCGTTTAACATGTTTTAAACAGAGATGCACTATAATTAAACTGAACTTAGTAAAAAGTATCAATGGAAGATCGTTTATAAATGTCGCTTATATATCTGCCCTGGGGAATTTTTATTGGCCTGATTATGGCGGCTCCCATCGGCCCGGTTAACATCATCTGTATCAGGCGGGCTCTCACAATGGGGTCAATGAATGGGTTTGTTGTTGGTCTTGGGGCCGCTCTTGCAGACGGGTTCTTTGGGGCGCTTGCGGCCTTCGGATTGGCTGGCCTGACACGTGTTCTTAATGATTTCAACGGATGGATTGAAATTGTCGGGGGAACAGTAGTTATAATAATTGGGGCCAGATTATGGTTCAGCCATCCCCATGTTGCAGAAGTTAATGACAGTTATAAGGATCGGTTTAAGGCGGCAATAGGGACATTTCTGCTCACCATGACAAATCCACTTACTGTGCTTGGTTTTGTCGCCGTTTTTGTCAGTCTTGGTCTTGGGAATATGGGGAATAATTACCTTAACGCAACGGCTGTTTCTGTTGGAATACTGTTGGGATCAACTTTATGGTGGGCGATGTTATCAATTGGTGCGGGCAAAATATCCAAAAAGCTGACCGATGAACATCTGGAAAAGGTCAATAAAATATCTGCTGTTATCATTATTATTTTTGGGCTTATTGCCATTTTTAAAAACCTGGCTTTATAATTTCATATTTCCCATAGCAATGAAAGGTCCGTTCCGGAAATCTGGCTTATTATATTTAAAGGGTGTACCGTCAGGGTTTGTTACCGACCCGCCAGCAGCATTTAAAATGGCATGGCCAGCGGCAATATCCCACTCCATTGTTGGTCCAAACCTTGGATAAATATCAGCCTTGCCCATTGCAACAACACAGAACTTTAGGGAACTGCCAGCAGATATTTTGTCCTTAACATTAAGATTATCAAGGAAGGCTCCGGTTTTTTCGTCCAGGTGGGATTTACTGGCAAGCGCTGTTAAATTATCAGTTTTAGCATTACGAACATTTATTCTCTTTTCTTCACCTATCAATTTACCGCTTTTTACCTTCTGTACAGTTGCCGTGGTCGGGTTTCTTGCAATATAGAGATCACCTGCTGCGGGTGTATAAATTATCCCAAATGTAGGAATACCGTTTTCTATCAATCCTATATTGACAGTAAAATCAGTGCCGCCAGCAATAAATTCTTTTGTGCCATCAAGAGGATCGACAAGCCAGAATTTATCATTGACTGCTGGAATGTACCCGCTGCTTGCTCGTTCTTCAGCAACGACCGGGATGTCAGGGGCAATTTTCATTAAATCACGCAGGATGATTTTTTCAGCGGCCTGATCTGCTATTGTTACTGGTGACTGGTCATCTTTATAGCTTACACCTAATTTACCTTCCCTTATTTCCATTATTTTTTCACCGGCTTCTATGGCTGTGTTGCGCAAAATGCTAAGATAATGATCATAGGGGGTTTGTGACATATTTCTCTGCTTAAGGAAGATTAAGTTTAGTTTATGTGTTGTCGTTTGTTTAATGATCGCTATTATATGGAGCTCATATGAATAATCGCAAGAAAGAAAGTTGATTTATGAAAGAATTGGAATTTGCAGCACTCTTATGTTCACGCCTCTGTCATGATTTAATCAGTCCGGTTGGGGCAATTTCAAATGGCATTGAAATACTGGCTGACGAAGATGATGAAGCGATGAGAGCAGAAGTTGTTAAATTGCTTGAGCTGAGCGCTGGCCAAACGTCAAATCGACTGAAATTTTATCGGCTTGCTTTTGGTGCTGCCGGGGGGATTGGGTCACAAGTACCTATTAGAGATGCCAAAAATGCCACTATGGCTTTATTTGACGGAACACCTCTGACGCTGAATTGGAATTCTGAAATAGGTGAGCTTGATAAAAGTGCGGTTAAACTTCTTATGAATATGACCTTGGTAGCCAGTGAAGCATTAATTCGTGGCGGTGAACTGATGGTTGGCATAAGTGTTGCTGGTCAAAAGATAAATATGGAAGTGTCCGTTAGGGCGGATCGCGTTATTTTTCAGGATAAAGTCCGTGCTATGATATGTGGAGCCTTGGACAAGATGGAAGCTGACCCGAAGCTTGCACCGGCTTACCTTGCAGCAAGTGTGGCCCATCAGCTGGGCAGTAAGGTGGACTATATAAATCATAATGAGAATAGTTTTACCTTAAAAGCGCTAATCTGATACGAGTAAGAGGCTACAAATTTATATAATTAAAATTCAAAAATCGTAAAAAGCTTTACCTCATTTTAACCTATTTCCTTGAAATTAGGGGGTGGTATACCCGTAACTAGTGAAAAGGTAATTGGCATGGATGATTTGCTGAATGAGTTTTTAACGGAAACATTTGAAAGTATTGAAGTAGTCGACTTGGAGTTGGTTGAGCTTGAGAAAGATCCCAACAATAAATCTGTTCTGGATAATATCTTTAGATTAGTACATACAATCAAAGGAACCTGCGGTTTTCTTGGTCTTCCCCGTCTTGAGGCAGTGGCCCATTCAGGGGAGAATGTACTTGGAAAATTTCGTGATGGCGAAATGAAGGTTACTCCTGAAGCGGTTACCCTGATCCTGACTGCGCTAGATCGTATTAAAGAAATTCTGGTGGGACTTGAGCAAAATCAGCAAGAGCCTTCAGGCGATGATAGTGAAATCATTAATCAATTAAATGCCATGGCTGAAGGTAATTTGTATTTGGTTGAAACACCAAAAGTTATCGAAGAAGCCCCAATTATGGTTTCAGACGTAAGGCCGTCTGTACCGGGTGAAGTTACCCTTGATGAACTGGAAGCAGCATTTCTGGCTGCGCCAGGTCCTGATGATGAAGATCCTGTTGAAGAGGCCGTCAATGTCAGTGTTCAGGAAACTGTGAAAGCAGCAGAAGTTAAAAAAGAAGAAGTAGTAAAAGCGAATGGATCTTCGAAAGAAGGCAGCATTGCAAATCAGTCAATTCGTGTAACAGTTGATGTTCTTGATAATCTGATGAACATGGTCAGTGAACTGGTTCTGACTAGAAACCAGTTGATGCAGATTTCCCGGCGAACAGGAGAAAGCGAATTTGCAATTCCGCTACAACGTTTAAGCCAATGCACAACAGAGCTTCAGGAAGGCGTTATGAAGACGCGCATGCAGCCAATTGGAAATGCATGGTCTAAGCTACCAAGAATTATACGTGATTTGCAGATGGAGCTTGGCAAAAAAATTGATCTTCAAATGCTAGGCGCTGATACTGAGCTTGATCGCCAGGTTCTGGAACTGATTAAAGACCCACTTACACATATGATCAGAAATTCTGCTGATCATGGAATTGAGAAAATTGAAGATCGAATTGCAGCCGGTAAAAAGGAAACGGGTACAATTCGTCTTAATGCATTTCATGAAGGCGGTCAGATTATTATTGAAATTTCCGACGACGGTGCCGGATTATCAGTTGAAAAATTGAAAGCAAAGGCACTTTCCAATGGTCTTGCAACTGAAGAGGAACTCGCTGAAATGTCTGATCAGCAGATTCAACGCTTCATTTTCCATGCAGGGTTCTCGACTGCCGCCAAAGTAACGAGTGTCTCAGGACGCGGTGTTGGAATGGACGTTGTCCGTAGCAATATTGAGAAAATCGGTGGGGCGATTGAACTTAAATCCACCGAAGGAAAAGGGACAACTTTCCTGATTAAGATACCTTTGACCCTTGCGATCGTTTCCGCTCTTATTGTTGAATCGGGTACTGAAAGATTTGCTATCCCGCAAATTAGTGTTCTGGAACTGGTCAGGGCTTCTGGAGATTCAAACCATAAAATTGAATATATTAATTCTACGCCAGTCTTAAGACTGCGTGACCGATTATTACCTTTACTCCATCTTAATAAAATCCTTGGATTTGAAGAGGGAGACAACATGGATGCGGATAGTCTACGTGAAGACTTTATCATTATTACGCAGGTAGGGGATTTCACATTCGGGATCGTTGTTGATCGCGTGTTTGATACAGAAGAAATTGTAGTGAAGCCCGTGGCCCCAATCCTACGTGATTTGAATGTGTTCTCCGGCAACACCATATTGGGAGATGGGACCGTAATTATGATCCTTGATCCAAATGGCATAGCCAGCGAAGCAAATGAAGCGATGTCAGAACTTTCTGACCAGCGGGCTGAGGAGGAAGATGATGTATCCCGGGCCACATTTGAAGATAAAGAAGCAATTCTTCTGTTCCGTGCGGGTGGTGATACGAAACGCGCCGTTCCGCTATCACTTGTTTCACGCCTTGAGGAAATTGATGTCAGTAAAATTGAAATTTCAGAAGGCAATAAAATGGTTCAGTATCGTGGGAAACTTATGCCTCTGGTGCTGATCAATGACAAATATGATATAAAATCTGAGGGGCGCCAGCCTATGCTGGTTTTTACAAATGATGATAAGGCAATGGGAATCATTGTTGATGAAATCTCAGATATCAAGGAAGATTCCATTAAAGTTGAATTAAGTTCAAAAGCCATTGGTCAGCTTGGCACAGCAATTATTGATGGCGTTGCCACCGAAGTAATAGATATAGCCTATTATTTTGAAAAAACTTTTAATGATTGGCAAATGGGTATGGACGCTATACCGGTTGAATTGAAATCGAAACGCAAGAATATTCTTATCGTAGATGACAGTACTTTCTTCTTAAATCTCCTAAAACCACTTCTAACAGCGTCCGGCTATAACGTCACCATTGCCAGCACAGCCGTTGAAGCCCTTAAATTAAGGGAGAAAGGTTTAGATTTCGATCTTATTATAAGTGACATTGATATGCCTGAAATGAACGGTTTTGAATTTGCTGAAGAAGTAAGAGAAAACGGAATTTGGCGTGAGACACCGCTGGTCGCACTATCGGCAAACAGTTCTCAGGCAAGGTTTGATAAAGGTCGTGAGGTCGGTTTTGACAACTATGTTGAGAAACTTGACCGTGACACGCTACTCAAAGCTATTGAAGAGCAAATTAACAACCATGAAACAGCGGCATAAAGCTATTAAGCGGAATATTTGAAGGATTACAAATGGAAAAACTGAATAAAAATGATTTTGTGACAATTTGGCTTGATGGTCAAATGTGTGGTATTCCCGTGCTGGAAGTTCATGATGTATTATCCAGACAGACTATTACAAAAGTACCAAAATCGCCAGTCGCTGTTGCTGGAGTGTTAAATCTTCGCGGGCAGATTGTAACCGCTATCGATTTAAGGAAGCGCCTTAAACTCAAAGACCGTGATGAAGGTATGGAAGAAATGAATATTGTCGTAGAGTATCAGAAAGAGCCATACAGTCTGATTATTGACAGCGTGGGGGATGTTCTTTCCCTTTCAGAGGAGGCATTTGAAAGAAATCCGGTAACACTTGATCCACACTGGCAAAGTGTTTCAAACGGCATTTTCAGGTTGGAGAATGAGCTTCTGGTTATTCTGGATATAGAAAAACTCCTTACTCTGGATGAGAGCAAGGTCGCTGCATAAAAATTCAAATAAAAGAATGTGAACCACGGAAAACAAGTTGGAATTATAAAATGAAATCATGTCTTGTAGTCGATGATTCTAAAATCATTAGAAAAGTTGCCAGAAGAATTCTTGAAGAGTTGAATTTTGATATCCAGGAAGCTGTTGATGGTCAGAATGCTCTCGATTTATGTAAGGATTCAATGCCGGATGTCGTTCTGCTGGATTGGAATATGCCTGTTATGAATGGTCTGGATTTTCTAAAAGCACTGCGTAAAACAGAAGGGGGGACCTCACCAATTGTTGTTTTCTGTACCACTGAAAATGATATGTCCCATATCAGCGCTGCAATCACTGCCGGCGCAGATGAATATATAATGAAGCCATTTGACCGGGAGATTATTGAATCGAAATTTGTACAGGTTGGATTATTATAAGGTGAGCAGTATTCCGTTGGAAAATAATAGAGGGTATAAAAAACCGATCGGGGCCAGTCCTTATCGTGTAATGATAGTTGATGATTCATCCGTAATCAGAGGACTAATGTCCCGTTGGTTAGGAGCTGACCCAGCAATTGAAATAGTGGCTAGCGCGGCGAACGGCCAAGTTGCACTTAATGCATTAGAGCGAACGGACCCGGAAATAATCGTTCTTGATATTGAAATGCCGGTAATGGATGGTTTGACGGCTTTGCCTAAAATATTATCCATCAAACCGGATGTTCAGGTTGTCATGTCGTCTACCTTGACCGTTCAGAATGCAAAAGTCAGTCTTCACGCAATGTCATTGGGGGCTGCTGACTATGTTCCTAAGCCAACCACCAATAGGGATGTTATTTCTTCTCAGTCTTTTCAAGTAGAAATAATTCAGAAAATTAAAAGTCTCGCAGAAGCAAAAAGAAAACAATTAGGGTTGCCGCTTTTTAAAGCGGAGCAAGAACCTCTGCGATTCACTATAAAGAGTAAAATTAAACCGCAGATCGCCGAAATTCCCAAAACGGTTAACCAATTACCAATTAAGCCAAAAATTATCGGTGTTGGAAGTTCAACCGGCGGCCCACAGGCGCTTATGGAATTTGTAAAAGGCATCAAAGATAAATTGACATTGCCTGTTGTCGTAACGCAACATATGCCTCCGTCTTTCACAAAAATTCTTGCAAGTCATTTATCCCGTTCGACAGGTCTAACTTGCGAGGAAGCGGAAGATGGGATGGAACTTGTGGGTGGGCGCGTTTATATCGCCCCGGGTAACTACCATTTAGCAGTTACGGAAAAAGGTGGGAAATATTATATCAGATTAAATCAGGACCCGCCTGAAAATTTCTGTCGACCTGCCGTTGACCCAATGTTCAGAAGTCTGTCGCAGGTATTTGGCTCTGCTGTTTTAGGGGTCATACTGACAGGAATGGGGCATGATGGCCTGGCTGGGAGCAGAGTGATAGTGGAAGGTGGGGGAACAATACTCGCACAGGATGAAGCTACAAGCGTGGTGTGGGGTATGCCTGGTGCTGTCAGCGAAGCAGGCTTATGTTATGCTGTATTACCTCTGTCGGAATTGGCAGGCAAAGTTAATAATATTGTAATAGGGGGCAGATAATGAAATCAGAAGATTTTGAATTAATCAGTGGTCTGCTCAAACAACGGTCTGGGCTTATTCTTCCTAAGGATAAGGTTTATCTTCTTGAAAGCAGGCTAACTCCAATAGCGCACAGGCGCGGTCTTGACTCACTAGATGAACTGGTCAGCGAAGTACGTCTTAAACGCAAAGAAGATTTGCTTTCTGAAATTACGGAAGCAATGACAACAAATGAGTCTTTTTTCTTTCGTGACAATAAACCGTTTGATTTATTTAAAGATTCCGTATTGCCACAGCTTTTGGAAAGCCGTGCATCAAGGAAAAAAATCCGTATCTGGTGCGCTGCCGCATCAACCGGTCAGGAGCCATATTCGCTAGCCATTATTTTAAAAGAATTATCGGTAAAACTGGCTGGCTGGAATATTGAAATTGTTGGTACCGATCTTTCGCAGAAAGTCCTTGATAAAGCAAAAATGGGCTTGTTTTCACAGTTTGAAGTGCAGCGTGGGTTGCCTATTCAAATGCTCATAAAATACTTCAATCAGGTTGGGGAACTATGGCAGATTTCTGAAGAGATCCGAAATATGGTCAGTTTTCGTAAATTTAATTTGCTTGATCCATATACCCTCCTTGGGTCTTTTGATGTTATTTTCTGCAGAAATGTTCTTATTTATTTTGATCAGCCGACCAAAACGGAGGTTTTGGAAAAAATGAGAAAATTGCTCCCTAATGACGGAACATTATTCCTTGGTGCAGCTGAAACCGTACTTGGGATAACGGATAAATTTAAACCTGTTCAGGGACAACGCGGGCTTTATTCAACGGCAGATGCCAGCATAGAAGTTATTGAAAAATTACGGGCTGTATAGGGAAACCTAATAAGAAAAAAGGGCTAACTCTTATCAAAGAGTTAGCCCTTTTTTAGTAGATATTTAATTAAAAAGCTTAACCGGCCGCAGCA
>JAGREE010000046.1 GCA_020446675.1 Alphaproteobacteria bacterium | reverse complement strand
GCTATTGAGTCGTCTTGACTAATATTTAGCAGAGCCAGCCATTGTCTGATGAAAAATCCCGCAACATTTTCGGGTAGCATTAAAAAGACAAGCAAGCCAAGCGTAAACCATAATCAATTTAGGTTAACTAAGGAGTTTGTTTGTGAATTTTTATAGTAATGTTTCAATGTTGGCTTTATTGATGGCCATTTCCCCTACTGCATATGTCATTGCTGAAGAAGCCTCATTGGAAGATGTTGATGTTATCACGGTTACAGCAACGAAAACTGAAAGAAATGTGTTTGAAACACCAACGGCTGTTGCGGTCATTGATCAGCAGGAAATTGAGCAGTTTATACCGCTTTCCTATTCAGATGTTCTTGATGGTGTACCGGGACTTTCGGTGCAGGGCGGTGCCAGAAGGATTGCAGAAGAGCCGTCTATCAGAGGGTTTTCTGATCAGCAATTGGTTATCAGAACTGATGGTGCCAGACAAAATTTTGATATTTCTCACAGAGGGAGATTTTTTGTTGATCCTGAGTTGATTAAAAGGGTCGAAATTATCCGCGGTTCCGCGTCATCATTATATGGTAGTGGGGCCATTGGTGGAGTTCTTTCCCTTGAAACGAAGGGGGCAAAAGATCTTTTGCGTGAGGGGCAGGACATCGGCGCCAGAAGCAGCATCGGTTATCAGTCTAATGGAAATGAATTATTCACTTCGGGCAGTATATTCGGCAAATCGAATAAAGTCGATATGCTGGCCAATCTTGTTTACAGGAAAATTTATGATGATCTTACAGATGGATCAGGCAGCCCAATTGTTGATAGTCGGGACGAAATTGTCAATGGACATTCGAAACTCGGATTTGAACCAACTGAATTTCAGCGCTTTGAGATTAATGCAGATTTTTTTGATAGTCAGGGATTAAACCCTACCGCGTCTGATGATGTTTCCTCGCCGACCACAGTTGTTGACCGGGACACATCCCAATATAATATTAGGGGAAATTATACCTACCATGATCCTGATAATAATCTGATCGATTTAAAAACAGTCATACACTACTCGAATATTAATATAAGTGAAGATCGGCTGTTTGATGGTCGCTCTGACAAATCAAACTTTAAATCATACGGAACTGATCTGCATAATACCAGCAGGGTCACATTTTCAGATAATCTGAGCTCGGCAATTACTTACGGTTTGGAATATTTTAAGGATGAGCAGGATGGCACAAGAGATGGTGTTGACCGCCCTGAATATCCTGCTTCTGAGCGAAAGTTTATCGCGGGCTATACCCAGCTGGAAATTGACATAGTGGATGGACTTGTTTCAATCATTCCTGGGGTGCGGTATGACAGCTATGATCTGACTTCAAATGGCGTTTTTGACAATAGATCCGAAAGTGATTTTACACCACGAATTTCAATAGGACTTAATCCCACCGATCAGATTTATCTTTGGGGCAGTTATTCAGAAGCGTTTAGAGCGCCGACGCTAACCGAACTCTATAACGATGGTGTTCATTTTTCTGTGCCTGAAGGTTTCGGCCCTGGCACCCTTGTCGTCAATGAGTTTGATCCTACGCCCCTTCTAATGGCGGAGCAGGCGAAATCATGGGAAGCAGGCATTCGATTCAGACAGTCTGATCTGTTTAATGTCGGGGACAGCTTTGTCATAAGTGCCAACTATTTTAATACGGACGTTAATAATTTTGTTGATACGGTCGTATCCTATGTTGATCCACTGAAAGCACCTGAATTTATTCCACCATTCGGCCCAATGACTTTCTATGGAACCACTCAGAATGTTAACAGTAAAGCGAAAATTGACGGATTTGAAGGGGATCTCCGTTATGAAAATGAATATATCACTTTTGGAATAAGTGGTTTTACAGCTAACGGCAGGAACCCACTGACAGATGAAGGGCTTTCTTCAATTGCGCCCGACAGCATGACAGTTCGTTTGACGGGTAAATTCCAGGATATCGGTTTAAGAGTCGGCACCCGCATCACTATAACGGCCGCACAGACTGATGTACCTGATGAAAGTGTTACCACGCAAGGCTATCAGTCAGTTGATATTTTTGCAAGATGGTCACCTTTGGGGGGTGTTTTGCAGAATACTGTTTTTAGTTTTGCGCTCGATAATGTGCTGAATGAGGATTATTCGATCCATCCAACCGTTATTCATCAACCGGGCCGCCGTTTTAAACTCAATATATCGCAGCAGTTTTAAAAGAAAGGGAATGATATGATTGATGACGTAAATCTGCCCTCTAAAGAACCGATACAAGAACAGATCAATGCTACCGGCAGATGTGACAGCAGCAAACTGCTTCAGGGACGAAATGAGATCATTATAGTCCACGGGGATGTCGAGTATCGTCTGCGAAAAACATCGCAAAATAAACTGATATTAACAAAGTAGATATTAAGGAACCAATCAGAACATTAGTTAAGCCAGCCAGCGCATTAGAAATATATTTTGCGAGCCAGCCGACAAAACTCTGAAATTTTACAAAGGAGAATATTATGAAAATGGCACTGGCAAGTGATGAAAAATCCTATATGCAGGATTTAAAAGAAAAATGGCAATTATTTAAACAAGAAAACCCAAAAGTCCGTATCCGCAATGCGGCTGAAGCACTGGGTGTAAGCGAAGCAGAACTGGTTGCAACCGGTATTGGTGAAACGGCGGTTAGGCTTAAGGCGGAGTGGGGGAAAATTATTAAAAGACTTCCAAAATTGGGTGAAATTCTCTGCATTACGAGAAATGACGATGCGGTACATGAGAAAAATGGAAAATTCGGTGCTGTTTCAGTCAGTCCTGGACATGCTCTGGTTGTTAACCGTGAAATTGATTTACGAATTTTCTTCAGCCATTGGCATTTTGGGTTTGCGGTGACAGAAAATACAGAGCGAGGAGAACGAAAAAGTCTGCAGTTTTTTGATCTTTCCGGGGCGTCCGTTCATAAAGTCTATTTAACCGATGGCAGTAATTTTGAAGCTTATTATGAATTGGTCAGTCAGTTCAGAGCGGATAATCAGTATACAGAAATCAAAACAACCGCTCATGCGCCACTCCCTGTTGAAGTTCCGGATGAAAAAATTGAAGCGGATAGAATGAGAAAACATTGGCTTGCTTTACAGGATACCCATGATTTTATTCAGATTTTGCGGGATTTTGGAGTATCAAGAGTGCAGGCTTTAAGGCTTGCAGGAACGGATCTTGCTTTTGAAGTATCGAAAGGCGCCTTCAGATATGCCTTGGAAAAAGCATCGCATACAGGTCTTCCCATCATGATTTTTGTCGGTAATAAAGGATGTATACAAATACATACAGGCCCGGTTAAAAGAATTGTTGATTCAGGGGACTGGCTCAATATTCTTGACCCCCGATTTGATCTTCATGTGAGGGAAAGTCAGATAGATAAAGCATGGGTCGTGCGCAAACCGACCAATGACGGCATTGTCACTTCGCTTGAGCTCTTTGATAAAAATAACAATCAGATACTTACCATGTTTGGGGAGCGAAAACCGGGTCAGCCGGAATTGAAAGACTGGACTGCGCTGTGTGCGGACCTTCCAAAATGAAACATCTGATTTATCCGGTTATATTTCTGCTTTTTAATGCACAGATTGTGCTGGCACAGGAACAGAACTGCCAAACTGCGGGACAAAGGGTAATCGCGCTTGGTGGTGCTGTTACGGAAATGATCTATGCCCTTGGTGAGGAAAGGAGGCTTGTTGGTGTTGATGTCACGTCAACTTATCCTGCTTCAGCTTTTAAGCTGCCGAAAGTCGGTTATTACAGGTCGGTTAGCGCTGAAGGCCTGCTTTCTTTAGGGCCGGACCTTATAATCGCTGACCCTGATGCAGGACCACCGGAGGTTTTTGATCAGCTTAAGGCTGTAGGCTTATGTATTCAAATCATTGGTAAAGGCGGCAGTGCAGATGCGGTATTAGAGAGGGTTACACAAATTGCCAAAATATTAAATGTGAATGAGAAAGGCAATGCACTCAGAAAAAAGCTTTCAGATGAATTTGCAGAAGCAATGGCTCAACCTTTGAACAATGCTTCTGAAAAGCCCCGTGTTCTTTTTTTACTGTCGGTAAAGGACGGCACACCGGTAGCGGCTGGCACTGATACTGATGCAAATGCAATTATTCATCTGGCCGGCGGAGTAAACGCAGTTGATGGCTTTAGTGGCTATAAGCCACTTTCCTCTGAAGTAGCAGTGGCGTCAAAAGCGGATTTTATCCTTATGATGTCACATGTGGTCGAAAGTTCCGGCGGTGCCCCATCAATATTGAATTTACCGCAAATAAGTCTGACTCCGGCAGGCAGACTGGGAAATTTTATTTCGATGGACGGACTATTACTGCTCGGTTTTGGGCCCCGTACGCCCGACGCAATTAAGTCACTCAGTAACCAAATCAATAAGTAAGAGTTATTCGGGCTTTGTAATAATATGTACTCAGATATATTGACCAGATTGCATTATAAAAAACCTAACCTCATTGTCTTACTTTGTATTGGTTTAATGATTGCTGTTGTCGCTAATATTTTGATTGGCGGGTATAGCCTGCCATTAGATAAAATTTTGGCTATCCTGCTGGCAAAAATTGGGCTTACGACCTCAATCGATTTCGCTCAGCATGAAGCTGGAATATTGCTTTCAATCAGATTACCGAGACTGGTGCTGGGTATTTTTGTTGGTGCGGCTTTGGGGATTTCCGGGGCTGTGCTTCAGGCACTTTTTAGAAATCCACTGGCGGAGCCAGGTCTGATTGGGGTTTCAAGCGGGGCAGCCTTATTTGCCGTTGGCTATATCGTAATGGGGGCTGGCTTTGCGGTTTCCTTTATGTTGCCTCTTATAGCCTTTATTGGTGGGATCTGCGCCACATTGCTTATCTATGCCCTTTCAAGAAATGCGGTGGGTGATAAGGTGGGGAGTATGTTGCTGATTGGGATAGCCATAAATGCTATTTCTCTGGCCGGGATCGGCTTTTTTCAGTTTATCAGTGATGATACACAGTTAAGGCTAGTTACATTCTGGATGATGGGTGGTTTGGGAAGTGCGACCTGGAAGTCCATTCTGCCGACACTTCTTTTTATAATGATAGGCTTATTTGCCTTATTGCGGTGCGCGGTTCCGTTAAATGCTTATTTGCTTGGGGTGGCGGAAGCGGGTCATCTTGGGATTGATACAAAAAAACTGACCAAAATAATTATTCTTTGCGTTGCATTGATCGTTGGTTCGGCGGTTGCCGTTTCCGGAATTATTAGTTTTGTCGGTCTTATTGTGCCACATGTTGTAAGGCAGTTTTCCGGCCCTGACCACAGGATTGTCATTCCTGCCTCTGCTTTGCTTGGGGCGATATTTACACTAATTGCGGATCTGGTCGCCAGAACAGTGGTCATCCCGGCGGAACTCCCTATAGGCCTGGTCTGCAGTGCTGTAGGGGGGCCATTTTTTCTGTGGCTTCTACTCGAAAAAAACAGAGGGGCCGGATATGGTTTATAAATGTGAAAAAATTTCTTTCTATGCCGGTCAAAAAGCATTGGTTGATGATATCTCTATGTCCGTAATCCCTGGGAAGTTGTCGGTCATTCTTGGCCCCAATGGTGCCGGTAAATCAACTTTGCTAAAAATGTTGTCCGGGGATATAAAGCCCGACAGTGGAAACGTTAAAATTGATGGGGAATCTATGCAAAAATTGGATAGAAAAGATCTGGCTAAGATCAGGGCTGTGCTCCCGCAATCATCAAATGTCACTTTTAATTTTTCAGCTTCTGATATCGTGAAAATGGGCAGGTTACCCTATAATGAATGCGACCGGATCAGTATGCCGATTGTTGGCAAAGCCATGTCGCTGACAAAGACATCAGACCTACAAAGCCGACAATTTACAACGCTTTCCGGGGGCGAGAAGCAGCGGGTGCAATTTGCCCGTGTTCTGGCACAAATCTGGCCGGAATTAACCAGTCGCCGGACAAAATACCTACTTCTTGATGAACCAACCGGTGCACTTGATCCTTTATATCAGATGGAAATATTAACAATTGCCAGGTGGCTTGCGGAAGAAAAAGGGTATGGTGTTCTTGCCATACTTCATGACTTAAATCAGGCAATGGCATATGCTGACTATATCTATCTTCTTAAGCAAGGAAGACTGGTGAGGGAAGGCACGCCTCATACAGTGCTTACACGGTCTTCCATTCGGGAACTCTGGGGTATTGACGCTGAAATTGTTCATCACACGACTGCATCAGTCCCCTTTATTCTTCCCTGTTCGGGAAAAAGCTTTAGTCCTTTTTAAAATTTGAATTTCAGTCTTATTATTTGCACATTGATTTAATTAAGTATCATCCACAGATCTCAACATCTGAAAATCCTGCGCGAAGTCGGGATCGTGACTATAGAGAAAAAAGCACAACAAAGGTGATATTCATATAATTCATATGGCGTCGATGTAATGTGGGAATGGTTAATTTAATTACGGCAACTCTAGGGGAGAGAAACTGTCTGCCTTGAGTTGGAAGAAGCCATCACAAATTATGTTTTAGGGTTATTAGAAAATAATTTCTTTCATTCAGTCGCATCGACCTTATTTTATTTATGATCACATCATTCGGACTTAGATTTCCCGAATCGGATCAAAAATAGATAAATTTTTATCTATTTTTTTGGTGTTTCCCTAAAAACGACAAAAATATTATGGTTAATTATTATGGTTAACAAATAACTAATTGAATCTATTCAATAATCTCACATAAATACCAGTTGAGTTGCGGGGCCCAGATGTGGTATATATTGTCCTTGGTAAGTGAAGTATTTCAATTTTTAATTAAATGGGCAAAACATGGGTTACGTAACAAAACTATTTAAATGCGGAATAGCTGCGTCTCTGGCATTTTTCTTCGCATCTTTTTCATCAGCTAATGCAATCACCGTTGCAGACGTTGGTCTGGTCGACACATATCTTGGCGAATGTACGCAAGGTTTGCCAGCAGCACTCGCAAACGAAGTTGCCTGCTTAAACACCTATGGTGCAGGAACTGATACCTCTTCAGCTTATCAGAATATCAATGCTGATAATCCGTTCGAGGAACTTTCTGATGCACCAGGAATTTATGCGATGGATCTAAATCCTGCATATAAAGGCGGGTATTTCTTACTGCGGACCGGAAATATCGGTGGTGAACATAAACAATATTCATTTGTTTTCCAAAATAACAATGAAGCTGGATATGCTGTTATAAACCTGACACTGTTTCAGGCTATTCTTGCAGAAATTGACGACACGTTAGATATGAGTGGTATTGGTAAAGTCAGTCACATTACAAGTATAGTCGGGATTTCCGCTGTGCCTCTTCCAGCTGCGGCGTGGATGATGATTACAGCTCTGGGCGGAATTTTTGGTTTCAGAAATTTAGGTATTCGCCGACGCAAAGCGGCCTAAGAAGCTTTTTTTGACTCCTTATATATGACTCCCCGGGGCTTGATATATATTCAAATCTTTTGGTTATTTGGTTGATGCCTTTACTCGTGGCGGAGTAAAGGCATGGACGCACTCGGCTCACCCTCAGTCAGCTGACGGCGTTGGTCTCCGGCATCTTTATCTTTTACATTTCAGGGTAAGTGCAGGAGAAATGTTTAGCTGTTTCTGGTGTCAGCCCAGTTTCTTAATTTAGGGAAGATGTTTTAATTGAAAATATAAGGCGATATTCCGAGATATATTCTGACATTTTTTTGTCAGCAGTATTAAAAAATAAATACATGAAAAGTTTCGGGAGTGGATGTGCATATAAATAATAATGTTATAAGATTTATGTTATTATTTTCATTGGCGCCTCAGGGATAATCGTTCTCTACGAGCTCTGCCACTGAAATTGTTCATCACACGTCAGCATCAGTCCCCTTTATTCTTCTTCGTTCGGTAAATAGCATTAGTCACTATTAAATATGAATTTCAGGCTTAGTATTTTCATGTTGACTTAATTAAGCATTTGCTTAAAAATATGGGTATGGATAGATTTGCTGCCTTAGCTGAACCCAACCGTCGTCGTATGATTGAAATCATTGCGGCAAATGGAAAGGTATCAGCCTCAGATATCAGCAGTCAATTTGAAATAAGTGCACCGGCAGTGTCGCAGCATCTGAAAATCCTGCGCGAAGCCGGGATTGTGACCATGGAAAAAAAAGCACAACAAAGACTATATTCAATTAATTCACAAGGCGTCGATGAAATGTGGGAATGGTTAAATCAATTGCGGCAACTCTGGGGGGAGAAACTGTCAGCTCTGGAAGAATATTTAATGCAGGAAAAAGATGGAATATAGCATAGGGGAGATAATGGGATGAGCAAATCCACACAACCGTTCTTAATGTTTTCTGGGTCTAATCACGGCAAAGCGGAAGAGGCGGCAAATTTTTATGCAAAAACTTTTAAGAAAGCTGAAATAAATGAAATGTCATTTTTCAGTGAAGGTGAAGGCCAGCCGGCCGGAACGGTGAAATCGGCACGGGTTAAGATCAATCAGGTCGAATTAAGACTGATGGACAGTGACGGTCCCCATGAATTTAATTTTACGCCATCTATTTCTTTTTTTGTGGAATGTGAAAGTGATAAGGAAATTACAGATCTTGCCAATATATTAAGCGAGAAAGGAAAGTTCATGATGCCGCTTGGAAACTATGGGTTCAGTGAGAAATTTGCCTGGGTCCAGGACCGTTATGGCATCTCTTGGCAGCTTAATCTGTCTAATTGAATTGTAGGGTGTAAATGGAGGAGAGGAAGGGACCCTCCAAATCACGAAGTCCACATAACAATAGATTCTTTATTTCTTCTGCTACACAAATTAATGTTTTTGTGTAGCAGTTATAGTTAAAAAATTGCAACGTGTTGCATATTTTCCCTTTGTGACGTTACCGGAGAGCAAAGATTGCTTGGGATTGCTAAATCCCATCATTTACCAAAGTGATATCTCACTGCTCTTTAGATTGTCCCTATTGAAAATAATTAATATTAGTCTGCAGCCTGGGTATTTTTTGTTGTGAATCATCAATTCCACATAATTGTATACAGAGAACCAGTTTGACGATATCTGCAAAGCTGCATATCATTCATAAAGGGAATCGGATAGTTATTGTTAGATAATTTCAAATGGGTGATCCATGAAATCAACGCATAAGAGTGAAATTTCGACCTCTATTAGACTTTTGAGAAAAGCAAAAAATCTTACTCAGATAGATTTATCGGTGAAATTATCCGTAAAGCAATCAACAGTTAGTAGGTGGGAAAATGGTGTTGATGAACCTTCAGGTGAGCATTTGCCAAAACTTGTTAAGGTACTTGAATGTACATATGATGAACTTTATGGAGGCTTGAATGAGAATTTTGCTGAGGAAAGAGAATTACTAAATATTTTCCGTAATTTAACAAAGAGCAAGCAGAAAAAAATAATGCAAATTTTCTGTGATAGTTCGCATGAGAAAAGAGAACAGAATATTAGGACAAGAGCACAAAGAGATATCGATATTTTATTATGTCAGTTATTGAATAGAGGGTTATCAGCTGTAGAGTTAAAAATAATTCTGTTTGATCAAATCGAAAAATTGGAAACGCTTAATGCCTATAGGGAAGTTGCCGAACCCAAAAACAGCAACTTTTCAAGGATATTTCCAAGGTTTTTTTCACGAAAGCCTAATATGCCCACGAATTAGAATTTTTCATTCTTAATATAATCAATCCTGCAAATTAGAAGTAATAAAGTTTGGAAATTTGTTTAAAATAAATAAACTAGATTACCACTTAAACTAGATACTCAAGTAGATAAACACGATTAATTGTTTTATTAAGATATGCCTTCCCCCCAAGTAATGTTCAGGCAATCCTCAATTTATATTTTTTGGCTAACTTATAATCATTTCTCTTAAAGCCCATCTTAAGAACCTTCTATTTTATACAAACTGGAAATTAAGGATAGAAATTCTTTCTTTCATTACACCAATGGAATTGCATTATAAACTTAGTACGAGAATTAAATAAGGTCAATTCTAAATTTTTCGACGGAATTTGAAACTAATAAAGAAAAAGAATTCATTGAACTCCCATATACTTTATAAGGTGAAGCATTAATCATTGAATTTTAAAATTAAGAGAAAAAAATTTATACAGATATGGACATCTGAAAAATCCCCATTAGAGTGAGATGATGAAAAGTTTTATCCTTAATTTTTATGTTATATCTACAATTATTGTTTTTTCACTGATCACATCTCCCTTGTATGCACAGGAGGATTCAGTTGAACCTACATCTACAATTGTTCTTGATAATAATATTTCCAGTGAAGATAAGGTCAATGAAGTGAGTATTTTATCACTAGTGGGATTTATTGTTGTAGCAATCAGTGTTCCATTTGTGATTAGCTTCATAATACAAATACTAACTGAAAACACACTAACGGCTTATATCTGTACCTATTGCTTAGTGGTACTTCTTTATTACCTCGTCAGCTTAATTTTTACGGATATGTCAGGAAGCAGAAACATAATGACATATGTTTTCCTGCTCCTTCCAAGCATGTTTGGTTCTTTATTTGCCCAGTTTGCTTATTACATGATGCTTGTTAAAGAAGGCAAAAATAATAAAGCTTAAACCTCAACTAGATGAGCGGGTTGATTTTTTATTTTACTCAGACTTACAATTCTTTTCTGGATATAATATTTACTAAAATTCCACTGACCAATAAAGAGCCTAATAATGCAAGGGAATAAAATTTTATAAATGGTAGCGCTATTGTAACAATACCAATAGCTAGGGATATGTACGTCTCTCTATGGTTCTCAGCATTTACAAAAGCTAAAATACCAAGACAAATCGCCAGACCACCCGTTGGGATACTAGTGAAGTAAATTATGGCATTCGTTGATATTTTTTCTGTATTGATTAGTGAAGGAGTTGGTAAGGCGTAAAATAAAAATAAGGAAATTATGAGCCCGAAACTGCCAATTGCAATTCCAAATAGTCCAATTTTGCTTCTCATTTTACTCATTATTACGCCATTACTTTAAAAGTTTACTAAGAGATTTTATAACAAGAAAACATCAATATGTCTACGTTATCAGCTTTATTACTTTTAAAGAGTGCAACTAGAAATAAACTTTTCTGAGCTTTTCCCACCCTGTTGTATATTTGGGATTTAGAAGGTTTCTTGCCATAAACCATGTTTTGTTGGTTCCGGATATGGTGAGGCGAATAGTCTCACAGGCGCTGACATTGAACAAACTAATTGATGAAAAAAGAGTTATGTGGATGAACGGCTAGTGATTCATTTGAAACTTTTGGCAAGAAAGGTAACAATTGCGATAACAAACGAGGTAACATTGTATTAGCAAGTTCGATCTAACATATTGATTTTAAAGGGCATGATATAAAATGGAGGAGAGGAAGGGATTCGAACCCTCGAGAGCTTGCGCTCAACACACTTTCCAGGCGTGCGCCTTAAACCACTCGGCCACCTCTCCTTAGCAGGCGCAATATAACGTTCTTTTACCAAGACGCAAGTAAAGAGATCAAATTGTTTTCTGTTTTTATGAAATCTGTCTATTAATCGCCTTAAAAGGGCGTTAGGCTCTATCAGGCTTAGATGGAGTATTCATGATGTTGAGCCGTTTGCTCGCTTATATATTTTTGTCGCTGACTGTCATAACGCTTGGTGCTGAGTTTCTCAGGTATCTTGAAGGTAATGAACAGGGCCTGATCAGTATTGCACATGTGATGAATTTTATGGAGGCCATAAAAGGAACTCATCTTGCTTCGGCTGATTCCCCGGACAATGGACAGGCTATGCTGTCACCAGTCCTAAAATTACCGATCATTATGCCTTTTGGGGTCATAACGATGCTTCTGTTTTTAAAAAACAGGTGAAGCTTGACCATCCACTATGATATAAAGCGGTTTCGGTAACTATTACTTGACATTGGGCTCAACATTAACGATAACACACTGTTTTTGAGATTCAGGACCTGAAAAAATGGTCTTAAAAGAAGGTAGGATAAGAAAATGGCAGTTCCAAAAAGGAAAGTATCACCACATCGTCGTGGTAATCGTCGTTCGCATGACAGCTTGAGCGTTGACACATATGTTGAAGATCAGGAAAGCGGAGAGCTACGCCGCCGCCATCATATTGACCTGAGCACAGGAAAATATCGCGGCCGTCAAATTCTTGAGCCAAATGACGACTATTAAGAATTAAGATTTTTGATAAAAACCCGGTTGATTAAATCAACCGGGTTTTTTTGTTTTGAAGGAAATGATTATTTCTCATCGCGCATTTTAAGGGCAGCAATAAAGGCTTCATGTGGGATCTCCACATTTCCATAAAGGCGCATTTTCTTTTTACCTTTTTTCTGCTTCTCGAGCAGTTTTCTTTTACGGCTGATATCACCACCATAACATTTTGCGGTAACATCTTTTCGCATGGCGCTTATGGTTTCGCGGGCAATTACCTTGCCACCGATGGCGGCCTGGATCGGAATTTTAAAAAGTGCCCGCGGGATCAGGTCCTTAAGCCGTTCGCATAGCGCGCGACCACGATATTCGGCCTGACTGCGGTGGACCATCATACTAAGTGCGTCGACAGGTTCGTTATTCACCAGGATTGACAATTTAACGAGATCCCCTTCACGGTATCCGTCCATTTGATAATCAAAACTGGCGTAACCACGACTGATTGATTTTAATCTGTCATAAAAATCATAAACCACCTCATTCAGGGGAAGTCGGTAAACCACCATTGCCCGATTACCGGCATAGGTCAGATCAACCTGTTCGCCACGTTTTTCCTGACACAATGTCAGTACGGCACCAAGGTGACTATCGGGAACAAGTATAGTTGCTTTGATCCAGGGTTCTTCCATATGGTCAATATAAACCGGGTCCGGCATATCAGCAGGATTATGGATTTCTTTTATTTTCCCTTTGTTCAGAAAGATTTTATAAATAACACTTGGCGATGTTGTGATGATATCAAGATCAAATTCACGCATCAGCCGTTCCTGGATAATCTCCAGATGCAACATTCCGAGAAAACCGCAGCGAAAACCGTATCCAAGGGCAGTCGAGGTTTCGGGCTCAAATTGAAAACTGGCATCATTTAATCTCAGTTTATGCATGCTTTCCCGCAGGAGTTCAAAATCGGCAGCGTCCGCCGGGAATAGCCCGCAAAAAACCACGCTTTGCACTGGTTTAAAACCTGGTAGCATTTTTGCGGTTTCGTTTTTATATTCGGTTACAGTGTCCCCCACATGGGTTTGCGACACTTCTTTAATTGATGCTGTGAAAAACCCAACTTCACCAGGACCGAGTTCCTGAACAATTGTTGACTTTGGTTTAAATACGCCAACACGGTCAACCAGATGGTCAGTTTCTGCAGCCATCATTTTAACGCGCATGCCTTTCTTAAGCTTACCGTCAATGATCCTGACCAGAACCATAACACCCAGATAACTGTCATACCAACTATCAACCAGCAAAGCTTTTAGCGGCGCATTCGCATCCCCCTGAGGCGGGGGCAGCGTTTTAATAATGCTTTCCATAACGTCTTCAATACCGACGCCGGTTTTTGCCGAAACCAGAATGGCCTCTGAAGCATCAATGCCGATCACATCCTCAATCTGTGCACGGACCTGTTCGGGTTCAGCGGCAGGCAGGTCAATTTTATTAAGTACAGGGACAATTTCATGATTATGTTCGATGGCTTGATAGACGTTTGCTAGGGTTTGTGCTTCAACACCCTGACTGGAATCAACGACAAGGATAGACCCTTCGCAGGCATATAAACATCTGCTCACTTCATAGGCAAAGTCAACATGTCCGGGTGTATCCATCAGGTTTATGATATAATCTTCGCCGTTTCTTGCTTTATATTCAAGGCGCACTGTTTGGGCTTTAATGGTAATTCCGCGCTCGCGCTCGATATCCATATTATCGAGGACTTGTTCTTTCATTTCACGGTCGGTAAGGCCACCGCAAAATTGTATCAGGCGGTCGGCTAGCGTCGATTTCCCATGGTCAATATGGGCGACGATTGAAAAATTTCTGATATGGGCCAAGTCTGTCATGAAGGGGCTTTTACCATTCAGACATACAACTTACAACAGTTTCCGGTAACCGTTATGATTATTTTATTTCTGCCGGTTTATAGGCAAGGAAGCGCCAGGCCCTAACATGACCTTCTTTCATGATTTTTGAGCGGAGCATCCAGAACTCGGCTTCTTTAATGAGGCGGTTTATGGTTTCCGACTGATCTTCCGGGTGGTTTGTCAATGATTCGATGACTTTATCTACGCCAACCCAGCTTTTTGCGATCATATCTATATAAACATCTGTGATATCTTCGTTTACCCGGAGAATATAGCCACAGTTCGTTAACAGCTTTTCCATGGATTTGTGTGGTATGGGAAATGGCTGTGTCGGCTCCAGACGAAGCCATTTCTGAACATCTTTATTACTTAAAGCCTCAGCACTTGAAAGAGTATAGTCATTTATCAGGAACAGGCCACTGTTCTTAAGTTTGTTAAATACGTTCTGAAGCAGTTTTGGTTTATCCTCAACCGTATAAAGAGCTTCTTTTGAATAAGCACGGTCAAAGGTTCTTTCAAAGGTCTCATCACTTGAAGGGTTATAATGCTTAATTGGGGCTTTGGCTTCCAGCCCGGCTTTTTTTGAAAGCTCCATACCTTTTTCAGCAAGATTTTCTGATTGTTCGTACCCTGTTATCCAGGCACCAAATTCTTCGGCAAGCACACGCGAAGGACCACCCAGACCTGCGCCAATAACGGCGACACTCATTTTGGGTGACATTCCAAGCAGTTTTGACATGCTTGTGACATATTCTGGCCCACCCGGTCCGCAATAGCCTTCGCCCCATATTAACTGCGCTGTTTCTAGTCTTTTATCATCCCATACCAATGCTTCCGGAGCATCGTTGTCCGGCTTTACTGGTTTTGCCGGTTCAACGGTCGCTACGTCCTCAACTTTTTCGCCGCGGTTCAATCGCGCTCGAATATCATCCAGGTCATAACCTTCCCACCAGGCCTTCAGACGCCATCTCATGGGTACTTTTACCGTATTTTCCTTACTTACCATACTGATTTCAGAATCCACTTACAGTTTATCCTACGTGAATTATAAGTGGATGATCTTTAAATATGGTTAATAAGTTTTTATGCTAGCTGAAATTACCTTAGAGTTCCGCCGATTTTGGATGATACAGTATCAATGACCAATTTCGAGAATGTCTCAATTTCCTCATCCGTCATTGTTTTATCATATGGTTGCAGTTTAACATTGATGGCTATTGATTTTTTATCTTCATCAATTCCGGCGCCCTGATAGACATCAAAAATACTGACATTATCAATCAGTTTTTTATTTATACTGCTGACAACTTTAATAAGGCTTTCCGCAGGCAAATTCTTATCAACTACAAATGCAAAATCACGTTCAACCGCCTGATAGTCAGAAACTCTTAGAGGGCCTCTGCTGCTTCCGGACTGCGAACGAGGAAGCGGAATATTACCAATCATTATTTCGAACCCGACCATAGGCCCTTTCACATCCATTTTCTTTAGGATTGATGGATGGATTTCACCAAAATAAGCCATAATATTTTTTGGACCCAATCGGATAACACCGCTTCTTCCCGGATGATACCAGGATGGTGCCTCCGCCACGATTTGAGCATTTTCGGCGTTGACGTCTAATGACGTCAGAATGGAAACAGCGTCAGCTTTTGCATCATATACTGTTACATCTTCAGGACGCTTTTGCCAGTGGCGATCATGTTTCTGGCCGCGGCGGACGCCCGCAACCACATAATTTTGCCCTTCCGGTGTATCTGAAGCAAACTGATTGCCAGCTTCGAACAGGGCGACATTTTTAAGACCACGATCATGATTTCGTCCGGCGGCCAGTATAAGGTTGGGAAGCAGATTTGGGCGCATGGCATTAAGCTCCGTACTGACCGGATTATCAAGGACCAGCGGAGTATTTCCTTCATTAAATAATAATGCATATGCACTTGGCATAAATGACCAGGTAACAGCCTCCCGCAGGCCAATTGATGCTGCACTGCGTTTGGCCAACCGAATACGTTTCTGCACTGGATTTAGGCCGATAACAATTTCCCTGCTTGAGGGGGGCAGTGGCTCAACTTTAATTTTATCATAGCCGTGGATGCGTAAAACTTCTTCAACCAGATCAGGTTCACGGTCAATATCGCAGCGCCATGATGGTGTCGTGACGTCAAGAGTTGCCCCTTTATCAACAATATCAAAGCCAAGCCGAGTAAGAATATCAGCGATCTGTACTTTATCAATATCGACACCACCAAGTTCCTTAACGCGTTCCGGTCGCATGGTTATGGTTTTGCTGATATCGGGGACTTCGCCAGCAAGATAAACATCGCTTGGCTCTCCGCCACACATTTCCATGATTAATCGGGTGGCCATTTCCACACCATCCAGCACTGTTGCCGGATCAACACCCCGTTCAAAGCGGTATCTTGCATCACTATCAATGCCGAGCTTGCGGCCGGTCATTGCCGTGCGGATAGGATCAAACCATGCACATTCCAGAAATACATTGGTTGTTGTTTCGTAAGTTCCGCTGTCGTTACCGCCCATAACACCACCAATGGAATTTATGGCATTATCGTCTGAAATGACGCAGACCTGGTCATCAAACAGATATTCCTTACCATCAAGAGCCAGCAATTTTTCATCTGTTTTCGAAAGGCGAACAGTAAGATCGCCGGCAATATTGTCAGCGTCAAAAACATGAAGGGGCCTTCCATAGTCATGGGTCATGAAGTTGGTTATATCAACAAGTGCAGATATAGGCTTCATTCCCAGGGATTTCAGGCGGCGCTGCATCCAGGCAGGGCTGGCACCGTTCTTTACACCACGAATATAACGACCGGCAAAAACAGGGCAGGCCTCAGGGCTATCAATATGAACTTTTATCGGGCTTTCAAACTTACCCGGCACTATTGAAACATCAGGTTTCTTAAGTGTACCAAGACCAGCAGCGGCCAGATCACGGGCAATTCCATAAACACCAAGTGCATCCTGATGATTTGGTGTAATAGCAATTTCAATGACCGGATCATTCAGCCCCGCAAATTCCGCAAAACCTTTACCAATCGGGGCATCGGCGGGCAGATCAATAATTCCATCATGGTCATCACCGAGGCCTAGCTCGCGCTCGGAGCATAGCATACCATTACTTTCCACTCCACGAATAACAGTTGCTTTTAACTTAAGCCCATTACTGGGGATAACACTTCCGCTAGGGGCAAATGCACCGATCAGGCCGGTTCGGGCATTAGGAGCGCCGCAAACAACCTGAACAGTTTCTGTACCAGTATTAACAGTGCAGACCCTTAATTTATCGGCATTGGGATGCTGTTCCGCTTTTTCGATGCGGGCAACGACAAAGGGTTTTAAATCAACAGTTGGATCATTAATCCCTTCAACTTCAAGGCCAATAGACGTCAGGGTTTTAGAAATAGTATCAAGGTCGGCATCAGTATCAAGATATGTTTTAAGCCAGGATAATGTAAATTTCATTTTATTTACTCCCCTTCACTGTTGAGGCTCTTGTGCTGAGCGATGGAATATCCAGTGCCTGAAAACCATAATGTTTCAACCAGCGCAAATCGGCGGCAAAGAAATCCCTAAGATCGGGAATTCCCCATTTTAGCATGGCAATTCGGTCGAGACCAAGTCCGAATGCAAAGCCCTGATATTCTTTGGGGTCAAGGTTTACATTTTCCAAAACACGTTCATTGACCATGCCGCATCCCATAATTTCGAGCCAGTCATCGCCTTCCCCGATCAGAACTTCACCATCTTTGAAAGCGCAGCCGATATCGACTTCTGCCGAGGGTTCCGTGAATGGAAAATAACTGGGGCGGAAACGGATTTTTACATTGTCAATTTCAAAGAATTTCCTTGCAAATTCCTCAATACACCATTTGAGATGCCCCATATGAATATTTTTATCAATGACGAGCGCTTCCACCTGATGAAACATCGGGGTATGGGTTGCATCACTATCGTTCCTGTATGTACGACCCGGCGCAATGATCCGATATGGTGGTTCGCCTGATAGCATAGTGCGAATTTGTACAGGGGATGTATGAGTTCTGAGAACCTTGCGGTTGCCATTTTCGTCTTCAGGAAAATAGAAGGTATCATGCATCTGTCTTGCCGGATGCTCTTCCGGAATATTGAGGGCGGTGAAGTTATAGAAATCTTCCTCTATTTCCGGACCTTCTGCTACACTGAACCCCATTTCTGTAAAAATTTCGGTGACTTCGTCCATAACCTGGCTGATCGGGTGGATGCTGCCATTATCCACTGAAACAGCGGAAAGGCTGATATCAACGCTTTCAGATTGAAGTTTACGGTTTAGGACTTTCTCTTCCAAAGTATTTTTACGGGCAGATATTGCATCGTTCAAATTATTCTTAAGTTGGTTTAATTTGGGCCCAAATTCTTTTTTTTCTTCCGCGTTCATTTTGCCAAGCTCGCGCATCAGCATGCTGACACGACCTTTCTTGCCAAGTTCGGCAATACGGATATTTTCAACTTTATCCAAATTGTCTGCCGCCAGTAAATTTGCGGTAATTTCACTTTCCAGTGTTTGGAGGTCTTTCATTATTTTTTACCCAAAATTTTTAAATCAATAAATTATAAAATCGAACATAAAGAAAAAGGAGCCTACTGCCAAGCGGCAGGCTCCTCAAACTTGAATTTTGAACTCTTTGAAGGGCTTTTTAGGCGATTGCGGCTTTTGCTTGTTCTGCAATGGCTTTAAAAGCTTCAGGTTCACGAACGGCTAAATCAGCCAGAACTTTGCGGTCAAGTTCGATGCCTGCAACTTTTAGGCCGTTCATAAATCGTGAATAAGTAAGTCCTTCAAGACGCGCACCTGCGTTAATACGCTGAATCCACAAGGCGCGGAATTGACGCTTACGGACTTTACGATCACGGTAAGCATACTGGCCTGCTTTTTCAACAGCCTGCATCGCGACGCGAATAGTGGATTTACGACGACCGCGGTAACCTTTTGCGGCATTAAGAACTTTTTTGTGACGGGCTTTTGACGTTACGCCCCGTTTTACATGTGCCATTTTATTGCTCCATTAACCGTAAGGCATATATTTCTTAACAATACGGGCATCCGGATCGCTCAGAATCGTTGTGCCGCGTTGATTGCGAATTTGTTTGTTTGTGCGTTTGATCATGCCGTGTTGTTTTCCGGTCTGTGATGAACGCACCTTGCCAGAGGCGGTGAGTTTGAAGCGTTTTTTGGCGCCACTTTTTGTTTTCAATTTGGGCATTTAGCTTTCCTTTTGTTAAATAAGTCAGACTAGTCTGACAAGCTTTCCGAATGGATAGGCATGCCCTACCAGGCCGTACCATTCAACGAAGGTCGGTGTATAGCCCGCTTTTGCTGGGATTGCAAGAGGATTTGATAACAAATGACCGATCATGCGGGTTAATCTATTTTTTACATAAAGTTGACATATTTACAAACCACCTTATCAATAAATACAACCGAAAATATTTAGGAAAGAATCGTATATAATGAAATTCCTTTACAAGTTTTTCACAAACAAAATTGTTTCGGTACTTTTTGTTGCCTTGTTTGTTATTCCGCAAATTTCCAATGCGCAGGACGAACTTAATGCCCATCCGGCCTTATGGATGATTGAAAAGGATAATTCCAAAGTTTATTTCCTGGGATCTATTCATTTACTCCCAAAAAATGTGAAATGGTATGGCGGCATTGTAAAAGAGGTTTTTGACAATGCGGATGAGGTTGTCTTTGAAGTTCATATGACCCCTGAGAAAGAAGCACAAGCACAGCAGATAACAATTGAAAATGGTCTGCTTCCTGCGGGGGATGAGTTAAGAAATTATCTGAAACCTGAAGATTATCAATATTTGAGCGAGCAGGCTGTGGCCGTTGGGATACCAGCTACTAATCTTGCAAGGTTCAAACCCTGGTTCGCATCCATAGCGCTTTCGATCAATGTTATAAAAAAGCATGGATGGGATCCGGATTCCGGTGTCGATAAGTTTATTGAAGGTCTGGCCATGAAAGAAAATAAGCGGATTTCTGAACTTGAGACTTTGGATGACCAGTTGGCAACGCTTTATGATCATCCGCTGACGATACAGACAGAAATGCTCGTAGATACATTGGACCAGATAAAAGATATTCAGAATATTACGATGGAAATGGTGGGTTCATGGGCTAACGGAGATGAGAAAGGGATGGAAGAATCTTTGATTAAGCCAATGCAGGAACAGAAAGAAATATACCAGCAGCTCGTTGTTGAACGCAATAAAAGATGGCTTCCTGTAATAGCCGGTCTTCTGATGAAAAAACAAAACACACTTGTTGTTGCGGGAGTTGCCCATTTTATCGGCGATGACGGGGTTATTAAAATGCTTGGACAGCAGGGTTATAAAGTTAAAAGGATTGAATAATGTCAGATAAAATAAGCTGGGATGATTTTCAAAAAGTTGAGCTTAGGATAGGCACCGTAGTCAAGGCCGAAGAATTTCCCGAAGCAAGAAGACCGGCCTATAAAGTCTGGGTGGATTTTGGTGGTGACATTGGGGTTAAAAAATCAAGTGCGCAGATTACGGTTCACTATGCACCTGAAGACCTTATCGGAAAACAGATTGTGGCAGTAGTGAATTTTCCGGTAAAACAGATCGGACCCATTCAGTCAGAATTCCTTCTGACCGGCTTTTATGATGAAAATGGTGCCGTGGTTATTGCCCAGCCGGAAAGACCGGTTCCAAACGGGTCTCGACTGGTTTAAAAAAACCCGCCGAGTGTCTCCACATACGGCGGGTTCCTTTCGCATCCACACTATTAAGTTCAGCTGACCCTTTACAGTGCTGGATGTCGTGCTACCAATGGGCGCACGTTCGGAATTATGTTATCATAAATTAATTTTAAAAACAAAAATGATGCGACTTCAATGAGTTGGAGACTGACGGTAATCTGCGACTCGAAAATATAAAAAAAGCAGCTCGGAAATGAGCTGCTCTGATTTATTTAGACTAATAAAAATAGTTTATTTTGGCGCAATTATCATGATCATCTGCCGTCCTTCCATTTTTGGCATCTGTTCAATTTTTGTGACGTCGGCAAATTGGTCCTTGACGCGGTTTAATACTTCCATACCGAGCTCCTGATGCGCCATTTCACGCCCACGGTATCTTAGCGTCACTTTAACCTTATCGCCGGCACTCAGGAATTTGTCGATTGAGCGCATTTTTACGTCATAATCATGCTTTTCAATGCCAGGACGTAATTTTATTTCCTTAACGTCGACAGTTTTCTGTTTTTTACGGGCGAGACTGGCTTTTTTCTGCGCTTCGTATTTATATTTTCCATAATCGAGAATTTTACAAACAGGGGGATTAGCATTCGGTGATATTTCAACGAGGTCCAGACCAGCTGCTTTTGCCATTTTGATAGCTTTGTCAGTTGCGACAGCACCATGGTTTTCACCATTTTCGTCAATAAGTCTTACTTCATCCTCGATGATATCATCATTGACCCTGGGTCCTTTCTTAGACGACGGGCCTTGCATTGGTCGCTTAGTTATTTAATTTCTCCATTATGTTGTTAGCGTATCGGTTGTTTTTAACCCAATAAACTTAATTTATCGTTTATCCGGGGCAATAGACTCGGTGACAAGTTTATTAATTGCGTCACTTAAATCAAGGGTTTCCTGATTATTTGAGCCAAGTCTTCTTACAGTTATTGTATTATTTTCTGCTTCCCGGCCACCTGCAACGAATATTGCCGGTATTTTGGCGTGGGAATGTTCACGGATTTTATAATTTATTTTCTCATTACGCAAATCAATTTCCGCTCTTAGACCTGCTGCTTGCAATTTCTCGAATACAGATTGTACATAATCATCCTGCTCAGATGTAATTCCAGCAACAATTACTTGAATAGGAGCGAGCCAAAGGGGAAAACGCCCGGCGTAATGCTCAATAAGAATTCCTATGAAACGTTCAAATGTACCGAATACGGCCCTGTGTAACATCACGGGTCGGTGGCGCTCGCCATCCTGCCCGATATAATTGGCATCGAGGCGATCAGGTAAAACATAATCCAACTGGAAAGTCCCGCACTGCCATGTCCGGCCAATCGCATCTGTCAAATGGAATTCAAGCTTTGGTCCATAAAAAGCTCCTTCACCTTCCGCATATTCAAATTCCAGGCCGCTTGCGGTAAGGGCTTCGGCCAGAGCTTTTTCCGCGAGTTCCCATGTTTCGTCGCTTCCCGCGCGCATTTCCGGTCTGGTGGCGAGTTTGTATTTTATTTCACTAAGGCCCATATCATCATAGACTTGGGCAAACAGGCGAAGAAAACGCTTCGTTTCATCTATAATTTGATCTTCTCTGCAGAAAATATGGGCATCATCCTGTGTCATTTGTCTTACACGCATTAGACCATGCAGGGCACCATGGGCCTCATTCCTGTGACAACATCCGAATTCTGACATACGAATTGGTAGATCCCGGTAGCTTTTTATACCCTGCTTAAAAATCTGAATATGCGCTGGGCAGTTCATCGGCTTTAGGGCCATCATACGTGCATCTTTAGGGACTTCAATTTCACCCTCAGCATTTGGAACCATATCAGGCACTACAAACATATTTTCTCTGAATTTACCCCAGTGACCGGATTGTTCCCATAATTTTGAATCCATAAGTTGAGGCGTTTTTACTTCATTGTATCCGTCCTCTCTCAGGCGAGCACGAATATATCTTTCCAATTCTATCCAAACCCTGAAGCCTTTAGAATGCCAGAATACAGAGCCTTGCGCTTCTTCCTGAAAATGAAACAGACCCATCTCGCGGCCCAGTTTTCTATGGTCACGTTTTTCTGCTTCTTCAATGCGGGTCAGATAGGCATTTAGTTCCTTTTTAGTGCGCCAGGCAGTGCCGTAAATACGCTGCAGCATTTCATTGTTGCTGTCACCCCGCCAATAGGCGCCGGCCACATTCATCAATTTGAAAGTATCGCTGCCCAGATATTTTGTTGATGGCAGGTGGGGACCACGGCAAAGATCGATAAAATCACCTTGTCTGTAGAGCGTAATCGGCTCATTAGACGGGATGCTGGCTATAATTTCCGCTTTATAGTCTTCGCCCATATCACGGAAAAATTTAACGGCTTCATCGCGGGGCATTTCCGTACGGATAATTTCCTCGTTGCGCTCGACAATTTCTTTCATGCGCTGTTCGATGCGTTCCAGATCTTCCGGTGTAAAGGGCTTATCCCGGGCAAAGTCGTAATAAAAACCATTTTCGATAGCAGGGCCGATTGTGACTTGAGTATCCGGCCATAATTCCTTAACGGCCTCGGCAAGGATATGGGCGGCATCATGGCGGAGTATTTCCAGTGCTTCATCATCACGATTTGTAATGATGGAAACATTTGAATCTTTTTCAATTTCACGGGACAGATCCCATTGTTCACCATTAACGACAATCACAAGAGCAGCCTTGGCAAGGCCCGGACCAATATCATTGGCAAGCGTCATACCAGTCACCGGTCCATTATATTCACGGACGCTGCCATCAGGCAGGGTTAAGGCGACTTTATTTTTGCTACTCATCAGGATCTCGTTATTAAATATTGGTAATCTGGTTATAATGGTTGGAATTTATATCCTTTAAGTTTCAAGTCAAGTGAACAAACCTTAAAATTACGTATTTCTTAGTCTTAAATGGCATTATTATGTTATCAGACAAAAAATAAACGGTATCGGATGATAAAATGAACGGAAATCCATCTTTTTTGATTGGACCTGAGAATAGAAAAATTGCCTACCGCAAACTGAATTGGGGTAGCCCGACGGTTGTTTTCTGTGGTGGGTATATGTCTGATATGGAAGGCACCAAAGCCCTATTCCTGGAAGAAAGCTGTAAAGAGCTAGGGTTAAGTTACGTCAGATTTGATTATTCCGGTCACGGCAATTCCTCAGAAAAATTTGAGGACGGGACCATTGGCAAATGGCGGGATGATGCATTATCGGTCATTGATCAGGTCACAGAAGGTCCTTTAATTATTATTGGCTCGAGCATGGGAGGATGGATCGGGCTGCTGGTTTCGCTCTCCCGGAAAGACAGGGTAAAAGCATTCATCGGCATTGCTGCAGCACCGGATTTTACCCGCGAACTAATGTGGGAAAGTTATTCAGACACTATAAAAGAAACCTTAAAAAGAGATGGTATTTATCTTGGGCCTTCCGAATATAGTGATGAACCTTATAAGGTATCATATGGCCTAATTCAGGAAGGGGATGATCACCTTCTATTGAATAAGGCGATTGAACTTGACTGTCCGGTACGCTTATTTCATGGACTTAAGGATAATGACGTTCCAAGTGAATTTTCAATGCGTATTGCTGAAAAATTAAAAAGTGATGACGTCATAATCAGCTTTAGCAAGTCAGGGGACCACAGACTGTCAACGCCCGCTGATTTAAGCCGATTGAAACAGGCTTTAAACGAGTTTTGTTAAAATATCGCGGTAGCCTTCCTTATAACTTGGGAATTTAGGCTGCCAGTTTAAGTCACGCTTTGCATAATCATTTTTAACGCGTTTATTGTCCTGATAAAAACTTCTTAATGCAGGACTGATATCTGAATTTTCATATAATTCGCCTTCTATTGGTGGCAGGTTTAATTCCTGGCATATGAAATCGAGTATGTCTGCCGTTGCGGCAGGACAATCATCGGCAATATTATAAATTTCCTTTTGTGCGGGTTGCTCCATTGATCTGATAAGGGCGGAGCAAATATCATCCACATGCACTCGTGAAAAAACATGGCCGGGTTTGATTATTTTTCTCGCGGTGCCGTTTCTGACAGAATCTATCTGGTTGCGATCAGGCCCGTAAATGCCGGCAAGTCTGAAAATATGGACTGGCCGATCCAGCGAAAGCCACAATTTTTCAGCATCAAGACGGTTTTTTCCACGCTGCCCGGTCGGGTTGAGGGGGGTTTGTTCATCAACCCAATCTCCATTATAATTACCATAGACGCTGGTGGCCGATAAATACCCAATCCACTTTAAATTCGGCATGTTTTCGATATCTTTTTTATGATGAAACAAAACAGGATCCGAAATGTTTTTGTCCGGGGGAATAGAAATCAGAAGATGCGTTACTTTTTTCAGTATTTTATCCGCATCTTGAAGGGGTTCATTCGTATTGAACCTATTTTTACCGGTTCTTTTGCTGCCTGAAAATTGCCATTTTACTGGTGATAAACTACGGATCAGGTGATTTGCCGTATAGCCAAGTCCAAAGCAGAATAGGTTCATTGTCAGGGTCACTTTTTACGATTTGCTCTTTAAAGTGATTATAATTATACAGGTAAGGGTAAATTACCAGCACGAAAGCAGGTTTAGTCAATATGGGTTCTTTAATTAAAATTATGTTGGCCTTACTGGCGGTTCTGGTCTCTGTTGCCAATGCGCAGGATACTTCAGAAGCGGCACAGGCAAAAAAATATCAGGAATGTCTGGCGAGTGTTGCGCAAGACAGCAAAAATGCCCTGAACGAAGCTCGTAAATGGTATATTGAAGGCGGTGGTGTTGCGGCGCAACATTGTGAAGGTATGGCCCTTTTCGAGCAGGAAAGATTTTCTGAAGCGGCACAGCTTTTTGAAACTATTGTCGGAAAACTGCAACGAAATGAAAGTGTCAATGATTTTGCCAGTAACAATAAAAAAAATCTGACCATTCAGCTTAACTATCTTGCGGGATTGGCGTGGCATTCAGCAAAAGAGTATGACAAAGCATATAATGATTTAACAGCCTCTATTAATGGTCTTGAGGAGAATTCGCCCCTGTCTTATGAAATATTGATTGAAAGAGGGCTGGTTCTGGCGTCGTCAGAAAATTATAAAGGTGCTATTGAGGATTATCAGCGCGCCCTTGATATAAATTCGGAGAAAGTGGATGCTTTTTTATTGAGGGCTGAAGCCTTCCGGAAGTTAAACGAGCATCCGAAAGCGCGGCTTGATTTAAATATGGCGCTGAGTATTGAGCCCAATAATCCGGATGTATTGTTTGAAAGTGGTGTAAATTATCGGATGCAGCACCATGATGAGAAAGCATTGGTTGAATGGAAAAAACTGATTGCTAAATATCCGGATAGTTATTGGCAGAAGCTGGCAGAAGATAATATCCGCCTAATTGGCAAGTAGTTATCTCCATTCCTTTAAAACATCCGGGTCATGTTCCGATTTTGCGCATTTATTTTTTATGTGATTGAATTCATCTTCATTGGTTAGCCTTTTTAAGGCCCATATGGCCATGGCACGAATATGAGGGCTTTTTTCGGTTAATTTTTCCTTGAGCAAAGGGAGTGATGATTTGTTACCACTATTCCCTATAGCGATAATTACATTTCTGATAAAAAAGTCTCTGCCAATTCTTTTTATTGGGGAGCCTGAAAAAATTTCACGAAATGAAGGCTCATCGAGCTGTGCAAGTTCAAGGAGTTTGGGATATTTTAGTTCGCTTCTTGGAAGGAAGGAATGTTCTTTCGTTCTTAAAGCATATTTATTCCAGGGACAAACAGACAGGCAGTCATCACACCCATAAATTCGGTTTCCCATGGCTGCGCGGAATTCTTCGTCAATATGGCCTTTATATTCAATTGTCAGATAGGAAATACAACGCCTTGCATCCAATTGATATGGGCCGGGGAAAGCATTTGTCGGGCAGATATCAAGACAGGATCGGCATGTGCCACAATGATCCGGCTCGTTGCTGTCAGGGGATATTTTAAGTGTGGTGAAAATGCTGCCAATAAATAACCAGGATCCAAAATCGCGACTGACCAGATTGGTGTGTTTTCCCTGCCAGCCAAGTCCGGCTTTTGCGGCCAATGGTTTTTCCAAGACGGGGGCAGTGTCAACAAAAACCTTTACTTCCGCCTTATATTCCTGGTGGATATATCGGGCAATTTGTTTAAGGCGTTTTTTAACAACATCATGATAATCACGGCCACGGGCATAAACCGATATATTACCGATATTTTTATTGGCCAGAAAATCAAGCGGGTTTTCACCTGGGCCGTAATTCATTCCCACCATAATGATGGATTTAACCTCGGGCCATAAAGTAAGAGGGGATTTTCTGCGGTCCGCCTTTTCCTCCATCCATTTCATATCACCGTGGAATGACTGTTTTAAATACTTGGTGAAAAATCCGGCATTTTTTTCTAGTCCGTAAGGGTCAGTAATTTTTACAACGTCGAATCCAGTTTTAAGAGCGAATGAAATTATGGCTGATTTTGAAGTCTCTGGAAGTAAAGTATCGCTCATTATGCCTTCTTTAAATTTTAAAAATCAGGATCACGGTAATATGCTGCTGGAGTAAGACCTGAAATCGTGTCCTTTAATATTTTTTGCATGCTTGGTCTTGATTTAATGCGGGCATACCATTCACGCGCTTTTGGGTAACCATCCCATGGAACGTCACCAAAATAGTCAACACACGAAATTTGTGTTGCAGCGGATATATCGGCATATGAAAAATCATTACCGCCAAGCCAGTTCCTACGATCAGTAAGATATTCTATATATTTAAGGTGAGGTTTTATGTTTTGCGCAGCATAGCGGATATTTGCTGCTTCAGTATTGCCTCTTTTTAAAAATAATTTCATCACTTTTTCATTGATGATCAGGTTGGTGACTTCTTCAAAAAATTTCACGTCAAACCATTCCACGAGCCGTCTTACTTCAGCTCTGCATTTTGCATCAGTCCCCAGAAAATTTGGCTGATTATTTATTTCTTCAATATATTCGGAAATGGCGGTTGTACCGGAAATGACAGTATCATCCTCTTCGATCAAAACCGGTACGGTACCGGCAGGATTTAACATAAGAAATTCATGGCGCCGTTTCCAGGGTAGTTCAAGGACCATTTCAAATTCAATTCCCTTTTCCAGCATGGCCATTCTTATTTTTCTTGAGCCGGGAGAAAACCAATAATGATAAAACTTAAGCATTTTTATAAATTATCCTTGAAAAGTAAAAAGTCATCGTTAACAATAAGCCTATATACTAAAATGAAATTCATTGTTAGCGAATATAAAAAAATTGATCAGGTATTGAAATAGGTTTTATTGATGACATGCTGCGATCATGACATACACGAAAAAGATCTTAAAGTTGATGCTTTCCGCAACGCGCTGTGGATAGCATTTATTATTAATTTAGCAATGTTTTTTGTTGAATTTGGCACAGCCTTTTTTGCCAACTCCGTTTCTCTACAGGCGGATGCATTGGATTTTCTGTCTGATTCAATAACCTATGGTGTCACTTTGCTTGTTTTAGGAAGCTCTCTGCGTATCAGGGCATCTGTTGCTCTCCTGAAAGGTGCCAGTATGGGAATATTGGGGCTCTGGATTTTTGTTCGCACGGTTATGAATGCGCAGGACGCTATAGTCCCTTTAGCGGGTGTAATGGGGACTATTGGTCTTATTGCCTTAGCGGCAAATGTGATCAGTGCCGTGCTCTTGTTCAAGTTTAGAGGCGGAGACAGCAATATGCGCTCAATCTGGCTTTGTTCAAGAAATGATGCCATTGGAAATATTGCTATTGTAATTGCTGCTTCCGGCGTATTTGCAACCAATACCGGATGGCCTGATTTTATTGTGGCAGTAATGATGGCAGGACTTTCCAGTATTGCCAGTTTTCAGATTATCAAACAGGCTATGTCGGAGCTTAAAACAATAAATGGGTAAATCAGATTAATGACGCATCAGCGGCATTAGGCAGGTCCATTTCAAGTATAGCCATTTGAAAGGCGTAGGAAACTTCACCTTCATCTTCATCGCGATAAATTAGTCCAATAAATTCACCATTCAGATGAACCTCCATACTGTCGTCGCCGGACTGACTCTTTTCTAATGTAAATTTATCACTGCCAAATTTATTATTAAGATATTTCCGGATGCGTAGAATTTCAGTACGAGTCATTGGTATTCCTTAAAAGCGAGCTTAGCCTTTCAACATAGGGGGCTATTACGGGTATATTTGGGCTGTTAATATAATTTGGATCGTTTAGCATTGCTATAGATTTTTGTAGTTTGTTCACAAGAAATTGTTTTTGTTCGGAACTTATAAATTGGTTTTTTTTCAAGTTTTCTAGATCGTCTGCCAATGTTTCTTTTAACTTACTTAAATCTGGTGATGATTGGTTGGGAGGATTTTTTAATTGAAATGCTGAATATGCCATCATCATTCGATCGCCAACACTGGCCCACTCTTCTGGACTGTTAAAACCTATATTTTTAATTATTTTTAAAAAATCCTCATATGTAGGAAGGCTTTTGATTTCGTCGAGACTATCCGTCAACGGTGTCATACTGACTGATGATGTTTCATCAAGTTCGGGACTGATTTTTTGTTCATCGTCAATATTTTTTTCATATGTTTCAGCAAGTTGACGAATTTGTGGCATTGCTTTCAAATATTTTTCAATTTCGTCCCTATTTAAAATATCTTGAGCAAATGAAGGGGAAATATTCAAAAAAAATAGTGCTAATATAAGTATCTTTTGCAAGGGTTGCTTCTTCATTAATTTCCTAGAAAAATATATACAAAATCAATAAGTTAAATTAAATTCAATAATGAATTTATGGTTCGTGGATATTAACAATATTGGCGGTTCCAGCCTAAAAGTCAATAAACATGGCAGTTATATAATAGATAAAATTTTATCTTTAAGCTTCAGTTTACCATTTCTCACTATAGTCCATAAATGCAAATGGGGTTTCCGTCAGAATTTGAGTACCTTTTTAGTAACTGCGGAAGGTCTAATATTGAAATTGGAAATAAATAGTAGCACAAATTTTAGGAGTAAAAAATGGGCAAATTGAGTTTAATGAAATTAATGGCATCAGTTTTTGTTGCTGTGGGTATAACTTTTACAGGGTTTATAACAGTTGCGAATGCGCAGGACATTAGCAGCTGGCAGCATGATGTTAATGAAGCAATAGCAAAAAAACAATCTTATCCTCGTGCAGCACTCAGGAAAGAATTGGAAGGTAAGGCGACTGTAGAAATTAATATAGACCGTGAAGGTAATATTGTTGCTCAGAATATTAAAACTTCATCAGGGGAAGAAATTTTGGATAGAGAAGTGCCTAAGCTTTTAAAGCGTGTAAGCCCGCTTCCAAAACCACCTGCGGATGCTTCTGACAGTCAATTGACTTTTGTTGTTCCACTTGCTTGGACAATTAAATAATTTGATTGAAGTGAATTATACCTAAGTCGGGTATTTTTATTCTTTATTTACAAGGCCTTGAAAAGTTTTTTTTCAAGGCCTTTTCAATTGTGTAAACTGTCTTTATGCTGCGTTTATTGATTCATTAAAATTATGATTTTTTAGGAGAAGTTATGACAGAGCCTTTGATGCCATTGGCTACAGGTGTTTGGCTTGTGGATAATACAAGCCTCAGTTTTGCTCAAATCGCAAAATTTTGCGGTTTACATGAACTTGAGGTACAGGGAATTGCAGATGAACAGGTGGCCGTAAATATTGTCGGCCTGGATCCTGTTGCCAACGGCCAGTTGACCTGGGAAGAAATTGAGCGGTGTCAGAATGACCCGAAAGCAAATCTGCAGATAGTCATTGATGATGTGCCCGCAAAAACAAGAAGCGGTGGCGCAAAATATACGCCTGTCTCCAAAAGGCAGGATAAACCGGATGCAATTGCATGGTTACTTAGACATCATCCTGAGCTAACGGATGCCCAAATTTCAAAAATTGTCGGTACAACAAAACCTACTATTACCTCAATTCGTGAAAGAACTCATTGGAATATGAGTAATATTAAACCAATTGACCCGGTTTTGCTTGGTTTATGTAAACAAACAGAATTGGATGCAGCGGTTAAAAAAGCTGCCCCACGTCGTGCCCAGGTTGAAGAAGAACAAAACGCAGAATAAGCGTTAAATTTATTTTCTTTAATGTAGAAGATAAAAAACCCGCCTTTAACAAGGCGGGTTTTGATTTTAATAGCGCTTTTTATTGTTCTCTTAATCTCGTCATTTCGTCTTTTAAGACCAGTTTTTCTTTCTTCAGCTCGTTTAAAACAGTACTGTCAGGTGCCGGACGATTTTCTTCAACATGTATTTTTTCTTCTAAAGCGGCATGTTTTCTTGAAAGTGCATTGATATGAGCTTCGGAATGCATATTTTGGTCTCCTAATTAATATAGTTGTAATCAGTTCATAGCTGTTCATTTTAAGAATGCTGATAATAAGTTTAAATTGTGTGAATAATTTGGCGAATTGATTTCGCATTAGGGGAATTGTCTGATTTTTGAAGGTTGGCATAGAAGCCATTTATATTCCCTGTATTATTCAAAACACTCAGCTTTGTCTGTGACTTCAATCACATTACTGCAGGTATGATTACATCATAGTTTTCTGCATTTGTCATCTGTTCCTGAGAAAAATCGAACTAATTTCAATGAAACAATTACAAATAGTATAAAAAAATCAATTATTTTGATATAAACAACAACAGATTTAGAAAAGGTGATTTTATTAATGAAAGATGGTCAAAAGCGACTCATTGTCGGAATCAGTGGAGCGTCAGGGATTCAATATGGTGTAAGACTTTTGGAATTTCTGAAAGAAGCTGATGTAGAGAGCCATTTAATTCTCTCAAAGGCTGCGGCAGTTACCGCTAGCCTTGAAACTGATAAGAAAATTTCCGAGATAAATGCACTGGCAAGCGTTGTGCACAAGGTTGAAGATATCAGTGCTTCGGTTGCCAGTGGTTCATTTAAAACGGCTGGGATGCTTATTGTTCCATGTTCTGTTAAAACCATGTCTGAAATAAATACAGGTGTTACGTCCACATTACTGACACGTGCTGCGGATGTGACACTAAAAGAGCGCCGCAGGCTGGTCTTAATGATTCGTGAAACCCCCCTTCATCTTGGCCATTTAAAAACGATGACGTCCCTAAGTGAAATGGGGGCAATTATTTTTCCACCAGTGCCGGCACTTTACAGCAAACCGGCAACGATAGATGAAATAATTGATCAGACTCTAAGTCGTATGCTGGATTTGTTTGACATCGAAACCGGAAGTCTTAAACGATGGAAATCTTAATTGTTGATAACTTTTTAATAAAGTAGTTAGAGATATGGTATACTCTAAAGTATAGCAACAATTGGGCTTTTAAAAATGAATATTGATGATAACGATATTTTAGAGAAGATTCAGCAGTTAAGGGTGCAGCATCGTGACCTTGATGATGCTATATCAGCACTTATTTATTCTGGAACCAGTAATATGCTTCAGATTAAAAGGCTTAAAAAACAAAAGCTGATGCTGAAGGACAAAATTGCCCAACTGGAAGATCAGCTATTGCCCGATATCATCGCTTAATTCAGTCGCTTTCTTTTTTCATTGATTGCTTGTGAGTATACATTTTTTTATCGGCATGGTCGAGCGCCTGGTCCGGACTTAAGCCGGAATGTAGCGGATATACGCCATATGCTATTTTGATGGGAACTTTATTTCCATTATAAATAAGCGGGTTTTCATCCAGAATTTTAAGGATTTGCAAGGCTTTTGCATTGGCATTTTCTTCTGTAGCCTTTGGCAGGATAATTCCGAATTCATCACCACCCAATCGTCCGATGATGTCTGAATCACGTAAACTGGAAATCATGGTTTTTGCGAGGTGAACAAGTGCTTCATCACCCGCTTTGTGGCCGTGTGTATCATTTATGCCCTTAAGATCATTCATATCAAGGAATATAAGTGAGCTGTTAATACCATACCGATCCGAATAGGAAATCATTCTGGTCATTTCACGCACAAATGCGCGGCGATTTGATATTTCAATCAGGCTATCCTGATCAGCTAGGCGTTCCAATTCTGAAATGCGACGATGCGCAATTTCAAGTTCATGACGCATATTCTCTACTTCAGCCAGGAGTGTCATTATAGCATCACGAACTTTTGGGGTCATCTCCGCGTGGGGTATCCCCAGAATACTGGTTGTATCCTGGATATTACGAACTGTGGAAACTGATGATGAAGAAGAAACACTGCCGCTCCGTTCAATCGTCTTACGTCGGATAGGCTGAGCCCGGTCTGTATTGTTGGTACCTTGTATTTTCATATAATCAGATAACCTTAAATCCCGATATTCAAATATCAATCTATTATAAACTGATATATTAAATTTACTGCACCGTATCAGTATGTTGCAGTTAATTTATTACAATAAACTTACAAATGGTATATTTTCTATTAAAAGATATCATTAGGACATCAAGAATGCCACTGTAAACTTGCCTATCCGGACGGGATCGTTATAATCCAATTTTTTAATTCAAAGAGTCACAAGCAGTATTTAAAGGAACAGGCATGAGCGAAAACACACCCGTTGTTGGCGTAATTATGGGAAGCCAGTCGGACTGGCCCATTATGAAAAATGCTGTTGAGATTCTCAAAGAGCTGGGTGTATCTGTTGAAAGCCGGATCGTTTCAGCGCATCGTACGCCAGAGCGCCTTTATGAATATGCCAAATCGGCCAAAGAAAGAGGTCTGAAGGTGATTGTGGCAGGTGCAGGCGGAGCCGCACATTTACCGGGTATGGCAGCGTCAATGACGCTTCTGCCTGTATTTGGCGTGCCTATTGAGAGTAAGGCCCTTAAAGGTATGGATAGTTTGCTTTCAATTGTACAGATGCCGGGTGGAATTCCTGTTGGTACACTTTCAATTGGAATGGCGGGTGCCAAAAATGCCGGCTTGCTAGCGGCTTCTGTAATTGCACTTGACGATGAAACTGTAGCCAGAAATTTAAAAGCCTGGCGTGAGCGTCAATCGGCATCAGTGGCCGAATTTCCGGTTGACTGAAATATGAACGTTTTATCACCAGGATCAACCATTGGCATATTAGGGGGTGGCCAGCTAGGGCGAATGTTGTCGATTGCAGCATCACGTCTTGGATATAAATGTCATATTTACTGCCCGGAAATAAATAGCCCTGCCGCACAGGTATCGGCCCTGACAACCCATGCATATTACGAAGACACTGACCAACTTGAGAAATTTGCTCGGTCAGTTGATGTCATTACATACGAGTTTGAGAATATACCAGTTGCTACAGTCGACTTTTTGACGCAAAGGAAACCTGTATTCCCGGGTTCAAAAGTCCTTGAGGTTTCGCAGGACAGACTAAAAGAAAAAGAATTTATTAATTCTCTCGGCATTGAAACGGCCCCTTTTAATGGGGTTTCGGATATAAAAGAAACTTTAAATGCCCTTGAAACAATAAATTATCCGGCAGTGCTAAAAACCAGAAGGCTTGGTTATGATGGTAAGGGGCAGGCTATTCTCAAATCTCAGGATGACTTGAAAGCGGCATGGGATAAACTTGGCAGTAATGAAATTATTTTAGAGGGTTTTGTTGATTTTGAGCTGGAAATATCAGTGATTGCGGCGCGAGGGCAGGATGGCGAGATAAAATGTTATGTTCCCGTGGAAAATAAACACAAAAACCATATTCTTGATATTTCTATCGCTCCGGCCAGAATTGATGATGACTTAAAACAAGAAGCCGTTTTTTTTGCGAAAAAAATTATTGAAAATATTGATTATGTTGGTGTGTTGACAGTTGAGTTTTTTGTATCATCAACAGAACCGCGGCTGAGAGTTAATGAAATTGCCCCGCGTGTGCATAACTCAGGTCACTGGACTATCGAAGCCTGCGCGACAAGTCAGTTTGAGCAACATATTCGGGCGATATGCGGTCTTCCTTTAGGGGAAGTTGACTTTAATGGTGAAGCCCGCATGATCAATCTGATTGGGGAGGATATTCTTCAATTTCACGATCTGGTGTCACAGGCAGAAAATTATGTTCACCACTACGGAAAATCAGAAGTGAAGGCAGGGCGGAAAATGGGGCATATAACCCGTCTGTATCAGGATAAAAATTAACTGCCGTAGCGTTTTTTACCAAGTTCGCGCCAGATGTTGGGAACTTTTGGTTTCTTGCCGCTGCATTTAGCCTTTAATTTCTCAAACTGCATGACATTTTCTATTCTTCTGTCCAGAAAATCCCATGTATCAACATTATTTTCACTTTCATCGCCAAGCCAGTATAAAAATGTGCTGGAATAGACGGCACTTAATGTCATTCTTTTCGTATAGAAATTAAAATCCGTGGAAACATCATTAATCGTTTTCCACATAAGATCAACAGTTCGGTAAAGCATCCTTAAGCCGGTAAAATAATTTCCAGGCAGAGCAAGAAATGCGACTGTTCTTCTTACGGCTTCTTTATGGGGTTGCTCGCTCAACAGCCGGAATTTTACAAGTGCTGTTATTTTTTCACGGATTTTTAAACGATCCAGGTCAATCTCTGCGGCCTGATGAACCATGGCGATGTCACAATTCTGTGCATGAAAATCAATCATTTCAATAACGCCGTTTGGAAAAGCTAAATCAATAATAGCTCTTGATATGCCAATATCCTCAGCGGCCTGATTTAAGGTTTTGTCCGACCAGCCATCAAACGCAACGTGATCTAGTGCTGCCTTCAGAATCGAATCGCGATATTCGTCGGGTGTTTTATCTGTTGTCTTTTTGTTCATAATCCTAATATGGGCTTCAAACATAAAATCGTAAAGACTATTTTTAATAAAAATGGCTTAAATTATAGAAAACGCTTCACAAGTCCATTTTGATTTGTTAGAAAGCGGGCTTCTTTGAAACATACGTTTCTTTGATGTAAACACAAACCAGAAAGGAGTGTGACTATAACCATGCAGGTTATTGTCCGCGATAATAACGTTGATCAAGCGCTTCGCGCACTGAAGAAAAAACTTCAGCGTGAAGGGGTATACCGTGAAATGAAAATGCGTCGTTTTTATGAAAAGCCTTCCGAAAAGAAAGCCCGTGAAAATGCCGCTGCTGTTCGCAGATCCCGTAAACTTGACCGTAAACGTCTCGAACGCGACGGCGCAGTTTAAGCTTTTAGCGTTACTCTAAATTCAAAAGCCGTCCTCAGAATAGTTGAGAGACGGCTTTTTTATTGAGAAATTGTTTTGATAGGCTGTGATGAAATTCGTAACTTTTATATTTTCAGTGCTTCTCGTTTCAGGGTGTTCTTCCACTAACTCTGAATTAATACATCATGCGGAGAATTTAAATAGTCATAATAATTTTGGTGTTTGTTATGGCTATGGCTGTAAATATTATCAAAAAACAGGCATTACAGATCAGGAATGGCAAATGGTCAGGAATATTTTCTCTCCTGCGGCAGAAACAGCAGCGCAGGAGAGGGACATGATTGCCAAGTCGATTGCCCTGATAGAACAGATCATAGGCCCCAAAACAGGTACAGATCAGGATAATCCAGGAGCTGTAATTATAAATTTTAATACAAAAAACCAGATGGATTGTATTGATGAGGCTTTTAATAGCACAAGCTATCTATATCTGATGCGCCATGATGGGTTGATCAGGTTTCATACGTTAGGTGCCCATCTAAGACGCGGGATTAGTGATTTCAGTTATCCGCATAGCACTGCGACTATCCATGAAATCGGTCTTCCAATAGTTATTGAAGGGGAGGGGCATTATGTCGTTGATTCATGGTTTCACAAAAATGGAGCATTGCCGGAAATTATTCCGGCGCATATCTGGAAAAGCCGCTGGCATCCGGATATAAAAAGAGAGCGTTATAATTTTTCAGCGTCATAATCTGAAAAATCCCAGTCATTTGCCGTATTGATTTGTTCCAGAAATAAATTCTCGGCGGAAGCCACAGCTTCTTCTTCGCTATCTGCGTTGACATTGGTAACCCAGTAAAATGTTCCTCTGGGCAATTCAGATTTCAGAGTGACTTTATATGCAGACATTTTAAATATCCTGTTTGAATATTGACGGTGAACTTTCTATACTCTTTAAACAATTTAGAGACAATCATAATGAGTTCAGTATGGCGAATAAAGACCAACCAGCAAGAAAACCCCTAAGGCAAAGGGTTTCTGACCGGAAACTTGGCATTAAAGAAGTAAGACCATTAAGTGTACGGAAAAAACGGGTATTAAGGGTGGCCGTTCTGTTTTTGACAGCACTGCAATATTCAGGACTTTTATTTTTGCTTTTATCACTCGGAGGAATTGTGACCGAGAATTATGAAATTCATAATATGCAGTTATTAACACTATACTGCGCTATGTTTCTTGTCGGCCGTTTCGGTTTGATGATCATTAAATCGGTATTTATGTTCAGATAAAAAAAACAGGGCGTATAGCATACACCCTGTTTTTATTGAATTTCAGTCAAATTTATTTTTTTTCGGTTTTTTTATCAGCTGACTTTTTCGCGGCTGCTTTTTTTTCTTCGGGCTTTTCTTTAACTTCTTTCCATTGATCAGGAAAAAGATGATAATGTGCCTTGTTCACTGCATCACTTACTGATTTAAGCGTGGTCATGACATTATCCATGTGAAACCCTTTGCCGCGGTAAACATATATTTTACTGACGGTATCAAAAGACCGGAAAATATTGTCAATTTTGACATCCTTATGCTGACTTTTCCCTAGGTCGCCTATAAAATCATATAATATATATTTCCCGGCAGTTTTTTTGACCCATTCCTCATTTGCCTCATCACAATGATCGAAAATTGTTTGAACATCCTGATTATTTAAAGGATGATCTTCAGGTATACCCAGAAATTTCCTTAATGCTTCCGCTCTTGCTTTTCCTTTTTTGCGAGGCGCCCACAATATTTTGGATATTTGCGAAGCAGCACATAAAATCGACTGCAGGGACATAAAAACTCCAACACTGCTGTTTTGTTCCAGTGTCTGGTTAAGTATTCCGATATTTCCTTCTATATACGTGAACTGGTTTCTCAGTTCATGTATATGTAAGCCAAGTTTATTAAGGTCCATATTGGTCCTTCCTTTTGTCTCAGTTAATTATTTCTTGAAATGTTATATATCCTTATTGGAATATATCAGCAAGCTTTAAAGCTAGTCCCATATCACCCTCAATTTTTAGTTTTCCAATCATAAAAGCCAATTGAGGATTGAGTGAGCCGTCCATCAATCCTTCGAAATTCTCCATTGAAAGTATAAAGGTGACATCAGAATCAAGGTCCTCGTTTGTCACTTCAGGAGGTGACTTGGTGGCGTCGACATGTATTATTCCTTCGTCGGTCAGATTGAATTTTACTTTTTTATTCAAATCCGCCGCTTCGGCTGTCTTTTGTCTAACGGTTTCAGTATGGTCCTGTAATGACATTATAAACGTCCTTAATTTATGGTTGTTCTTATTTGTTCTAGATTTCACTTAATGTATGACATTACCAGTGATTTCTCAGTTCCCGTAAAGCCAGAAAAACCTCTTTTTCACTTGGTGTGTTGCTCATATGCGGGAATTTCTTTTTTAGTTCATTTATTATTGAAGGATTTTGAAGCCTAAGGAAGCTATTTATTTTTCT
>JAGREE010000045.1:1535-2518 GCA_020446675.1 Alphaproteobacteria bacterium | reverse complement strand
GGCTTTGTTGCATGAATCAATTCGACACAAATTTCCTATTAAATTTCCAGCTTAGGCGGCTTCGACTTTCACCGCCTTTGGCATACCTTGGGCTGTCATGATATTCAGCGTTTTAATTTTAATTTTTGTTTCGGTTTGTTGGGTTGCCATTTTTCTTGAATAGAGTTTTCGTCCGTGAATGGTTTTGAAACGATACATGGCTGTTTCCGACAAACTTCGCCGATGGTAACCGCTTTGCTCCTTCCATTCTTTTCGCCCCATTTTCTCTATTTCAGCCAAGGCAATATTTCTCGGATAATCGGGCATATCCCCTTCTTCCTGTTCATACCATTCCACAGCATTCTTTCGAGGGGGAATGATAGGGTTTATGGTTCTGTCGATTAATTCGTCCCAGCAATCTTCGGTATCATAAGCGCCATCCAAGCAGGCATCATCTACTTCATGCTCTACCTGATCCAGCAAGGGTTCCAGTTGAGAACCGTCATCAGTGGCATTATCCGTTAGGGTAAAGCAGTGGATGAAACCTGTCTTGGGGTCGCAACCCAGGTGTAACTTCCGCCAGGTACGCCGCTTGCTGTATCCATGCTTTCTCACTTTCCATTCGCCCTCGCCGTACACCTTCAAGCCGGTAGAGTCGATTACAATGTCAATACTCCTGCCGGTAGGGATGTTAAACGGCTCAATACCCAATGCCCGGCATCGGCGCTGTATTTGGGTATAGCAGGGGACTTCCAGATCCAGGCTCATCAAACTCAATAAACTCCGGGCGAACCCCTCTGTTTGGCGGTACCCCAGTTTGAACACTACTTTTAGCATTAGCAGGGTTTCTATACAAAGGCCGCTGTACACGTACTGCCCGCCTCTCTGAACCGGGCCGTCATCATGCCAGCCCTCAATGGCTTCATCGCTGAAGTATATGGTAATGCTGCCCCGGTTGACAAGGGCTTTATTATAATCGCTCCAGTTGAGGACGCGGTACTTTT
>JAGREE010000045.1:0-1417 GCA_020446675.1 Alphaproteobacteria bacterium | reverse complement strand
ACCTATTCATGCAACAAAGCCTATTCTCATTATTTATTCTTGATGATAACGTTCAGCATAAACGGCGCGCCACCTCTTAGGCGGCGTGATCGTTATGTGCGTTGTTCTGCATCGCCCTATCCATTTATTATTTTCCTTTGACTAACTTCCTCAGTTCTTCCAAATTAGTTACCCGCTCAAATCCTTTTTCTTTCAATCCTCGGTATAATTTTTTGTCACCTGTCCAAAGCATTCCTTCCGTTTCAATAGCTAAGGCTACGAAACTGACGTCCTTTATATCTATCCCTTCAGTAAGCTCAATCGCCTGATTCCAACTTTCTTTTGAAATTTGATTCTCATTAATGAAATCTATTCTTTTGAGCACGATATAGAGTAGTTCTAAAAAATCTCCCTCTGGAATCTTTGTATATTTCAAAATCTTTTCCTTCTTGTCAAAGAGCTCCACATAAAGCATGTAGCAGGAATACTTTTCATGATCCTGAAGGTCCTTCAACAGAAAAGTCCCAATTATGCCATTGGAACTCATCAGGGTGCTTATCAGAATATTGGTGTCGATTATTATTTTCATGGCTGGGGTTCCGTGAAAACTTTATTGGCTTTTTCTAATTCCTGATTGATCTCTTGAGACAATGATTCAATCTCTTCTTCACTCGCCTCGCTTTTCGCAACAATCATCTTGTACCGGATAAAGTCAATGAAATCCTGGACATCTCGCATATCGATCAACCCTTTTGGTATCGATATCAACAGTTCGTTCGGATTATTAGTGATTTTCATGTTCTTCTCTTTTCTTTAACCAATTCTTTACCCCTTCAAAAGGTTCCTCCACAATTTAACCTATTTCCTCTTTAGATCAAAACCTTCCTAATCTCTTTTCTTTTCATGGTGGTGCACAACTTGTTTATAAACGCATTGCGTATATTTCCTCTATAAAAAATTGCATATATCCCTTTTTTATTAAGGAATAGGCGCAATAAGCCCTTTCACGGTTTTTCATTGAAGCGCCCATTCTAACAAAAGCTTGTGGCTAGTCCAAACCCGAGATAATGATAAGCGGAAAAGCAAATGATCATCCTTCCCCATCTCCAAAAACCTGCCTTTCCTCCTACACTTTCTCACCTGGTAATATACGGAACATTGTCCCAATAGTTTCGTATAGAAGACTAGTTACGTTAACCGGTATATTGTCAACTCGGCTATTTAGCATGCAGTTAGGAATATGCTGCTGCCCGCCTTCGCTCTCCGCCTGCTGAAGTTTATAACGAAAGCGGGAAAAGCTACGGCGGGCGGAGGGGTTGGCTGCGCCCATCCCGGGGAGCAATATGGTCAACTTCAGGAAGGGTGTGCTTTTTAGGAGGTGACTTCGAGTTCACCTCCTAAATTGGAAGCTCCGAAAAGTAAGGGGATGAGCGGGAAG
>JAGREE010000044.1 GCA_020446675.1 Alphaproteobacteria bacterium | reverse complement strand
TAAAGCTGCAGCGTGATGCCGACCACGTCATAGCCCTGCTCTTTAAGCATGGCGGCAACAACAGAACTATCGACCCCGCCCGACATGGCAACCACAACGCGTGTGTCTTCGGGGGATTTGTTTAGTCCAAGACTGTTTAAATTTTCATTTCTCATCCCCGTCACATAATACTCTTTAGGGGAAACTGCAAGAGTTTAAGCCAAAAATCAGATAAAGTTGAGCAGTGACATTTTTGAAAGATCCGATGTCAGTTTATAGGAAACATCAAGGGCTATCTGGTCATTATTGACCCGGGTAATCGCTTCCGCCATGTTGACATCTTCAATATCGGAAATAAAATTAAGCATGAATGTTTCCTTTTCCTGATGCTCCGTCAGAAGCTCATCAGCCCGCCCGTAACGCATACCGTTACTTGAACTGACGATCCGCAGATCATCAATCGCCGCATCAAAAACCGCCAGCTGGCTTTCAAGAAACGTGTTCTGTGCCGGGGTCAGATCACCGGATATTGGTGTTACATTATCGAAGTCGGCAATATTCTTAATGGCCGCAAAAATTCCTGTCCCAACCTCATCGGCAAGAAGCCCATATTCCATATTTGTATTTTTACCGATTTTTGCGATTGCTTTACGCTGATCATTCTGAAACAGATCATTCGCTGACGCGGCAGAAACCAGATCGTTTAAGTCTGTGGCGGTAACCGGCTTAATATCGCTTCGTCCACCGCTAAATATATGAACACCACCAATATCGGTATTTAAGGAAGCAATTATTGATCCGAACGCTTCCTTTATTGTATCCATTAAAACAAATGTTTTATCCTGAGCCAGAGATTCAAGAATCGACTGGCGGATATCCTCTGCTTTGCCGATGATATTTTCCATCTGCAGGTTATTAACATCCAGATTTCGCTTCACATGGCTTGCTGCGCCAATATAGCTTTGTGTCCGGTCAAGAAGATTTTTAGATCCCAACAAAGTGCTGACTTCGCCGGTAAACTCCTTATAGGTTTCATGTATTTTTCCGGATGCAACCTGTTTCTGGTCTTTAAACATTTGTGCCTGATTATTCAGAATGCTGTTTAGCATTACCTGTTGCTGGCCAAAACTTGATACACGTGTCATTTTCTTATCCTGTCTTTATAATTATACAATACCAAGAATTTCATCGAATAAATCCTGGGCCACGGATAGCATTCTTGCACTTGAGCTGTAGGCATTCTGGAAAACGATCATATTGCTTAATTCCTCGTCAACGTTTACCCCGGAAATTGATTGACTTCTTTGATTAAGCTCACCAAGCAGGGTGCTGCTATCTGCACTCTGGTCTTCAGCGAGTTGTGCTCTGAATCCGAAATCGGCAAGTACTGCCGCTGAATACTGACCAAGGGTACTGTAAAAAGCATTCAGACCACCGGCTCTTTTGATGGTTACGTTCTGATTTTCCAGTTCCTGTAATGCTATACCCCCGCGCTGATCGCCAAAGCTAATAGCCGATTCACCAACGAGGGCTGTATCGTCAAACTTTGCAAGTGAGAGCAGATTAACATCATCGTCTATTCTTTTGACCACACCAAAATCAAAGGCGGCATCTATCTGATAGCGGTTACCTATGCCAAAAAATTCAGAAAGTGGCACACTTGTCGTACCGCGTGAGGTTGAATCAGATTTTACATGAACCCGGGTAAAGTCATATCCGGTGTTCGGAGTTGAAACCAGCTCTCCATTCGGACTTAATGAGAATGTAGTGTAATATCCTAGCGAGCTTGAATTCAGATCATTAATAATATCATTGAATGTCTGCCCCGCTGTAATCGTCATAGTATAGCTGGCAAGTTTGGTTCCACCCTGTCCGTTGATTTCAAGGTTTATGGTGCCACCGCCGTTAAATCCATGAGCATCTGTTCCAAGCACACCGGTATCATACTGACCGGTTGATCTTGCCTCAATCAGGTTATTCATTCCGAAGAAATGCGAAAATCCTTTTCCTGCCCTGTCGCTTTCGCTTCCTGCCACCTGTGATATGGATACGCCGTTCGTTGCCGAGGCGGCCGTAAAACTGAGTACACCGCTTGAAATAGAAAGCGTACCGCTGCCGCCTAGGCCGGCATTCACCGCTGTAATCACATCTGAAATATTTGGACCGACGGATCCAAAATCAATGGTCACACTATTAACCAGATTGCCGCTACTGTCCGTAACAGCAAAGGTGCTTTGCCCGGTAAAATTATGGGGATCAGCTGCTCCCAGACCGGTATTGATGCCAACAAGACTGTTTGGTGGGGGTGCTGACGTATTTTCATTATGAACCCTGTTAAATTCATTCATAACACCTGTTGCCAGGGCACCCAGTTCCTCTGACATTGCCACCAGTTCGTTATCCCTTAAATTCAGTAATCCAAAGAGTTCTCCTGAAGAAACATTTTGATCCAGTGTCAGACCGGTTGTGGACAAATTACCTGTTGTCGGATCCACATCATATATTTTAATTGGTGGGAACGGGGTTGATGGAGAAACTGTCCCGGGCGGGTTAAATTGAAGTTCCCTACGGGTGGTTCCGATCAGATAGACGCCAGATTTGGTACTGATATCAATTTTATTATTGCCTGCATCAACAATATTTATATCAATAAGTTCTGAGAGACTGCTTAGTGCCTGTGCCCGTTGTTCAATAAGCGCACCGGCATCGCCGCTTGAAACTGTTTCCTTTACGATAAGCGGATTTAGAAAATCAATCCGTTTCAAAAGACTGTTAATTTTAGCCGTCGTTTCTGCTATCTGGTTGCTAGCATCAAGGCGCATGGTTTGAATATTTTCAGCAAGCATCCCGATCTCATCACCAAATGAATTGATTTTGGAGACCGTACTTTCCTTTAAAATTGTTGAAAGCGGGTTTAAGGAGAGCTCAGAAATTGCATCAAATACATCATTAATTTTCCCACTTAAAGAACTATTGGCATCGGGGCGACCAAGCAAAGCCTGCATGCGGGAATGAAATGTATTTTCAAGCTCGTATCTTGCCGCATCGCCCTTGGTCTCATATGTGGCCTTTACGAGAAATTTATCAACCACTCTCTCAATACCAGAAATTTCAACACCCGCACCTTGAGAACCGGTAATTTTCGGGTCAAGTCGTACAACCTTCCGGGCATAACCTTCCGTATTGACGTTGGCAACGTTATCAGAAATTGTCCTAAGGGCCGCCTGGCTGGTAAATAGACCAGTCAAAGAATTATTTATGATAGAACTTATGGTCATTTCATACTTCTCCGATCAGTGCATTTTCGTTCGGAAGACTAGGCAACAGTTGCCTTAAAAAGCAAAGTTGTATGGCGACAATTGAGTGCCATATCATTTTTTTGCAACTGTATGCTTTATGATCAATCACTGTTTTTTCTTCCTAACTATCTGCAAAAACTCAATTTTTAGACTTCAACACTTCTATATATTCTAATATCTCTGTTTTTTGCTTTTCTTCATTCGGCTGATTACATGCAAAGTTAATGCCAATTGATCAAATCACCTATCCTTGTTGCCTTCCATTCTCGAAATCGGGTCTGGGCAATTTTTGTTTCTTTTAGGTAAAAAACGCACTTTTACTCTCGGAATCTTTTGCCTAAACAGAGTTCGTTAAAATTATTGATCCAAAAAGATGATTTATAATCAATAGTTTAACTTATTTTCTGAATCTGGCCCCCTTTTTGCATTTAACTGACCGAGTAAAACTAATCGGATTAAAAAATATATGACAACGAGTGTTGAAATATTATTGAAAGAGCTTCCTCCAGTGAGCCAGACGGGTGATCGCTTCAGAAAACCTGATGCATCATCTGTTGGCTCTTCTCATGCGCAGGAACGCACATCCGGAGTCAGTAACAATTCCAATAAAAAATATGAGAAATCATTTTCTGATCACCTTGATGACCATACCGTAAGGACGAAAAAGGCATCAGACAGTAAAAATGTAGCTCATTCTGAGAACCATCATGCTGATAAAAAGGTTAAGCAAGATAAAGCTTCTCCCGATGAAGTAGAAAAAAGCGATAATAAATCTTCAACTGCATCGGAGAAGACTGAAATCAGCAATAAAGAGGAACAGAAAAATACTTTCGATGAAGCAAAGGTAGAGCAGTCCACTACGGCTCAGGTCGATGCCATCAAAGCGGATCAGAATAACGTTAATGAAATAAATGAAAATATACCCATTAAAGAGAATAATACCGGCGAAACAGTTCAGGGTGCTCATAATATAGCTGAAACTTCAATTGATCCTGAAGAATTAATCGCAGACAATAATGTCGCAAACAATAAAAATGCGCAGGCTTGGACAGAAACAGCTCCGGAAATCAAAAATAGTTCCAATGGTAATATCCCTTTCAGCTCCGAAGCTTCTGCTTCAGAGGGGATAGAAGGAAGTGAAAGAAAGTCTGATGAAAATCAGCCAGAAATAGCCGAACCCAACCAGAATAAACATTCTGCTGGTTTTGACGTTAAAGTGGGCAGTAATCATGCCAAATCACAGATAGATAAGACGGCAAATGCCGAGAACACACAAAACCCTGATTTGAATTCTTCTAAAAATGAATTTTCAAATTTTGTTCATGAATCGCAAAATGAACAGAAAGAAATAAGGTCTCAATATACAGAGGCTGGAAAAAATTCTGACGATCAGAACATTGCTTTACCGGACAACAATTTGCCGCAAGAGGCCGGTACATTAATTTCTGAAGCGGCAAAATTAAATCCGGAAAATTCATCGCAAGCTGATGTGAATGCCAAGCAGCCCGTCCCGAATAATGATGACGGAGGGTCGAATGCCGAAACGCCCCCGCAAGCCGCCATACAGAATGCTAGCAATGATCAGAGACTGGGGTCAGCCAATAAAATAGATGAAGATATAACATCGTCTGCAAAAGAGAAAAAGTTTGGCCAAATTTCTGCGAATTCTACGACGACCCCAACCAAAGAAAATCAGAGCACCGCTACATCATCAGCGTCCCAAAATGCCGCCAAAAGTGAAATTCAGCTTGATTTGGGAATGAACGGACAAAAATTTGAGACACTTTTACCACAAAATAACCCTGTCAATGGCCAACCGCATATTGCCAATGGTAGCTTGTTAATTGCACAGCAAGTCCATGCTCAAAATGAAGCAACACACCAGATCGGAGTGTTAAAAGCAGACAATCCTGCCATGGCAAGGATGATCAATGAACAGATAACAGTGGCCATAAACAGAAATATTGGTGGTGGACATAATAATTTCACTATCAGACTGCATCCGGTAGAGCTGGGGCAGGTCGACGTAAAAGTTGAGTTCTTGGCAGACGGTAAAATGCATGCATCAATGATGGTGGAAAGTGAAAAAACATTATCCATGCTTCAGCGTGACCAGCACTCCCTCGGAAGAGCGCTTCAAGATGCAGGGATAAATCTGTCACAGAAAGAGATGAGTTTTTCACTCATGAAACAAAGTCAGGAACAAAATTCACAACAATTCACTTCCTCTGGCAGACAATTCAGCGAGCCAATGAAGAGCGAAGAATTTATTCAGCCCGAGTTATCTCAGTATGTAAACCTGGGATATTCAAATCAGGCTATTGATATAAGTGTGTAAGAAAAGGAAGTAAAATGGATGTTAATTCAGTAACAGGAAGTCAGGGACAATCAGCTGCGGCAGTGTCCACGGCCACACTTGCAAAGGATTTTGATAATTTTCTGCATCTTCTGACTACACAGCTGCAGTATCAGGACCCTCTGGCACCGATGGATTCAAACCAGTTTACACAACAGCTGGTTTCGTTCACCGGTGTTGAACAATCCATAGCAACTAATAAGAATTTGGAAAGCCTGATCGCTCAAAACCAGGCGTTAACAACAACCAATGCGGTTGGGTACCTCGGTAAAGAAGTCACGATTGGCTCTGATAAGGCAGGTTTGGGGGATGATGGAACAGTGAAATGGGAATATGCGCTAAGTTCACCAACCAAATCGACTAAACTTACAGTTAAAGATCAAAACGGATTAGAGGTTTACTCTGAAAACGGTGAACTGAAATCCGGTCTGCATCAGTTCGTCTGGAATGCGCCGGAAGGCACGGATAAAGAAATTTACACTCTTGAAGTCGAGGCCGTTTCTCCAAACGACGAAAAAGTAGATTTTAGCATTTATTCAAAAGGAATTGTTGAGAGCCTAGAAACCGTAAATGGTAACGTATTGCTAGCCGCAAACGGACTTTTAACATCACCAAGAAATGTTCTTACAGTAAAAGACATTAAACCAGAAACCACACCGGTAGAAAACGGTACTGAATAATGCGTGAAACGCAAAACAATTTAAAGAAACAACTGTCTGACGATTAGGTCATTCAAATAGAAAAGGAGTACCAAAATGAGTCTTTACGCATCACTTTTTTCCGGAGTGTCCGGTCTGGCCGCAAATAGTAGTGCCATGGGAATGATTTCCGATAATATCGTGAATATCAATACAGTGGGCTATAAGGGCACACAAGCAAAATTCTCTTCCCTAGTGACTGAAAGTAATTCATCCTCATATTCACCAGGAGGTGTAATTGCAAAACCACAGGCTCTGATTAGCCATCAGGGATTGCTTCAGGGATCAACTTCAGCAACAGATCTTAGTATTGATGGAAGCGGCTTTTTTGTGGTTTCAAATCAGGTAGACAGCCAAAGTCCCGATGCAACAATTTCATTTACACGTGCGGGATCATTTACGCCGGATGATAACGGATTTCTGCAAAATACTGCAGGTCTATACTTACAGGGCTATCAGCTTGATTCAAATGGCAACCCGCCTACGGTTAATATTGCCAATCTAACACCTATTAACGTTTCAAACTTCACAATTACTGCTGAAGCGACAACTGATGTAGCAATCAGAGCTAACCTTCAATCTTCACAGCCCATTAGTGCTGCTGTTACCGGAGCAACATATAACGCAGGAACGGCTGCAGGATCAATGGCAGGTTATGATGCTGACATTTCCGCTGGCATTGTTCCGGCAACACAGGGAACCAAACCAGATTTCCAGACAAATATTCAAGTTTATGATGCAAAAGGCGGCGTTCATACTGTTACATTTGCTGCCCTTAAGCAGGCAGATAATTTATGGAACGCGGAAATATTTGTAAGTCCTGCTGGTGACCTTGGAGTTCAATCCTTGCCAGGTACCGGACAAATAGCATCTGGTCAAATCGCCTTTAACGGTGACGGCACAATTGATGTATCTGGTACTTCAGCCGCACTTCTGGCTCCACTCACAATTAATTGGGCAGGCGGTGCTGATCCAGGACTGATTTCTTTCAATCTGGGCACGGATGGACAAAGCGATGGCATATCGGAATTCGCTGGCGAATCAACCGTTATTTCAACGACCGCCAATGGTGCAAAATTCGGTAGTGTGATCGGCGTCTCCGTGAATGAAGAGGGAATTGTAACTGCCCTCTTTAACAACGGTCTCGCCAGGGACGTCTTTATCCTGCCAATTTCAACTTTTCAAAATCCGGATGGTCTTACACGCAGACAAGGAAACAGTTACACAATCTCCGATGCATCCGGTGAAGGTGACTTAAAACTAGCCGGCAAAGGTGGAGCAGGTTTGGTGGCTCCTTCGACTCTGGAAGCATCGACAGTTGATCTTGCTGCAGAATTTACCAATCTTATTACGGTACAAAGAGCATTTTCTGCCAGTACTAAAATCATCACAACAGCAGATGAGATGTTAAACGAACTTAACTCAATTAAACGTTAATAATCAGCAGCTTATCACTAAAACCCCCTGTTGCTACAGGGGGTTTTTTTTGTGCCTTACCGGGATATGATAAAATTTTATCAAACATTCACCACAAATTTACGCTGTTCATTAATCATATTTTTAGACACTTGTCATATTCTTGTAACCGTTAATCCAAGTTACCGGAGAAATAACCTAATATGAGTAATAAAAATATGGTAGAAACAGATTCAGTTGTTGGGCCAACTGGTGAACAATTAACCTTGAAGGATTTACCACCAAAAGATACGAAACGGTGGGTTGTCCGAAGAAAGGCAGAAGTTGTTGCAGCAGTGAGGGGTGGGCTCCTTTCATTAGAAGATGCATGCAGAAAATATACACTTTCTGTTGAGGAGTTCCTTTCATGGCAAAGAGCCATAGATGAAGACGGACTTCTTGGACTAAGAACGACACGTGTTCAGGACTATCGTCAGGATAAGAGTAAAATTCAAAATCACTAAAATTGTTTACCAAGGAAATTGGCTAAAATACCGCGGGAATTTTTCCACGCGGTATTTTTTTAACACTTAAACGATTCATACATCAGCGAGCCACAACCTTAGATTTATAAAAATGGTTTTTTTTCGCATAAAAAGCATTATTTTTACGAATGTCTCTTGAAAAAAAAATTAAACTAGGCAATATCTGCCTAGTATTAACTTTCTGTTTACTAAAGAGCTGTTAAACTCTCTTTAGCTAAAGTTGAGCAAGAATGTGCTCCAACGAAAAAATAGTAAGAATCAGATAGATACACAGAACGGGGTCTATTTGTTAAATCACATACAAGGGATTAATATTGTGAATGGTTTAGCAGAATTCTTTAGGACGTTGGGCGCCCCGAGACTAGCCGCTATGGCGACTGTCGCCTTAATTACCATAGGTTTCTTTGCATTTTTAACAATGCGTTTATCAACGCCACAAATGTCACTGCTTTTTAGCGGTCTTGACCTGGCTGACAGCTCTCAGATAGTCCAAAATCTTGAAGGGCAGAACATACCTTATGAGCTCGTTGGTGATGGAAGTACCATTATGGTACCAAAAGACAGAGTATCACGTCTTCGGATGGATATCGCCGCACAAGGCCTAAATACAGGCGGCTCTGTCGGTTATGAAATTTTCGATAATCAGGATAATCTAGGAACCACAAGTTTCGTACAAAATATTAATAGCCTTCGCGCACTAGAAGGTGAGCTGGCAAGAACAATTAATTCTATTGATCAGGTATCGAGTTCGAGAATCCATCTTGTCCTTCCTCAAAGACGGTTGTTCAGCAATGAAAACCGCGAAGGGTCCGCCTCTATTTTTATCAAAACCAGAGGAGGAAGACTTGGTCGCGGACAGATCATTGCTATTCAGAATCTTGTTGCCGCCGCAGTTCCAGAACTTAGTCAAGAACGTATATCAATTGTCGATCAGCAGGGATCACTTCTTGCCCGCAGTTCACCAGAAGGCGAAGTAGGTTCGCTTGCAACATCTATAGAAGAAAAGAAAATATCTCTGGAAAACAGGCTACGTACCCAGATTGAAGAACTGATTGGCAAAACTGTAGGGCAAGGAAAAGTAAGGGCCGAAGTTACTGCAGAGCTGGATATGAACAGAACAACCAGCAATTCGGAAACGTATGATCCGGATGGGGCAGTTGTCCTTTCAACGACTACTCGGGAAAAAACCTCTTCAGATGTACAAAATGCAGAAGAAGATCAGGCAATTTCAGTGGCAAATAACCTGCCCAATGCCGGCATTGCTGAAGATACTGGACCTGACATCCAAAGTCAGAATAATTCTTCTGAGACTGAAGAAGTGACAAATTACAGTATATCCAAAACAATCAGTACACAGATTAATGAAGCTGGATCAGTTCGTAAACTATCGGTCGCGGTATTGGTCGATGGTCGTTATCAGGGCGGTGAAACCGCTGACGACGGAACCGTTTCGCCAATTACATATCAACCACGTTCGGATGCTGAAATCACACAGATTGAGGAATTGGTTAAATCAACAATCGGTTTTGATGAAACGCGCGGTGATACAGTAAGTGTCATAAATATGGAATTTGCCCCAATTGATTTCGGCGAGGCAGAAGTTGCAAAATCAATGTTTGATTTGGCCAATATAGATATTATGCGTGTCGCTGAAATAGCAACGCTCTTTATCGTATCAGTTCTTCTTATTCTCTTTGGTTTACGTCCGCTTATTTCTTATATGATGACTGCACAAAGTGGTGATGGGATGCCAAGACAGCCGCAATTGGCTGGCGCCGCTGCCTCCGGCGGCGGTTATTCACCCCAACAGCAGATTGCTCGAAACGATCAGCAACAAGCAGCACTTGCACCACCTGCCCCGCCGCCATTACCCGTAAGACGTGAAGACAGAGTTTCTGCACGCGAAGTTGCGCAGCAACAAGGTATGGAGGCAGCGATTGATGTGGCCGCGGTAGAGGGAAGAATTCAGGCGACCACTTTGAAAAAAGTAGGTGAACTTGTTGAACGGCATCCGGACGAATCCGTTGCTGTTGTCAGAAGCTGGTTATATGGATAATAAATAGTGGCTAACATAACACGAATACAGGATTTAAATTCCTATGACAAAGCCGCAGCGTTGATGATTGCGCTTGGCGAAGAACATGGCCGGATTATCTGGAGTCTGCTGGATGATGAAGAAATAAAAGAACTCTCTTTGGCAATGTCATCGCTTGGTACTGTAGAAGCACAGGTGGTTGAAGAGCTTTTCCTTGAATTTGCAAATGGAGTCTCTTCAGTAGGATCATTGACAGGAAGTTTTGATAACACAGAAAGGCTGCTTCATAAAATGCTGCCTGATGATCGTGTGTCACAAATTATGGATGAAATACGCGGACCCGCAGGACGGACCATGTGGGATAAACTTGGCAATGTGAATGAAGTCGTCCTCGCCACTTATCTTAAAAATGAATATCCACAAACGGTTTCCGTCATACTTTCCAAAATTAAGCCCGAACATGCATCTGCTGTATTAAGCGTTCTTCCTGACGAATTTGCCATGGAAGTGATCAACCGCATGCTGAAAATGGAACCTGTTCAAAAAGATATTCTTGATAAGGTTGAAAGCACGCTTCGCGTTGAATTTATGAATAATCTGGCCAGAACCAGCCGAAAAGATAGCCATGAAACCATTGCTGATATTTTCAATTATCTGGACCGGGCATCTGAAGCTCGTTTCCTTACCGCCCTTGAGGACCGGAACAGGGAAAGTGCTGAAAGAATTCGGGCCCTCATGTTTACATTTGAAGATCTTCAGAAACTTGACGCCACAGGCGCACAAACATTGCTCAGAAATATAGATAAAGACAGGCTTGGTCTTGCTATGAAGGGTGCATCTGATAAAATCAGGGATCTGTTTTTCAGTAATATGTCCGAACGCGCCGCTAAAATACTTAAAGAAGACATGGAAGCCATGGGCCCTGTAAAACTTAAAGATGTTGATGAAGCCCAAATGGAAATTGTCGCCGTCGCCAAAGACCTGGCTGACGCAGGAGAGATTATTCTTTCCGAAAAAGGTGAAGAAGAACTGGTATATTAGAGAAATAATATGGAATCCGTTAAATTTACATTCGATGATGACTTTTCAGCTGACGCTGCTAGTGGTGGCTATTCGAGCAAAATGCAATCTGCCCGTGATGAGGCTTTTGTTCAGGGAAAAGAGCAGGGATATTCTGAATCACTCGGTTCCATAGAAAAAAGTTGTGAAATAATTCTGGAGGATATCAGAAGCTCTTTTTCAACATTATTAGCCCGTCACGAAGAGCAGGTTGCTGCCATGGAAAAGAGCGCAACAGCCCTTGTTCTGACAATTATTCAAAAATTAGCTCCAGCTATTGTGTCTGATAAGCCGATTAGAGAAATTGAAAATCTGGTAGAGGAATGTTTACGAAATAATCCAACGGAGCCCCGAATGGTTATTCGGGTTGATGAAAAAATGCTCCCTCTGCTTAGAAAAAAAATAGACGCTATAAAAACCTCAAGTGATTATAATGGTCAGATTGTTCTTATCAGTGACACAATGTCAAATATCAGTGACTGTAAGGTGGAATGGATTGACGGGGGAGCGGAAAGAGACTTTGATGGACTAATGAAATCAATTGAGGAAGCGGTGCAGATTTTTATTGATGCCCCTTCTACGACTGAAAATAATGTGGACCGCCAAAGGTCTCACAAAAGTGTTTTGGATGATTTTCCGGAAACTTGAAGTAATTACAAAACAACAAAAACAATAAAAGAGCAATTTTGCTGCAGCTAACTAAAAATTAAGGACAAAATGCTAATGTCAGATACAGAAAATGTCGACTGGCAGGAACTAGAAAACCAAGGCGCTTCGTCAAACGGTTCCGATAAAGGAAAAGGACAGGCTGACGAAAAAAGCCTTGAAGCAATTTATGATGTTCCGGTTCGTGTGTCTGCCGTACTTGGAAAGACAAATTTACAGGTCTCCAAATTACTGCAGCTGGGCCCGGGTGCCGTACTTGAGCTGGACCGAAAGGTAGGAGAAGCAGTTGATATTTTCGTTAATAACCGGTTAGTCGCCCGTGGTGAAGTTGTTTTGGTTGAAGAAAAACTCGGGATAACCATGACGGAAATTATTAAAGTAGAAGATTAGGTGATATTTTGATTACACTTCTTGGCATCGTTCTCGGTTTTATTCTTGTGTTATCCGCCATATTTATTGGTGGCTCACCCATGGCATTTTTGAACCCACCATCTATCCTTATTGTGGTATTTGGTACGGTTGCCATCACAATGGTAAGTTTCTCGATTAAGGATCTTATAAATATACCCAAAGCACTTCTTAACATGCTTGTCTACAAACCCCATGACCCTCGTGATGTCGGTGTTTCAATGATTCAAATTGCGGAGAAAGCAAGAACCGAGGGTATGCTGGCTATGGCAAATGTCGCCAAGAATCTGAATCATGAACCATTTCTGCAAAAGGGACTTAATCTTACTGTTGACGGCACAAAACCTGATGAAATCGAAAAAATTTTACAACAGGAAATTAATTATACCCAGAGCATCCAGTCTAAAAGTGTTGATCTTCTGCGCCGCGGTGCAGAAGTTGCACCAGCAATGGGACTTATTGGTACGTTAATTGGTCTGGTACAGATGCTTGGAAATCTCAGTGATCCGAGCACAATTGGCCCGGCTATGCAGGTTGCCTTGCTCACCACTTTTTATGGGGCAGTGCTCGCCCATATGATTTTACTGCCGCTTGCCAGTAAAGCCGAACGGAATTATCAGAATGAGTCTGTCATGAATTCACTATATATGGTTGGTGTCCTTTCAATTGGCCGTGAAGAAAATCCAAGGCGGCTCGAAATACAGCTGAATGCCATGCTGCCTCAATATCAGAGGATAGCTTATTTTGATTAATGATTTAGGAAATTTTTAATGCGTCTCATTATTGTCGGATCACTTCAGGACCAACTTAGCACCGCATCAAAAATCGCTATTAACAATGGGGCACAGGTCATACACGCCCCGGACACTGAAATAGCTCTTAAGCTCATTCGGTCAAAAGGTGCTGATCTGTTAATGGTTGATGTCAAACTTGATATCGCCGGCCTGATTTCACAGTTGGAATCAGAACGTATTTCGACGCCTGTCGTTGCCTGCGGTGTCGGCGATGATTCTGATGAAGCCGTCGCCGCAATAAGAGCAGGTGCAAAAGAATTTATTCCGCTTCCACCGGACCCGGAGCTGATTGCAGCCGTTCTGACGGCCATTTCAAAAGATGAGCATGAATTTATATACAGGGACCGCATCATGATGCAAGTGGTCAGCCTGGCTGATCAGATTGCTCCCAGTGAAGCCAGTATTATGATTACGGGTGAATCCGGTACTGGTAAGGAAGTAATGGCACGTTATGTCCACAGAAAAAGTAGGCGCGCCAACAAACCGTTTGTGAGTGTGAACTGCGCCGCCATCCCTGAAAATCTGCTTGAGTCTGAATTATTCGGACATGAAAAAGGGTCCTTCACCGGTGCTGTTGCCAGACGTATAGGTAAATTTGAGGAAGCGGATGGTGGCACTCTGTTCCTTGATGAAATAAGTGAAATGGATGTTAGGCTGCAGGCAAAACTGCTCAGAGCAATACAGGAACGTGAAATTGATCGTGTCGGTGGGTCCGGCCCCGTAAAAATCAATATTCGAGTTCTGGCAACATCAAATCGAGATTTGAAAGAAGAAATCAAACAGGGACGCTTCAGGGAAGATCTGCATTTCCGTCTCAATGTGGTAAATTTAAACATCCCTCCCTTAAGGGAGCGCCCTGAGGATATCAGGGTACTATGCAAACATTTTGCAAAGAAATATGCTGAATTTAATGCTATCCCTGAAAAAGAAATTTCAGACGATGCTATGCAGGTCCTCATCAATCATTCATGGCCAGGAAATGTCAGAGAGCTTGAAAATACATTACATCGTGCCGTTTTGCTCACCTCAGGTGCAAAAATAGGCAAGAATGATATACTGTTACCCGACGGAAAACCTCATGTTGATATACAATCTGGTGAAGACACAGGCAGTGCACCAGAAGGAACCGGACCTCTTTCCAAAAACAGTATGGTCGGCAAAACAGTTTCCGATGTAGAGCGTGATTTAATTATTGATACATTAAAACATTGTCTGGGCAATAGAACCCATGCGGCCAATATTTTAGGAATTTCAATCAGAACGTTGAGAAATAAACTGAATATTTACATGTCAGAAGGCGTAAATGTTCCAAGTCCCGGTGACGGGCAGGTGAATAGCTTATGACATGGAACAATACTTTAAATGAGTGATACTTCCGCAAATAAAGCCTCCGGCGGAATTACCGGAATTTTTTCCGGCCGATCCGATGTCATGATGGCTCTTGGTATTGTCTGTATTCTGGTTGTACTGATCTTACCGATGCCGCCATGGTTGCTCGACTTGTGCCTTACAGTATCAATCACTTTTTCAATCATGATATTGATGACTTGTCTTTTTGTTGAAAAGCCATTGGAATTCAACGCTTTTCCGACAGTTTTGTTGATATCTACCATGATCAGACTCGCGCTTAATATGGCGTCCACCCGACTTATTCTGACAGAAGGACACACTGGCCCCGAGGCCGCCGGTCATGTTATTGCGGCCTTTGGCTCCTTTGTGATGGGTGGCAATTATGTTATCGGTATTATCGTTTTTATCATATTACTTATTGTAAACTTTATGGTCATTACCAAAGGTTCCGGTCGTATTGCAGAGGTTGCCGCCAGATTTAGCCTTGACGCCATGCCAGGTAAACAAATGGCCATTGATGCGGATATGTCATCTGGTCTAATTGATGAAGATCAGGCTCGGCAACGCCGTAAGGACCTTGAAAGTGAAAGCACCTTTTTTGGAGCTATGGACGGAGCGTCAAAATTCGTTCGTGGTGATGCTGTTGCAGGTCTGCTGATCACATTCGTCAATATTATTGGTGGTATTATCATCGGTGTTGCCCAAAATGGAATGTCATTTTCCGCTGCGGCAAATGCCTATACTTTATTGACAATCGGTGATGGCCTTGTCAGTCAGATCCCAGCTCTTATAGTCTCTACCGCAGCAGGTCTTCTCATTACCAAAGCCGGTATTACCGGTAAAACAAACGAAGCCTTATTTGGACAGCTTTCTAAAAACCCAAAGGCCATTTTCGTTACTGCCGGCCTTTTATTCTGTCTTGCATGGCTGCCGGGCATTCCTTTTTTCCCGTTTGCGCTTTTCTCTGCTCTGCTCACAACAATTGGCGTTACAATGTCAAGAATACAGGACGAAGAGGAAAAACGCGTTGAAACCCTTGCAATAGAGGATCGGGCAAGGGAAGCCCAACCTGTTGAAGAACCAATTACAACTGCCCTGGCTATTGATCCTATCCGTCTTGAACTTGGCTATAGCCTTCTGTCATTAATCAATGACGAGTCCGGTGTCAGACTTACGGACCAGATTAAAGCGTTAAGACGGCAAATGGCGTCGGAAATGGGCTTTGTCATGCCTTCAGTTCGCATTCTTGATAATATGCAGCTTCCTGCAAATACCTATGTCATTCGCCTTAAGGAAACTGAAAGCGGGCGAGGCGATATACGCCCCAATATGCTTCTGGTCATGGACCCTCGTGGCGAGCCAGTAGCCCTCCAGGGAGAGACTACAAAGGAGCCGGCATTTGGTCTTCCGGCTGTGTGGGTTGATCAGAGCATGAAAGAGGAAGCATCATTTCGCGGCTATACCGTTGTCGATGCCTCTACTGTCATTACAACCCATATTACAGAAGTCATCAAGGATAATATGTCGGAGCTTTTATCCTATGCTGAAGTTCAGAAACTTCTGGATGATTTACCGGCCGAACATCAGAAGCTGGTTTCTGACCTGATCCCTTCACAGATTTCGCAAAGTGGTGTTCAACGCATTTTACAGAATCTGTTAAGTGAAAGAATTTCGATCAGAGACCTACCAACCATTATGGAAGGCATTTCTGAAGCAAGCGGTTATACGCAAAATATTGTTATGGTAACAGAACATGTTAGAACACGTCTCGCCCGTCAAATCAGTTATGATAATGCAGATTCAAATAGCATCGTATCTTTGATCACTCTTTCTCCGGAATGGGAACAGAATTTTATTGAAAGTCTGGTCGGGAATGGCGAAGAAAAACAGCTGGCTATGGCCCCTAGCAAATTACAGGAGTTTATCGGTCTGGTCCGTATGACATTTGAAGATCAGGCGCACTCCGGTGAACTTCCTGTTCTACTGACGAGCCCAATGATCCGCCCATACGTAAGATCAATCATTGAACGGTTCAGACCGGCAACCGTTGTTCTTTCACAGAATGAAATTCATCCAAAAGTCAAAATTAAAACATTGGGTCAGATTTAGTGCTTTTTTTGATTAATGTTGTTATAAGGAAAGCTCAATTGAAATTTATTGAGGGTGGGGTTTATGAAGCTTAAAATCTTTAGTGCGCCAACAATAAAAGAGGCTCTAAAGAAAGTTCGCGATGCGCTTGGTGATGATGCGGTCATCATAGATACGACTGAGCATAAAATCGGCGGAAAGGTTACTGTAAAGGTCACTGCAGCTATTGAAGCTCCAGCCCCAAGAATTAATCCCCACAAAAACCCAGCCCCCACCCCTGTTTCAGCGCCCATAAAAAAGTCCCTTCGTGAGCTTGAAGAAGAATATATTGCTAGGGAAACAGTTGATTTGGTTAGCAGCCTGAGCCATCATGGACTGGCGGATAGTATAAAACTTAAACTGCTGGACATTGGTCAATCGCTTGAGTGTGAAACACCGGAACTGACACTGGCTTCGGCACTTTCCAGTATGTATCACTTTGAACCGATAACAAGTATGGCGCCACCACGGCCACTAATGCTGATCGGTCCACCGGGAGCGGGCAAAACAATTACAACAGCCAAAATTGCCAGCAAATTCGTTTTAAGTGGAAAAAATGTACATCTTATCAGCACGGATGTTTACCGTACAGGCGGACTTGCCCAGCTTGAGGGATATGCCAGCGTTCTGAAAGTAAATGTTACTGAAGCTGAAAAACCTGATGATCTGGTGTTGGCGATAAAAAATGCTCAGAAAAACAATGAAGTGATACTTATTGATACCATGGGGTATAACCCATATAGCAAAAAAGAAATGAATGAATTGCACAGTTTTCTGGCAACAGCGGATGTTGAACCTATCCTTGTCACACAGGCGGGGATTGATCCATTTGAAGCAAGAGAAATAAGTGAAACATACGCTGCCCTTGGTGTTAAAAGATTTATCACCACAAAAATTGATGTGGCCCGACGTTATGCCAGCCTAATAACAGTTGCAGAAAACGGAAAAATGGCCTTTGCCGGGGTTGGTATAACTCCTTATCTCGGAGATGGAATTGAACCACTGGACGCCTTGAAATTGGCAAAATTACTTACCAGAATTCCTGAAAAGAAAATTATTAACTTTGAAAGTGAATGAAGAGATGAATAAGTCGCAAGATAAATTACAACATAATCTCATCACGGTTGCATCCGGCAAAGGTGGTGTTGGCAAAACATGGTTTGCCGCGACGTTATGTCAGGCTCTTGCACAAAAAGGCAAGAAAACACTTCTATTTGATTGTGATTTTGGCCTTGCCAATGTTGACATTCAACTTGGACTTATGCCCCCACATGATCTGGGACAGGTTATTTCAAAAGAAATTACCCTAAAAGACGCTATTTACCACAAAGCTTCATCAGGCTTGAATTTTGATGTTATATCCGGTCAATCCGGTAGTGGTGCCCTCGCCTCTCTCAAAATTGAACGGCTCATTGATCTGGGTGCTAGAATTTGTAATCTGGCTGAAGAATATGATTACACTATTATGGATCTCGGTGCCGGGGTTGAAAATTCTGTTATGACGCTCGCAAGAGCCTCTGACAAGGTTATCGTGGTTATAACCTCTGATCCCACGTCACTTACTGACGCATATGCTTTTATTAAACTGCATAATATGAGAAATAACGATGCCGAAATTCAAATTGTCGTCAATATGGCAGAAGATCAAAATGAAGGTCGTCGCGCTTTTGAGAAAATACTTAAAGTATGTCAGAACTTCCTCAATATCTCGCCAAAATTACTCGGGGTTATTAACCGAGACAAACATGTTGCCGATGCCATTCGGGCTCAGGCCCCGCTTCTGGGACGATATCCTCAAAGCGTTGCAGGTGAAAATGTCATTGAAATTGCAAAAAAGCTGTAATCTGGTGTAGACTTAAGTCATAAACATTCACTTAGACCGGACTAAAAGATAGATGAGTGAAATTACACAGCCGCCACCGGACGTACACGCGCAGGATCCAAATGCACGCGTTAACCGGTTAAGTGCGGCTTCTGACCAAAGCACCTCTAAAGAACAGTCCGCCGAAAAACAAACCGGAAAAACAGTTGCGGAAGCAGAAAAAGAAAAAATCATTTCCCATCATGACCCGGCAGTTACACTTGCCTCAACACTATCAAAACTGGATTCAGGCAGTCGGTTTAGTGCAACAGCAAATGTTCAGGATGCAGATGGCAGAACTGTTATCACATCAGAACTCGGTACATATCTGGTCAATGTAGATCAGAAATATGCGGCTGAAATTAAACATTTAAAACCTGATACTCCTATTGAAATACGCGTTATAACCGTCGATAAGGAAATTAAAGCAGAAATAATTGAACTGACACAAAATAACACCAAAATAAGAAAACCAGTACCTATCCCCGTATCATTAACGCTTACTGAAATTGCCGGACAGAATAATGCGATAAAATCGCCTATTTCCCAGCCAGCGGAAACCAGAATTGCTGACATTCGATCCCAGTATCAGGCGACAACACTTTATAAAGCTGAGCGTATTGCACGAGAAATTGGCGATAAACTGGATAATCTACCACTGCCAACAACGTCACCGAATTATACCGTCTATGGAGCATTAAGCCCAAATCGTGATGCAGCATCCAATCTTGCCCCACGACAGGTTTCTTCAAATGTTTTTATTCAGGAGATTTCACCTGATGTTGCTGTCGGTAGCGGAACAGGTAAACACTCTGCTATTTCCGCATTGGTACTTGAACAGCTTCTGGGAAAAAATATTTCTGTGGAGGTGATAAAGGCAGTCCCCAGGACGGACCATCTGCTTCCCGCAGGCTTGCCTGAAGCCGTAATCAAAGAACTAAGTGCGCTAACACCGCTGGATTATGTTAGTGTTGGACAGAACTTAAATTTAAATATTGCTGCCATTGCAATACCGGAAGAAAAAAATTTTAATAATCATCAGGCTGAGAAGTTAACTGAACATCTAACTCAAATTACTCCCAGGCAGTCAGAAACAGTCTTAAAAACAAGCGGCGGAACAACACCAGATGAAATTGGTTCCAGATTAAGCCCTCAAGTAGGTGATGTAAAACAAGGTATAAATGAAGCCGTAATTTCAGGTATTATCATCGATACGGACCGTAATATAAGTAAAGATCAAAATCCTGCATCGGCATCCCAGGCCGCAAACAGATCTTCCGCAATTCCTTACGGTCAGAGTTTACCTTCAACTAAATCCGGGAAGCCGGATGTATCGGATGGAAATAACGAAAAGACTTATTATTTGGCCACCCCCACTTCCGTTCTTAAATTTCATAGCCGCTTACCATTAATACCCGGCACTATTGTCAGCTTTACTGTAGAAAAAAATATTTCTTCTCATCATCTTGCTGATCAAATAACAGAAAACCGGCAATTGATAAATTCAGAAAAGGCAACATTCCTTTCAGAGCAGTCTTCCGCTATTAGCCCAACCAGTGTTAGTTCCGTCAGCAATGAACCGCCCTTAAACCCTCTCTCAACCCAGCTAACCAACAGGATAGAAAACTTTCTGCCTCAATCTTTAGATCAGTTGCAGGAAGACTGGGGCAGTTTAGGACTTACTCTCAGCACACTTCGGGGCACGGCTTCAGCAGCCGAGGCATCTGCTTTTCTAAGCAGGATACCTACCATGCAAAATCCGGGACAGCTTACCAGTGGGATGATCTTTTTCCTTAGTGCCATTAATGCTGCCCATCCAGCACGGGTTTGGTTGGGACCGGAGGTGAGTGACAGATTAAAACAGATCGGTGCAGAGAAATTGATCGATAGAATTGGTCATGATTTTACAAGAATTTCCCAGATGGCTACGGACAGGCCAGCGGGCGATTGGCGCCCATATATGGTGCCATTACACAATGGTTCTGATATTTCCGCCGTTCCTTTACTGATTAAACAGATTTCAAATGATGAGCAAAATAAGAGCAAGAAAAATCAGAAAAACGAGGAAAATCAAAAAGTAAAAGCGACACGTTTTATGCTTGAAATCAAATTCAGCCGATTTGGTATGGTCCATTTGGACGGGCTTTTAAAAGGAACAACGCTTGATATCATTCTAAAAGCGGCAAACACGATACCATTTCCCATTAAAACAAAATTATCACAGCGCTATAATGATGCACTAAAGCAAAATGATTTTAGTGGTGAACTAATCATCAATGATAACGCATTGCCGAATGTTTCAGTAAAAAAAATATTCGAAACGCTGACCTTTAATAAGAATTTTGAGAAAAGAATATAAATGACCAAGATCATTGCTGTCACTTCGATACCTGACGGACGAAAAAACTGGGTTATATCAGTTGAAACAAATGAACCGACTTACTTAAAAGTGCGTTATGTTCCTGATAAGCTTATCGCTGATCATGTTTCCATAAAAAACTATATCGCTAATAGCTTAACGCAAACCTGGTCTTCCCCTGAAAAAATGATTTTAACAATAATTGAAGATATCAATAATGAGTTGGTACCAAAATGGGTGCAAGTGTTTTATTCGAAGAATGGCGTCAGCATAACAATTGAAGAACGACAGCCCGGACTTGAGAATTTTGCTCCTCCAGCTTAATGTGTATTACTTGGCATTGCTTCGGTACATATTCAGGGAAATTTCATCAAGACGGTCCTGTTCCCGTCTTTTCTCTTCCTGCTTTTTACGCTCCAGTGCACGCTGCTCAACAATTTCATATTTTTTGAGTTCTTTGAAGGCTTCCGAGAGCTCGTCTTTCATATTTTCAATGGATACGTCTATTTCCGTAATTGACGCATCTAGATTCTCACGACGTTTCATGACGGTGGAGGCATAACTGGCAAAATTAATGCTGACGACAGTTGATTTTGTAAAAGCCAGTTTCTCATATTCAAGTTCGTTGATAAGTTTATTGCGTTTCTCCAAAAGTTCACCACGCATTACCTCAAGCTCCGTAATCTGGCGGCGCTTTTCATCTACCTGCCACTTATGAAGCCTTATGATGCCTTTTAATCCTTTTGCCATAACCTTAACTCTTTATGTATACCCAACTTTCACCGGGTATCATTATTTCTTCGGCCCAGTATCCTCTAACTGGGGTTGATTATGCAATATATTACTTAACAACTCGTATCCAGACGCTAAATTACTTTGTTCATTTTTTGATTGCGCTAGAAAATTCTCTAATTCCGGGTGAAAATATATCGCTTCATCAATTTCCCTATTTGCTCCGGGCCGATAAGCCCCGAGACGAATCATTTCTTCCATGTCGTTATAATCAGCAATATATTTCCTTGCCTTAGACAAAAGCTGATTCTCTTCATCCGAATTACAGCCTGGCATTGTCCGGCTTACCGATCTTAAGATATTTACGGCTGGAAAACGTCCTCTTTCTGCAATAGCCCGATCAAGAACAATATGGCCATCCAGTATTCCTCTTACCGCATCAGAAACAGGTTCATTATGATCATCCCCTTCCACCAATACTGTAAAAAGACCCGTTATTGACCCGCCATTTATACCTGGGCCTGCCCTCTCCAGCAATTTGGGGAGTTCTGAAAATACTGTCGGCGTATAACCCTTGCTTGCGGGTGGCTCACCACCAGCAAGTCCTATTTCCCGCTGGGCCATCGCAAATCTGGTTACACTGTCCATCAGGCATAAAATGTCTTTACCACGATCACGGAAATATTCGCAGATCGTCAATGTGAGATAAGCAGCCTGCCTTCTCATCAGAGCCGTTTCATCGGAAGTCGCCACGACGACAACGCTTCTTTTAAGGCCCTCTTCCCCAAGATCATCCTCAATGAACTCCTGTACTTCCCGACCTCTCTCACCGATCAGACCAATTACCGTTATATCGGAAGCCGTGTACCTGGCAAACATGGAGAGCAAAATTGATTTTCCAACACCGGACCCGGCAAAAATACCCATTCTCTGCCCCTTGCAACATGTTGCAAAGGTATTTATTGATCTCACCCCAAGGTCCATTTTTCCCCTGACACGTCCGCGAAGATGAGCTGGCGGCGGTGTATTTCTTACCGGATAAGCCACAGGACCAAATTTTATAGGCCCTTTACCGTCTATTGGCTCCCCCATCGCATTTACCACCCGGCCAAGCCAAGCATCGCTCGGATGTACGTGGGCGATATCGCTATCAATAAAGGCTTTACATCCGACACCAACCCCTTCCAGAGTTGAATAGGGCATAAGAAGGGCCCGGTCACTTTTAAAACCGACAACTTCACATGGGATAATCTGTTCTGTTCGTGACAATATATTAACACGCGACCCAATGCTCATATTGCGCTGTGCGCCGGCAACTTCAACAAGCAATCCCTGTATGCCCATAACACGGCCATATATTTTGTTCGACTGGATTCGCTCTATTTCTGTTTTGAGTGTCTGCAATTTAATAAATTGTCCCTAGATTCTATCAAAAAGATGAAAATTATATGTATTAATTACAAAAATATCCAAATTATTATAATAAAAATTAACTTTATTTATTTGTAATTTATTATAGTTT
>JAGREE010000043.1 GCA_020446675.1 Alphaproteobacteria bacterium | reverse complement strand
CGTCCGTATCATCCACCTTGACCGGTAAAAAGGTCCCTGCCCCCACATGGAGCGTGACGAAAGCTCTTTTAACGCCTTTTTCATCCAATCTTGCTAGTAATTCTTCTGTAAAATGAAGCCCCGCTGTCGGCGCCGCAACAGCACCATCAATTTTGCCATATATGGTCTGGTAATCCTGTTTATCCCGTTCATCCACCGGTCTTTGCGAAGCAATATAAGGCGGCAGCGGCATAACCCCTGCTTCATTTAAAGCCACGCGCAGTTTGTCATCGCTATGATTAAACTGAAGGGTGATTTCCCCTGCCTCTCCCTTTTCAAGGACGCAGGCTTCAAGTTTCCCATCAAACTGAATAACATCCGTGGGCTTTAATTTCTTGGCCGGTTTGGCAAATGCCTTCCATATACCGCCGGACATGTTCATATGGAGGGTAATTTCAATTTTTGCACTACGGCGTGTGCCGGTAAGCCGTGCCGGAATAACCCTGGTATCATTGAAAACCATCAAATCGCCGGTATTTAAATAATCACTTAAGTCTGTTACTTTCTGGTCGGAAAGGTTTTCGCCTTTTACCACAAGCAACCGCGCCCCGTCGCGACTTGCGGCGGGGCGGAGGGCAATAAGCTTTTTGGGAAGCTCAAAATCGAACTGGTCAACTTTCATAAACTGATTTATGCATCTGCAGCAACTTGCATCTTCACAATTTTATCGGGGTTGCCGTTCATGGAAAAATTCATTCCTTCACCGCGCTTTAACGCATCAACATGATCCATTCCGTCAATCACCTGTCCCCAGACGCTATATTGCCCGTCCAGAAATGTTGCGTCGCCAAAGCAGATAAAAAACTGGCTGTCGGCACTGTTTGGATCCTGCGCCCGCGCCATAGAACAGGCCCCGCGGTGATGCGGTTTATCGGAAAATTCAGCCGGAATATTCTGGCCTGATCCACCCATGCCGGTCCCGTCAGGGTCACCCCCTTGCGCCATAAAGCCGTCAATCACCCGGTGGAAGGTAAGCCCGTCATAAAATCCCTGTCTGGCCAGTTCCTTAATCCTACTTACATGTTGTGGGGCTACGTCTTCATAAAGTTCAATGGTCACACGACCGCCTTCAAGATCAAGATAGAGTGTGTTTTCAGCGTCCATAATATAGTCCTTATTCTTTAACGTCTGCAGCTACCTGCATTTTTATAATTTTGTCCGGGTCAGTAAAACCCGGTCCTTCGCCATATTTAATTTTATCGACATTGCGCATGCCCGATACCACTTCGCCCCAGATTGTGTATTTGCCGTCTAGGTGTGGTGAAAAACCAAGACAGATAAAAAACTGGCTGTCTGCACCGTTAATATCATCAGGTCGAGCCATCGAGACCATGCCACGGTAATGGGACATATCGGAAAATTCAGCATCTAATTTCTGGCCTGTTCCATCTCCGCTACCGTCACCGGGTTTGCCGGTTTGGGCCATAAAGCCTTCTATCACCCTATGAAACGGAGAACCGTCATAATAACCCTGTCTGGTCAATTCTTTAATTCTTTTGACATGGTTAGGGGCAACGTCCGGAAACATTTTTATCACCACACGGCCATATTCCAAATCAAGATAAAGTGTATTTTCAGGATCAAGGTCTTGTGTTTGTGCCAAACTGCTCAAAGGCATACTGAATAAAAAAAGGATGGCCAATAATGCCTTTAGGGATGTTTTCATCTTCAAATCCTGTTTACTGATTAATTTTTTCCAAGTTTTTTCAGCACGTCATTACGAACAGACTTTGTGACAAACTTGTCTATTTCACCGTCATATATGGCAATTTCCTTTACAAGTCGAGAGGCAATTGCCTGAAGCGAAGGATGCGCCATCATGAAAACTGTTTCGATATCGGCATTAAGCTGATCATTCATGGCAGTCATCTGAAATTCATATTCAAAATCCGATGCGGCTCTAAGCCCTCTTATTATCACTGTGGCATTTACTTTTTCAGCAAAGGTCATCAACAAAGTTTCAAATCCGGCAACCTCAACAGTTGCCGCATTTTTTTTATTAAGATGTTCGGTTTCCCTTCGGACAATATTGATACGCTCTTCCATAGAAAACAGCGTTTTTTTGGACGGATTTGTCGATACACCAATAATCAGATGATCAACAAGCTTGGTCGCCCGTTCAATAATATCCAGATGGCCAAGAGTTATAGGATCAAACGTACCGGGGTAAAGTCCAATTCTTTTCTTTGGTAGCATTTACTTACTCCTCAGACGTCGTTTCCTCATCAGAAGCAGCCTGTTCGGTTGCTTCTTCTTCCTCTTCATCATCGTCTGATTCCATAATCCGGTCAACAGAAACTATTTTTTCCTCGTCACCAACCTTAAACAAGGTAACCCCCTGAGTGCTGCGCCCGGCAATGCGAACATCATGAACAGGCACCCTGATCAGACGTCCCTGATCCGTCACCATCATCAGCTGGTCATTTTCTTCAATCGGGAAAGCGGCAACGACGTCACCATTACGTTCCGAGGTTTCAATATTGATAATTCCGCTACCACCCCGACCTGTTACCCGATATTCATAAGACGATGTGCGTTTGCCATAACCGTTCATTGTAATGCTTAAGATAAATTCTTCCCTTTCCTCAAGCGCGGTCAGGCGATCCTCATCAATTTCGGACGGTTTTTCAGGATCCTCGCCGCGACGTTTTGCCGCGGCATATCTAAGATAAGCCTGCTTCTCATCCTGATCCATATCAACATGATGAAGGATAGACATTGATACCACTTCGTCGCCATCGGCGAGCTTGATACCACGAACACCATCGGAATTACGCCCTTTGAAAAGACGCACAGCTGTCGCCGGGAAACGAATACATTTTCCGCCTTTGGCCGCAATCAGAATGTCATTTTCTTCTGTACAGGCAGAAACACCAATCAGGCGGTCCCCTTCTGACAGGCGGATAGCAATTTTACCATTTGCCCTGACATTTGAAAAATCAGAAAGCAGATTTCTTCTGACATTCCCTTTTGCCGTGGCAAAAATCGCATGAAGCTCGCCCCAGCTGTCTTCATCTTCCGGCAATGGCATAATCGCAGAAATAGTTTCCCCCTGCTCAAGCGGCAGCAAATTAATCAGTGCCTTACCTTTTGATGTAGGAGAGCCCAGCGGAAGTTTCCAGACCTTAAGTTTATAAACCTGCCCGAAATCACTGAAGAAAAGGATCGGAACATGGGTGTTGGAAACAAACACATTGCTTAGGATATCCTCTTCCTTGGTGGTCATGCCACTACGGCCTTTACCGCCACGGCGCTGCGCCCGATAGGTATCAAGTGCCACCCGCTTAATATAACCGGTGTTGGTTACTGTCACTACCATATCTTCAACCTGGATCAGATCTTCATCTTCAAATCCAAAGGCATCCGCCGTAAACTCACTACGGCGCGGCGTGGCGAATTCGTCGCGATAGGCCACAAATTCTTCCCGCATTATGGAGTAGAGACGTTGGCGGCTTCTTAGGATATCAATGAAATCTTCAATTTTTTCGGAAAGTTCCTTCAGTTCCCCACCAATATCATCGCGACCAAGCGCCGTCAGACGGTGCAGGCGAAGCTCAAGAATGGCCCGAACCTGTTTTTCGGAAAGTTTATATTTTCCATCAACAATCATCCGTCCCGGTTCATTGATCAGTTCAATATATCCGGCCACATCAACGGCATCCCAATCTTCGGCAAGAAGTGAATCCCGGGCATCTGCCGGATTGGCTGACTGACGAATCATCGCAACAATTTTATCAAGATTGTTAACCGCAATCACAAGTCCAACCAATACATGGGCGCGGTCCCGGGCTTTCCCCAGCCTGAATTTGGTGCGACGGGTAATCACTTCCTCCCGGAAGCGAATGAAATGTTCAATAATATCAAGCAGATTAAGAACCTGCGGGCGGCCACCACACAGCGCCAGAACATTGGCCCCAAAGCTGGTCTGAAGCGGTGTATAACGGAAAAGCTGGTTAAGAACCACATCAGCAACCGCGTCACGTTTCACTTCAACCACCACACGAACCCCGTCACGGTCACTTTCATCACGGATATCGGCGATCCCTTCTATTCTTTTACTGCGCACACAGTCGGCAATATTTTCGATCATCCGTGATTTATTAACCTGATAAGGCACTTCTGTAATGATAATCGCCTCTCGACCCTGTTTAAACTCCTCAATATGAGTGCGGCCACGCATAACAATTGATCCGCGACCGGTCATTTCCGCTGAACGGGCACCAGCCCCACCCATTATCAGGCCACCGGTTGGAAAATCAGGACCCGGGACAATTTCAACCAGTTCCTCAATCGTTATTTCCGGATTGTCAACATAGGCACAGCAGGCATCAAGCACTTCCCCAAGGTTATGAGGCGGAATATTGGTTGCCATTCCCACCGCAATACCGCCTGCACCATTAACCAGAAGGTTTGGAAAACGCGCCGGTAGCACTGTAGGTTCATGCTCGCTTTCATCATAGTTTGCCTGAAATACAACTGTATCCTGGTCAATATCCTCCAACAGTCCGCTGGCGGTTTTGGCCATCCGTGCTTCGGTATAACGCATTGCCGCTGGCGGGTCACCATCCATAGATCCAAAGTTACCCTGTCCGTCAATCAACGGCAGCCTTAAGGAAAAATCCTGAGCCATACGCACCATCGCATCATAAATGGCACTGTCACCATGTGGGTGATACTTACCCATAACATCCCCGACCACACGGGCCGATTTACGGTATGGTTTGGTCCAGTCATAGTTATTTTCATACATGGAAAAGAGAATTCGGCGATGAACAGGCTTAAGCCCGTCGCGCACATCCGGCAATGCCCTTGATACGATCACACTCATCGCATAATCAAGGTAGGAAGTTTTCATTTCTTCTTCAATGGTGATACTGGAGATGTTTTTGTCCGGATTTTCGGAAACGATATTATCGGTCAAATTTTTGCCCTTTTGGATTACTTATTCTTTTAAATTTGCCCCATTTTTTATACTCAAAAAAATGCGGCAAACCTGACCTCCGTTTATACAAAATATATCCCCCCATAGCAAGCCGTTGGACCATATTTATGGCCTTTTTTGGCAATTATTTTAGTGCTTGAAAATTATCCTGTTTATCCTTTTAAAATCAATAAGTTATATTAGATGTGAACATTTGATTCTCGACACTAAAAATAAGCTTATAATATTAAATTGGAAACAGCTGCAAAATTACACTGAAAAACATAAAAAAGCTTAAGATGACATGTATAATCCCTACCCGGTAAAGAGGGCTGTTGCTTTCTGAAGCGCAATGGTAAGTCCGATCAGAAACGGAATACCCACTGCAAGCCATGCTATAACACCAAGAAGCCCGAATGACCCACGCGCCGCACTAATCGCATGTGACGCGATATTATCTTCGTGTGACTGCGCCCGCTCAATTGCAAGTTCATCATCGCTCATGGTTACATCCTCTTTTACTGGACGAACCATCAGATTACAGATCAGCCCGATCAGCAGCAACCCCGCCATCATATAAAGCGTGCGGTCATAAACCAGATTGACGGCCATACCGCTTTTGAGCTGCGCTTCCCTCACCGCCGCAATCAGTAACGGCCCGGCAATTCCCGCCACGGACCAGGCGGTCAATAGCCGCCCATGAATGGCCCCGACCATCTGGGTGCCGAAAATATCCGCCAGATACGCGGGAACCGTGGCAAAACCGCCACCATAAAGGGTCAGGATAATACAGATGGCAATGACAAACAGTCCTGCCAGCCCCATATGACCAAGGGTCGGCAGGCTGCAGTAAAGCAAAATACCCAGAATAAAAAACACACTATACGTATTTGTACGCCCAAGTTTATCGGAAAGTGAAGCCCAGAATAAACGACCTATACTGTTAAAAAGACTGATCAGCCCCACCAGCCCACCGGCAGCTGCGGCAATCATTGCTATTTGTTCCGCTGATGGCGACGCATCCCCCGCAAGTCCCAGCAGCCGTGCACCAAAGACTTCCTGAAACATCGGGCTTGCCATTGATATTACCGCAATTCCCGCTGTAACATTCAGGCATAATACGGCCCAGATCAGCCAGAATTGGGGTGTTTTCCATGCTCGGTCAAGATGGACATGACGTGATGTTATTTTTTTATTTTCTGCCGCATTGTCCGGTGGCGTCCATCCTGCCGGCTGCCAGTTTGTCGGCGGCACACGAAAGCCAAAGGCCCCGGCCGACATCACCAGAAAATAAAGCCCCCCCATGATGATAAGTGTCGTTGCCACCCCAAGGGTGCCATCTGCTTCAAAATGCGTCATCAGCGCCACCGCAAGCGGTGCGCCAATCATGGCCCCGCCGCCATATCCCATAATGGCAAAACCCGTGGCCATTCCGCGACGATCAGGAAACCATTTGATCAATGTTGAGACCGGCGATATATAGCCAAGCCCCTGCCCGACACCGCCAAGCACACCGCAGCCGAGATAAACCAGCCATAACTGGTGCATAAAAACACCAATACCGCCGATCATCAGCCCGCCACCCCAGCAAAGGGCGGCAATAAAGCCTGCCTTTCTTGGGCCAGCATGTTCAAGCCAAGCGCCCCAGATGGCAGCGGAAATCCCGAGCATAGCAATGAAGGTTTCAAAAATATGGGTCACCTGTGAGACTGACCAGTTGCAATTTGTCGTGGTCAGGGCATTAAAAAATCCGATATCACGGCAAGCCGTCATATCAGGATAGTCTAGCTGCATGCTCATCGGCAGCCAGAAAACGGAAAAACCATAGGCCATACCGATACAAAGGTGAATGGCTAGCGCAGCCGGTGGCACCAGCCAGCGATTAAAATTGGGCCCGGCGATTATATGCTGTCTATCCAATGAACTCATTGCCATCTTTAATTTCCCCTTCAATTCTTCCCTGATTATTTATCAGTCTATAACTGCCATTTAATTTAGTCCAGTTAGGAATAAAAGCATTACCAATTGACGGATGTTGAGAATTTCGACAAATACCTTTAAAATCCCTGACAAAAGAGCGGTCAGCAATAAATATTGTGGGAATATAAGAGGGGCAGGGAATTTTCGGTGTCGGAAACGGATAATCCAGATCAGAAAAAATCATTTAATGACATGGAATTGAGGGTCATATCTTCACTTCAGAAATTTTATCAGGAAAGTAAAAATACCGTTTTAAATAATGCGGCGCAGGGCTGGTTTTTTACAGCCAGTATGGACAGACACTATGTAGAAGATACCCATTCTGGCGATGAAAAAGAATTGTCCCAAGCAGAAAATAGCGTCGCCCATACAAAGAAAATGCAAAATACTGCTCCTTTCCAAAGTGCTGCTCAGGCGATTGACACATTAAATAAAGAAGCCGAAATCGTTCTGAAATATAATAAATTAAAAGATCTAATAACTTACTCTGACCCAAATTTAATTGAGGACAGCTTCACTTCCAATACGGAAATTGATATTTCAGGAGCACAGGATATTTGCTTTTCTTACGGCGCCCTCAATATTGTTATTATTGGCGGCGGCATTACAGGATTGTTTTTGGCCAATAGCCTTAAATATAGACTTGGTAATAAAGTAAATATTCTTGTCCTTGATAACCGATCAGTGACCAAACATTACAGGAAACCCTTTGACCGGGAATGGGTGACCCATATTCATGCAGAACTTGTTCAGCAATATACACCACCAAATATAAGACAGTTGCTTGACTGTTTTGGTCAGGGTGATCTGGCAGGATTACCAATAAACATGATGGAAGCTCTATTCATGCTTTCCTGTAAAGAATTAGGTGTTCATTTTTATTTTTCTCCCGAGTTGGATTATGCAAAACTGAATAATAAGTTTATCAGTTTCTTTATTGACGCCACGGGCGGGCGATTGACGGGATGTGAGTATGGCGCATCAACCCCTCAGGAATTTAACCTTAAGCTTCCGAACAAACCGATGGACTATAGTTTTGCAGGGGTTAAGCAGCTTTTTTATATGCCAGATACTTTGCCAAGCTTTGTCAATACCACGCTTAGGGCGTCGGGCTCTTTTCATATTCCGTATATGGAGCAAACAAGAATTTTAACACATATGTTTAAAATAACCGGAATTCCTCAGCACCTTTTTAAGGAAGTGCTTGAATTTATTCTTCCAATAAACAGCAATAACACTTTTTATATCTGGAATGGTGTTCTTATAGAGGAATTAAATCAAGGGCTGGTGATGGTTAACCTTACAAATGAAGAATATAATAATTTAAAATCTCAAGTGGAAAAGCCAGTTAGTCTGGGGACGTTTAAGGATAATAATCTCAATTCCTTAAAGGCACTGAATGACGATATTAAATTACTGATTGATATGCTGATCGAGCTGGATAATAGCGGCGATATAAAAATCAATCCGCCCTTTCGTTATGCGCCTTATATTAATCTGAATGGTGAATTGGGGACTTTCAACGGCAAACAAATTTTCCCGGTCGGGGACAGTTATTTTTGTGGTCATCCAAAGGTCGGCAACGGATTATGGACACATCTTGGTTTTATCAATCATTTTGTCCAGGAAATTCAAACTAGCCTTAAATCATGAACATCATTGACCGTGCAATATTCCCAGCCTTCTGCCATGCCGCTAGCCCGACAGATTTTGAATGCGAATAATATTCTCACACTTTATTCTTCAAGTTCTATTTTATAACCTGGCACTTCATAATAATTGTGATTTTTATTTTCAAAAATTAAAGTATTTCTAAATGCATCTATACCAAATCCCCAGGTTTCAGGTTCCCGGGTGATCTCTGCAGTAATATTTTCATCAGAAACAGAAACAATTTTTAAGTCTAATGTCGGGAATACATTCTTAAAAGATTTTACTTTTCTATAGACAAATTTCATAGTGGGAAGAAGTTCAACTTCAACGACATTGTTTTCTGTAAGAGGAAGAGGAATATTATACCTTTGCAGCAAAATATTTTCCGGCACATTCGGACTATATGTATGACCTTCTAGTATGAGCTCATTGCTGTCTATTGATTTTATAACTAGCTCTAAGACCAGTGTAGGAACTTTTAATAGATTTGATTCAGGATTTATATTTTTAAAACTTGCCTGTCGTGATAACAATATTTCCCCTACTCCTGCAGATATCTGCTCCCCGGAATTTGCTTTCTGCATTTCAAAAATAGGGCCATTTTTATCAATTACTCCCTTAAACGTGCTTTTTGATATTTGCGAAAATCCTGAACTCACAGATAAAATTAGAATGGAAAAAGCTAAAATAAATGTGGAAAATAAATTCATAATACCCCCCTTAAATAAACGATTGAAAATAAAAAAAACTAAAGCATAAAATTTATAGTTTAACAATTTATTTTATTAAAATTCAGCAAACCTCAATAAGCTCCGCTTGCAAAACGTCAAATAATTTTTGTGATTTCACATTGAATACCGCATTTGGCGCCCCGGCCGCCGCCCATACATTTTCGTAAGTCAAAAGCGTTTTATCAAAGTAAGATTTTATCGGGATAAGATGCCCGATCGGGGCCACGCCGCCAATGGCAAACCCGGTTTCCGATCTTATACGGTTTGGGTCCGCCCGTTTCAGCGTATCACCAATGATCTGCGAGACTTTTATTAAATCAACATCATGTCCGCCGCTAACCAGAAGAAGGATCAATTCTCCTGACATTTCCCCCTCAAATATAAGTGACTTGACAATCTGTCCCACATCGCAACCGCAGGCGGCCGCCGCGTCTTTCGCAGTTCTTGTGCTTTCCGGCATTCTTTCGACCCTGATCTCAAGCCCAAGGTCCGCCGCTGCCTGCTCCACCCGTTTTACACTTTTTGACATTTAATAACCCGTTTATTCTTAAAAGCCGCCATAATGCACATAAAAAAAATCAACAGCAAACTAAAATAATCGGTTTTCTGATGCATTAATTATTTTGCCATGTATATTTCTAGAAATTCTGAATTTAGGCATATCAGCTATAGGAATTATTAAAAAGGTTTTAGAATTATGGAATTGTTTTTTGATCCAGCGATCTGGGCGGCATTTGTAACCTTAACTTTGCTTGAAATTGTTTTGGGGATTGATAATCTGATCCTTATCTCCATTTTGACAGATAAGCTTCCTGAGCATCAAAAGCCCCTGGCCAGAAAACTCGGGCTCGGAGCGGCATTGCTGACCAGGCTGTTATTGCTGTCCCTGGTTTTTTGGATGGCGCATCTTGAAAAAACACTTTTTATCGCATTTGACCATGAAATTTCATGGCGGGATATTATGCTGATGATTGGCGGGCTATTTCTGCTGGCAAAAGGCACCCTGGAAATCCACGATAAAATAGAAGGCGAAGATCAGGCAGAAGCCGCCAATCCCAAACAGGCCGCCTTTATGGCCGTGATCGTGCAGATCTCCATAATGGATATTGTATTTTCCTTTGATTCCGTCATGACCGCCATCGGAATAGCAGACCACCTTCCTGTCATGATTGCGGCCATTCTGATTTCTGTCGCCATAATGGTTCTGGCTGTCGATCAGGTTAGCCAGTTTATAAACAATCATCCGACCGTAAAAGTTCTGGCACTGAGTTACATGCTTTTAATCGGTTTTGCTTTAATTGGTGAAGGGCTGGAAATGCAAATTCCAAAAGGATATCTGTATTTTGCCATGGCTTTCTCATCATTTGTCGAAGCCATCAATATGGCTGTGCGAAAACGACTGTAATATTCTGACCGGTAAATTTTTATGATAGAGCCAATGGAACGCTTATTAAAAATCAGTTTTTAGATGACTTAACAAATTCATTTTGTCTGAACCTGAAAGCGGACCAGTCCTCATCAATCGCCACCATCCGAACGGTACTATTTTATCACCGCCAAAATAAAAAAAGCCCCGCAGTGCGGGGCTTTTGTTTTTAAATATAAAATTGGGTTTTAAAATGACTGCTTACGACCCAAAGCAGTCACTCATAATTATGTTAAAGCATAGAAATTAGCGCTTTCGATAAGTTAAAGTTTTCGAAAGTAGGTGTGGTAATTTCTCCGTAAATATTCATCATATTTTTGATGTATCATGATAAATTATCGTGACACAACGCGTGCATGTGGCAAAATAAAATACTTTTTATAAAGATCGTTTCCTCCATAAATAATAAATGACTGGGACGACAAGAAGGGTAAGCACCATGGCACTGACCATGCCGCCAACCATGGGTGTGGCAATTCGGCGCATCACTTCTGAGCCGGTCCCGGACCCATAAAAAATGGGTAGAAGCCCAACAATGACCGAACCGGCGGTCATCATCACTGGCCTTATGCGCAGCCCCGCACCATGCAGAACTGCCTTTATTAACCCCTTATCATCAGGTTGGGTGCCTTTATCCCGGCAGTTGTCAAGATATTCACGATATGACTGGTTTAGGTAAACCAGCATGATCACGCCAATTTCAACGGCAACTCCGGCCAGCGCGATAAAGCCAACCCCTACCGCAACCGAGAAATTATACCCTTCCAGATACATAAGCCAGATACTGCCAACCATAGCCAGTGGCAGCGTTCCCATTATGATGGCAACTTCTGTGAAATTACGAAAATTAAGATAGAGCAATACGATGATGATCATCAGGGTAAGCGGCACCACATAACTAAGCTTTTCCTGAGCGCGAAGCATATATTCATATTGACCGGACCAGCTTATGGAATAACCGGGCGGCAGATCAAGCTGATCCTGAACGGCGGCCTGGGCAGATTTCACATAACTGCCAACATCAACATCAGCAATATCAATGAAAACCCAGCCGTTTATCCGGGCATTTTCACTTTTAATGCCGGGGGGGCCATCCTCAATATAAATATGCGCGACATCACCAAGGGAAATACGCTGTCCTTTCGGGGTCACAATCGGCAAGAGGGAAAGTTGCTCCGGACCATTCCGGTAATCCTGCGGATAACGTATATTAACCGGATATCTTTCCAGGCCTTCGACCGTCTGTGTTACATCCATTCCACCAATGGCCGTGGCAATGACCTGTTGAACATCTGCAATATTAAGCCCGTAGCGCGCTGATTTTTCACGATCGACATCAATTTTGACATATCGTCCACCCGCAACCCTCTCGGCATAAACGGACGTTGTCCCTTGAACAGTTGGGAGGATTTCCTCAAGCTTTCGACCAATATCCTCAATAACGGAAAGCTTCGGCCCGGCAATTTTTATGCCCACGGGTGTTTTTATACCAGTTGCCAGCATATCGATCCGGGTTTTAATGGGCATCACCCATGCATTGGTAACGCCGGGAAACTTAACAAGCGCGTCCAGTTCATTTATAATGTCCTGAGTGGACAGATTTTCCCGCCACTCATCACGCGGTTTCAGTTTGATAAAACTTTCAATCATGGTCAGCGGGGCCGGGTCGGTTGCCGTATCAGCCCGCCCAATTTTACCCATGACCAGTTCCACTTCCGGAACGGTTCTGATCAATTTATCAGTTTGCTGCAGCAGTTCCCGTGCCTTACCAATTGATATGCCGGGATATGTGGTTGGCATATACATCAGATCCCCTTCATCAAGAGGTGGGATAAACTCGCTACCAATTTTGTTAACCGGCCAGAAACCCACCACAAGGATTACCAGTGCAGCAGCAAGTGTTGATTTGGGAAATTTAAGGACTATACCAAGGAAAGGCATATAAAGATTGGTCAGAAAGCGGTTTACCGGGTTTTTATGTTCCGGCATTATTTTTCCACGTATAAAATACCCCATCAAAACAGGCACCAACGTCACGGCCAGCCCTGCCGATACGGCCATGGCATAGGTCTTGGTAAATGCAAGCGGGGAGAACATCCGACCTTCCTGCGCTTCCAAGGTAAAAACAGGCAGGAAACTAACCGTAATAATCAGCAGGCTGAAGAAAAGAGCGGGGCCAACCTCGCTTGCCGACTTGGCAACAATTTGCCACCTATTTTCACTGGTAAGGGGCGTTCTTTCCATATGTTTGTGCATATTTTCAATCAGGACGATGGAGCCATCAATCATGGCGCCAATAGCAATAGCAATACCCCCAAGCGACATGATATTGGCATTTAAGCCTTGTAAATACATTATGATAAAGGCAGTAAGAATACCTGTCAGCAGACTGATGATCACCACCACCGATGATCTTAAATGAAAAAGAAATACGACACAGACCAGAGCAACAATGACAAACTCCTCAATCAGTTTTTGCCAAAGATTGTCAACAGCCCGGTCAATCAGACCGCTTCGATCATAGACCGTCACGATTTCCACGCCTTCCGGCAGTCCCTGCTTTAACTGTTCAAGCTTTTCTTTTACGCCTTCTATAGTTTTCTTAGCATTTTCACCATAACGCATAACGACAATGCCGCCTACAGCTTCGCCTTCCCCGTTAAGCTCTGCAATACCACGACGCATTTGCGGCCCGGTACCGATTTCTGCGATGTCCTTAAGCAGTAATGGTGTCCCGTTCTGATTAACGCCAAGCGGGATATTTCCAATATCTTTTTCATTCTGAAGATATCCGGAAGCACTGATCATATATTCCGCTTCTGCCATTTCAATGACCGAAGCACCAATTTCCTGATTGCCCCGCTGGATCGCCGTCTGAATATGGGAAAGCGGGATACCAAATGCTCTTAATTTATCAGGATTGACCTTGACCTGATATTGTTTGACCATCCCGCCAAGCGGTGCCACTTCGGATACACCGTGGACTGTCTGTAACTCAAATTTTAAAAACCAGTCCTGAATTGAACGAAGCTCACTTAAGTCATGCTTTCCTGTTCTGTCAACAAGAGCATAAAGATAAACCCATCCGACACCGGTGGCATCAGGCCCCAGCTTCAATGTCGCCGTTGACGGTAGTGTCGGGGCAACCTGGCTTAAATATTCAAGGACACGGCTACGCGCCCAATAAAGGTCGGTATCTTCGTCGAAAATAATATAGACATAACTATCTCCAAAAAATGAGTAACCCCGAACAGTGACGGCCCCCGGCACAGAAAGCATAGCGGTTGTCAGCGGATAGGTAATCTGATCCTCAACCACCTGCGGTGCCTGCCCGGGGTAATTTGTTTTAATGATCACCTGTACATCCGAAAGATCGGGGATGGCATCAACGGGAGTGTTTTTTAATGAATATAACCCGATCGCGATCAAAATAACTGTGGAAAGAAGGACGATAAAACGATTGCCAACCGACCAGTGAATTAATGCTTTTATCATGATTTTTCCTACTCTTTACCAACTGGTCTGATGTGGGTAACCTCAAACACACCGTCACTTGGGTTTTCGACAATCACTTCAATTTCCGATCCTTCGGTTATTCCTGATATGTTGATTGAAGGGGCGATGCTGAAATTCATGGTCATGCCCATCATGCCCAGATTTTTAATGGGGCCGTGCGTCAAGTTTACGGTATGGTTTTCAACATCCACGCTATTGATTTTGGCAGAGGTCCAGTTTTCCGGGTCGTCAAGAACAGACCCCATATTCATTGTGACACCTTCCTGATTGTCGTTATGATCCATTCTCTTGAAATCTGCCGTTTTACTGGACTCTGAATCAATCAGGAACTGCGCAGATACAACTACCTCATCTCCCGCATTAATGCCCGATAATATTTCAGTATTCTGGTCATCAACCCGGCCAATTTTGACGATTGCGGACCTGAACTTACCGCCGTCTAAAGCAAGAACGACCCGGTCACTATCACCGGTCCTGATCACCGCATCTTTCGGTACAATCAGACTTTCCCCGTCCTGTCGGGTATCAAATGCAACCTGTGCAAACATATTGGGTTTTAAACGGCCGTTCTTATTTTCGAACCGGAGTCTTACTTTCAGCGTTCTGGTCATAGGGTCCAATGCAGGTTGCACATAATCAACAATACCCTGCCATTTTTCACCGGGCAGATAATCAATCGTCATGGTAACCGGCGTGCCTTTTTTGACATAAGCCGACTGCCTTTCAAAAACTTCAGCTTCAACCCAGACCTGATCCAGACTGCCTATAGACATCATAGTGGTCCCCGGCTTGACGTAAAATCCCTGACGAATATTCAGGTTGTCAACGACCCCCGATTTCGGGGCATAAAAGGTCATTGTCTGTTTTACTTTTCTTGTTTTTTTAAGGGTTTCAATAGTGTTTTCAGGAATTTGCAGTGATTTCAGGCGATCTTCCGAAGCCGATATTAACTGACTATTGTTTCTGCTGAGCGCTACGACCAGTTCTTCCTGTGCATTGACCAGTGTTGGTGAATATAGATCATAAAGCGGTGCCCCCGCATTAACCGGATCACCCGTCGCTTTGACATAAAGCTTTTCAATCCAGCCTTCCACCCGTGGATGGATATGGACAAGCTGATCCTCATCATATTCCACATATCCAACCGTTTTAATAATCGAACTCATATTCTGCATTTGTGCCGTGGTGGTTCGAACACCAAGGTTATTGACCACATCCGGTGAAATTTTTACTGTTCCCGCCTCGTCATTCCGGTTGTTTTTTGCATCTTCGGCATAAACAGGAACCAGTTCCATTCCCATTGGGGACAAACCCGGTTCATCGCGCCGGTAATTGGGGTCCATCGGCGCGACCCAGTAAAGCGGCTTTTGTTCCCCGTCTTTATTACTATCTGCATCAGTGGAGCCGACGAATGAATTGACCATAAGCGTCAAAATTGATCCGGTTATGGCAGCGATTATCAGTAAAAAGATATTTTGTTTATTCAGTGTCATTTTGGCTCTCCATACCCGGCATCAGTTGTCACGTTTTCCGTTTCAGCCGTTGTGAAATAATAATTAAGTTCTAGAATGGTTTTCTGACGATCGACATCAATATTCAGCGCATCGATTTTAGCGTTCAGCTCTGCAATACGGGCACGGACCACTTCGGCAAAATCACCATCATCATTGGTATAGGCGGTCAGGGATGCTTCGGCCTGCTCATTCATCTGTGGAAGCAGCTTATTTTCAAAAAGCGCTTTTCTTTCATCCAGTCGTATCAGTTTGGCTTTTGAGGTTTCAAAGCCTGCTTTTAATTTTCGCAGGAGTTGCCATTTTTCGGTCCTGACGGCCTCCCTTTTGGAAATAGCAGAGCTATATTCCTTATCCTGCCTATTTGCAGTGAATAGAGGGACGCTTAAAGAAATACCCACAGTAACATTATCGGGCCGACTGTTGCCGAAAGGATCACTGCTTCGATGCCCATAAGTGGCATTTAGCCCCCAGGATGGCTTGTATTTTTGTCTGGCAAGATCAACGCCCATTGCCGTTGCATCAATTTTATTTTCAAGGGCTTTCATTAATGGATGATCGCTCAAACGGTTCAATAATTCTTCATCATTTATCATTACGGCATCATCAATATATATTGGAGCCCGCAATGGGATTACGGGCATCTGATCAGCGATCATTACGGCCGAAAAATTCTCATTTTCGGCACTAAGCCATTCAGAAAGCTTTTCTATGTATGTATCTTTTGCCTGATTTAGCATGGTTACCCGATCATTAAGACGTGTCAGTTCCAGCTGCGCCCTGACAATATCCTGCTGACGGGTCTTTCCCATTGCGGCTGAGTAGCTGGACATGGCAATTTCAGAAAGCTGTTCAAATAATGATCTATTATTTTCAATCAGCTCAATGGTTTTTTGCGCACGGTAGGCTTCAAGCCATAAACCACTGACAATAACCTTAACCTGCGCTTTTCTGTCCTGTCTCTGATATGGAAAGGCGTGTGCCTCAAGCTTAAGCTGTTCGCGTTTGATATTGAGACTATCCCCTTGGGGAAACATCTGGCTAACACCAACCCTGATCTGGGTCATTCCATCCTGATTAAGGGAAAAATTATTGGTCGGCAAATTGGAAAGCCCCAATGATATTTGAGGGTCGGGGAGTGAACCCGCCGCCACACTCATGGATTTTGTCGCGTCCTCCATGTGCCTATTGCCCTTGATCCAGGGATCATTTTCCTGCGCACGCTTTACGGCCTGCTCGATATATAATGGTTGACTGGTAATTTGGGCCAATACCGGGCCTTTTATGGTTAAAGTTGCCAAAACCATAATAATGAACGTTCTAATCATTATGTTTTACTCCTCTTGGCACATGCCAGAGCATTTGATTTTTTCCTAAAGAAAAGAATTTCTCCACCTACAGGTCTGAAATATTGAGGGCTGACCTCAATTAGACACACTTATCCTGTGTTAAGCAGAAATTGGTGGACGGAATAGAGAAGTAAGAGGTTGGGAACTTATTGAAATGACCGGGATATCAATTTGCTGAGTAGAAACATACTCAAAACCGGTTAAGGAAAATTCAGGCAGTATGCAGCTAATAGCAAGACTGCAATCCATTGCACATATCGGATCGTCATCACAACAGTCCATTTTGCCTGATGACATGGCCATTATTTTATGATCCATTTTATGCATATTCATATCACAGCTATTCGCACCTTTTGCGGCCATTGCCTGCCCGGTAAGAACAAGCAAAATAAGAAGTGCTGTAAATATTTTCTGTTTTAACTGCATAAATCGCCTTCAATAATTATAAAAGTTATGACAAACCCTGATTTTAATTTCAATCAATTTTTCTACATTTTAACCAGTCTAAGTCTTAAGGCATTACTGACAACCGATAGCGATGAAAGGCTCATTGCCGTAGCCGCGATTATAGGAGAAAGTAAGATGCCGAAGAACGGGTAAAGAACTCCGGCTGCAACCGGAACACCAAGAGCATTATAAATAAAGGCAAGAAACAGATTTTGTTTAATATTTCCCATAGTGGCGTCCGATAATCTTCGAGCGCGGACTATGGCATTTAATTCACCGCGTACCAGAGTGATGCTGGCGCTTTCCAGTGCGACATCAGCGCCGGTTCCCATTGCAATACCTACATCCGCCTGGGCAAGGGCGGGCGCATCATTAACGCCGTCCCCCGCCATGGCAACAATTGCGCCGGCCGCCTGAAGTTCCTTGATAATATCCACTTTTCCAGCTGGAAGAACCCCCGCCTTAACATCATCAATGGCAAGTTTAGAGGCAACAGCACGGGCAGTTTTTTCCTCATCCCCGGTGACCATAACGATCTTAAGACCTTCACTTTTTAAATCCTTCAGTGCCTGTGGGGTGGTTTCCTTAATGGGATCAGCAACCCCAATCAGCCCGGCCAGTTTGCCATCAATTGCCAGCATCATAATGGTTTTTCCTTCTGACCTTAAGGATTGTGCCTGTTCCAATGCTGTGTCAATTGAAATACCCAGCAAATCCATCATCTTGCTATTGCCAAGAGCTACTTTCTTACCGTCAAAATTTCCACTGATGCCTTTGCCAGTTTCCGCTTCAAAATCATCAATTTCTGCGGCGGAAATGTTTTTATCTTCAGCACCCTTAACGATCGCAGTGGCAAGCGGGTGTTCGCTCCGTTTTTCCAGTCCGCTGGCGACACTCAGTATTTGCCCTTCTTCAAAACCATCCATCGCTATAACATCGGTTAAGGCTGGTTTTCCCACTGTAAGTGTTCCCGTTTTATCAACAATAAGCGTATCGACACTTGTAAATCGTTCCAGCGCTTCGGCATTTTTAATGAGCACACCTAATTGGGCGCCCCGTCCCATACCAACCATGATTGACATTGGGGTGGCAAGCCCGACAGCACAGGGACAGGCGATAATTAAAACCGATACGGCTGCCACGAAGCCAAATGTAAATGATGGCTCGGGACCAAAAATATACCAGGCTATGAATGCAACAACGGCCGACAATATTACTGCCGGTACAAACCAGCTGGCGATCAGGTCTGCATATTTCTGTATCGGTGCTCTGCTTCTTTGTGCGTCCGCCACCATGCCCACAATCTGTGACAGCATGGTTTCAGAACCAACCCGCTCAGCTTTAAAATTAAAGCTTCCTTTTGTATTTAAAGTAGCCCCTGTAACTTTATCACCAACAGACTTTTCAACCGGAACCGGTTCACCCGACAACATGCTTTCATCAACGAATGAACGGCCTTCGACCACTTCACCGTCAACCGGGATTTTTTCACCGGGTCTGACGCGCACCAGATCACCAACACTTATTTCTTCAATAGGTACTTCTTCCTCTATACCATCATTTTTAATTCTAATCGCTTTTTTGGGGGCAAGATCAAGAAGGGCGCGGATAGCGCCACCAGTTTTTTCTCTGGCTTTAAGCTCCAGTACCTGACCAAGAAGCACCAAGACGATGATCACGGAGGATGCCTCAAAATATACGGGGACAAGACCATGGTCAGACTTAACCTGATCCGGGAAAAATCCGGGCAGGAAAAGGGCAACTATACTGTAAAGATAGGCAACACCAGTTCCAAGACTTATCAGTGTCCACATATTCAGGTTCATTGTTTTTATGGACTTATACCCCCGAACAAATATCGGTTGGGCCGTCCATAAAACAACAACAGAAGCCAGAATGAATTGGATTATATAAGATGTTTGAGGTGCTATAAGTTGATGGATGGCGGGGAAAATATGCCCGCCCATTTCAAGGATGAATACGGGTGCTGCAGCAATAAACCCGATTTTTAACCGCTTTGTAAAATCAACTAGTTCCGGGTTTGGCCCTTCGTCTGCACTGACCACGCCCATCGGCTCAAGCGCCATACCGCAAATCGGGCAATCGCCTGGGTGATCCTGAATGATTTCCGGATGCATGGGACAGGTATATTTGGTGCCTTTCGGCATTTGTTCCGGCGCAGGTCGCTTTTCAAGATAAATATCCGGATCAGCTTCAAATTTTGAATGGCAGTGTGAAGAGCAAAAATAATAGTCATCATTTTTATAGTTGCTTTGATATTTTACGGTCGCAATATCAACGGTCATCCCGCATACAGGATCCTGAGCATGTTTTTTATTGTGGTTATGATCACATTCGCTATGCATTTAATTTATTCCAATATGATAATATTAAAGGCAAGAATACATTATTATAACATAAACACTGTTACAGAACTCCGGGAAAGATTTATATATTTTACAGATTATCAATTGATTTTCTGAGTTTCGTATTTTTCAACTTTTTAAAATGGCTTGGGCTGAGACCTGTTACAGATTTGAACTGATTACTAAGATGCGCAAGGCTGCTATAGCCTGTCTGGAAGGCAATTTGGCTTAAAGTCTGTTCATCATAGACTAGAAGTTCTTTTACCTTTTCTATTTTTTGCAGAATAAAATATCGCTCGAGCGTAATCCCTTCCACGCTTGAAAATAAGCTGCTCAAATAATTATATTCATAGGCAATATTCTGACCCAAATAATCAGACAGGTTTATATGATGTAGCCCGTCCTGCAATTGCACAATATCTATAACCGCCTTTTTTATGCTTTCAATCAGCCTGCTTTTTTTATCATTGATCAGCTCAAAGCCCAGCTTCTCGAAGTCTTTTTCAAGATTATTAATTTCTGCTTCAGAAATAACCATATTTACCAGATCAACTTCGCCAAGCGAAACCCGCGCAGAATTTATCCTTCTTTTTGCAAGAATATCTTCCACCACCAGAATGCAGCGGCTACAGACCATATTTTTAATATAAAGCTTCATAATCTAACAATGATTATGCCTTAACCACATGTCAAGATGTGCCCGATAATCAATTCGTCAATCTTATGAAAGTTTTTTTTACAGGCTAAGAAAAAAAACACTTTAGATTATAGATTGTATTTGAATGCAGAAAATCTGATTATTTATCAACTTTAGAAAATTATAATTGTCCGCTTCGGGTCGGAAGCAGACATATATATTATCAAAAAAGCCCCGCAGTGCGGGGCTTATGTTTAGAACTTAAAACGGGATTTCATCGTCAAAATCGGAACCACCACCACCGGAACCGCCACCGGTGTCCTGATTAAAACCACCGGAGGAACCACCGCCGTAATCACCGCCGCCGTAGCCGCCGCCATCGCCGCCCTCACCGCGGCCGTCAAGCATGGTCAGCTCGCCATTAAAGCGTTGCAGCACCACTTCGGTTGTGTATTTTTCAACGCCCTGCTGATCGGTCCATTTGCGGGTCTGGAGCGACCCTTCAACATAGACTTTCGAGCCTTTTTTAAGGTAATTTTCGGCAACTTTGCAAAGATGCTCGTTAAAGATCACCACACGGTGCCATTCGGTCCGCTCGCGCCTCTCGCCGGTGGCGCGGTCTTTCCATGTGTCGGATGTTGCAATGCTCAGCTGAACGATCGGTGAGCCGTCCTGTGTGTGGCGTACTTCCGGGTCACGGCCCAGATTTCCAATTAAAATTACTTTATTTACGCTCCCCGCCATAATCATATTTCCTTATCTAAAAATCGAATCCAATTGCCCTTACAATAGCCACTCACACCCATGAATGCAACAAGGAACAAAATAAGAACTTTACTTATTTTTCGAATCCCTTAAATTGCACTTATATTGGTCTAAAAGGGTGCATTCAATGCTGACTGAAATTTCTGTTCGCGGCGCAAGGGAACATAATCTTAAATCGGTGAATGTTGATATTCCGCGGGATAAGCTTGTTGTGATTACCGGGCTTAGCGGTTCCGGCAAATCATCGCTGGCGTTTGATACAATTTATGCCGAAGGGCAGCGCCGCTATGTGGAAAGCTTAAGTGCTTATGCCCGCCAGTTTCTTGAAATGATGCAAAAGCCCGACGCCGATCATATTGAGGGGCTCTCCCCCGCTATTTCGATTGAACAGAAAACAACATCCCGCAATCCGCGCTCAACGGTCGGCACCGTCACCGAAGTTTATGATTATATGCGCCTTCTTTATGCGCGGGTCGGTATTCCCTATTCCCCGGCAACGGGCCTTCCGATCACCAGCCAGACCATCAGCCAGATGGTTGATAAGATCATGGAAATGCCGCAAGGAACAAGACTTTTCCTGCTGGCGCCGATCGTGCGCGGACGCAAAGGCGAATATAGAAAAGAATTCATGGATCTGCTTAAATCCGGCTATCAGCGGGTCAAGGTTGACGGCGAATATTATGAAATTGAGGACGTCCCTGATTTAAATAAAAAAATAAAGCATGATATTGAAGTGGTGGTGGACCGTGTCGTGGTCAGGCCAGACCTTGAAACCCGGCTTGCCGACAGCCTTGAAACCGCGCTTAACCTTTCGGACGGGCTTGTTGTTGCCGAAGTTGCGGATGATACTGCCGAGCGCACCCTGTTTTCTGCCAAATTCGCCTGCCCCGTTTCTGGTTTTACCATTGAGGAAATTGAACCAAGGCTATTTTCATTCAATAATCCCTTTGGCGCCTGCCCGGTTTGTGACGGACTGGGCCAGAAGCTTTATTTTGATCCCGACCTTGTGGTGCCGGATAAAAAACTGTCTCTTGATAAAGGTGCGCTGGCACCGTGGGGAAAATCAAATTCACCCTATTATGCGCAGACCCTTGAAAGCATAGCCCGCCATTATGGGTTTAAGACATCAACCCCGTTTGAAAAATTGCCGGAGAAAGTCCAGAATGTGCTGCTCCATGGCAGCGGGGATGAGGAAATCGAAATCACCTATAACAGCGACAACATCAAAAGCTATGTGGTTAAAAAAAGCTTTGAAGGCGTGATCGGCAATATCCAGCGACGCTGGCGAGAAACCGACAGTTCAATGATGCGCGATGAGCTTGCCCGCTATCAGAGCGCCACCACCTGTGATGCCTGTGACGGTCATCGGCTTAAGCCGGAGGCACTGGCCGTTAAAATCGATGGCAAGCATATCAGCGAAATTACCGACCTATCCGTACGCAAATCATATGAATGGTTTGAAGGCTTAAGCGCCAAACTGAGCGATAAGGAAAATGAAATCGCCTACCGGGTGTTGAAGGAAATTACTGAGCGGCTTGGGTTTTTAAACAATGTCGGTCTTGAATATCTTAATCTGTCGCGAAAATCCGGTACCCTGTCCGGTGGGGAAAGTCAGCGTATCCGCCTCGCCAGTCAGATCGGTTCCGGCCTGACCGGCGTTCTTTATGTGCTTGATGAACCGTCAATCGGTCTTCATCAGCGGGACAATGGCCGACTTCTTAAAATGCTTTGTAACCTGCGTGATATGGGCAACACCGTTTTGGTGGTGGAACATGATGAGGAAGCGATCCTCACTGCCGATCAGGTGATTGATATGGGTCCGGGTGCCGGTGTCCACGGCGGTGAAGTGGTGGCCCAGGGCACGGCGGCTGAAATTATGAAAAATAAAAAAAGCCTGACGGGTCAGTATTTAAGCGGCGCTCTTAAAATTCCCGTGCCTGATGAACGGCGCAAGGGCCATTTCGCCGGTAAAAAGCGAAAAGAAATTGTGATAACAGGGGCCAGCGGCAATAATTTAAGGAATATCACGGCAAAATTTCCGCTTGGGGTGATGACCTGTATCACCGGCGTATCCGGCAGCGGCAAATCAACCCTGACTATTGATACGCTCTATAAAGCGGTTGCCCGCAAACTGAACCACAGCCGTGTCATTCCCGGCAAGCATGAAGATATTACCGGGCTGGAATATATTGATAAAATTGTGGAAATTGACCAGTCCCCGATCGGCCGCACACCGCGGTCAAACCCGGCGACTTATACCGGGGCCTTTACCCCTATCCGTGACTGGTTTGCCGGTCTGCCGGAGGCCAAGGCCCGTGGCTATAAACCGGGACGGTTCAGCTTTAACGTCAAGGGCGGACGCTGTGAAGCCTGTCAGGGGGACGGTCTTATTAAAATTGAAATGCATTTTCTGCCTGATGTTTATGTGAAATGCGATGTCTGCAAGGGCAAACGTTATAACCGTGAAACGCTTGAGATTAAGTTCAAAGGAAAATCAATTTCCGACATTCTTGATATGACCGTGGAAGACGGCGTTGAATTTTTCTCTGCCATCCCCAGTGTCAGGGACAAGGTTAAAATGATGCAGAAGGTCGGTCTTGATTATATCACCATCGGCCAGGCCGCAACCACCCTTTCCGGCGGGGAGGCCCAGCGGGTCAAACTGTCAAAGGAACTTTCCAAACGCTCGACCGGTCGCACGCTTTATATTCTTGATGAACCGACAACCGGCCTTCATTTCGAGGATATCAAGAAACTGCTTGAGGTGATCCAGGCGCTCGTTGATATGGGGAATACCGTCATCATCATTGAACATAATCTTGATGTCATCAAAACCGCAGACTGGGTTATTGATATTGGTCCCGAAGGCGGCAGCGGCGGCGGCCTGATTATCGCCGAAGGAACACCAGAGGATGTGGCCAAAGTAAAGGCCAGTTTCACCGGTCAGTATCTGGCAAAAATTCTTTAAATTAGCGCACTCTTAAATGTTTCATTTTGGCGCATTTTATGGTTAATTTTTGATGAAGGGTCTACAGAATTGCTTCAAATATTTCACTATTTTGAACAATTTTTTACTAAAAAATGACATGCTAACTCATTGATATTAAAAGAGTATATAGCAATAATGACTATATTTGCAAAAATTCTCTTAAAATTTTTAACTTTGTTAACCTTTTGTTAACCTTTTCGTCCTATATTGAAAATATTACAGATGCCCAAACATAACTGTAATACCATAATACTCAACTTACTCCATTTTGATGCGCCTGCTTGCCCAAGCAGGCGTTATCATTTTTGGGCCTTTTTCTTTTTGATATTGACGAGAAAAATGCTATCAGCATCAAAACTAAATTTGGGCTGACTTTATGACAAATTCCCCGGTACATATCATTGGCGGCGGCATGGCCGGAACAGAGGCCGCCTGGCAGCTTATTAAAGCCGGAATTCCCGTGATCCTTCATGAAATGCGCGGGGTTAAAAGCACCAACGCCCATCAGACAGACGGCCTTGCCGAGCTGGTCTGCTCAAACAGTTTTCGATCCGATGATCTTGAAAATAACGCGGTCGGGTTGCTGCATGAAGAAATGCGCCGTATGGGCAGCCTGATGATGGAAGCGGCAGAAAAAACTAAAGTGCCGGCGGGAAGTGCCCTTGCCGTGGATCGCGATCTTTTCAGCCAGTATGTTCAGGAAAAATTGTTGGCAAGTCCGCTTTTTACCCTTGAACGGGGGGAAGTCGACATGATCCCGCCCGAAAAATGGGGCAATGTGATTATCGCCACCGGCCCCCTCACCTCCGACGCGCTGGCAAAAGCCATTCTGGACATTACCGGGGTTGATGAGCTGCAATTTTTTGATGCCATAGCGCCGATCATCTATAAGGACACGATTGATTTCAGCAAGGCGTGGTTCCAAAGTCGCTATGACAAGGGGGATGGCGCTGACTATATCAATCTGCCGATGTCGAAAGAACAATATTATAAGTTCATTGAGGATATTACCGACGCTGAAAAATCAGATTATAAGGAATGGGAACAGGATATTCCGTTTTTTGAAGGCTGTATGCCGATCGAAGTTATGGCCGAACGCGGTCCTGAAACCCTGTCCTTTGGTCCGATGAAGCCAGTTGGCCTTAAAAATCCGCATAGTGATGAAAAACCCTATGCTGTCGTCCAGCTGCGTCAGGATAATAAACTGGGCACGCTTTATAATATGGTCGGTTTTCAGACAAAATTGAAATATAAATTCCAAAAGGAAATTTTCAGAAAAATACCGGGACTGGAAAAGGCGGAATTTGCCCGTCTTGGCGGCTTACACCGAAATACATTTATCAACAGCCCAAAACTGCTTGATGACCAGCTCAGGCTTAAAGCAATGCCGCGCCTTCGTTTCGCCGGACAGATCACCGGTGTTGAAGGATATGTGGAAAGTGGTGCCATGGGGCTGATGGCCGGATATTTCCTGGCCGCGGAAGTGCGAGGTAAAAATATGACAACGCCGCCAATTGTGACCGCCTTTGGCGCCCTGATTAATCATATTACCGGCGGCCATATTGAAGGGGCCGGAACCGCCAAAACATTTCAGCCGATGAATGTTAATTTCGGTATAATGCCGCCACTGGAATTCAAAAAAATTGACGGTCAGAAAATAAAGCGAAAAGACCGCAAACCCCTTAAATCCAAAAGGGCGCTTGAAGCCCTTGAAGCCTGGTTAAACGATCCCGAAAAGGGCACTGAAAAATAACCGGCACTGACGGGGAAACATACTCGCCCTTTCATTGAGCTTAAATGGATCATACCCGGCTCGCCGGATCATATTAAGATAACTGCGGCTTAATGCCGAAAGCAAAAATAATGGCTGAATATCTTTGCTGATGCTTTTTTTATTTTTAGAAATCTGATTAAGATAATTTGTTGCCGACTGGTGAAGACCGCGGATCAGCCGTTTTATGTTTTCATTGCCTTCAAGTGCCATCAGATCGCTTTTGCGGACTTCGAACTGGTGCATAATATCCTGCGGCAGGGATAATTTCCCCTGCGCCAGTTGAAACCTGAGCGCCCGGATCGTCCCGATCAGCCCCCACACCATTCCCAGATCATAACAAAGCGATAAGGCATGCTCATCCCGCTCACCACTGATCCGGGCCGCGATTTTCATCAGATTGCCTGATGTCGCCCCCAGATATGTTTCAAAATCGGCAATGGTATTGGGATTTTCATCATAAATATCGGCCGACCGTGCATCAATGATATCGATAAAACTGTCTGCTGACAGACCATGCCTATGAAAAGCATCCGATAATGGCAGCACAACTTCATGATTGCGCGGATTTTCTGAGGCAATCCCTTCAATCGCCTCCCGCCACCACTGAAGTCTGATTTCCCCCAACATCGGCTCGCTTACCGCTTCTCTGATTTTTGCCACTTCATGATTAAAACTATAGAGGGCAAAAAGATCTTCCCGAATGTCTGCCCTGGCAAATAACGTTATCAGAAAACGGTCATAATCATATTTTTTGATCTGTTTTGCACAATATGTATCTAATTCTGACATGGGCTCTAAATGACTGAAATTATGTAAAGTTACAAGAGTCTTTTTGACGCAAGGTTAATTTACTGTTAAGTTTACACTCGTTCTAAGGAAACTTACAGGATAATCCGAACCATAAGGGACGCAGAACATAAAATTAAACACGAGGGTTAAACAATGGGTAAAATTCTAGAATCACTACCACTGACCATAGTCGCAGGTGTCGTATTGACCGTGATTATGATTTTCGTCACTGATGCAATATACGACAGTCAGATGAGTGCGCCGGAAGCGGCGATCTCTGATGTTATGAACAATATGTAAAGGAGGGATTTATTATGGACACAGAACTGTTTTTAATTCGTTACCTCCACGTACTTAGCGGTATTATGTGGATTGGCATTCTCTGGTACTTTAACTTTGTGCAAATTCCAAGCATGCCGAAAATTCCGGATGAGCAAAAACCGGCAATCGGCAAGGTCATTGCACCGGAAGCCCTATTCTGGTTCCGTTGGGGTGCTTTCTTCACAGTATTCTTCGGACTTGCTTTGGCATGGAGAAACGGATATCTGGTTGAGGCACTGACACTCGAGCAGCCAAACATCGGCTTTGGAATGTGGCTTGGCCTGATCATGGCCTTTAATGTCTGGTTCATTATCTGGCCGGCACAAAAAATTGCCCTTGGCATTGTCGAAGCGGACGCCGCATTAAAGCCAGCAATGGCCCGTCGTGCTATGCTTTTCAGCCGCACCAATACAATGCTTTCAATTCCAATGCTTGCCAGCATGATTTCGGTTCAAAACCCGATCATGTAATAAGCATTTGATCATGTGAATGAAGAAAAGCCGGGCCAAAATCCCGGCTTTTTTAATGAATTATCCTTTTTATTTTATACTAAAGCCGCAACAATTTTCTGTATCAGCGTTGTTTCAAAGGATACACCATCAATTTCCCGTCTGTTGTCATTGCCCTGCCTGACCACCACAAGATCAAGGCTGGGAATAATAAAGCTGTGGTTCTGATTATGGCCGCGTGACATGAATAAATCCTTTGGCACCCCGGGCAGATCATCCATCACCCAGAATGAATAGCCGTAATTATTGGGGGTTGAGCCATCCGCGCGCCGAAACCGGCTTGTAGCCAGTTTTAGCCATGCTTCAGGCACCAGTTGCTTATCTTTCCAGCGACCACCATTGAGCCAGAGATAGGCAAGTCTGGCATAATCCCGGGCCGTGCAGCGAAAAGTACTTCCGGCAATGGAATTAATCCCATAAGGGCTTATGCTGCCATCGGCACCGTAAGCATCGCAACCTTCCGACCCGCCAACGCCCCAGCCCTGATTATCGGCAAAATTAAGCTCAAAACTGTTTGAATAAGGCATATCACGATATTGATTATTGCGAAGCCCGACGGGCATACCAATCGGCCCCAGCACTCTGTCATAGGTATATTCGCCAAGGGTTTCGCCGGAAATATTCCGCATAGCCAGCGCCATCTGTTCCATGCCGAAATTGCTATACATGAAATCACTGCCCGGCGCGAAGAGCAGATGTTCATGGGAGGCGACCCCTTCAAAATTCCACCAGCCGAAACAATATTCATACATCTGATAAGCACCGCCATAGCCCGCTTTATGCTGGCGCTTTGCTGTGCCCAGCCATGGTTCCGGCCCGGCATGACCCGACGTCATGGAAAGCACATGTTTAACTTTGATTTTTGTCTTTCTTTCATCGGTAATGGGTTGGTCCCATATCTGCGGGATAAGGGAATTTTCCCGGCTTTCCCCGACCAGAAGGCTGTCAAGACTGACCCGGTCTTTAAATTCATCAAGAAAAACACCGACCCCGGTGCCAAAGACAGATTTGGTTGAGGACTTCATATCGTTGCAGGTATTGGCCGTCCAGTTTTTTGGCCCGCCTTCGCGGCCCGTAACATAACTTTCGGCAATCACCACACCCTTATGAATGATCAAGAGCGCTGCGCCCCTGCTAACACTTACCGGTGACTGGTTATGAAAAGAAACGGCATTTTCAAGTTTTCCGGCATTGATCCCGGGCACATCCCGTGGGTTTACACGACGCCAACCACCCTGATCTTCCGGTGGCGGGAAATAGATATCCCCCAAAGCTATTGCATTTTTCGCTCCTGCATCAACAGCACTGGATATTGAAGCCAACCCGGCACCGACAGCGCCATATAAGCTATTTGATAAAAATTGCCGTCTTGAAATTTCCCCGACTAATTTAACTGTCAATGCCCTGCTCCCCACTTTAACTGATGTCCTAATTTATCAGAAATTTTATTGCCTTAGCAAGGACCGTGCAAAAACAAAAAAGGCCGGACCATATGATCCGGCCTTAAATAACATAAATAAATTTCTGATCAGGTCACAGGGGACAAAGCAATTTCAACCCTGCGGTTCAGGGACCGGCCTTCTGCTGTACCGTTGTCGGCAATCGGGTAATCCTCGCCCAGACCCTTTACAATAATTCTCTGGCCGATAATGCCTTCATTCATCAGAACATTGGCCACTGACTGTGCCCGACGTTCTGATAACATCTGGTTATAACTTGATGAACCGGTTGAATCCGTATGACCCAGAACATCAACATAGGTTTTATCATATTCCTTAAGAACCAACCCCACTGAATGGAGAACATCGGAAAAATTGGGGTTTACCGCCGCACTGTCCGTGGCAAAAGTAATATTACCCGGCATATTCAGAATGATATTATCACCGTTTCTGACAACCTGAACCCCGGTATTCTGAAGCTGCTGACGCAGTTTTGCTTCCTGTCTGTCCATATAAAACCCGACGCCACCACCAGCAAGTGCACCAACACCGGCACCGATCAGCATTGATTTACGGGTATTATTACCACCGACAATCGCGCCGCCAATGGCCCCGACCACAGCACCAATTCCAGCACCAACCGCAGTGTTGGAGGATTTTTTCTCTCCTGTATAGGGGTCGGTCGCACATGCCGAAAGTGTGATCGTTGCTGTTAATAGTGCGACAATTGATTTAGTGCCTAATTGTTTCATAAATTTCATCCATAATAATTAATTCTGCTTTCAAATATTGGCGATCAAATATTAACAAAAGCTTAAGGGTAAAAATGCAGTAAAAATATGTATTTTTTGTGGCAGAAGAACTACTATTTATTCAGGTACATCTAAATTTTCATATTTGATCTGATGATAACAAACTGTCATAGCTATTATAAAGAAAGTGGTAATAACGGCATTGAATGCCGTATTAATTATAAGATACGCTGGCGATAACATAACCGAAATATCCCCGGTTTCCCGCAAGTCGCCCAACATACTAAACATACCGATATATGTGATAATGAGGATCGGTATAAGCGGAATGAGAATAACTCCCCAAATGGTGAGCCGATGTCCTTTTGTAAGGGTCCAGCTTCTTTGAAGGGCGGCCAAAATACTTATATTCTCAGACAATTTTGCCGGAATAGCCACATAAAGCCCGGCAACAACAATCAATCCCGGAACGATGAGCAGTATAAATCCTAAAACTGACAATATTGTGTAAATAAAATAGATGCCTATTACTGGTAAAATAGTTTTTATGCCACGAGATAAATAGGGATAATCATCAAAAGAATAACCATTCAGATATGCGTCGGTCCGATCAATTATAAAAATCAAATAGAGCGTGTAAGCCACGTAATAGAATAAGTTTAATACTATATAAAATGGATTTCCCTTTAAAACAATCTCCATGATTTCAGCTGGATTTGTAAAATCAACACCATTATATAAAATTAAAGTAGGCAATGCTCCCAGAATAACATAGGCAGCAATCAATTTCCCGAAAAAGGAAATTTTTTCTTTTAAAATCCTTAGACTGGTTGAAATAACGCCTATTGCGGTAAATTCAGGATTTATTGGCTCTGACATATACTCCCCCTTTTTAATTCTTTTGTTAGTTGTATCAACTATGA
>JAGREE010000042.1 GCA_020446675.1 Alphaproteobacteria bacterium | reverse complement strand
ACGGTATCCACATAAATTCCTTAAAAGGATTTGAATAAAATTCGAACGGATAAAGGCTGTTATAAAACATGACGGGCACCAGGATCAGAGCGGCCATTTTATAGGGGCTGATTATATCAAAGAGATGACTGCGCATAAGGATAATTGCTATGATTCCGCCGGATAGAAGTTCAGGTTCTATAAAATCTCGGTAAACAAAAATTTTGGCACTGAGCATAATGATGACCGAAAATTCCAATGAGAGAAAAATATTTCTTTTAGTAGGATGAACTTCGTCAATCAGCTTTGAATAAGTAATCCAGATGGCAACGTAGAATATAACATTGGCAAATCGGTGCTCATTTATGTTCAGATGAATGGCTATATTTTCTTTTAGGATTGCCACATTAAATTCAAAAAAGAAAGGAACCAGCAAGAAAATGATCCAGGAAATTATAAGCGCGAGAAGGGCCATTCTGTCATCAGAAGCTAAAATTCCTGGAAATTTTATGCGCATGACTCTTGCAAAAATGACACCAAAAAATAATCCCACACTGTTCCAGACGGCGTCATAAAGGGCAGGGACTCTGCCCGGCAAGTAAACCTGTAAGACCTGCAGTGAAATGGCGAGGAAAATACCAATAAAATAAAGGGCCAGATAAAATTCTTTTTGTTTATGATTTCTTGAAATAAGCTCGCTGCCGGCAAAGCCGTATGGCATAAAAAGAATTATATTCCCTAAAATATCTGGCAATTCTGCTTCCGAAAGGGTGTGGGAAAAGAATGCATATCGACCTTCTTCAAGCCAGCCAACATAATGAAAATCAAAAGGAAATAGGGATCCATAAATAATTACAAAAATGCTGAAAAGGAATAATCCTTTCATGATAACCCTTTTGTTTTGATCTGATCAAATTAAGCGGTTTCTAATTTGTAGAAAAAATTCAATTTAATCCAGTCTAAAGTGTGATAAAGTCAATATGTGCCTAAAAAATTAAAAATAGTTTATTTTTCATAAATAAAATATGGGAGTTTTTTATGGATGTTGAAAAAGTAGAAACCGATATGATTATCATTGGTGCTGGGCCAGTCGGCTTATTCGCTGTATTTGAAGCGGGGCTGCTTGGGCTAAAATGCCATTTGGTCGACAATCTAGATCGGCCAGGGGGACAATGTACGGAACTTTATCCTGAAAAACCAATTTATGATATCCCTTCAAGGCCCAAAGTCACCGGCCAGGAATTGGTTGACGACCTTTTAAAACAATCGAGCCCGTTTAAACCGGTATTTCATTTTTGTCAGCAGGCTGAGGCTCTTAAACAACTTCCAAACAATAACTGGCAATTAGTAACCAGTCGGGGAGAAGTGCTGGAGGCGCCAATAATTGTTCTGGCTGCTGGTGCGGGGAGCTTTGTACCCAAAAAGCCAAACTATCCTGATCTGGAAGTTTTCGAAGATAAATCCATTGATTATGCAGTGCATAAAATGAATAAATATGAAGGTAAGGAACTTGTAATTGTTGGAGGTGGAGACAGCGCTCTTGACTGGGTGCTAAGTCTTCAACCCATGGCTAAGAAAATAACTCTTATTCACCGTCGCGAGGGCTTTCGGGCTACAACAGATTCCGAAAGTAAGTTTAAAGAGCTGGTTGCGTTAGGAAAAGTAGATTTTATCATAGGTAATATTACGAAACTTAATGGTGAAGATGGTCAGCTTGGCAGTGTAGAGGTTGAAAGCGCAGAAGGCGAAATTCACCAGGTTGTATGCGATTACCTTCTGCCTTTTCTGGGTTTAAAAGTTAGCCTTGGTCCAATTGCGGAATGGGGTTTAAATCTGGATCGCAAGCATATAACGGTTGATACAGAAACTTTTGCCACAGACGTGGAAGGAATTTATGCAATTGGAGATGTTTGTACCTATCCTTCAAAGATAAAATTGATATTGACGGGTTTTTATGAAGCGGCTGTTATGTGTCATGCTTCATTCAAATATGCATTTCCGGACCGAAAAATGACTACAGGCTATACAACAACAAATACAGCAATTCAGGAAAGATTGGGCGTATAATCATAATGTTCAAAACATTAAACTATTGGGGTCAACAGACGATGAATAGGAAATTATTCCTATTCATCCTAGATTAAGCAGGTCGCCTCTAGTATTCGACCATGAAAAGAATCACTTTGTACATATACGTGATTTTGGTTTGTTCTATAATCATTCCAATTTCCGTCAATGCACAGGAGCCTATTGAGGTGCCTGGACAACGGAGAATTGAACCAAATTCTTTATCCATTCCCCAGCCCGCCCGACGAATTCCCGATTCTTTTTCCAGACATGATGACCTTCCGGGCAAAGTAATCAGCGGTGAGATTCTATCCCTTTCAGAGATCAGAAAAGCTGTGAGAGATAAATATCCGGGCAGGATCGTTGATGTACAGCTTCTCGTTCCCAGAAGAGAAGGACTAAATTATCTATATGATGTAAAAGTGTTAACGGATGCGGGTAAACTGGTCTCCGTAAAAGTGGATGCAAAAAGCGCACAAATTGTAGATGTGAAAGGATAAAATATGAGATTGTTGCTGGCTGAAGATGATCCGGATTTGTCGCGACAACTTAAAAGTTTTTTGGAGGATGCGGGCTACGCAGTTGATGCATCACTGAATGGTGAGGATGCCCATTTTCTAGGAGAGACAGAAAGCTATGATGCCATTATTCTTGATCTTGGTCTGCCGATCATGGATGGGATCAGTATTTTAAAGAAATGGCGTGAGGCAGGCATTGATACGCCGGTGTTGATTTTGACGGCTCGTGACAGTTGGTCTGAGAAAGTTGCCGGTCTTGATGCAGGGGCAGATGATTATGTTCCTAAACCATTTCAGATTGAAGAAATCCTTGCAAGGATTAGAGCATTAATAAGACGTGCGGCTGGTCAAAGTTCGTCTGAACTCTCAATTAAAGGCCTGATACTAAACAGTGCTTCATCAAAAGTAACGGTTAATGGAGTGCCCATAAAGCTGACGGCACAGGAATACAAACTGTTGTCTTACATGATGCATCATCCAAATAAGGTAATCTCACGAACTGAACTGACAGAGCATATTTATGATCAGGATTTTGACCGTGATTCTAATACAATAGAAGTTTTTGTAACAAGGATCAGGAAGAAAATCGGGATAGATATTATTAAAACGATTAGAGGACTGGGGTATCAGCTTGACGCTGAATGAAGCGCAAAAAACAAAAACAGGAAGAAGGCGGTCGTTATGGGTGCGACTGGTTACAATTTCTGTTATCTGGACAGCGCTTGCATTGGTCCTTGGAGGGTATCTTCTCTCCCTTGTATTTCGCGATACGCTTGAACAAAATTTTGATGAGCGCCTGAATAGCCTGCTCGAAAATCTGATTGGGATAAGCTCGGATGATACTTCAGCAACTGTTAATTTATCCAGGCCAATGGTTGATCCGAGGTTTGAACAACCCTATTCCGGGTGGTATTGGCAGATTGCCCCGAAAGGATTTAGTCCGGTAAGATCAAGGTCGTTATGGGATGTCAGTCTCGACGTCAATTTTAATCAAACAGTAAACAGGACAAGATATCGATTTACAAAAGGCCCGGAAGAACAGCAGTTGCGTTTAGTTGAGCGCGATGTGACATTGCCGGGAAGTGATTTAATTTACCGTTTTGCTGTTGCTATTGATACTTCAGAAATTGATGAACAGGCGGATCGTTTTGATAAAATCCTCCTGGTTGGACTAGGGGCTCTCGGTGCGGGTCTGATTGCCGCTTCGCTTCTGCAGGTATTTCTGGGCCTAAGGCCACTTGGCCATATTAAGGAATCGCTCAGTAAAGTTAGAAATGGTGAAGAGGAATATTTACCGAAGGATTTTCCCAGTGAAATTCAGCCGCTCGCAGATGAGCTAAATGCATTGCTTGATCATAATAATGAAATAGTTGAACGCTCGAGAACTCAGGTAGGAAATTTGGCTCATGCTCTTAAAACACCAATAGCTGTTTTGAGGAATGAGGCACGAATGAATGATGGTCCAATGTCGGAAACGGTCGCCAAGCAAACAGAGAATATGCATAAATATGTTGAACATTACTTAAAAAGGGCACGGATGGCCGCGAATGTTAAAACAATCAGCAGTCATAGCCAGATTATGCCCTCCATACATAATATTGCACGTGCATTAAATAAAGTTCACCCGGATAAGAATATTATTGTAAAGACTGAAATGGAAGAAAAGCGCCTGGTCTTTAAAGGCGATCTTAATGATTTTGAAGAGATGGTTGGCAATATTATGGAAAATGCTGCCAAATGGGCCAGAAGAAATATCACCGTTGAATGTTTTAAAGAAGGTCAAAATATAAAAATTGAAATTCGTGACGATGGCCCGGGTATAGATATAAAAGCCAGAGAAGCTGTCTTCGCCCGGGGAGGACGCCTAGATGAAAAAATTCCAGGGACAGGATTGGGACTATCAATAGTCAAAGACTTGGCGGACCTCTATGGTGGGAAAATAATTCTGGATGAAAATAAGCAATCAGACACGGGGAGCGGGCTTCTTGCAACATTAATTCTACCATCAGTATAGAATTATGAACAAAAATACATCTTTTGCTGAACCTGATGTTCAGAATTCATTCAGTTTGATATTGTTAGTATGAAATCATGAAAACAGTCTTAGTGATCTATGTGAGGAAAGAGTTATGAAAAAAGTTACAGCATTGGTGTTATGTGTTTTTACACTGTCAGCCTGTGAACAAGGCTCCAAAGAAGGATTTGGAACATTCATGGGTGCCATAGGCGGTGCGCTTGTAGGGTCGGCTATTTCAGATAACGGCCGTGGCGGTACAGGGAATGGCATGGTTATAGGTGCTCTAGCCGGTGGTATAATCGGGAACAGTATTGGCCGTTCACTGGATGAAGCTGATCGGAAGTCCATGTATCAGGCACAGCAGGTTGCACTGGAAACTTATCCATCAGGACAGGCTTCCACCTGGTATAATCCAGATAACGGACATTCCGGCAGTTATATTGCCCAACCGGCACAACAAAATGATTCAGGACAGTATTGTCGTGAGTTTCAGCAAACTGTAACGATCGGTGGTGAAACCCAGAATGCTTATGGTAAAGCATGTCGTCAACCAGACGGTGACTGGAAAATAGTCAACAATTAAAAGGAATTTTTTGAGTAGTTTGAGTTGTAGTAACTGAGTTTAGGTGGTCCCGGTTTATTCTGTATAAACACTCCCCTCACAATTTGTGCAAAACGCTAATCGGGGCCACCTAATTTTTTTAATTAATTCACGCGAATAAGTTCTACCGTAAAAATCAAATCTTCATTGGGACCGATTGGTCCTCCAGGCGTCCCACTTGCACCATAGGCAAGGTTTGAAGGAATGAAAAATTTATATTTTGCGCCTTCTTTCATCAACTGCACACCTTCTGTCCAGCCAGCGATTACGCGATTTAGAGGAAATTCTGCTGGTTGCCCACGCTGAATACTGCTGTCAAATACAGTTCCATCAGTATGGGTGCCTTCGTAATGTACGGTTACCATGTCAGTCGCCATGGGGCGTTCACCTGTTCCTTCGGTGATAATTTCATATTGTAGGCCGCTTTTAGTGACGTGAACGCCTTCTCTGTTTTTATTTTCTTCTAAAAAACTATGTTCTGCCGTCATGGGTTGCTCCATTGTTTCAGTGGATTGAGACACTTTGGTCTCTTCGTTTGATTGGTCGGAACAAGACATAAGAATAATTCCTGCCAGAGGAACCGCAATGAACTGACCGAGTTTGCTAAGGGTGAGTTGCATTAAAATACTCCATAAATGATTTCAATTATTTTAAATACATCACTGCTATAAAGCAAAAATGTGGCGGTTCCAAGTTTCAATTATTATCATCCCTTTTCTCAACCTTCCATGTAACTGTTAAACGCTTGTCACAATTATGTAATATACGATATAAAATTTTCAGGAAAATGGGCTTTTTATGTGAAGAGCTATTCAACAAAAGAATTAGACAAAGGTAAAATAAATGTCGAAAATTAAAATTGCGATTGCTGGTATTGGAAATTGTGCGAGTTCACTCATTCAGGGAATTTACTATTATACGCCTGAGCGTGTCGGAAATGAAAAAATAGTTCCGGGTTTGATGCACTGGGATGTTGCAGGATTCCGTCCCTGTGATATTGAAGTTGTGGCAGCATTTGATGTTGATGCCCGTAAAGTTGGTAAAGACCTAAACGAAGCTATTTTCCAGAAACCTAACTGTACAACAGTATTTTACGGCGATATCCCAAAGACAGGCACCATTGTAAAAATGGGCAATATCCTAGATGGTGTTTCCCCGCATATGGCTGAATATGATGAAAATCGTACTTTTGTTCTTGATGGACGTCCATCGGCTACAAAAGAAGACGTGGTCCGTGAGTTAAAAGAAAGCGGCGCTGAAATTCTGACCAACTATATGCCAGTTGGATCAGAGGAAGCCGCAAAATTTTATGCAGAATGCGCCCTCGAAGCCGGAATTGGTTTTATCAACAATATGCCGGTCTTTATTGCCAGCAACCCGGAATGGGCTAAAAAGTTTGAAGATGCAAACTTGCCAATTATCGGCGATGATATTAAAGCACAGCTCGGCGCTACCATTACCCACAGAACACTTACAGATCTGTTTGCAAAACGTGGTGTGGTGCTTGAGCGTACCTATCAGCTGAATACTGGCGGAAATACAGACTTCCTTAACATGAAAAATCAGGACCGTCTTAAATCCAAGAAAATTTCTAAAACAGAAGCCGTTCAGTCTGTAGCCGGTTCACGCCTAGATGATGAAAATATCCATGTTGGACCGAGTGATTATATTCCGTGGCAGAATGACAACAAAGTTTGTTTCCTGCGTATGGAAGGTGACCTGTTTGGCGGTGTTCCAATGAACCTTGAAATGCGCCTCAGTGTTGAGGATAGCCCGAATTCAGCCGGTGTAGCAATTGACATGATCCGTTGCTGTAAGCTGGCACTGATGAATAATGAAGGGGGTATTCTTTCAGCCGCGTCTGCTTATTTCTGTAAACATCCTCCTGTACAGTTTACAGACGATCAGGCTTATGAAATGACAGAACAATTTATCAAATCACGTACTGAATCAGTGAGTGCTGCAGAGTGAAATGTTTAATCGTAGCTGCCGGACAGGGCAGCAGGATGAGGGACAAAGGGGATAGTAAACCCCTTATAGAAATAGACGGCGTTCCAATTCTGGAGCGCGTCATACTGAATTCCCGTGCCGGAGGACTTGATGATTTTTACATTGTTACCGGATATCGGGGTACCAAGGTACGCGCTTTTCTTGATGAGCTTGCGGAGCGTGAAAATATTAAAATAACACATATTGTCAATGATGACTGGTTGCGTCCAAACGGACTGTCTGTTTTTGTTGCCAAGGATTATATTGACGGCCCATTTGTGCTTACGATGTGTGATCATCTTTTTGACCCGGAAATTATTAAGGACCTGATCTCTTCAAAACATGATGAGGGTACAGTTACTTTATGTGTCGATTATAATATTGAAAACCCGGTTATTGATCTTGATGATGTTACACGGGTGAACTGTACAAGCACAGAGATTAAAAATATTGGTAAAATTATACGCGATTATAATGCGTTTGATACAGGTATTTTTTACTGTACGCCTGCTATTTTTGATGCTCTTGAGCAAAGCTTTAAAGAAGGTGATGAAAGCATTACCGGCGCAATGCATGTGCTTGGTGCACAGAATAAAGCGCGTACTTTTGACATTAAAGGTCGTCTATGGCTTGATGTGGATGACCCTATGGCTTTTGGTAAAGCCATTGTTTATGTCAACGAAGGTAAGCTATAAAAAACTATTTCTCACCACCACGAATTTTTTTGTGGTGGTGAATGACTTCCTTAATAATAAAATCCAAAAATTTCTCGGAAAAATCCGGGTCAAGCTGGGCATCTTCAGAAAGTTTTCGCAGGCGCGCAATCTGTTCTTTTTCACGTGATTTATCAGCGGGAGGAAGTTTATGTTTAGCTTTATAAAATCCAACCTTCTGGGTTATTTTAAACCTTTCAGCGAGCATATAGATAAGAGCGGCATCTATATTGTCGATGCTGCTTCTGTATTCTAGTAGTTTGTTTCTTGTTTCTTCAGCTGTCTGTTTTTTATTATCGCTCAATTTATTTACCCCTATCTGGTTCCTTAAATCGAACTTAGCAAAAGATTATAAAATTTAAAAAGACTATTTTTTAAAGAATTTTGCTTCCAGCTTTCTGGCGTCCGATTTTTTCAATGCGATTATAGATAAAGATAGTAAATAAACGCCGATCAGGATCAAAATCCCAACAGGTATACCGCCTCCAACTAGCAAGTCAATGGGACTATAGCTTTGTGCCAATCTGAATAATCCGTATGTAATCCCTGCGGCAATTAAGACTTTCAGTATTTCGAATTGAAGCATACTGATTCCGTAAAGCTTTTTTATTGTCATCACGCGGGTCAAATTCATTAAAAAATAAGTTGAACAAAGGGCCATTGCGACACCAATTGGGCCAAGTCCGGTATATTGTGTGAATAAAAATGCGAGCAAAAGATATACAGGGATCATAATGAGAGAGATGATCGGATTAAACAATGGCGTGCGATAGATTAAGGGTAAATCAGCCATACCAAATCCGCCATTTATAGTTTCCCCCAACATCAGGAAGAACAGTATCATCGCGCCCATTTGAGGCATCTGATCTCCTGATCCTTCCGGGAGGATTGC
>JAGREE010000041.1 GCA_020446675.1 Alphaproteobacteria bacterium | reverse complement strand
CTCGGTATAACCAACACAAGAATATAGGAGACGTATCATGCCCACACAATTTTCAGTTTTTTCTCGTTACTTCATATCTTTTAATATTGCGGCGATAATTACTTTTGCATTGTTTTTTTCAATGCAAATGTTGGTTACCAATGGACAATTACCAGTTGCTAAGCAACAGGTCAGAACTATTATTGATCTGGGAAAGATTAGAGATAAGCAACCAGTAGACAAAAAGATTGATAAGCCTGTGTTGTTAGATACAAATGATAGTCTTCCTCCAGTTTTGCCAACAATTGGGAAAGGCAATAATGAAGGGATTTTCGATCTACCAGTATCAACTGATTTGGATCCATTCACGCCTATTGTGAAGCCTGGGGGCAGTGTTTTTGTTCCTGAAAGCGATTTTCTTCCAATCGTGAAAGTCTCTCCTCGCTATCCAGAAGATATGGCTTCCAAAGGAATAGAGGGATTTGTGCGCCTTAAATATACAGTTACCGAAAATGGCAAAACAAAAGACATCGTTGTTGTAAATTCTTCACATCCAGGATTTGAGAGAAGCGCTGTAAATGCAGCAAGAAAATTTAAATTCAAACCCCGTGTTATTGATGGAGAAGCTGTTGAGGTTTTTGACGTTTATAATCTGATAGAATTTAAACTTGATAACCAATAGCAGAAACATAACATTTGTAAGGGTGTTTCTGGCACCCTTACTTTTCTTTTCATGAAATTATTACAAATCTTGATTGCGCTGGTTAATTGTTCTATCGTAACTGCGTTAAATTAATAGACAATTCTTTCTTTCTTAAACAACTATGAGATCTGGGAATTTTAATGGGTGCACTCGTCAATATCATACTCATACTCGGTAATGTTATTATCGCAGTATTTGCTTCTGTTGTGTTACCAGGAATATTTCCTGAGTTAGGTGTTTTGGGCGGACGAATTGTGGGAGGAGGAATATTCCTACTTGGTCTCCAGCTGCACTTAATGCTTTCACTAAGAGCAAATAAGGAAGATGTTTCTGAACGTCTTATGTCTCTTCACCAGGATTATCAGGTTTATCAGGATCAGTTAGAGCAGTATAAGAATGAAACTATTAAACTGAGGGAGCAGGTAAAAGCTAATGAGCACGGTCATAATAAAGAGATCGTCAATGAAATGCGTCTTCTGCAAACCTTACTCAGTCAGGTTGTCGAAAAATCCGGAAAAACCCTTTCACATTCATTCGGCCATTCTGGTTCATTGCAATCAACAGAAGTTATACATGGAAGTGACAGAGAAGCAGATGAAATTCTAAACATTATGCATTATGCTCTTGAGGATAATCGAATTGATCTATATCTACAGCCCATTGTCGCACTTCCATCTCGTAAAGTAATGCATTACGAAGCTTATTCAAGAGTACGTGATGATAAGGGGGAGGTTATTTTCCCGTCTCAATATATCAAATTGGCCGAAGATTCTGGACTGGTCAGCACTCTCGATAATCTGCTTCTGTTTAGATGTATTCAGGTCATCCGCCGTTTGGGAACAAGGAAGCCAAATATGAGATTCTTCTGCAATATCTCATCCGTGTCTCTAAACGATAAGGATTTTTTTCCACAGTTTGTCGATTTTATGCTGGACAATCAGGAGCTTGCCGACAGATTGGTTTTTGAATTTACCCAACAGGATGTACAAAGACAGCCCAATATAATTTGGGATAAACTGGCAAGTCTTGGCAAACGGGGGTTCCGTTTTTCTATGGATAATGTGCAGGTTCTCAGTCATGACCATTCTGATTTGGCAGCACGTTATTTTCATTATGTCAAATTAAATCCGGACCTGCTTTTGGCAGAAAATATTGATATTGACCGTAACGATATTAAAGAGTCTTTTAAACGCTATGATATAGAAGTAATCGTTGAGAAAATTGAAAGTGACCCAACGCTAGTTGAAATTCTTGATTGTGGCATTGATCGTGGACAGGGCTATCTTTTTGGTGAGCCCGTACTGAGCAGTGATATTACCAGCAAGCTATAGTCTCATAGAGTGTTAGCCAAACAGGCTATCGATATCTTCCTGTGTGGTTTCAAATATATCATCATCGTTGATATGTTTTTTAGCCTTATTCTCTTTAGTGCTTGATATTTCATTCTGTTGACTGGCTTTAACAGACGTTTCTGTTTCAGGTTTGGTATCAACCTCAAGATCATCGGAAATATCTTCCTCAGATATACTTGGAACGTCTTCGTCTGCTTCAAATTTTTCTTCTACCGTTTGGTCTACTGCATCACTTTCTTCGCTAAATTCTATCTCGTCTGAGGATTCTGCGTTAAAAAATTCATCGAAATCTTGTACAGTATCGTCTGTGTTTTCAGGATTATTTGTTACGTCGTTTTCCAGTAAAGAATCAATCTCGCCCTGATTAATACCTTCACCTGCAAGAGCGGGACCATGAAGCAGATCTGCGTCATCAATATCATCGCTATCCGGATCTAGAATTGGCTTGGCATCTTTCGGTGATTCCGTTTCCGCAGGAATCCCAAGTATAGAGATAAGTTTACCTACACGGTCTTCGACGTGATTAAGTGTTTTTACAACTTTGCTGATCCGTTGGCCAGTAATGTCCTGAAATGAGCAGGCTTCAAAAATTTTCATCACTTCGGTATTTACGTGATCTTTATATTGATCAAAATCGTCACTTTCAAAGCTCATCAGATCTTCCGCAGCCTGCATGATCGTATCCGTAGCAGATTCTGTTGCTTCAACTATAGCATCAAGCTCTTTTCCGGCGCGTGGAATGCCAGCACTATCTTCGCCATCTGGAGAAAGCGATGAAATTTCTGTACGGGCATCTTCGATATAATCTGCCAGATCCTGGCATTCACGGTAAAGGGTAAGATCTATTGATTTAAAATAGCTTTCCAAAGAACGCATTAGGACTTCAGTTACAGCGGCAACATCCGGCAGAGCAATAGGCAGATGATCGCCAGAACGCAATCTGTCAACCAGTGGTTCAATATGATCTGGCAATAATCCTGAAGACATTAAAACTCTCCAAGCACGCTAATGAGCTTGGATTTCAATGTCGCTGCATTAAATGGTTTTACAATATAGTTATTTACGCCTGCTTTTTTTGCAGCAATAACGTTATCTGTCTTCGATTCTGCCGTTACCATAATGAAAGGAAGGGTTTTTAACATATCATCTGAACGAACTTCTTTTAACAGCTCATATCCGGTCATTGGTTCCATATTCCAGTCGGAAATAACCAGATCGTAGCTTTTGCCACGTAATTTATTTAAAGCTTCGGCACCATCGGTTGCTTCATCAACATTGTGAAAACCTAGCTGTTTAAGCAAATTACGAATAATTCTGAGCATTGTTTTATAGTCATCTACTATTAAGATGGATAATGACATATCTACGGCCATTTTGTTCCTGTCCTTATTTATGGTTTAACAAATACACTGTTGGCTATACTCGTTATCATTTTGCCAACGAATATACCCAAACTAGCCACAGAGCCTAAAAAAAGAGTTAATAGAATAGTTAATGAGGTAAATATTCTTAAAAATATACCTAAATTATAAATAAATAAGCAGAAAAATTACTATAATTAACATCGGACTTGCAGTAGTGTGTAGGCTTTGTCATCTATGCTTCAGCTTAGGATAAGTAAAGATTTAATCCGATGAAAATTATAAGACATGTTGATTCTATACCGGATGACTGTAAAGGTTCAGTAATCGTTCTGGGGAATTTTGATGGGTTCCATAAGGGACACCAGAAAGTGATCGGGACAGCCGGAAAAATTGCTTCAGAAATGAGAACCACGCTGACGGTTCTCAGTATGGAACCACATCCAAGATTATTTTTTAACCCTAGTCAAAAAGACTTCCGGCTGACGTCTTTCAGAACGAAAGCTCATTTGCTGGAAAATTTTGGCGTTGATCAGCTTATTGTACTGCCATTTGATAAAACCCTTGCCACGATGGAGGCTGAGGATTTTGTACTTGATATACTGATAAAGAAAATCAACGCTCTTCATATTGTGGTTGGCTATGATTATTGCTTTGGTGCAGGTAGACGCGGGGGTGTAAATGTTCTGGGGTGGCTTTCAAAGGAAGAACAGTTTGGGCTAACTGTCGTCAAGAAGGTAATGGAAGATGATCATGTTTATTCATCAAGCAATATCCGGGCCTCCCTTGAGCAGGGAAATGTACGGAAAGTTGCGGACCGGTTGGGCCATTGGTGGCATATGGAAGGCCATGTTCGCAATGGAGACCAGAGAGGCCGTACGCTTGATTTTCCGACAGCAAATCTATTGATGGAGGGATATAAGGAGCCAAAATATGGCGTGTATGCTGTCCGTATGATAATTGATGAAGGGCCAGCCAAAGGCGTTTGGGATGCCGTTGCAAATGTAGGCAGAAGGCCGACGTTTGATAAAAAGGATGTGCTTCTGGAAACACATATATTTGATTTTGATCATGATATATATGGCGTGCCTGTCAAAGTCGAATTTGTTGATTTTATCAGAGAGGAAAGAAAGTTTGAGAATCTGTTGGCCTTAAAGGAGCAGATCGAAAAAGACAGTGTGATTGCACGAAAATTACTTGCAAAGCCAGAAAACCGGCAATCATTTATTCCTTCGCCTAAATTAGCTGAATACTTATGAAAAAATAAGCTCGACACAAGGGGCTTCTAATTGCTACATAAGATAAATTTTTAAAACATTATATTAAGTAAAGATATGACCAAAGACTATCGCGACACGATTTTTCTGCCCAAGACAGATTTCCCGATGAAAGGAAATCTGCCTAATAGTGAACCCACATGGCTTGATCGCTGGAACAATATCGATATTTACCAAAAAATTCGTGCAAATTCAGCAGGTCGAGAACGCTATATCCTGCATGATGGGCCTCCTTATGCCAACGGTGATATTCATATGGGTCATGCTATGAATAAAATCCTGAAGGATATAATCGTTCGTACCCAGCAAATGCTGGGCAAGGATGCGCCATATGTTCCAGGCTGGGACTGTCATGGGTTGCCCATCGAATGGATGATTGAAAAGAAATATAAAAATGCAGGGAAAAATAAGGATGAAGTTGACCCGGTAGAATTTCGTAAAGAATGTCGTGCCTTTGCTGAAAAGTGGGTTGGGGTTCAGAAAGACGAATTTAAACGCCTTGGTATATTTGGCGATTGGGAAGATCCGTATTTAACGATGGACTATGCAAGCGAAGCACAAATTGTGCGTGAGCTTCTTAAATTTCTTATGAATGGTGGGCTTTATCGTGGCTCAAAATCAATTATGTGGTCAGTCGTTGAGAAAACAGCGCTGGCAGAAGCCGAAATCGAATATATGGATCACACATCGCATATGATCGACATTGGTTTTACTGTTGTAAAATCAAACATAGAAGCAATTTTAGGCACTAAAATAGTGATCTGGACGACAACCCCCTGGACGATGCCCGGTAACCGAGGCATCGCTTACGGTAAGGATTTTGAATATGTTCTGATCAATGTTACAGACGTGGATGAAAACTCACGTGTTGCTGTTGGTGCGAAGCTTGTGCTGGCAAAAGAACTGGTTGGGGCATTTTGTGCCCGTGCCGGTGTGAGTGGATATTCGGAGCTTAGATCATTTAAGGGAAGTGAACTTGAAGGGACAGTATGTCATCATCCTTGGCACGGTCAGGGTTATGATTTTGATGTGCCGGTGATAGAAGGTTTCCATGTGACGACAGATGCCGGTACCGGATTTGTTCATATTGCACCAAGTCATGGTCAGGAAGACTTTGAAGTCGGCCAGCAATTCGGTCTGGAAACCCCTTATACAGTTGACGAAGCTGGACTTTATTATGACAATGTCCCCATGTTTGCAGGGGAGCATGTTTATAAAGTTCATGATCATGTTTGTGAAGAAATGGCAAAGGTTGGGGCCTTACTGGCCCGGGATAAGATCGTTCACAGTTACCCGCACAGCTGGCGTTCAAAAGCGCCTCTTATTTTCCGGAATACGCCGCAATGGTTTATTTCCATGGACGCAAATGATTTGAGGAAAAAAGCACTTAAAGCGATTGATAATGTCCGCTGGGTGCCGGAAAATTCCAAAAACCGTATTAATGCCATGGTTGCCGATAGACCGGATTGGCTGATATCCAGACAGCGAGCCTGGGGTGTCCCAATTACTGTCTTTGTTCATAAACGTACCAATGAGCTTCTTAAAGATGACCATGTGAATGAGCGTATAGCAGCAGCAGTTGAAAAGGCTGGTGCTGATGCGTGGTACACTGTTGATCCTCAGGAGCTGCTGGGAAATGACTATAACGCTGCTGATTATGAACAGGTTACAGATATTCTCGACGTCTGGTTTGATTCAGGCTCCACTCATGCCTTTGTGCTGGAAAAAAGGGAAGACCTAAGCCGGGGAGAGGGAAAACGTAGTGCAGATTTATATCTGGAAGGTACAGACCAGCATCGTGGCTGGTTCCAGTCTTCTTTGCTTGAATCCTGCGGAACGCGTGGTGATGCACCTTATGATCAAGTACTCACCCATGGCTTTACGGTGGATAAAGATGGACGCAAAATGTCCAAATCATTGGGGAACGGGGTAGATCCTCTTAATATTATAAAACAGTTTGGTGCCGATATTCTTCGCCTGTGGGTGACGTCAACTGATTATTTTAATGAACATCGTATCGGTGATGAAATCATAAAAAATCAGGCAGAAGCTTATCGCAAAATTCGTAATACCATGCGGTTCATGATCGGCAATCTTGCTGAATTTGAGGATAAGGAAATTTTATCCTATGGTGAAATGCCGGAGCTGGAGCGCTGGGTTCTTCATCGTCTTGCCAAAGTTGATGCTGTCGTAAGAAAAGGTTTTGACGATTATAATTATCACCGTGTTTATAATGCACTTTATAATTTTTGTGCGGTGGATCTATCAGCATTTTATTTTGATATTCGAAAAGACGCACTTTACTGTGATGCTAAAATGACTGTTCGTCGCCGTGCTGCAAGAACTGTCCTTGATGAAATTTTCAAAACTGTCACCAAATGGTTTGCTCCTATTCTTGTCTTTACAGCGGAAGAAATATGGCAGTCACGTTTTCCAAGTAAGGATGACAGTGTACATCTTCAGACATTCAGTGATATTCCAAAGTCCTGGCTCGATGATACGCTTGGGAACAAATGGGAAAAAATCAGAACATTGCGTAAAGTGGTCACGGGGGCATTGGAGGTTGAACGTCGTGAAAAGCGTATTGGCTCAAGCCTTCAGGCAAGTGTCAATATTTATGTGGATGATCAAAGCTATATAGACGCACTTAAAGGCATTGACCTGGCTGAGCTATGTATTACTTCTGATGCGGATATGATTTTGGATGGTGCACCGGATGAAGCCTTTAGAATGGAAGATACACCAGGGATTGCTGTTATCAGTCAGCTTTCAGAGGGGAATAAATGTGAACGTTGCTGGCAGGTTCTTCCAGAAGTCGGCCAAATCAATAATCATGAAGATATATGCCAGCGCTGCGCAGATGCTGTTGAGGCACTTTAAGCAATGATGCGTATCGGTGGCATATTCGCATTATGCGCGTTTATTATCGACCGGTTAAGCAAATGGTGGTTTATTGATGTTTTTGATCTGACAGCCAAAGGGACGGTCAAAATCCTGCCAATTTTTGATGTTGTTATGGTTTGGAATCGTGGTGTTAGTTTTGGATTTTTATCCGCTGAAAGTGATCTGGGCCGATGGCTGTTGGTGGTTCTAAACCTAATAATAGTCGCTATTCTTACTTACTGGTTACGATCAGCAAGAAAAATAATCATTGCGGGTGCTATCGGGCTTGTTATTGGTGGGGCATTTGGTAACATCTATGACAGAGTAAAATTTGGTGCAGTTGCTGATTTCTTCCAGTTCCACTGGGAAAACTGGTATTTTGCCGTTTTTAATGTTGCTGACAGTTTTATATTTGTTGGTGCTGTGTTATTAATATTTAATTCGACTTTCGGCGGTGATGCTGGAAAGAAAACTAAAGAAGAATAAAATCTATGATGAAGATAAATAAAGCGACTTTAATAACGGCTTCAATAGCTGCTGTAATCTTGGTATCAGGATGTTCAAATAAACATGTTCCGGATGAATATATGGTGCTTAGAAATGCGCCACTTGCTTTACCACCAGACTTCTATCTGACACCTGGGGGACCGGATTCTGATCTGGATGAAATTATCGATCCGCAGGAATTGGCAAAGCGCGCTTTATTTGGTTCAAATTAATGCTAATTGAAGCATCAGTTTTCGCGTCGGGTATCTCTTAATTAGTAAAAACGGAGTAGCACGCGTGGGCATTCGGCTCCTTTCGGAAAATACTATAAATCAGATTGCCGCAGGTGAGGTAATAGAGCGGCCAGCCAGCGCTGTAAAAGAACTGGTTGAGAACGCAATTGATGCAGGCGCAAAAAATATTGATGTCGTTTTGGTTGATGGCGGAAGAAAACTCATCAGTGTCTCCGATGATGGTCATGGAATGACGGGCGATGAACTCGCACTGGCGGTAGAACGACACGCGACATCAAAATTACAGGAAGATGATCTTTCAAATATTGTTACAATGGGATTTCGTGGTGAAGCGCTGCCCTCAATTGCTTCCGTAAGCCGTTTTTCATTCAAAAGCAGGGCCCATGACAGTAAAGATGCATGGAAAATTTACATAGAGGCCGGCAAAAAATCAGACGTAACACCAACAGCCCTGAATAAGGGATCGTTTGTGGAAGTAAAGGATCTGTTTTATTCGACACCGGCACGTCTTAAATTTCTTAAAACAGACAGGACAGAATTTTTACAAACGCTTGATGTGATAAAACGACTAAGCATGGCCAATCCTGATGTAGCTTTTTCACTATTTGATGGTGATAGGAAAGCTTTTCAGGTTTCAGCGGCACAGGGGGAACTTCTGGATAAACGTTTAAGGCGACTTGGGGCCATTCTGGGATCCGAATTTACCGATAATGCCCTTAAAATTGATGCAGAACGAGAAAATATAAAACTGACTGGTTATGCTGGGCTACCGACATATAACCGGGGGAATGCGCAGCATCAGTATCTGTTCGTAAATGGGCGTCCGGTGAAGGACAAACTTTTGCAGGGAGCAGTTCGGGGGGCATATATGGATTTTCTTGCCCGCAACCGTCATCCGGTACTTGCGCTCTTTCTTGAAGTGCCAACAGATATGGTGGATGTGAATGTCCATCCGGCAAAAGCGGAAGTTCGGTTTAGGGAAAGTGGTGTCGTAAGAGGCTTGATTGTTGGTGCTTTGCGTCATGCCCTATCAGAAGCAGGACACCGTGCCTCAACAACAGTATCCAATGCCGCTCTTGGCGCTTTTCATTCGCAACAAAGGCCGACGTCACCTTTTCAAAATGTCCGGCAGCAGCATTTCCAAATTCCACCAGCGAGAATTTCAAATACACTTTCAGAAACGTCGCGTGATTTTCATATGCCATTAAATGATGGGGCGAATAAATTCTCCCCACCGATGGGCAGAAACGAAGCTTTGGAAACCGAAACCAGTGCTTATACTATGACCGGTGATAACCGGGATATATCTGAATATCCGCTTGGGGCGGCAAGGGGGCAGCTCCATGAAACCTATATTATTTCCCAGACTGAGAAAGGCATTATAATTGTCGATCAGCATGCGGCACATGAACGGCTCGTTTATGAGCGGATGAAAAAGCATATGGCTGAAGGAAATGTACCAAGCCAGGTTCTGTTATTACCTGAAATTGTTGAACTGGATCAATCCGCTGTTGAAAGACTAATGACTCGCCAGCAGGAGCTTGAAAAACTAGGTCTTGTTATGGAAATTTTTGGTGAAGATGCGGTGGTCGTGAGGGAAGTGCCAGCGCTTCTTGGAGATACAGATATTAAAGGACTTATCCGTGATCTGGCTGATGAGATTGCCGAACTGGATCAGGCGCTTTCATTAAAAGAAAAACTTGAAGAAGTATGCAGCACGATGGCGTGTCATGGTAGCGTTCGGGCTGGACGGCGCATGACGACAGCTGAAATGAATGCACTACTGCGTGAAATGGAGCGAACGCCCCATTCCGGACAATGCAATCACGGGCGTCCGACTTATGTGGAACTTAAACTAAGCGATGTTGAACGGTTGTTTGGGCGCCGTTAAGCCAGATATTCAAGAAGTGAAAATGTTGCATCACCCATTTTACGGCTTTTTATTTCCCCGAAATGAAGGGTAAAATCAATTTCCTCGTCCGAGCCATATTCAATCACGGCTATACTATTCGTATTAAGCAACCCTTTTTCATGCAGGTTGGTTAAGGCAGGGGTGACCAGGTTTTTACGGTATGGTGGATCAATAAAAACAACATCATAGACAGTCCCCGGATATTTAAACTTAACCGCATCGGCTACAATAAAACTGGCGTTTTCAGAACTTTTTATTAAGTCAGTATTTTGTTTTATCAGTTTCATGGAACGGCTATTATTATCAACAAAAGTAACATGCGCCGCCCCACGGGATAATGCTTCAATTCCAAGCGCACCGGTTCCGGCAAACAGATCAAGGATTTTTGACCCTCTTATTCCGGGACCATTTCCATGTTCAAGCATGTTAAAAAGGGTTTCCCTCATCCGGTCTGTTGTCGGTCTGATTAGATCATCCACTGGGGTAATAAGTTTTTTTCCCCTATATGTACCGCCAATAATTCTCATTTTTTAAAGGGTTTATTTTTTCTGATTGCGGTTTTTCCACTTTTGTCCTCTTGTCTGGACCGACTTTTTTTGGGCTTGGCATTTTTCTTTGGCTTGCTCTTTGCCCACCCGTCTCCTTTTGTCTGTTTCTTTTTGTCTTTTTTAGGGTCGGGAATTTCGACATCCTGATCTTTAAAATAATCGCGGCAACTGATCAGCATTTCACTTTTTGCAACTTCTGCAACGCTCCCTTTTTGTAAATTTTTAATTTCAAATGGACCGTATGATGTTCTGATCAGTCGAGAGACTGTCAGTCCCGCATATTCAAGGAGTTTTCGAACCTCACGGTTCTTACCTTCAGTGATACTAATTGTAAGCCACTGATTGACCCCTTCTTTTCGTTCATCCAGATCAACTTCCACTTTACGGTACTGAACCTCGTCAATGGTGACACCTTTGGTTATTTCCTCAAGTCTTTTGTGATGAAAACGCCCATTGACCCTCACTCTGTAAGATCTGACCCAGCCAGTTGAGGGAAGCTCAAGCCATCTTGCAAGTGCGCCGTCATTGGTGAGCAACAAAAGACCTTCGGTATTAAGATCAAGCCTTCCAACCGAAATTACCCTTGGCATATTTGCTGGCAGCGCCTCAAAAATTGTTGGGCGCCCTTCCGGGTCATAGTAAGTGGTAAGGCGACCTGTGGGTTTATGATATAGCCATAATCTGGGAGCTTCTGGTGGTTTTACTACCTGACCATCAACTGTTATCCCTTCCACTGAGGTGATCAGAAACGCTGGACTTTTTATCGTCTCGCCATTAATTTTGACCATACCGGCTTCGATCATACGTTCCACGGCTCTGCGCGAGCCGACACCGGCGCGGGCGAGAAGTTTGGCGATACGCTCGCCTTTATTTTTATCTGTTTCGTTTGTCATTTTCTCAACATAGGGGAAGTTATTAAAATTGCAATCTTTGCTTGACCTTTTTGTAACGCTTTAGCAAGCTTACCACATGTCCTTATTTGATAATATGCATATGAGTCTAGCGCTCGAAGAAGCAAAAAAAGCGGCACTGCGTGGAGAAGTGCCCGTGGGCGCGGTTATTGTTCATGGGCCAAGTGACAAGATTTTATCGACCACTTCAAATCGGGTTATGGAACTTAAAGATCCAACAGCACATGCAGAGCTTCTCGCGATAAGAGAAGCCTGTCATGTAATGGAAAGTGAAAGGCTGACAGATTGCGATCTTTATGTAACGCTGGAACCATGTCCCATGTGTGCACAAGCGATATCATTTGCCAGAATCCGCCGGCTTTATTTTGCAGCTGAAGATAAAAAAGGGGGCGGTGTTGAGAATGGAGCAATTGTATTTAATGCAAAAAGCTGTCATCATAAACCCGAAGTTTATGGTCATATAATGACGGAGCCTTCAGCAAGGTTATTACAGGATTTTTTTAAGGATCGCAGGTGAATGAATAACACACCACATTTGTCCATGGATGAATTAATTGCTTTAATCAATCAGTATTATACTTTGATACTAAATTGGCTGAAGGTTAATCTGCTGTCATTTGAAAGTCTTATTCAGCTTGGTATTATATTTGTATTATTTTTATTAAGTTACTTTGCTGCAAGAGCTTTTTCACCATTTGTGCATAAAGTATTCCACGAAAAAACAATTTATCAGAAAATTGAAAAATTTCTGAAAGCGTTATATCTGCCACTATTATGGTGCATACTTGTTTTTAGCGCATGGCAGGTTTCGGTTAGTTTAAATGGCCCAATTATTTTACTGAGACTGGCGACAAGCCTCATCATATTGTGGATTGTCATTACCTGGGTCACGTTGATGATCGAAAGTGAAACGATCTCAAAAATTATTCGCATTGTTGCCTGGACGATGGTGATCCTGAATATTTTCGGATTATTGGATGATTTTATAAATTTTCTCTCCACAACAACTTTTACCTTCGGTACGACGACAATCAGTATCCTTTCCATTATAACCGGTCTGGCAACAATGGTTGTCCTGATCTGGGGAGCCTTATTTCTTTCAAGCGTTATTGAAGCTAAGTTGCGTGATGCCCCAAACGTGACACCTTCTGCCCGCGTTCTTTTGGGTAAACTGTCCTCTATCTTTCTTGTTGTTATTGCTTTTCTTTTTGCGATTTCAAGTATGGGGATTGATCTGACAGCATTAGCGGTCTTTGGTGGTGCAATTGGTGTTGGTCTTGGTTTCGGTCTTCAGAAGGTTGTTTCAAACTTTATCAGCGGTGTTATTCTATTGCTTGATAAATCCATAAAACCCGGAGACGTGATTGAAATATCAGGAACATACGGACGGATAAACAAACTTGCTGCTCGTTATACATCGGTCATATCCCGGGACGGGCGTGAGCATCTGGTGCCGAATGAGGATATTATTACCCAACCTGTTATCAACTGGACATTTTCGGATAAAAAAGTCCGCCGTCATTTACCGCTTAATGTGTCCTATAACAGTGACATTGAGAAGGCGATGGATCTGATGCTTGAAGCCGCGGCTGAATCGCCACGTGTTATTAAAAACCCGGCAGCGCGGGCTTTGGTCAAAGGGTTTGGTGATAACGGCGTTGATCTGGAGTTAAGAATGTGGATCAGGGACAGTGAAAATGGTGTGACCAATATTGCCAGCGAGGTTTATTTGAAAATCTGGCATAAATTTAATGCAAACGGTATCGAATTTCCCTATCCGCAGAGGGATATTCATATTGTATCCAATAAAACGCGTGATAGCGATTTACTTTAATTATTCGCTTATTCTTTCTCGCGTTCAATTGCGCGCCATCCGATATCACGGCGGCAGAATCCTTCGGGCCAGTTTATCTTATCAAGCGCTGCATAGGCGGCTCGTTTTGCCTCTGTTACGGTGGCTGCAAGCGAAGTGATATTGAGGACCCGGCCGCCGGTGGCAAGTATTTTATCGCCACTTTTTTTTGTGCCGGCATGGAAAATCATAATATTTTCTGCAGACCCCGCAGCATCCAGATTTTTTATTTCCGTATTTTTCTCATAACCTCCCGGGTATCCTTTTGCCGCCATCACGACATTTAATGATACCTGGTCAGACCAGTTGGCATTCATTTGATCAAGTGTTCCGTCGGCACAGGCAATTAAAAGCGGGACAATATCACTTTCAAGACGCATCATCAGGCACTGACATTCAGGGTCACCAAACCGGACGTTATATTCGATCAGTTCTGGCCCTTTATTGGTTATCATCAGTCCGGCAAAAAGAACCCCTTTAAAGGGACGGCCTTCGGCGGCCATGCCCTTCACAGTTGGCAAAATAATTTCATCAATGGTTCGGGATATCATATTTTTATCCATCACAGGTGCCGGGGAATAAGCGCCCATACCGCCGGTATTGGGGCCGGTGTCGCCTTCGCCAACTCGTTTATGGTCCTGCGCCGTGCCAAATGGCAGAATATTTTTACCGTCGGTGAGGACAAAAAAGCTTGCTTCCTCACCGGTAAGAAATTCTTCAACAACAAGTTCAGCACCAGCGCTGCCGAACTGACCACCGAGTATATCATCAATTGCATCGTTGGCCTGATCTAAGCTTTCAGCAATAATGACCCCTTTTCCGGCAGCAAGTCCGTCGGCCTTAATGACGATTGGAGCGCCATTTGCTGCGGCAAATTTTTTGGCCTTTTCTGCTTCGCTGAAGCGCCCATAAGCAGCGGTTGGAATATTATATTTTGCACAAAGATCCTTGGTAAATCCTTTGGACCCTTCAAGTGCGGCGGCTTTAGCACTGGGGCCGAAGACTTTAATATTTTCTTCAACAAGGCGGTCGGCAAGGCCGCCAACGAGAGGTGCTTCTGGACCAATAACAACAAAATTTATATTTTTCTCACGGCAAAAGGTAATAACATCATCATGATTATCGGCATCCAGATTAACGAGTGTGGCAAGATCCCCCATGCCACCATTGCCCGGTGCAACATAAAGTTCATCAAGAAGTGGGGACTGTGCGATTTTCCAGGTTAGTGAATGTTCGCGTCCGCCAGAACCAATGACTAAAATATTCATGAGTAATTTCCTTTTTAATTCTTTTTCTCTCTTGTATCATAGCGACCATGAGAAGCAAGTCGGCAATACTGAAAATGAAGAATGATGAGCGATTATCCATTTAATAATGAAGTTACAAATAGTAATGCAAAAGAATATTCAGTAACTGAACTCAGCCTTGCATTGAAACGCACCGTTGAAGACCAGTTTGGATATGTAAAATTAAGAGGTGAAATTTCCGGTCTTAAAAGGGCTGCTTCCGGTCATCTTTATTTAAATCTAAAGGATGATAACTCGGTGATTGATGCCGTGATGTGGAAAGGGGTTGCGGGCAGGCTTACTTTTCGGCCGGAAGACGGGCTTGAGGTTGTTGCCACAGGTAAGCTGACTACCTATCCGGGCCGGTCAAAATATCAGATCGTCATTGAAAATATGGAGGTCGCCGGGGAAGGAGCGCTGATGGCGCTGCTGGAAAAGCGTAAAAAAGAGCTTGCGGCCGAAGGGTTATTTGACCAGAACCGTAAACTTCCTATTCCTTACCTGCCTAAAGTTATTGGCGTCGTGACGTCACCAACCGGGTCTGTTATCCGTGATATTCTTCACCGTCTTTCGGACCGGTTCCCACGTCATGTTTTGGTTTGGCCGGTACTCGTGCAGGGGGAAGGGGCCTCAAAACAGATTGCAGAGGCCATTGACGGCTTTAATGCCCTTGATGAAAATGGATCAATTCCGAAGCCGGATGTGCTGATTGTTGCGCGTGGAGGCGGCAGCCTCGAAGATCTCTGGTGTTTTAATGAAGAAGAGGTGATCCGCGCGGTTGCCAGATCAGAAATTCCACTGATTTCAGCCGTTGGTCACGAAACAGATACCACGCTTATTGATTATGTTTCTGATTTCCGTTCACCTACCCCTACGGCCGCCGCAGAACGGGCCGTTCCGGTCCGGGATGATTTGGTATATACGGTAAGGGACTTCGACCTGCGCCTTGAAAAAGCCACAAGAAGATATATAAATAATCTCGAACAAAAAGTTGAAGGGCTTGGCCGCGGTTTGCCGAAACCTTCTGAATTGCTTAGTTTGGCTTCACAGCGGTTTGATGAGCTGAGCGAACGAATGCCCCGAGCGCTAAAGGTCAGTGTTGAGCGGCAAGCCTTCAGACTGGAAAGAATAAAGAGTCTTTTGCGACCAGAGACTTTAAAATCAGAAATAAAACGAGCTGATGAAAAGATAAAAACCACAGACGAACGAATGAACAGGGCCATATCAAATTTTTTGAACCAACGGCGCACTGAATATCAGAACCCCGCCAGGCTACTTGAAAGTTTAAGTTATCAGAAAGTTCTGGAAAGGGGATTTGCTGTTATCAGAAATGAACAGGGCAAAGCCCTTAGCGATGGCAAAAATATAGTAACAGGGGACCGCCTGGCAATTGAATTCAGGGATGGAAATATTGATGTAATGGCCACTGGCGGCAAAGCGAAGACAGTAAACAAGAAGAAAAAGACAGACGAGAATGCACAGGGGCGATTGTTATGAAGCAATTATTTCTGGCAGGCATCTTATTTATGCTGACCAATATAGTATGTTATGCCGAAAATGATTTGGGCATTAAAGAACCCCTAAAACAGGGGGGATATTATGTTGGCAATGTATCGCCAGGCGATAAAGTAACATTCCAGGGGGAGACTATTAAAACGGACCCGGATGGATATTTTGTTATTGGACTTGACTGGCAATATAAGAAAGTTGCGAATATCCGTGTTGATCACAAGAGTGGCGGGTTTACTATGTACCATCTTGATGTTGAGCCCCATGATTATGAAGTCGAGGAAATTACCGGGCTTCCACCAAAATATGTTGCACCGCCCAAAGACGTCCAAGACCGGATAGCAAAAGACGCAGCAGACGTTCGTGCTGCGCGCGAAACGGACAGTAATCTTGAGAATTTCAGGGAACAGATGATCTGGCCTGTCAAAGGAAGAATAAGTGGTCGGTTTGGATCGCATAGGGTTCTAAACGGTGAACCAAGAAGCCCACACACAGGACTTGATATTGCACCGGGACAGGGTGCGTTAATAGTGGCACCGTTAGGGGGCAAAGTGACCCTTGTAAGTGATCAGTATCTGACCGGAAACACCATGATTATTGACCACGGACATGGCCTGAGCAGTGTTTATGCCCATATGGAGAAAACAATGGTAAAGCAGGGCGATATGGTAAAACAAGGGGATCCAATTGGGACTGTTGGCATGTCTGGACGGGCCACAGGTCCTCATCTCCACTGGGGGATGAATTGGTTTAAAGTGCGCCTTAACGCGGGCGTGGCAATTGGAATTGAATAATGACAGTTGAACGTTTAAATTTTTAAAGGAGTATTTAATGACACTAAAGAAAATAATATTAAATCTGCTCTGTTTGACCGTTCTGCTTCCTGCCATCGGTCAGGCGCAAACACGTCTTCTGGGTGGGGAGCTGGCTTTTAATGCATCTCTACTTAGTGATTATCGTTTTCGCGGCGTTTCCAAATCCAATAATGATGTTGCCGTTCAAGGGGGTATAGACTGGTTTGCTGATAATGGTATTTATACCGGAGCCTGGGCATCCAACGTTTCTAATTTTCGTGGTGCAGATGTTGAGACCAATTTTTATGCCGGATATAGCAGGGAATCTCATGGCATAATTTATGATATTGGCGCCACGGCGTATGTTTATCCGGGGGGGAATAATGCCACTTATTTTGAAACATATGGTTCCGCCGGCGTAGATTTTGGCTTGTTGACAAGCACATTGGGCATTTCCTATATGCCAAGTCAGAGTAATAATGGCAGTCAGGATAATATTTATTTATATAATGAAACCAGGGCACAAGTTCCCAACACACCTTTTTCGCTAAATTTTCATCTGGGATATGAGGACGGATTTTTTGGGAACAATAAATGGGACTGGCGACTAGGCACGAGTGTTACTTTTGATAAATTTGAACTTGGTATATCCTATGTTGATACAAATGTCGTCGGCAGGCGTTCAGATTCAGGGGTTGTTTTCAGGGTCGCTGCTTTTTTCTAAACTGTAAAAATAATGCGTAAAGAATACTGGTTTCTTTGAAAAAACAATATCACGACAATAATGGATTGAAATAACATTCATTTGTATAAACTAATGTTTGTTATTTAATTTACTTTGCATTATGTGCAATGTCAGATTTAAAACTTATTTCTTGTGTGCGACTGAATGTTCAAAATTATTTTGTCAATTGCGGCCTTATTATTAAGCATTGTTATTTTGCAATTTGCAAATAGCGTAGTTGCGCCAACTGTTGTGCTTAATGCGAATAGTTCCGGGTCATCGCTGGGTATCGTCGGCATGATTCCAACTGTATACGGGCTTGGATTTGTGCTGGGGTGTTTCTGGGCACGAAAACTACTTATGACCATTGGTCATATCAGAAGTTTTACTTTTGCAGCGGCCTTGCTGGCATCATTAACACTTATGATGCATTTATTACAGGATGCTGCGGTTTGGACTATATTCCGAGGTATAATGGGCTGTGCGATTGCCATTATTATGACATGTGTTGATAGTTGGGTCGGGCATGTTACCCCTCTTGAAATTCGGGGACGGATCATGGGATTTTATTCAACTATCACTAAGCTGGCCTATGTTGGGGCGCCGGCTCTTCTGTCTTATTCCGCCGGGTTTAGTGATAATGCCATAATTTTCTGTGTGTTGCTTTTTATTATATCGCTTATCCCGGTTTGTCTGACAAAACTGCCTCAGCCTGAAATTGGACCGGGAGTGACAACTTCATTTAGAAAAATATTGCATGACGCCCCAAGTGCCTTTATTGCCGCATTTATTCTCGGCTTTACCAATAGTGCGGTGCTTAATATGATGCCTGTATATGGTGTTGAGGTCGGCTTGATTAAATCACAGGCCCTTATTTTGCTGGTAGCGGCTCATTTTGGGGGGCTTTTGCTTCAATGGCCCTCAGGCTTTATGTCGGATATACTAGGTCGGCGCAAAATACTGATTATCGGTTTTTCCATTTCTGCCTGTATGTCTATTGCCATGACATTTCCGTTTGCTGCAAATCAGGGCAATGCTCTAATAATATGTTTTATTTGGGGTGGTGCAGCTCTTTCCCTTTACTCTATCGCATTATCCCATGCAATTGATCATGTAAGCCATAACGAGACAGTTGCCGTATGTGCAACAATTCTGACAATCTGGTCAATCGGGTCAATTTTTGGTCCTGTTGTTGCCGGCAATCTGATGCAGTTCTCAAGTGCCAAGGCATTATTTCTATTTTGTGGCGGCTTTCATGCACTTGTTGCGGCCTTCATAATAATGCGTGTCGTTTTAACAGCCAAACGGGTCAGAAAGGAAGGCACACTTCCACCAGAGGAAATGGATAATCTGGTTTGGCCGCAAAACAGACCTTTATAAATTGTAATATGCTTTAATTCTGGCGGACTAATTTCCTGCCAGCATCATTTTGTCAATACGCACTGTTGGTGCATCGGTGCCATATTTAATTTCCAAATTATCAGCAGCAGTAAGGTTCATAAACATTATTTTCAGATTGCTGGCAATAGTGATTTCATTCACTGGAAAGCTTAATTTTCCATTTTCAATCCAAAAACCGCTGGCCCCCCGGCTATAGTCACCGGTAATGCCATTAACACTGCTGCCAATCAGCTCAGTGACATAAAAACCGTTTTTAATATCGCCGATAAGATCTTCAACACTGATATTTCCGGCTTCCATAAATAAGTTACTTGTTGATGGCGATGGCGGACTTGATGTGCCCCTGCCGGCGCGTGCATTACTGTTAAGGCCCAACTGTCGGGCGCTGCTGCTGTCTAGTATCCAGTTTTTTAATACGCCATTTGAAATAATTTCAAGCGGTGCATTTCTGACACCTTCGCCATCAAAGGGGCGAGATGACGGTCCGCGTAAAATATGCGGATTATCCATAATATTTATATTATTGGAAAAAATCTGCTTACCCATTAATTCAAGCAAAAAGCTGGTTTTGCGGGCAATCGAAGCGCCGTTTATGGCACTCGCCAGATGTCCTACCAGTGTTCTGGAAACCCGTGGATCATAAACAACCGGAATTTCACAGGATTTAACTTTTCTTGGATTTAATTTTTTAAGTGTACGTTCAGCAGCTTCACGGGCTATTTTGTAGGGGCTTTCCATATCTTCAAAATGGCGGCGCGATGTCCAGGCATAATCACGTTCCATTGCAGTACCGCGTCCGGCTATTACGGAAATACTGCAGCCAAAATTGCTTGATTTGTAATGACCAACAAAGCCATCCGTGTTGGCCAGGGTGATGGCCCCTTTGGTGGCACTGGCACCGGCACCTTCCGAATTTGTAATGCCGTCTATTTCCAAGGCATGGGCTTCGGCCTCAGCAGTAATATTTTTCAGTGTTTCTTCATCCAGCTCATGACTGTCGCAAAGGTCCAGTTCTGGGATGTTATCCAGTGCCAGAAGTTTTTTATCTGCAAGTCCGCAATAAGGATCTTCAGGGGTATTTTTTGCCATATCCAAAGCTCTGGAAACCAGCTCTTCCAGCGTTTGATCAGACATATCGCTGGAAGAAACGATCGCCTGATTTTTTCCGATGATGACACGAAGTCCCAGATCAGAATTTTCCGATCTTTCTATATCTTCAAGTTTACCAAGCCGCCATGAAACCGAACTGGAGCTGCCGGTAAAGAAAACTGCATCCGCATGATCGGCGCCGCTTTTTTTTGCTTTTTTGACGAGATTTTCCAGTCTATCGGGTGACATCATATTTGCGTTATCACTCATACCCATCCTACTCAATATTTAATTTATGCCATTTTTCATCAACAGCTTTTATGATTTTTTCGTCCATGCTAATCAGTTTACCCCATTCACGGCTGGTTTCCCCATCCATTTTATTGGTTGCATCAAGGCCAATTTTACCGCCAAGTCCGGATATGGGTGAGGCAAAATCAAGATAATCAATCGGGGTGTTTTCAGTAAGCGTTGTATCCCTTACGGGGTCCATTCTGGTGGACATTGCCCAGATCACTTCTTTCCAGTCACGTGCATTGATATCATCATCAACAACAATAACAAACTTGGTGTAGATAAATTGCCGCAGGTAAGACCAGACACCCATCATGACCCGTTTGGCGTGTCCGGCATAGGCTTTTTTAATGGAAACCACAGCTACACGATAAGAGCACCCCTCGGGTGGCAACCAGAAGTCAACAATTTCTGGAAATTGTTGCTGTAGTAAGGGGATAAATATTTCATTCAGGGCTTCCCCAAGGATTGATGGTTCATCCGGTGGTTTTCCTGTGTATGTTGAAAGATAAATCGGGTTTTTACGCATGGTAATGGCGCTTGCTGTGAAAACCGGAAATTTTTCTATGCTGTTATAATAACCTGTGTGATCACCGAAAGGTCCTTCTTCACCATAATCGTTCAGGGAAACATGTCCTTCAATCACAATTTCAGCAGTAGATGGGACCTTCAGAGGGACTGTTATACAATCAACAAGTTCAGTTTTTTTTCCGCGAAGCAGGCCGGCGAACTGATATTCAGATAGAGTGTCCGGAACCGGCGTCACCGCCCCGAGGATCGTTGCCGGATCGGCACCAATCACCACGGCAACGGGCAGGGGTTCAGATTTTTCCGCTTTCCAGCGCCGGTGATGCTGCGCACCGCCACGGTGTTTTAGCCATCGCATCAAGGTCTGGTTTTTATTAATCACCTGCATCCGGTAAATGCCAAGGTTATAATCATCTTCTTTAATTTTCCCCGGACCTTTTGACACCACAAGTGGCCATGTAATAAGCGGAGAAGCATCATCAGGCCAGCATTTCTGGATAGGCAGCACATTAAGATCAATATCATCACCGGTCAGGATAATATCGTGGACAGGACCTGATTTTACGGTTTTTGGTCGCATGGTCATGGCTTTTTTAAGCATAGGAAGCTTATCAAGCGCATCCTTAAACCCGCTGGGCGGTTCCGGCTGTCTCAGCTCAGCGAGCGTTTTACCAATATTTCTAAGATCTTCGGGTTTTGCATTAATACCTAGAGCCACACGTTCAACGGTACCAAATAAATTCGTAAGAACTGACATGCTGCTTTTGCTGCCGTCACATTTTATGACATTTTCAAACAGCAGTGCCGGCCCGGATTTGCTTAAAGCTCTGCAGCCAATTTCTGTCATTTCCAGATCGGCAGATACGGGCTCTTGCACGCGAACTAGTTTGTTCGCGCTTTCAAGCCTGTCGATAAAATCTCTCAATGATGAATATGTCATGACTTCTTATAGGTGAAATCTGACAAAATGATAAGTGGAAAATTAAACGTTACCTTCAGGGTTATTTTTCTGGCGTTCAATGGCTTCCATAATGATCCGTTTTGCCGTTTCAGGACCTTCCCAACCGATAATTTTTACCCATTTTCCATCTTCAAGATCTTTGTAGTGATCAAAAAAGTGTTGGATTTGCTTTAGTAAAAGATCAGGAAGGTCATTATGTGAATGAACATCTTTATAAGTTGGATCAGTTTTTAAATCTGGAACGGCTAGGATTTTCTCGTCCAGTCCTGCTTCGTCTTCCATCAGTAATACGCCGATCGGACGGGCACGAATAATGCATCCAGGCACAAGTGGTTCATTAACAACCACGAGGACGTCACAGGGATCACCGTCATCCGATAAGGTATGTGGCATATAGCCATAATTGGCAGGGTAGCGCATGGGAGTATGAAGAATGCGGTCAACAAGAATAGCGCCGCTTCTTTTATGCATTTCATATTTAACTGCAGCACCACCGACAGGAACTTCAATAATAACGTTGATTTCTTCAGGCGGGTTTAGTCCGGCGTTAATTTTTTCAATAAAGGGCATTTATATAACTCATGCGAATCGTTGTTGATAGTATTGGGCGCAATATAGCCAATCATTTGGGTTTGTCAGCATGTTTTTAATAAAAAAAACCCCGCAATTTATGCGGGGTTTTTCTGAATTTTAGATGGTATTCTTAACCAAGCCCTAATTTTGCAACAATTGCCACCAGCAAAATGGCAACAATATTGGTAATTTTAATCAGCGGGTTAACGGCAGGGCCGGCAGTATCCTTATATGGATCACCGACAGTATCACCAGTTACGGAAGCTTTATGGGCTTCGGAACCTTTTCCGCCATGATTGCCGTCTTCGATATATTTTTTGGCATTATCCCATGCACCGCCGCCTGATGTCATTGAAATCGCAATGAACAGACCGGTGATGATGGTGCCGAGCAACATTGCCCCCAATGCCTGAAAGGCATTGACGATATTACCACTGACCAAGTAAGTGGCGCCGAATAGAACAAACGGTGCCAGAAGCGGTAGCAGTGAAGGTATAACCATTTCCCTAATTGCGGCTTTGGTCAGCAAATCTACAGCTTTACCATATTCTGGCTTTGCTGTTCCTTCCATAATACCTTTAATTTCCCTGAACTGTCGACGCACCTCAACAACCACACTCGCGGCAGCGCGGCCAACGGCAAGCATTGACATTGATGCAAACAGATAAGGAAGCATACCACCAATAAATAGACCAATCACGACGAATGGATCCTGTAGCGGGAAAGTAATATCAGCATATTGCGGCAGATAGTGGGCAATTTCTTCTGTATAGGCTGCAAAAAGCACAAGCGCCGCAAGTGCAGCAGAACCAATAGCATACCCTTTTGTAACGGCCTTCGTCGTATTGCCGACAGCATCAAGTTTATCAGTTGTTGTACGGACATCTTCCGGCAGGTTCGCCATTTCGGCAATACCACCAGCGTTATCGGTTACCGGACCATAAGCATCGAGCGCAACGACCATACCGGCCAGAGACAACATTGCCGTAGCAGCAATAGAAATACCGAACAATCCTGCCTGTGTGAAAGCAATGAAAATACCACCACAAATGATAATGACAGGGATAGCTGTTGCTTCCATTGAAATTGCCAGACCTTGAATGACGTTTGTTCCGTGACCTGTTTCAGAAGCTTGCGCAATCACCCTCACAGGGCGATATTCTGTACTTGTATAATATTCTGTTACCCATACGATTAGACCCGTTACGGCAAGTCCGGTTAGAACGCAGAAATATAAGTTCATAGAGGAAACCGTTTTCCCATTTGCCATCACAGCATCAGAGAAGATATCAACCTGATTGAACATGCCAAAGATCAGGGCAGCCGAAAGAACACCACTGACAATAAGGCCTTTATAAAGAGCACCCATAATATTTTCAGACCCGGCACCAAGCTTAACAAAGAAAGTACCGATAATTGAAGCAACAATACATAATGCACCAATCATGAGCGGAAGCAGCATCATGCTTTCTACCGAAGTTTCAACAAAGGCACTGGACGCAATCAGCATGGTCGCAACCACAGTTACAGCGTAAGTTTCAAAAAGGTCAGCGGCCATTCCAGCACAGTCACCAACATTGTCACCAACATTGTCAGCAATTGTCGCAGGGTTTCTTGGATCATCTTCAGGGATACCGGCTTCTACCTTTCCAACCATGTCACCACCAACGTCGGCACCTTTTGTAAAGATACCACCACCAAGACGGGCGAAGATCGAAATAAGACTTGCACCAAAGCCAAGACCGACCAGTCCTTCAAGGTTGGTGCGAATGTCAAAACCGGCTGACACCATATAAATATAATAAATTGCAACACCCAGAAGACCCAGACCAACAACAAGCATGCCTGTGATAGCGCCTGAGGTAAAGGCAACATCAAGGGCTTTGTTCAGATTTTCAGAAGCAGCCTGGGATGTTCTGACGTTGGCACGTACAGACACGTTCATCCCTATATATCCGGCAGCACCAGACAATACAGCACCTGCAATAAAACCAATAGCCACATGAAGCCCAAGAAGTAAAAACAGTCCAACAGCAACCACAGCGCCAACAATGGCGACAGCTTTATATTGTCTGTTAAGATAGGCGGCTGCCCCTTCCTGAATGGCGGCAGCAATTTCCTGCATTCTTTCATTGCCAGTGCCAAAGGCCATTACTTTTTTAGTCGCATAAATACCATACAGAAGCGCGACAACTCCACACCCCACAATTGTTAAATATATATTAGTCATCATTCCCTCTAAATTGTTTTTAAAAACTCTTTCCCTTTGAGTTAAGTGCAAATATTGACGCACCTAAGGAGGATTCCCCTACAAAAGTAAAAATACAATGCTCAATTATTCAGCGGAAATCAAGGGTTGATTATTTGTCCTATGTTCTGGTGCCGGATAGGAAAATAAAATTAACTTCTTTTTATCGCTTTGTTTGCTATATAAATTATTTAAACGCAGATATTTAGAGGGAAGTTTCATTGAAAATTCTGATTGTTTCAGGCTTTTTTCCGCCTTATGCCCCGGTTTCAGGCAGCAGGGTAAACAAGCTTGCCCGTTTCCTTGAGATTCAGGGGCATGATATCAGGGTACTTGCTCCGAAACGTAAGGATCAGGGGTCGTCATTAACGCCTGAAATTTCTGAAGATAAAATTATTTTTACAGAATTTACGGATATCAATGCTTTTCCGTCCTATTTGAAACAATCAGTAAAAAGGCTGTTTTCAACAAAAGAGAGTGATAATATCTCGGAATCATCGCCTGAAGCTGAAAAAAAGGAGGATGCTGGTGAAACAGGGGAAGAGTCAAATCTAAGCCTTTATTATCGGAAACTTACCAATATTCCTGATCGCACAATTGGATGGTATCCGAAAGCGATAGGCGAAGGCCGGAAGCTATTTAAAAGCTGGTCACCGGATATTATATTTACGACTGTTCCTCCTTTTACGTGCTTACTTGTTGCGTCAAAGCTAGCCCGTATCAATGATGTTCCGTGGGTTGCCGATTATCGGGATCTCTGGTCTGATCATGGATATTATCATGGGTCGGGCTTCAAGAAAAAAATAGACAGGTTTATTGAGAAACGTGCACTTGCAAACTGTAATGGCCTGATTACTGTTACCCAAAGCTGGGTTGAAACATTAAAAAAATCCAGAAATATTCCTGTCCAGCTTGCCATGAATGGGTTTGATCCCAATGATTTTGATGGGATTGAGAAAAAAGAACTTTATCCTGATTATTTGACAATTTTATATGCCGGGGCGCTCTATGAGGGGAAACGTGATCCGCAAAAACTTTTTGAAGCGTTGGCAAAGCTGGGTAATGATGCAAAAAAAATTAAAGTTCTTTTATATACAGAATTTGGTGCGGATGAGTTAAGTGAAAGCCAGAAAAAAATTATCAAAGTAAATGAGCTAGAAGAGCAGGTCGTTTGCAGTAAATATATTCCACAAAGCGAACTCCATAAAATTATGGCCGGGACTGATATCATGATGCTGCTCAGATGGGATGATCCGCGTGAGAATAGTGTAATAGCTGGCAAGCTTTTTGAATATATCGGTACCGGAAAGCCAATTTTATCCGTTGGTGGGACAGAGGGCGAAGCGGCCGACATTATCCGTGACAATAATTTTGGCTTAGTTAGCAATGATGTTGATGAAATTGCCGAATACTTAAAAACTCAGCTACAAAATAAAAAGACATCTAAAGCAAACAATAATCCCAATAAGAAAAAATTTGAAAGAAGTACCCAGTTTGAAAAACTGGAAAAATTCATGCAGGATATTGTGGAGCGGACTTAATCAGAAAATATGTCCTGTGAGTATGCTTATAAATACTACTGTGCCAAAATGATGGTTTGATTTAAAAAGCTTCAGGCAAAGTTCACGATCATCAATATCAAGCTTTTTAATTTGATAAATTAAATGATACCCCGCGAACACCATACCGATATAAAAACCAATATGCATTTTTGCCATGGCTCCGGCACAAAGAAACAAGACGAGCGTTAACCCATAAAATCCGCTTATCCAGGGTCTTGTATTTTTCCCGAGCTTTAATGCAGTTGATTTTATCCCGACCATTGCATCGTCCTCGCGGTCCTGATGGGCATAAATGGTATCATAGCCGAGTGTCCAGAAAATGCCGCCTAAATAAAGAATGATTGAGGGTAGTGCGATCGTACCGGAAACGGCACTCCAGCCAAGCAGCGCACCCCAGTTAAATGTAAATCCAAGCATCAACTGTGGCCAATAGGTGATCCGTTTCATCAACGGATAAATGATAACCAGTATCAATGAAGCGGCACCAACCAACTGGGTATAGGTGTTCAGCTGAAGTAAAATAAAAAGCCCAATAAGCAACAATAAAGCCAGAAAGATGAATGCACCTAAGACGGACACCCGTCCACTGGGCAGTGGGCGGGCTTTTGTTCTTTCCACTTTTGCGTCTGCTTCTCTATCCCAAAGATCATTGATAACACATCCGGCTCCCCGCATAACAAATGCGCCTACTGAAAAAAGGATGAGTAATCTAAGATGAGGAATAATATCAGTGGTGCCGTAAAAATGACCGGCTAGAACGATAGACCAAAGCCCCGGCCAGAGCAAAAGCCAGGTGCCGATTGGCCGATCCGCGCGCATTAGCTGGAGATATCCCCAGGCAAAATCAGGCGACAATTTATGAACCCAGCTTTGTTTTACGGTATCCTCAGGGGCTTTTTTTATCCGCTCATCTAATTTTGTCATTTGTCTTTCGGTATTTGGTGTTATCATATGAATATAGTCATAACTAAAATTGATAAAATGTCGAATAAAAAGCCAAAAATACGCCTGTATCTGGATGATCAATTTAAATCCGGAACAGTTTTTCTTATAGAGGAAAATCAGGGCCATTATCTGGTCAATGTTATGCGCGTCAAGCTGGGAGACAATGTCATTATTTTTAATGGTATTGATGGTGAATGGTTGGCTGAAATTACAAAAGTGGGTAAAGGCAAGGCAAAAATAACAATAAGGGAGAAGATAACCGATCAGAAATCTGATCCCGATTTATGGTATTTGTTTGCACCAGTAAAAAAAGCGCGCGTTGATTATATGGTTCAAAAGGCAACTGAACTGGGTGTCTCACGAATTATACCTGTTCTTACGGAACGTACTAATCTGGATAAAATAAAGTTTGACAAGTTACTTGCTAATTCAATTGAAGCGGCGGAGCAATGTGGGCGTATGACTGTGCCACAAATTGACGATTTAACAGAACTTGATAAAATATTGGATAACTGGCCGAAAGATCGGGGACTGATATTTTGTGATGAGGCCGGGGAGGCGATCCCAATGCAGCATGTAAAACCTTCTTTTGATAAATGGAGTATATTGATAGGGCCGGAAGGAGGTTTTTCTCCGCAGGAAAGAGAAATGATCAGGGCGCATCAAAACACTATTGCTATAACACTGGGGCCAAGAATATTGCGGGCAGATACAGCGGCTGTCGCTGCCTTATCATTATGGCAGTCATTTTTGGGGGATTGGGCATAATGAATGATAACCAGCCGTCACCATGGGGACACCCACCGAATGACAATGACCCCCAAGGCCCGAGACAGTCAAAACAAAAAAACAGTATGAAGCCATTTTTACTGACCGTGATTGGGGTTGTGGTTTTTGTATTTATCCTTGCCTGGGTATTAAGTGACGGACTTAGTTCGGGTCAAAGTGCCAATCTTGCATATGATTTTATGCTGCTGGCTTTGGTGGGGGCAGGACTTCTGGGACATATTATCAGTAACCCCGGTCAGGCACTTCGTAACGTCGCAGGATGGGTTATTATATTTGGTGTTATGGGACTCGGTTATTCTATCTGGAACGGAAAAGGTCGTCTTGCCAGTGAAATTAATCCGGCAAATGGTGAAGTTGACGCAGGGGCTATTACTTTTCGTTCTGACCAAAGCGGTCATTATTATGTCCGGGCAGACATTAATGGTAAGGCGATCAATTTTATGATTGATACCGGCGCGACGCATATTGTTCTTAAAAAAGCAGATGCAGAGAAAATTGGCTTTAATATAGCCGGGCTTAAATTTGATATTCCGGCCTCAACAGCGAATGGAATGGTTTTTAGTGCACCGGTCTTACTGGAGACGGTTAGTCTCGGCCCCATCCATGTTGAGAAAATTGAAGCTTATGTAAATGAAGGGCAACTGGACATATCACTTCTGGGTATGAGTTTCTTAAATAAATTAAGCGGTTATGAAGTTAGAGATGGTCTATTGACATTATATCCGTAATCACCACATGATAAAAACTATGACATAGAAGGCTATATTAAAAAGGGTTATCCATTGAGCAACATTTCCAGAAATTCGCCAATAGAATCAAAGCAGCAACTCATTGATTATATTGCATCAGGATCAAAACCAAAGAACGAGTGGGGGATTGGTACAGAACATGAAAAATTTGTGTTTTGCATTGATTCCCTAAAACCGGTTCCATATGAAGGGGAACGCAGTATCAAAGCAATTTTGCAGGCAATGCAAAAGGAATTTGATTGGGAACCCATCATGGAGGGGCAATATATCATTGGCTTGAAGAAAAATGGCCAGTCGGTTTCACTGGAACCGGGCGGGCAACTTGAACTTTCTGGTGCCATGCTGAAAACACTTCATCAAACCTGTGCGGAAAGTAACAGCCACCTTAGGCAGGCACAGGCGGTCAGTGAAGAGCTTGGCATTAATTATCTTGGCATGGGCTTTAACCCCAATACAAAACGTGAAGACGTGCCGGTTATGCCAAAAGGGCGCTATAATATTATGCGTGCTTATATGCCTAAAAAAGGCAATCTGGGGCTGGACATGATGTTACGGACCTGCACTATTCAGGTTAATCTGGATTATTCGTCTGAAGCCGACATGGTAAAAAAATTCAGAGTATCACTCGCCCTTCAACCGATTGCCACCGCAATTTTTGCAGCATCCCCATTCACTGAAGGCAAACCGAACGGTTTTCAAAGTTATCGCTCACATATTTGGACAGACACAGACCCGGACCGATGCGGTATTTTACCGTTCGTATTTGATGAAGGGATGGGATTTGAAGCCTATGTTGATCATGTGCTTAACGTCCCTATGTATTTTGTATACAGGGACGGCATTTATAACGATGTATCCGGGAAATCTTTTAAAGACTTCATGAACGGAACTTTGACGGGATTTGAAGGGCAGGTTCCGACAATTGCAGACTGGGAAGATCATATGAGCACTGTATTCCCGGAAGTCCGGCTTAAAAAATTCCTTGAGATGCGTGGGGCTGACGGTGGCTCATGGAGCCGGATTTGTGCGCTTCCCGCTTTATGGGTCGGCATTCTTTATGACAGCGAAGCCCTTAACGAGGCCTGGGAGCTGGTAAAAGACTGGACACATGAAGAGCATCAACATTTACGTGATAACGTGCCCCGGGATGCGCTTAAAGTGAAATTCAGAAATGAAACGGTTCAGGATCTCGCCCTAAAAATGCTTAAAATTTCATCCGGTGGGTTAGAGCGCCGGGCATGTCTAAACAATACGGGTGATGATGAACGGATATTTTTAAATTCGCTTTTTGAAACGGTTGAAAGTGGCAAAACCACTGCACAGCTTATGCTTGACCGGTATAATGGAAGCTGGAATGGGGATATTTCAAAATTATTTTCGGATTGTTCGTTTTAATAATATTTTCAAACAAAAGGCCGGAGATAACCCGGCCTTTTGTTTAAATTTCAACCTTAATTAATACCCACCAAAAGACCCCATCGATCCTGGAAATACCACCGGACTTTCCGCACCGTCCTTGGCAACTGCGGCTACGCCGAAATAATAATTATCAATCACCAGATTTTCAAAGACATATGTGTCCACATCACCAACATATTTGCTGTATGTCCATTGCGGTTGGTCTGTCAGGCGCCAGTAAACTTTGTACCCGGCAAGGTTCTCGGCCATTTTTCCGCTTGGTTTTTTCCAGCTGATAACGGCGGAGGCACTGACAGCACCTTTAAGTTTGACCTCGGCAGGGAAGGGTGGTGCTGCGGCCATCTCGGCAAGGCTTGAAACATTCAGTGCCGTAAGTTTTCGGGCATAATCAAAATTTACCCCTTCAATAACGTCACCGTATTTCCGGCCGTTTTCAGTTCTGATATCCTGATGCTGGCGGTCATAATGCTCATGGGTTTCCATAACACGGACAGCAGGAATACCAACGGCATTAAAAGGGCGGTGGTGTCCACCGCGGCCAAACCGGTCAAGTCGGTAAACCATCATCACGTCAAGGTTAGGGACATATTTATCGGCCTGTCTGTCAATGAACCTGGCCAGATTTCGTGATGGGCTGTCCACTTCACCACCGGAAAAACGTCTTTCTCTTGCTTCTTCAGGCGTTTCAACATCACGTGTTCCTTCTGAAAAAACCCGCGCGGTGCTGTTATCGGTCACACCGTCTATGCCGGTAATATTACCGATCATATCGTTATTGAGTACTGCTTTAACACGCCAGTTATTTTCCAATGCATGTTTTGCAACTATTTGCCCGCCAAAAAGCCCCTGTTCCTCGCCGGAAAGACCCATATATATAATGGATCCGGCAAATTTATGTTGACTGAGCACGCGGGCAGCTTCAAGAACACCTGCCATACCGGAAGCATTATCATTGGCACCCGGACTGTCATCGACCCCGTTTAACGGGTCGGAAACCCGGCTGTCGATATCGCCGGACATGGATACATATCTATTTGGGTCAAATTCGCCACGTTGAATGGCCACGACGCTGACCACTTCGGTCGGGTTTGGAATTCGGTCCTGCCCTGAAATAGTATCGCTGATATACATGACTTCCAGACAACCGCCGCAATCGTCACTTATTTTTTCAAATTCAGCAAATATCCAGCGCCGCGCCGCGCCGATACCACGGGTCTCTGATTTTGTTTCTGAAAGTGTATGGCGGGTTCCAAAACTGACCAGTTTTCGGATATCATTTTCAATGCGTGTTGCTGATACATCCCTGACCAGCTGATGGATCATAGGCAATTCCTGCGGTGGAACCTGCTGAGCCAATACAGCATTATAGGTAAAAATTATACTGCCTGTTGTAATTACAAGTTGCTTAAATAGCCGCATTTGTTTTTCTCCCTAACATTATTCTTTTATCTAATAAAACCGTAACAACAGGTCTTCGTCAACTTACATTATATTGCAAAAATGGTTTATTCGTACTAAAAAAGGCACAGGGAATATGAGTAGGGAACATATTGTGAAAAAGTTCTTTTTTAGTTTTTGTATATCTTTAATGCTGGTTCCACTTCCGGTCAGGGCCGCTGACGACAATCTTGATAATATTTTTTCTCCGATGATTGAACAAATGATGGATGAAAATAACGTCCAGGGGTTTGTTTTTTCGGTTGTTTCAAAAGACGACGTTTTGTTCAAGAAAACTTTTGGCATAAAAAATATGTATACAAAAGAACCCGAAACGAATGAGTCCCTTTTTCATATGGCGTCAATCACAAAAACATTTGTGGGAACCGCGTTAATGCAGCTTCAGGAAGTAGGTAAGCTTAATGTCGATGAGCCAGTTGTCAATGTGCTTCCATATTTTGTCATGGTTGATGGTCGGTATAAGGACCTGACAATTCGTGAATTTGCCAGCCATATTTCCGGCATGCCGGACTTCGACAGTGATCCCTGGCATAACCCGCAATATGATGAAGAAGCCCTGGAACGTTTTGTCAGGAATTTTATTTCACAAAAATTCTTAACCCATGATCCGGGAACAACATACCAATATTGCAATACCGGATATGAACTGCTCGGTGATGTCATTGCCAAAGCCTCAGGCATCTCATTCGAAGATTATGTCCGGGAGAATATTTTTATTCCGGCAGGAATGGTGAACAGCACATTGCTTTTGCAGGAAGCGGATATGACCAACTTAAACAGCTTGCATGAACTAAAGGATGGCGAACTGCATGTGGCAGATATTTATCCCTATAATCGCATGCACGGACCAAGTTCTACACTGATTTCAAATATTGATGATATGGCTCGGTGGGTACAGCTTAATTTAAACGGCGGAACCCTTGACGGTAATCGTGTCCTTAAAAAAGAAACTTTAGATGCCATGTGGGAACCGGCGCTGGGCCAGTTTGATAATGTCGGCTTCAGCTGGCATCGTCGAATGCAAAATGGTCATTTAACGATCTACCATGGTGGAAATGACGGATTTAAATCCTATATAATAATGATACCAGACCTTGACATCGGTTTTGTGATGATGTCAAACACGGATACACAGCCCTATCACGAGTTTGCGCAGGAAATTGCTGATAAACTTATTGAATACAGAGGAAATTAAATAATGAGCGACGTCGCAGAAAAAAGAGAACAGGCCATTACTGAATTAATGGATAAAGTAAAAAGTCTTGCCGGGCCGGTTGAGGTAACAAGGGACAATCTAGAGAAAATTAAATCGGAAATGGTGGCCATTGCCTCTCGCAAGGAATTATGGGATGAGGACCAGTTTCCTGCACCAACGGATGGAAAAGTTCAGAATCGTTATTTGATCACCAAAGATGATGATGACAGTTATGCCCTTTATTTAAACGTTATGCATAAGGGAAAGTATACTCCCCCACATAATCATACGACCTGGGCCTGCGTCAGTGCAGCAGAAGGTGAAGAATATAATTATGTTTATGAAACCGATGAAGACGGCCCGCTGGTTCCGGGCGAGCGTTCCATAAGCCTGGCTGACACGATCGTCGTAAAACCCGGTCAGGGAATTGCCCTGATGCCTGACGACATCCATTCCATTGCCATTAACGAGGGGGAAAGCACCCGCCATCTTCATCTATACGGCAGGGCGCTTGAAACGCTGGATAAAAGACTGCTTTGGGACGAAGATAAGAAAAACTGCAAATATTTCGTTATGGATGTGAAAACGATCAACTAAACAGTTTTATTATTCTTAAAATAAAAAAGGCGGCTTATTAGGCCGCCTTTGATTTATTATTGCTCCGATTTTGTCCAGCGCAGCACCGGATTACGGGCTGCCGCTGTTTCATCAAGCCTCCTGAGCGGGGCATTATAAGGGGCACCTGAAAAACGGTCTTTCTCCCCTGCTTTTGCCGCAGCAACAAGATGGCGCATCATCCCTATAAACTGATCTACCGACAGTTTGCTTTCTGATTCAGTGGGCTCTATCAACATGGCCCCATGAACAACCAGCGGGAAATACATCGTCATCGGATGATAGCCTTCATCAATCATAGCTTTGGAGAAATCAAGCGTACTGACCCCGGTATCTTTAAGGAAGCGATCATCAAACAGAGCTTCATGCATACAGGGACCATTAAAACTTGCGCTCATTACATCCTTAAGGGAAGCAAGAATATAATTAGCGTTCAGAACACTGTCCTCGGCAACTTTGGCAAGGCCGTCTGCACCGTGTGACATCATATAGGCAAGGGCACGCACAAACATACCCATCTGACCATGAAATGCGGTCATGCGGCCAAAACTTTTTCCGGACGTATCATGTTCAACCAGATCAAATTCTTCATCTCCGGCGACCACATATGGAATTGGGGCATAGGGGGCAAGGGCTTCTGAAAGCACAACCGGGCCAGCACCTGGTCCGCCACCGCCATGTGGTGTTGAAAATGTTTTATGCAGGTTGATATGCATGGCATCTATACCAAGATCGCCTGGGCGCACTTTACCGACAATGGCGTTAAAATTGGCACCATCACAATAAAAATAACCACCAACTTCATGAACTGCATCAGCAATTTCAATGATTTCACGCTCAAATAAGCCGCATGTATTTGGGTTTGTCACCATAATTGCGGCAACATCCGGTCCGAGCGCTTCTTTCATGGCTTCCAAATCAACGCGACCGTCTTTTGTGGCCGGGATTGGTTTTACCGTATAGCCGCAAAGTGCCGCCGTTGCCGGGTTTGTCCCATGGGCACTTTCCGGGGCAAGGACAATTGAACGGGCATCCCCCTTTGCTTCCAGAGCTGCCCGAATGGTCATAAGCCCGCATAGCTCACCATGGGCGCCGGCTTTTGGGGACATGGCAACTGCCGGCATGCCGGTAAGGGTTTTAAGCCAGTGTGCCAAAGTATCAATCAGATCTAGGGCCCCTTGCGTTGTGCTGATCGGCTGCAGTGGATGAATATCCGATAGACCGGGTAGACGAACGACTTTTTCGTTAAGGCGCGGGTTATGTTTCATGGTACATGAACCGAGCGGATAAAGCCCAAGGTCGATGGCATAATTTTTCCGGCTCAGGCGTGTATAGTGGCGCATAGCCTCCGGTTCTGTAAGCCCGGCAAGGCCGATTTCTCCGCTTCGTTCCATGCCGCCTAGGCGGCTTTCAAATTCTTCCACTTCCGGAAGGTCAACCCCTGTACGGTGCGTATCACCAATTTCATAAATAAGCCCTTCGACTTGGGAAAGTCCTCTGCTGCCGGTATAACTTGGGTAACCGGATCTGTTTGAATTGCTGGCATTTTCAATGCTTGTGGGGCGTCCCTGATTATTCATTGTCATTTGAGCACCTCACTAAGTTCAC
>JAGREE010000040.1 GCA_020446675.1 Alphaproteobacteria bacterium | reverse complement strand
AAAAATGATCCGCTTGTTAATATTAGAATATTGGCAAAAATGGGAGATGAAGTAAAACAATATCTTCCTGAAATAAAATCAGTGATGGATAAGGCACCTTTGGACAGCTTAAATCTATTTTTAAAACATGATGCTGTTGATGATGATGTATTGGCTTTTGCCATTGAAAAAACTGTTAAACCGAAGTCGGATAATACGATGTTTTTTATGGACCGTCCAACAACTTGGACAGTGTCACTTGATATTCTGGCAAAAAATGTGACTAAATCTCCAAACGCAAAAAACAAACTTTCTGAACTTTTGACGGCAGGAGAGTGGGATGATGTATCGAAAGCCTTAGCAAAATATCCACAGTCAAATGAAATCATGAATGATGAAATACTTGAGGCGGTGTTTGATAAAATGTCCGGCGTCAGTACACCTGACAGAATTACCGGGAGAAGTGATCGATATGATTTGTGTGCCTTTATAGCTGTACAGAAAGTTGTCAAACCTGAACATGAAGAACTTTTGTTGTATAATGCAAAAAACAATCCTGATGTCGGGGCAAAAAGTAGTTGCACTTATGCATTGACTTCAATTGAAAATCCTACTGAAGCAGTTATAGATTATTTGGAGAGCATGCTTAAAGAAGATATTAATGAAACAGTCAATAAAATTAATGCAATATTGAATGTGTCAAATTCTACAGTAAATTCTATGACTGTCCGTCAGTACAAACAAAGTATGGCACCAAATATGACATCATTATATGCTGCGGCGGTAATACTGAAAAATAATCCTGATCATATTTTGGCTGCTAAGGTCGCTCAGGCTTATTTTAATGAAAATTTATCCCTTCTAAAATATGACAGGGATCTTAAATATAAAGCCATTAGTACTAAGGTTGATGGTTTTCCTGCTTCTTTATCAGAGAATGGGACTTTTAAAGCTTTTTTTACTGAGATTACACCGATTGATGTTCTAAATTATGCTTATATGAATGATGATGTAAAAAGGCAAAATTTGATTACTGAGGGATTGAAATCTGATAATTTGGCCAGGTCGATTAACGCAACTAGGATAATCATTGATCAAAAAGAATTACTATTAAATGATCAATTATCAGTTTTAATAAGTAGAATTCAGGATGAAAAATTTAAATCACAATCCGCTATTTATATCCAAGCGCTGGAATTTGCAATTCCTTCAGAAGAAAGCACAGCATTGTTGCAATCATTAGCAAATGAAAAATATATACCAAGAAAAAATGCAGCACAGAAGGTTCTCGAAAATCTTGGAAAGTGATTTTTCTTTTCTCTAACAACAATTAGTTTGTAATATTTATTCTGTACCTATGCGTGGGGCGCCAATTTGACTGGTGCCAAAGCTTTTATTGAGCACCATAGTGCTGTCTTCGGCCAGCGCGATTGATTTTGCCAGCATCCCCAATATTTCGATATTGTTGTTCAGAACATGCTGGGCTTCCGGCCTGTTATCATCCATAATTTTTGTTGCACGATAAATGATATCATTTCGTACTTTTTTTAGAACATCCTCCAGCTTGTGGCCACTGGGGTTCTGGTCAGACGATAAAAAATGGGTCATGTTTTCCTCATTCAGCTAATAAATGTATTAAGCACTATAGCCAAGTTCAGTTAATGATCGGTAAAAGATCATCAATTTTATTCACATGCTGATAGTTTGCTTATTTACTAGTTTGCTGCTCTTGCCGCTTTTTTTCTTTCATGCGGAATAAGGAAACGTTTTCTCAGACGTATGCTTTTCGGCGTCACTTCCACGAGTTCATCATCCTGGATATAGGCAATGGCCTGTTCCAGACTTAATCTGCGTGGAGTGGTCAGCTTTATAGCGTCATCTTTACCAGCTGCACGAATATTGGTCAGCTGTTTTCCTTTAAGCACGTTAACATCAAGATCGTTTGAGCGTGAATGCTCACCGATAATCATGCCTTCGTAAACTTCTTCCTGTGGGTCAATCATTATGACACCGCGGTCTTCAAGTCCCCAGAGGGCGTATGCAACAGCTTTGCCCATACCCATACTGATCAGAACGCCAACCCGGCGGCCCTGTATCGGTCCTTTATAGGGGCCATAGCTGTGATAGGTACGGTTCATTATGCCTGTACCACGGGTATCAGTCAGAAATTCACCGTGATAGCCAATAAGGCCACGGGACGGGGCGATGAATATAATTCTGGTTTTTCCGGCCCCGGAAGAACGCATATCAGTCATTTCAGCTTTGCGTTCTGCCATTTTTTCAACGACGACCCCTGAATATTCCTCGTCCACATCAATGACCACTTCTTCATATGGTTCTGTGCGACCACCATTTTCGTCCTGCTGGTAAAGAACCCGTGGACGGGATATGGAAAGCTCAAAACCCTCACGACGCATGGTTTCAATAAGCACGCCCAGCTGAAGCTCACCACGACCGGCGACATCAAAGCTATCCTTGGTTTCACTTTCAGTAATTTTTACGGCGACATTGCCTTCTGCTTCGCGCTCAAGACGGTCACGGATCATGCGTGATGTGACTTTGGTGCCTTCACGACCGGCAAGTGGGCTGTCATTAACGGAAAAACGCATTGAGAGTGTTGGTGGATCAATCGGTTGAGCCTGTAACGGCTGACTTACTGACGGGGCACAGATGGTGTCTGCAACTGTTCCAATGGAAAGCCCAGCTATGGCAATAATATCACCGGCTATGGCTTCTTCAACGGGTACACGCTCAAGCCCTTCAAATGACATAAGCTTGGTGGCGCGTCCTGTTTCAACCACTTCACCTGTCTGATCGATCACTTTAATCGGGTCGTTCACTTTCACTTTTCCGGTTTGAACGCGGCCGGTAAGCACCCGGCCCATAAAATTATCGCGGTCAAGCAATGTGGCCAGCATGGTAAAGGGCTGATCAATAATTTCCTTTGTCCGCATGGCCGGCTTTTCATAATAATTAATAAGAGTATCAAAAAGCGGATCAAGATTTTCCCGTGGTCCGTCAAGATCAAGGGAGGCCCAGCCGTCACGCCCGGATGCATAAAGCATTGGAAAGTCAAGCTGTTTATCATTGGCATCTAGACTGACAAACAGGTCAAAAATCTCGTCATGGACTTCATCAGGGCGGCGGTCTGGCTTGTCAATTTTATTGATGACAACAATGGGCTTAAGGCCAAGGGCCAGTGCCTTGCCGGTCACAAATTTTGTCTGTGGCATTGGACCTTCGGCACTGTCCACAAGCAGAATGACACCATCAACCATACTTAAGATACGTTCAACCTCACCGCCAAAGTCGGCGTGGCCAGGTGTATCAACAATATTGATGCGGTGATCGCCCCAGTCGACAGCGGTGCATTTGGCAAAAATGGTAATGCCGCGTTCTTTTTCGATGTCGTTGCTGTCCATGGCGCAGTCTTCGACGTGTTCATTGTCGCGGTACATTCCGCTCTGTTTGAACATGGCGTCGACAAGGGTTGTTTTACCGTGGTCAACGTGGGCAATAATGGCAATATTGCGTAAGGTCATAATGGGGGCTCGCTATCTTTGATGCCTGAGTTAAAGTGCGCGCAGTATAGAGATTCTTTGTGACAAGTCCATTTAAACCGAAAAATATTTGATTATTGACTTTTGACTCCTGTTATTCCGGCGCTTTTTCCCATTCAAATTCACGGTTATTGATATATTTTTCAAACCAGGACATTTCAACATTCATTTTTCCCAGATAATGCCTGAGTTCTTTCCAAATATGATTTTCGCGGGGTACAATATAAAGATCCGTGTCCACCCCGTTTGATTTAAGGGCACGGTAAAGTTCAATGGACTGCTGCTGTGGCACGCGGGTATCAGCCCCACCAACAATAATCAATGTCGGTGTTGTGACATTTGAAATATCTTTAAGTGGTGAATTATCCCAATAGCTGTCAATAGGGGCATTTTTTTGCCAGGGTGTGCCACCAAACCATGGTGTACGGTAAATCCGGGTGTCGGATTGGCTATACATGGATATCCAGTTGGCGGCCCCCGCGGCGGATGACGCAGCCTTAAATCTATCGGTAAAAGTAATCAGTTTATTGGTCATATGGCCGCCGGCGCTATAGCCCATTTTGACAAGTTTATCCCCGTCAGCTATTCCCTGATCAATCAGATAATCAATACCGGCCATCACATCCAGATGTGACTGGTTAAAATAATGACCGACCATGTCACGAACAAAAGCATCACCATATCCCAGACTACCGCGGTAGTTTGGCTGTAAAATGACGTATCCGTTAGCAGCCAGCACTGTGGCATAGGATATCGGGTTATAAATTCCCCACTGGTCAGAAGACCGGGGACCACCATGAGTTTGGACCACCAGTGGATAACGGCGACCTTTTTGATACCCGTTCGGATAAATAATTATCCCTTCTACGGATACGCCATCATCACCTTTCCATTGAACCACATCCTGCTCGGGTAGGTCAAAATCCTTTTCCAGATGATCAAAGATGGCGGTTATTTTTTTAAGCTTACCATTATCCAGATACCAGAAATCACCATTATTATGAGCAGTCATTAATGACATTATATGACGGTTTGTATTCGGGTCATATCGCCAGTTTAAAACAGTATGCTTGCCATCAGTCAGTTGGGTAATCTTCCCGTTTGATAAGGTGACGCTGAAAAGTTCATTATGAACGCCGAGGTTCGCTTTAAAATAAATACTTTTACCGTCTTTGGACCAGTGGGCGTCCTGAATATCATGATCAAAACTGCCCAGAAGCTGTTTTATTTCACCGCCGCCTGCAGGAACGATAAACAGGTTACTTTCAAAATAAGGCTGGTCATTTTCATTTGTCCAGGAAAGATAGAGGACCGTTTTATTATCCGGTGACAACTCGGCACCAGATTCAGGGTTTTTATTATCGGTAATTCTTTTTTGATTACGACCGTCACTGTCCATCGTCCAGATTTCAGCGTCAAGGTCAGCATCAAGAAGCGGGTTTGGCGCCTTATGAAATACGATTTGTTTGCCGTCCAGAGACAGGTCAAACCTGCTTATACTGTAATCACCACTGGTTATACGGCTTTCTTCACCATTGATAAGAGAAATTTTCCAAAGGTGACGTTGTTGATAATTTTGTTCAAACTTGAAAATATCATCCTTTTTTTCTTCACGTTTTTTCTCATCAATATCCTGCTCATCATGGGCCAGAAAATATATTTCTTTTCCATCGGCTGACCATTCAGGGGAGGTTATTCCTGTCAAATGATTTGAAAACCGTTCAGCTTCACCGCCATTTGAAGGCATTAAATATATCTGATTGGTTTTGTCATCACCGCGGCTGCTTAAAAATATAATTTTACTGCCATCCGGTGACCAGCGGGCAGACGTGGTGTTCCAATTTTCCGACGTCACCTGTAACAGTCTGCTGCCGTCAAGGGATGCCAGCCAGATTGTTGATATTTCTGTGTTTTTCTGCCAGTCGGCTTGCCGTTTTTCAAACAGAATATTTTTGCCGTCCGGAGAAATCTGTACGTCCCTGATGCTGGGAACGTTTAGCATGTCCACCATTGTCATGGTCTTGGCATTTACGTTAAAGCTAATGAGGATAGCGACTAGTATGGTAAAAAAATATTTCATTAATCTGCCCCTTCGATAAATATGCAATTGAGCCTATCAGGTCATTTTATCAATTGCAAACTTAAGAGAACAACCAGGCAAAACCGATGGGAAGTCCTGGCAGAACAAGCCGGATCAGGGGTGTGGCATATTCATTAGGCAAAAGGTTAATGATATTTTCAGTATAGAAAATTGCTGTCAGAATAATCAGTGAGAATGCAAGACTTGGATCAACATTAAACATCTGCATTGCAACACTGAGAATGATCAAATAGCCCGGATAAAGGGCAGAAGCTCCGAATGTGAATTTAGGCCTTGGAAAATTCAGAATCAGATAGGTTCCAAGAGAAGCAATTAATATCATCATGATATTTTCACTGAGCGGAATGTTTGAGCCTTTGGCGACAACATAAAGCCCGACGGCTGTCCAGAACAGCGCGACTGGTGCCTGCAGATCATTATATTGAATTTCCTCAAGTTTTAAAAACAGGATGATTGATATAATTGTAATATAGGCGAGTGAGAATATATCAGCACGGATAACCGGGAATGCGCCATTATTCGAGTATATCCAAAACACAACCAGTATCATCAGGGCAATATGGATTTGCGGTGAAAGAAAGCTGATTTTGGGATAACGGTCCTGTAGAAAGCCAAAGCAGAGCGAAATCAGGCAAATAAAGAATAACTGATCTGTATTTGTGCGGATCGGCAATGTCGGCACCCCGTAAAAAAGCAGTAATGTGACGATAAAGGCAATGATCAGCGATGAATTGGCAAGCGTATGACCCAGTCCTTCACCGGCAAAAAACCGAAATAGAGCATGCCCGATTACCGTAATCAGACAGGGAAGGACCATCAACATGACAATTGGGTTATTGAAATCAAGCACTTGTTACTTTTCTTTCCGGTTTATGATAACAGGATAAAATTATATGAATTGGACTCGATGAACAACTGCCAATTTATCAGGGATAATTTTTTTCGACTTTTTTAATTTTTATTGAGATAAAAATTGTGCTCAATATCACAAAAAATTGATAGTGATAATTATGTGGCATTTAACGCAGAAACATAAATAACTGTTTGAATTATAATAGGAAATACACAAAATTCATTTGTTGCATAAAAGACACAGTGTGATATTAATGTAATGCTTAAGTTATTGTAAAATAATAAGAAATTTTGACTTGCAATCCGGGAAATAATTCTTATGTATGTATATACAGGGTTCTTGGTGTAGGAGCCTTGTACCGCTCAACAGAGCATTTCCTCCCTAAACTTGGGCCATCCTGATTTTCAGGATGGCCATTTTTATTTGGGTGCCCCATTTTGACTGACGAGTGCTTCTATATTCTTATCAAGATGATAACAAAGTGAGCTAATAATTATTTTTAGTGGTTCAAAATATTTATTCAGTATCCGGTTTTTCTCATCCATATAAAGTGACTTTTTAATTTCAATCTGGATGGCATGGCGGTTGGAGGCAGGATCAGAGTAATGATCCGTGTTGTAACCGCCGGCGAATGGCGTGTTATGAGCAACGATAAGATCGTATTTTTTAAAATGATCGGCAACAAAGCGGGTAATGGCGCAATGGCAGCTTTTGCCATGTAAATCGCCCAGTATGATATCGGGTTGTTTCGCTGAGGATATCTTGTGGTCCAGAAATTCATAAGATGGCATGGAATGACAGTCAACGAGCAATGAATAACCGAATTTCTCGTGGTCCTCATTGATGAGACTGTAGAGTTTTTTATGAACCGGAAAATAATAGTCATCGATAATTTTCTGTGCATAGGAAAAGGGGATTTTATCCCTATAAATTTCTTTTCGGTTATAAGCCAGCCTGGCGATGGACCCGTACCCCAGTTTTACTTTTGCACTTTCAGAAAGAAGCGGTGCAGATATATCACCATAAAACATAGTGGGATCAAGTTCATAGGCTGAGCGGTTTGTGTCAATAAAACTGCGGCCAAAATGATTTTTAAAAAACTGCGAGCCGTTATTGTCAACTTCACTAAACAGTTTATCGACAAAACTGTCGCCGGATAAAAGCAGGGTTTGTTTGTCGATGTCGATCAGATTTAAAAATTCGGAGGGGAATTCTTCACCGCTATGGGGGCAGTTATAAAGAATATTATTTGTTTTTGGGTTTGCCTTATTTACGGAATATAATTTCATATAGTCGTTTTTTGTAAA
>JAGREE010000039.1 GCA_020446675.1 Alphaproteobacteria bacterium | reverse complement strand
AAATTCTTCTTATTTTCATCATAAAATGTATGTTATATGCTGCGCTTATATCTAATTTATTTGAGTATGCCGTTATAAACCCTGATCAGACCATAAAAAACCAGCTGGAAAAAATCCTGAACAGCGACTTATTTGAAAATAAGAATCGTCTAAAACGATTTTTATCCTATGTCGTTGACGAAACACTTAAGGGCAATGCCGCTATGTTAAAGGGATATACGCTTGCGCTTGAAGTGTTTGACAAGGATGAAACATTTGATCCCGGCGCCGATGCCATCGTTCGGGTTGAAGCAGGCCGTCTTCGACGACTGCTGGAACATTATTATATGGATGAAGGAAAAGAAGACCCGGTTATCATTCAGCTTCCAAAAGGAAAATATGAACCTAGTTTTGAAAATAATGATCAGAAAAATGGGGAATCGGATAATGATCCAGTATTTAATGTTGCTGCAGCACCGCCGACTGGCCCGGCAATAGCGGTTCTGCCCTTTGAATTTATTGGTGAAAAAGGCAATCTGAATATTTTTGCAGATGGCATTACGGAAGAAATTATCAATCAGCTCAGCATGAGCCCCAGTCTTTATGTCATAAGCCGTAAAGTAACATCACTTTATAAGGGAAAAGCCGTTGATGTCCGTGAACTGTCCAAGGAACTTGAGACCCATTATGTATTGGAAGGAAGTATTCGCCATGCTGGCGAAAACGTACGTGTCAGTGCCGCCCTTATTAATGGCACCAATGGCGCTATAATCTGGACCGAAAAATATGACAGGGTGCTAAACCCAGAAAATATTATTCAGGTTCAGGATGAAATTGCCCGTCAGGTCAGCGCGACAATTGGCGACGCATACGGCACCATAATGCGAACCAGTGCCATTAATATGAAACGCAGCAGCACCGAATTCATGGAAGCCTATAAAAGCATGCTGCTTTTTCATGATTATCTTTTTGAGCTTTCACAAAAATCACATCTAAAAGCACGGGAAAGCCTGGAACGTGCAACAGAAATTGACCCCCATTATGCTGATGCATGGGCGGGGCTCGCTTTTCTGGCACTTGATGAATACCGTTTCGGCTTTAATGTCATGACGGAAGCTGAAGATGCTCTTGACCGTGCACAGGCCCTTGCAGAAAAATCTATTTCCATGAGTTCCCAATTTTCCATTGCCTGGTACGCTCTGACCATTATTCATTATCATAAAGGAGAATGGGACCGCTTTAGAAACAATATTAAAATGGGACTTAGTATTGCTCCCAACAGTCCCGCTGTACTAGCAGACAGCGGCGTTTATTTGTGTCTGATGGGTGAAATTAAGCAAGGGCTTTCACTGGTGAAAAAAGCGATAGCCTTAAATCCGCAACATCCGAATTGGTGCCAGTTTGCCCTTTTCCATAATCATTTTCTCAAAGGTGAATTTGAAGAAGCTTCAACATTTGTAAGCACCGTCGAAACGCCGGACTGGTTCTGGCCACACGCGCTGCAGGCAATCGTTTATAGTGAACTGGACGATGAAACCGCGTGCCAGCAAGCGAGAAAAAATGTCCTAAGGCTTTACCCTGATTTTAAAATACATGCTAAAGACGAATGCAGAAAATGGTTTCACAGAGCTGAAGACGCAGAATATTATTTAAAAAGTTTTGAAAAAGCCGGCCTCACGGCGTAAGGCCGCAAGCCGAAAAAATCCAACTTGCTTTTAAAGCATCCTTCTCATCTTTGATCATGGGTTGATCAAGTTTCTCGCTATATTCCAAACAATCCGCAATAAAATAATCCTGACCTTTTATTTCATCCGCAAATTGAGACGCTATATCGGTCATGCCATTTTCAAACTCTGTCTGGGATATAATTAAAATTCTGTCCTGAAAATGAAGCAACTTAACTGCATCACGGCGCTGCGAACTGGTTAAATTTAAGAATTTCCTGTTTTCTTCCTGTTCTGATCCAATCAACATGACAAGACGCGGAGAGGCCAGTAACCGTTCGTTATTACTTTTGGTGTAAAAATAACTCGCAGTATATACGGTAATGACAAAGGCGACAAAACCAATAACTGTTAACTTTGATTTTAACTGATTATCCATAGGCGGTTTATATACTGTTTTTTGATTAATGGTCTAGCATTAAACTTAAAAAAATAGACTGGAACTTGATTAGTCCAAACAAGTTAACTAAAAGAGTTATAAATATAAAGAAAAGATGTTTTTTGAATGAAATATAACGAAAT
>JAGREE010000038.1 GCA_020446675.1 Alphaproteobacteria bacterium | reverse complement strand
GAATATTATTTAAAAAGTTTTGAAAAAGCGGGGCTTACGGCGTAAGACCGCAAGCGGAGAAAATCCAGCTTGCCTTTAACGCATCCTTTTCATCCTTAATCATTGGCTGATCAAGCTTCTCGCTATAGTCCAAACAATCCGCAATGACATAATCCTGCCCGTTTATCTCATCCGCGAATTGCGCCGCTATATCGGTCATACCATTTTCAAACTCTGTCTGGGATATAATTAAGATTTTATCTTGAAAATGAAGTAGCTTAACAGCATCACGGCGCTGCGAACTGGTAAGATTTAAGAATTTCCGGTTTTCTTCCTGTTCCGAACCAATCAGCATGACAAGACGAGGAGACGCCAGTAACCGTTCGTTATTACTTTTGGTGTAAAAATAACTGGCAGTATATACAGTAACAACAAAGGCGACAAAACCAATGACTGTTAACTTTGATTTTAACTGATTATCCATAGGCGATTTATATACTGATTTTTGATTAATGGTCTAGCGTTAAACTTAAAAAAATAGACTGGAACTTGATAAGTCGAAACAAGTTAACTAAAAGAGTTATAAATATTAAGAAAAGATGTTTTTTGAATGAAATATAACGAAATAACAGAAAAATTATCTGCTTCGCCAAAAAAATGGCTGGTAACCGGAGTCGCCGGTTTTATAGGATCAAACTTACTTGAAACTTTGCTTGGGCTTGGACAGACTGTAGTCGGTCTTGATAATTTTTCAACTGGACATCAACATAATCTTGATGCTGTGGAAAAAATTGTCGGCAAGGATAACTGGTCACGGTTTACTTTTATAAAAGGGGACATCCGCGATTATGAAACATGTGTTTCAGCCGTGAAAAATATTGATTATGTATTGCATCAGGCAGCCCTTGGATCTGTACCAAGGTCAATTGCTGATCCGATTAACACGAATGCATCCAATATTACCGGTTTTTTAAATATGCTGAATGCCGCCAAGGAAGAAGCCGTTACCAGCTTTATTTATGCCGCTTCAAGTTCAACATATGGTGATCATCCTGACCTTCCAAAAGTGGAAGAGAAAATAGGCAATCCCCTTTCCCCATACGCTGTAACGAAACTGGTTAATGAACTTTATGCGGACGTATTTTATCGTACCTATGGCTTTAAGTCAGTCGGTCTGCGTTATTTTAATGTTTTTGGCCCGCGTCAGGACCCCGAAGGCGCCTATGCCGCCGTTATTCCAAAGTGGGTATCTGCCGTCAAATCCGGAAATACCGTATATATAAATGGTGATGGTGAAACGAGCCGGGATTTCTGTTACATTGATAACGTTGTACAGATTAACATACTAGCTGCAACCTGTGAGACACTCGGCAAAAATGAAGTTTATAATGTTGCCGTAGGGGGTCAAACTTCCCTAAATCAGCTTATAGAACTGATCAAAGAAAATTTGCGTCAAAATTCATTTACCGATATTGTTTACAGGGATTTCAGAACAGGTGATGTACGTCATTCAAAAGCCTCAATTGAAAAAGCAAAAAGCCAACTCGGATATGATCCACAATATGATATGCGAAGTGGCTTACATAAACTACTCTCATAGAGTATTCAGAACATGAAAAAAACGACCGACGAAATTAAGCGGACGGGTGAAATTGAGGAATTTACAAACCTGTATATCATCCACCCTATCAGCAGCTGGCTGGTTCCGCAATTTATCAGACTGAATATCACCCCAAACATGGTGTCATCGTTTGGCATGGTTTGCGGACTTTTGTCTGGTTTTTGCTACTATCATTATCAAAATCCACTTTTCGCTGTGCTTGGGTTTGCCCTGATGTTTCTTTGGCATATTTTTGATGGGGCTGACGGCCAGCTGGCAAGAGCCACACAAAATTTTTCCGAGATAGGAAAAGTTATCGACGGCATCTGTGATTATGTAACGTTTATCAGTGTTTATGTTGGTCTTTCTCTCGCCTTGGTTCCTTTATATGGTACTAAGATATGGTACCTTTCGATATTTGCCGGTATATGCCACGCAATCCAGTCCGGTGCATATGAGCTTCAACGAAGTGAATATGATTTCTGGGGCAAAGGCAAGCAGGGAGCCGATTTGCCAAATATCAATGAAATGATTGAAAGCGGGAAAGAAAAATCAGCGCTGGGGCAAATCGCCAATCAACTGCATATTGGCTATATTAGAATGCAGTATGTTTTCAGTGGCGTCGATCTGTCATTTCGGAATTCATTAAAACAGCTTCTGGGCCTTTCCCCCGAGAATGAAGATAAACTCCGAGAATTATATCGGGAGATATATGCTCCGGCTGTAAATAATTGGTCACTTCTTTGCGCGAATTATCGTACTTTTGCCATATTTTTAG
>JAGREE010000037.1 GCA_020446675.1 Alphaproteobacteria bacterium | reverse complement strand
GGTGGCAGACGGAGACCGGCGGCATTCTGATCACGCCCCTGCCCGGGGCCACGGCCCTGAAACCGGGGTCAGCCACCCGGCCGTTTTTTGGCATCACGCCGCAGCTGGTGGACGGGGACGGCAAGGTTCTTGAGGGACCGGCTTCGGGCAATCTGTGCATTACCGACAGCTGGCCGGGGCAGATGCGCACTGTATACGGTGATCATCAGCGCTTTTACCAGACCTACTTCTCCACCTATAAAGGCAAATATTTTACCGGAGACGGTTGCCGCCGCGATGAGGACGGTTATTACTGGATCACCGGACGGGTGGATGATGTGATTAATGTTTCCGGCCACCGTATGGGCACGGCCGAGGTCGAAAGCGCCCTCGTCGCCCATGATGATGTGGCGGAAGCGGCCGTGGTCGGCTTCCCTCACCCGATCAAGGGACAGGGTATTTATGCCTATGTCACCCTGATGGGCGGACATAATCCGGGTGAAGAGCTCAGAAAGGAACTGGTCCAGTGGGTGAGAAAGGAAATCGGCCCCATTGCCTCACCGGATCATATCCAGTTCGCACCCGGACTGCCAAAAACACGATCAGGGAAAATCATGCGGCGGATCCTGCGAAAAATCGCAGAGGATGACTATTCAAACCTCGGCGATATCTCAACACTCGCCGACCCTTCCGTCGTCCAGGACCTCATCAATAACAGATTAAAATAAAAATTATTTTCCATTCATATGAAAGCACAGGCATAAAGGTATTAATGTGACGAAGGTCCATCAATACCTATGCCAGTCATAGATCTTACAAATTGACGTTCGAACTTTGCCTTTTCATCTTTAACACTGCTACTCTTGTCAGTGACTGAGAAAAACCAGGTTGCAACAAAGGCAAGTGTTATCGAATAAACGGCTGGATAAACGGATGGGAAAATAGGGTTGCTGTTCCCAAGTATATCAACCCAGACAATCGGGCCAAGGATCACCAGCAAAACCGATATGAACAACCCTATCGCACCACCAAACAGAGCGCCTCTTGTGGTAAGACCCCGCCAGTACATGGAAAGAAACAATACCGGGAAATTGGCACTGGCCGCAATTGCAAAGGCCAAACCAACCATATAAGCAATATTCTGTTTTTCAAACAGTATACCAAGTCCAACAGCAACAAAGCCAAGCACAATAGTGGTCATTTTTGAGACCCGAATTTCATTTCTTTCGTCTGACTGCCCGTCTTTTAAAACGTTGGCATAAAGATCATGGGATACTGCTGACGCACCGGCCAGGGTTAAACCGGAAACCACCGCCAGAATTGTGGCAAATGCCACTGCGGAAATAAAACCAAGGAAGACATCACCGCCCACAGCTTTTGCCAGATGTACAGCCGACATATTATTGCCCCCAAGGATGCCACCGGATGGATCAAGAAATTCAGTATTGGTGGAAACAAGAACAATCGCACCAAAACCAATCACAAAAGTAAGAATATAAAAATAGCCAATAAAGCCTGTGGCATAGAGAACAGATTTTCGCGCTTCCTTCGCATCGGAAACCGTAAAGAATCTCATCAGAATATGAGGAAGACCAGCGGTCCCCAACATCAAGGCCAGGCCAAGTGAAATGGCATCAATAGGGCTAGAAATAAAGCCGCCAGGTGCCATAATGGCCGCACCATTTTTATGAACGTTGACCGCGGCGTTAAATAGTTCTTCAAAACTAAAGCCATACATTCTTAATACCATAAAGGCCATGAATGAAGCCCCGGAAAGCAGGAGAATAGCCTTGATAATCTGCACCCATGTCGTTGCCAGCATTCCACCGAATGTAACATAAAGGATCATCAGGACACCAACACCCGTTACTGCATAGCTATAATCAAGTCCAAACAGCAATTGGATAAGTTTTCCAGCACCCACCATTTGGGCAATAAGGTAAATAAGAACCACCATCAAGCTGCTGATCGCAGACAGAGTCCGGATCGGCTTTTGCTGCAATCGATACGTCGCCACATCAGCAAATGTATATTTGCCCAGATTTCTAAGACGCTCAGCAATTAAAAATAAAATAATCGGCCATCCAACAAGAAATCCAATAGAATAAATGAGACCGTCAAATCCGGAAGCAAAAACAAGCGCCGAAATCCCCAAAAACGAAGCGGCAGACATATAATCCCCTGAAATGGCAAGCCCGTTCTGAAACCCGGTAATATTGCCCCCGGCCGCATAAAAATCCTTGGCAGAAATTGTTCTTTTGGCGGCCCAATATGTAATAAAAAGCGTTCCCACCACAAAAAGCAGAAACATGGCAATCGCTGTAATATTAACAGGTTGTCTCTCGACCTGCCCTTCAATTGCATCAGCGGCAAAAGCTATCTGGCCAAGCAGACTGAAACCGACGCTGTAAAATATTTTTCTCATTTTGAGTACTCTTCAACGATTTCTTTGTTCAGTTCATCAAATTCATTATTGGCGCGCACCACATATATTCCCGTCAAAATAAACGACAGAAATATAATTGCCATGCCAACCGGAATTCCAAATGTCGTGATAGAACCGTCCGAGACTGGCGTTCCTAAAAAAGAAGGATCAAATGCAATGAGCAGAATAAAACCGTAGTAAGCAACCAGCATGATAATAGATAATATCCAGGCAAACCGCCCCCGCCTGCTGACAAGCTCAACAAATTTTGGATCATTACTAATCCTGATTAGTTTGTCATCATTCCTCAAAATACCAACTCCCAATTTTGTTTTTATTTTGGATTAGAACCTTAATTTTTTGGCAAAATTATTTTCCAGAGTAAAAATCTCTCACTCTTTACTGTGGAAATTAATTTTGGGAAGTTTGCATAGATGGATCAGACTAACCCATCTATGCGATATGATTTTAGTGAAATATTAGAAACGGTATCTTAGATCCACATATCCATAACGACCGATCGCGTTATGTAATTGTGTGAAGAACCCAAGGTTTTCGTCAGCAAGCGGCGGATCAACATCAAAGATGTTGTTCATGCCTAATTTAACCCGCAGACCTTCCAAAGCGCCTTCATCAAAGTCATAAGCAATACTTGTATTGACTGTTGTCCAGCTATCAACTCTGAAGAAGTTACCATCAGAATCCTGAACACTGGTATCATTAACCGGACCAACGAAGTTCGCAAATATATTTGCTGTCCAGTTATCTTTATACCAGGTCACGCTTCCGCTGCCTTTCCATTTTGGACGACGGCCATTTTGCTCGATCAGATCACCACCAGAAGCAACCGTAATGAACGGATTATTCAGATCAATAATTGTCTGAGCATCTGTCCCTGGAATTTGTTCTGCTTTTAATAGATGAGTAGCACCTAGATTGAAGACAAAATCTCCGATCGAAGTATCTCTCAAACGATAGATCATAGCAAAGTCGATGCCTTTGGTAATACGATCATCAAAGTTCTGGTAAGGTGTCAATGTCTGAACAGCTTCACCAATTGGCGCTAGGCCTGATCCATCAAAAAAGTCAATGTTTGCTTGTGTTGGCGCATTACGAATTACGGCAGGGTTAGAACCAGCACCAGAGGTACGCAATGCATAATCAAGTCCAAGTGCGTTTGGAGTTACGAAAATACCAATCAGACCTGTCTGTTTGATTCTCCAGAAATCGGTTGTAATGGTCAAGCCGTCAATAACTTCAGGTGTCCATGTAAAACCGATAGAGAAACTTTTTGTGTATTCTGGTTTCAACGTTGTACTACCAGATGTGATACGCTCAACACTACCAGTATACCCGTAACCAACAGTATTTATCAGAGCATTGGTAGAACAGGCACTATTAGACAAGTCAGTTGCCAATCCTTTATTCACAGCAGCCTGACAGTAATAATAGTCTGTTCTTGCAACTGTTCTTGAGGCTTCAGCTTCAGTAACCTGTGGCAGGTTTGGAGCACGGAAACCAAGTGAATATGAAGAACGGATCTGGAATTGTTCAACCGGATACCATGAACCGGCAATCCTTGGTTTGAATACACTTCCAACGTCTGAGAAGTCCTCAAACCGTCCAGCCAGTTGGAAATCCAATGAATGAACAAATGGTATTTCCATATCTTCACTGATCGCAGGGACCTGTAACTCACCGTATATTGAATAAACATTACGATCACCGTAAGTATCCAATGTCGGACTTGAACCTGTCACATCACCAAACAACACGTCCGGTCCAAAGAATGGGTTATCCAGAGTATATTTAATCGTTCCATCAAGACGCGGATCACGATCATCGAGATATGTTGTGCGACGGAATTCAATCCCGGACGCAAAACCAACATCACCACCAGGCAGTTCAAACAGATCCGGTCTGGAAACTTTGAAATCTGCCAATGTCAGTGTTGATTTTGAATAACGATCAACAGAAATAGTAAACGGATTATACTGATCCGGTGAATTCGGTGTTCCATCCACTGAATTTGTTGGATAGGACCCCGCACCATTAAACGGATTATAGGCATTAGATGTGCTTAGGCCGAGTTGATAGATAAGGGCTGTTGCACTATGACGGCCGGTTGTATGGTCCAGTGTTTCAGATTCTGAATATACAAAACCAGTATCAAAATCCCAGCCAGCAAATTCACCACGCAATCCTTGAACGATACGGAAACTTTCGTCAGAAACATAAGTTTCACGGTCGGTTTCAAGAAAACGGTACGCACTGCCCAAAGCTCCATCCAGAGCAAGATCAAGACCTTCATCTGGAACGCCTGTTAAACCAGGAATACGATATGGGTTTAGTGTTACCCCATCAGCCAAGTATAAGGCACCAAAAGGGTTATAGTAGTTAGATTTTGGTATCCAAAGCGGGCTATGGCTCAGTGAACCGGCGTTACCACCAGCATTGTTAAAGTAAGAATCAGCCGTATAATAGCCAAGCTCAGTATACATTTCCCATCCGTTGTCAAATTCGGTCACGATGGTACTGAAAAGATTTATACGCTTTACATCCTGAATCATAGTACGGCGCGCATTGTTGTCAAACCGCAGTTCTGATGGCAACCCAGCTGATGTCAAACAGAGATCAGATGGCTCACCCGGCAAACTGGAAACCGTACAATTTACCAGAGAAGATGGCAAAATGCGGAAAGTACCGTTACTTGCTGTTATGTCCTGACCATTAATTTGAACTGAGCCTGGAACGTATGCAGCATATGCTCCGGGATTGTTTGGATCTTCCGTGCTGGAATAAAGTCTTCCCTGGAAATATGGTGTTGAAGTACTTGTATTATTGAATGAGTTGTTTCCTTCCCATTCTGTACCAACAAACAATGGACGCATATCAGAACTTGCTGAATATGGTCTTTCATTGGCAAGCATCCCATCACGCTCAAATCTGTTCACACTGAATGTGATTCTTGTCTTGTCATTATTGACCCTGAAACCACCGATGGCATTTAAAGTAAACTCGTCCATGCTGGTTCCAAATGAGTTACCGTATCTTGATGATACTTCAAGTCCTTCATAATCGTCTCTGAGAATTGTATTAACAACACCGGCAACGGCATCTGTACCGTAAATCGCAGAAGCGCCATCGCGCAATACTTCAATTCGATCAACGCCCATTACCGGAATGGCGTTTACGTTACTTGTTTGCTCAGGAGCTGTTAATTCATTGGTCTGTGTACCTGAGTGGTCAACCAGACGGCGACCGTTTAGAAGAACCAGAGTGTTACCGGCACCCAGTGAACGCAGGTTAACACTGGCCACGTCACCGCGGGCACCGTTAATACCAAATGATGTAGAGTTAAAACCACTACCACCAAAGCTCATGTCACCTGCACCAGGCAATGTACGGAGCAGGTCATCCATCGATTGTGCACCAACAGCGCTGATTTCGGCATCCCCCACAACAGATACCGGCAGCGATGCTGTCACAGAGGCCCCTTTAATCTGTGAGCCGATGACGACAATGGTTTCTTGATTTTCCTGGTCTTGCGCCGTGGTTTGGGCCAATGCGCCAGATTGATGCAGGCTAATCGCCGAAATCGCGGCTGATAAGAGCAGCCTTGATTTCAGTCTCGATTTTCCCGAAAGCATCATAGAAGTTCGCTTCATATTGTTCCTCCCGTTAGGATTAAGATGATTTTTACAGTTCTTTTATTAAAAAACACGTATTCACTAATTCAGGGTATGGATGTTTTTATTTTCGCAGCATGCTATATAAAATCCTATACAGAAATCATTGAAAGTCATGCCGCTGATATTTTTCAATACCCCTCATTTTTGAATATTAAAGATTTTGCAAAAATTTATCTTTTAGACATTAGTCTATATGACTGCATAGGAAATTTGCGAGCAACGTGAAATAAGGATTAATTTTACACTTGGGCTATCATATTACTATGATTTCTCGTTTATTGGCTTTCTTCTTTTAATAATATTTTTCTAAAAAGCCCGGAAAACGCCTTCTGGAAAGTTTTATATATATTTTCCGCTTTTAACACATTCAGAAGATTTTCAATCAGAAAACAATTCTATAACAATAGGTTATACGAATTATTAGAAATACTAGAACACATAAATAATTTATTAAATATTTTTAACATATATTCCATCTA
>JAGREE010000036.1 GCA_020446675.1 Alphaproteobacteria bacterium | reverse complement strand
AGGGGTATCCTGATCAGTTCAGGCAGGGATATTAATGACAAAAAAACAGCCAATTATTTTTGAGAATAATCAAAACAAAAATTTTGTTGAAGGGGAGCAGACAATGGATATGCTGCTCCATTATGCACAAAGTGGCATTGCTGAAGCTGAAAGGGCAATGCGTGAACAGCCTGATTTATTTTCAGAACGGGAAATTATGGATTTTGCAGCCAATAAGGTCGTTTTGGCGAAAGCTCCTGATATCTTAAGTGATTATAAAAAGAAGGTGGAAGAATTTGAACGCATGCATGAAAAAGTGCAGAGCGTCGTTGGCAAATGTCAGAAAATTGTCAGAAATCATGAAATTAGAAAAGCGCATGATCATGACAGTTTTGTGGATCCTCATCAAAAGAAACAGAAAGTCCATAAAAAACCTGCGGCCGGGGTTATTCGCTATACGGATGATGGACAGGTACTGATGGGTGGAGATCCTTTCAGTATTGAGCCACGCAAGAAAATTGTCATTGAGCTTCCCAAGCACGGGAAATATTAATCTGACCCTATTTGCGGGTGATTATTTCTTTTTCACAAATTCCGTTAAAATAACAATTTGCTGGCCTTCAACCCGGCCTTCAATATGATTTTCATTATTTGGGTCAAGCGATATATTGCGGACAGCTGTGCCGCGTTTTGCGGTAAAATTGGCACCCTTAACATTCAGGTCCTTTATCAGAATAACAGTGTCGCCGGCGCTGAGAATGGCACCGTTGCTGTCAATATGACGAAGGCCATCATCAGCAGTGTTCTTTTCCATTCCTGAAGCGGCCCAGGCGGCTGTTTCATCATCAAGATAAAGCATATCCAGAAGATCCCGGGCCCAGGCTTCATCTGTAAGCATATTAAGCTGACGCCAGGCAAGAACCTGTACGGCCGGGACAGGTGTCCACATGCTGTCGGCAAGTGCGCGCCAATGATGGACATCGGCTTTATCCGGGTGTCGACACAGATCGCAAAGCAGAACTGATTGCTCAAGGCTGCCATCACTATCCGGCCCGACTTCAAAAATTTCGAGATTTTCCGTTTCGCCGCAAAGCTCGCATTTATGATTGCTTCGCTCGAGTAACTTGTCTTTTAGTGTCATTTTATTTCCCGTCATCGAACTGGACTGATAAGGCTTCCACATCACCACTAAATGTGGCGGTTCTGATATCACCGCGTCCTTCGACATTGACTGTATTGATCTGGTCGGTCCAGATGTCTCTAAGGGCATTATCAATGATCGTCAAGCCTTTAATATTATCAGGGGCTTTAACTTCCTGATAGACCCAGAAATATATCCTTTCAATTTCAAACCCGACAGATTTTAATTTCAGTTCCGGACCGTCAAGTGGCTTAATGGCGAAACGCCAGTCCACGTAATTGGCAAAAAGTTCCTGGGTCTCGGCTGAATTTCTGATATCGGCATTTTTATCAAAAAGAATTTTCACAGCATGTTCCGTATCATGAAGATAGAAACGGTGCATGACTTCAATATTGCCGGTACGCTCATTAAAGAGAATTTTGGTGAGGGCCGCCCGTTGCCTGTGCGCGGATACGGGTGTGGCCAGCACACCCGCAACCATAAGAATAAGAAGGAAAAGCCTTTTCATTGCATCAAGTCTTATTCCTGTTCAGGCTTTTTAAGTTCGGTTTTTATATCATGCATGATATCACGACGCTTAAGGCCTGTTCTTGGCTTGGTTTTATAGGCTTCAACACGGCTTGGAATGATGCGGCGCGGATAATAGTTATTTTCGATATCCACATCTGCGGTTTCCCAGCGTGGGTCTATAACGACCTGTTCAATTTCCTTATCCAGCACAAACAGTTTTTTGACGGAATGTGAATTACGCCGCCAGATTTCAGCCGGAATATTCATAAATTCGGTGCTGCCGTCGGTATAGGTGAATTCAAGCAGGATCGGCATTACAAGTCCGCCCTTGTTGGAAAATTCCAGCACATAATATTTTTTATCTTCTTTTACCGCACGCTCAAAAACGGCACGGTCCCGATCATCCAGACCCTTCAGGAAGTCGTTATATTCATTGCGTTCCTTATTGGTAACGGTGAACTGATCATTTTCATCATGGAAGTCACGAACATCCGGGTTGCTCTCAACCCAGGACTTCATTCCCGCTTCCTGATTACGTGTTATATAGAGGGATGCCGGTTTCTGGTTAAATTCATCGCGACGACGGGAAAAGTCAATATCCGGATCTTTGGTGTCCAGACGCATCTGGTAAATATGATCCAGCGAAATATCAACATGGTCCGTTGTATAGTACCAGCCACGGAAGAACCAATCGAGATCCACGCCTGAAGCTTCCTCCATCGTGCGGAAGAAATCGGACGGGGTAGGGCGCTTGAACATCCAGCGGCGGGCATATTCCTTAAATGCGAAGTCAAATAAATCCCTGCCCAAAATGGTTTCGCGCAGAATATTTAAGGATACAGCCGGTTTGGTGTAGGCATTTGGCCCAAGATGAAGAACGCTGTCAGACTGGGTCATAACAGGAACCTGATCCTGTGATTTCATATAGTCAATAACATCCATCGGTTCTGTAGAGCCTATATTATAATCCCATTCACGGCCGCCGACACTGTCAAGATAGCTGTTAAGCCCTTCATCCATCCAGGTCCATTGACGTTCGTCGGAATTGACGGTCATTGGGAAATACTGATGGCCGATTTCGTGAATCACAACGCCGATCAGAAATTCCTTTTCCGCAGCGGTATATGTGCGGCTGCCATCATCATGGAGAATGGTTCTGGGGCCGTTAAAGGTGATCATCGGATATTCCATGCCGCCAACGGGACCGTTTACGGACTGGGCAACAGGGTAGGGATAATCAAACGTAAAGCGCGAATAAACTTTGAGTGTATGAATAACGAGTTCCGTTGAATATTTTTCCCAGAGCTCGCCACCTTCTTTCGGGAAGAAGGACATGGCCATTACAAATGGATTGGCCGCACCGCCCTGATTATATCCTTTGGCATCCCAGGCAAATTTACGGGAAGACGCCCAGGCAAAATCACGGACATTATCCGCTTTTAAATGCCATGTTTTGGTGCCGTTCGTGCCTTCTTTTTCATTTTCAAGGGCTTCCTGTGGGGTTACAACATAAACAGGCCTGTCAGCGGTTTTTGCACGCTCCAGCCGATCGCGTTGTTCCTGTGTTAGCACGGCATTGGGGTTTTGCAATACACCGGTTGCTGAAACAACATGGTCATCGGGAACGGTCAGGGAAACATCGAAATTACCAAATTCCTGTGTAAATTCGCCGCTTCCCAGAAACTCTTTGGCTGTCCAGGCTTCATAGTCGGTATAGGCCCCCATGCGCGGATACCACTGCGAAACTTCATAAATATAACCGCCACCTTCAATTTCATCGTCGGGGAAATACTCATAGCCGCCACGACCGCCCATAACATCACTTTCAATGATATTAAAGCCGTACCCGACAGAAAAAGTAAAACTGGAGCCAGAAGGCAGTGGAGAGGGCAGATCAACCCGCATTTTTGTGCCGACGATGGTAAATTTCAGATCACGATTTGATGATTTGACCTCTTTAATTTCAAAACCGAACGTCTGGTCTTCGCTTTGTTGCTGTTTGCGAAGCTGGCCAAGGCTCAAACGGGCCGGGTCTGCATCAAATCCTTTTAAACTGGCGGGAGAGGCATAGGTTGCAGTGCTATTTTCCATACTGTCTTTTTTAAACCGGTTCTGGTCAAGCTGAACCCATAGAAAGCGCATAGTGTCCGGCGAGTTATTATGATAGGTGATGTCAACATTGCCGTCAATTCGGTGCTTTTTTTCATCCAATGTGGCTTTGATCACATAATCGGCCCGTTGCTGCCAATATTCATGACCGGGCTCACCCCCAGCTGTTCTGTATGTATTGGCCGTCGGCAGAATTTCATCAAGTTGTCTGAATTTATCTACAAAATCCCCTTTGGTCTGCTGCACCTGAGAATTGGCAAATGTCGACAGTGAAAGGCTTAATGAAACGAATAGGATGACTGTGCGAAACATGGAATTAAGGCTCCCTTGTGTTTTATTCCAGATTAGGTGAAAATATAGCGGGCATATGAGGCTCTGCCTAGTAAATAATGCATTTTTTTATCTTTGACTGAAAAGTGAAATGCGATAAGGTCATAGCGTTAAATATAAATTAAAGGGGATATAAAAATGAGTGATCAAAATAATTCCTATGATGTCGTCGTCGTCGGGGGCGGGTCAGCTGGTATTTCAACAGTTTCCAGTTTACTGAAACGCCGTCACTGGCTGAAAATAGCCGTTATTGAACCAAAGGAAGAGCATTATTACCAGCCAGGATGGACACTGGTTGGCGGCGGAATATTTGTAATGGATGAAACTATTCGTCCGGAACAAACAGTTATGCCAAAAGGCGTCACCTGGATCAAGGAAGCGGCGGCAAGCTTTGACCCGGATAAGAATAGTGTTGGTCTGGCTTCAGGCGCAAATGTTACCTATAAATCACTTGTGGTGGCACCGGGGATTAAAATTAATCTTGATGCCGTCAAGGGGTTAAAGGAAACTTTGGGGAAAAATGGCGTAACGACCAATTATCTGCGTGAAACTGCTCCCTATACCTGGCAGCTGGTTGAGCATCTTCATGAAGGAAAGGCTATTTTTACGCAGCCGCCACCACCTTTTAAATGTGCCGGTGCGCCTCAGAAGGCCATGTATCTTTCCTGTGATGAATGGCAGAAGAAAGGGTTACTTGATAAAATTGATGTCGAGTTCTGTACGGCCGCACCGTCGCTTTTCGGGGTTGCGGATTATGTACCACCGCTTATGAAATGGGTGGAAAAATATAATGCCAAATTAAGCTTTTCCAAAAACCTGATAGCGGTAGACGGCGATAAGAAAATCGCCACATTCAATGTCACTGACAGTGAAGGAAAAGTCAGCCAGGTTGAAGAAAAATTTGATATGCTTCACGTAAGCCCGCCACAATGTGCGCTTGATTTCCTGGCTAAAAGCCCGTTGGCCGCCGAAAGCGGCTTTATGGCCGTGGATGAACATACACTGCAGCATCCAAAATATGCCAATGTCTTTGGCGTTGGTGATGCGATTGCAACATCCAATGCCAAAACGGCTGCTGCTGCCCGCAAACAGACAGTGGTTGTGGCAGAAAATTTATTGGCACAGACCGATGGCAAGGAACTTACCTCACTTTATCTGGGGTATGGCTCATGCCCGCTGACGGTTTCCAGAGGAAGGGTGATTTTGGCCGAATTCGGATACGGCGGAAAATTGATGCCGACATTCCCCAAATGGATCAACAACAGTTTAAAGGCAACCATATTCGGCTGGATACTCAAGGCGAATATTTTACCGTGGGTATACTGGAACCTGATGCTGAAAGGCAGTGAATGGTTTGCCGGATCAACCAAAAAAGAAACAGACCATCACTAATAGGATGATATAAGCTGGTAGGATGACATAAGCTGGACTTGAACAGGATTTCGAGACAATCAGGTCCAGCGGTCTCTTTTTTTAGTGTCATCTTCTTTTGCGGCGACCCAGTGTTCGCCCATGTCTGTTTCTTCCTTTTTCCAGAAAGGGGCGTCGGTTTTTAACCAGTCCATTATAAACTGTGCTGCTTTAAATGCCGCCTCACGGTGGTGTGACGTGGTAATGACCAGTACGATATTGTCACCCGGATATAAAGGTCCATAGCGGTGAATGATGGTCAGGTCTTCAAGTGGCCAGCGTTTCATTGACTGTTCGGCGATCTTTAGCAGTTCTTTTTCCGCCATGGCTGGAAAATGTTCAAGGGTCATTTTTCGGATCACATGATCACCATGGATATCCCGAACCAGTCCGGTGAATGTCGCGATTGCCCCGAGATCGGTTCGGCCATGTCTGATTTTTGAAATTTCTTCACCGATATCAAAATCTTCAGCCTGAACGGAAATGCGCATCTTAACCCCCGGTCATTGGCGGAAAGATGGCAATTTCATCTTTATCGGTAATTTTATAATCAAGTCCGACATAGTCGTTATTGACGGCGACCCGGATCAGATCACTTTCCGCAAACGCGGCACTATAATTATCCCCTTTATCTTCGAGAAAACGGATGAGATCGCTTACGGTCTTTACCCCGGATGGCAAGTTAATTTCTTCTGAACTAATACCGATATTTTCGCGAATACGCGCAAAGTAGAAAATATTCATTCTTTTCTCACATATGTTTTAGACCGGCGCGCAGATAATCATACCCGGTATAAAGGGTCAAAATGGCGGCGGCCCATAAACAAAAGTCACCAATCATGACAGCCGGAATGATCGCAGGTGCCGCTTTGCCGACCAGTAAAAATCCAAGTGCAAAGATCTGAAGTGTTGTTTTCCATTTGGCAAGATAGGTAACCGGAATGCCAACTTTTAAGTCAGCGAGAAATTCGCGCAGACCGGAAACAGCAAACTCGCGGCAAAGAATAACGACAGCAGCAAGGACAGTATACCCCTCAATCCGGTCGAAAGCGACCATCATCATCAGGGCGGTTGCAATCAGCAGCTTGTCGGCTATCGGGTCCATAAAAGCCCCTAGCCTTGAAGTCTGGTTGAAACGTCGGGCAATATACCCATCAAAAAAATCAGTAATACCGGCCGTAACAAAAATAGCAAATGTTAACCAGTAACTGACATTGCCTTTAATATAAAAGGCCGCCACCATCAGCGGAATAAGAAGTATCCTTGAGAATGTCAGTATATTGGCAAGATTATTCATAATTTAATTGTCTTTAATTCATCAACGGCAATTGTAGTAAAATAGTGGTGGAAGGCAACGAAATAAATCTTATGGATGAAAATAATCATAAATTTGTGTGGCCAGTGCCTGGGAAATGCCATCCACTTTTTGCAGATCATTTATGGCGGCGTCTGAAACCGCTTTGGCAGAGCCGAAATGCATGAGCAGGGCTTTTTTACGGACAGCACCGACTCTGGGGAGACCGTCGAGCAATGATTTATGCATTTTCTGTGCTCTTTTGGTGCGGTGAGAACCGATTACGAAGCGGTGAGATTCGTCGCGCAACCGCTGCAGGTAATAAAGAACAGGATCGTTGGGCGGTAATTTAAATGGTGACTTGCCAGGCAGATAAAAATCCTCTCTCCCGGCGTTTCGGTCCGGACCCTTGGCTATGGAAACGACGGGAATATCGGTCAGTCCCAGATCTTCAAGTACACTGCAGACTGCCGAAAGCTGACCCTTACCGCCATCAATCAGCAAAAGATCAGGCCAGGTTGGCGCGTTTCGGTCCGGGTCTTCCCGAAGCTGGCGTTTAAAACGTCTGGTCATGACTTCCCTCATCATTCCAAAATCATCCCCCGGAACAAGATCTTCGGATTTAATATTAAATTTTCTGTAGGCATTTTTTTCAAACCCTTCGGGTCCGGCAACGATCATTGCCCCAAGGGCGCTTGTTCCTGATATATGGCTGTTGTCATAGACTTCTATCCTGTTTGGTGGTGAATCTAGGTCGAAAAGATCAGCCACACCAGCCAGCAATTTGGTCTGGGAGGCTGTTTCTGCAACTCTGCGCTCAAGTGCTTCCCGGGCATTTTTTTCAACCATTTCCACCAGCAGCAGATTGGCGCCCCGTTGCGGCATGGTGATTTTGACCTTGTGTCCGGCATTCATGGATAGTGCCTCTTCAAGCAGTGCTTTTTGCTTTATACTACTGTTGATCAGTATTTTTTTAGGGGCCATTTTATTGTCATAAAACTGGGAAATAAAAGCGGGAAGGATTTCACCAATCTGCTGATCCATGTCGTGTCGTGGAAAATAAGCCTTATTGCCCCAGTTCTGTCCCGCGCGATAGAAAAACACTTCGATACAGGTTTGACCACCATCCTTATAGGCGGCAATCACATCAGCTTCTTCAAGTTTTCCGTTGGTCGCATCCTGACGGCTTTGTACGGCGACCAAGGCTTTTAGCCTGTCCCGATAAACAGCGGCGAGTTCATATTGCTGTTGATTGCTGGCTTCATTCATTTTTTCAGTGAAGCGCCGCTTAATTGAATCGCTTCTGCCACTCAAAAAATCATGAGCTTCATTGACCAGCGCATCATAATCCTTTTCAGAAATTTTACCAACACAGGGGGCCGAACATCTTTTTATCTGATAGAGCAGGCAGGGGCGACTTCTGCTATTAAAGATACTGTCACTACACGTTCTAAGGGAAAAAGCTTTCTGTAAAATATTTAAAGAGGCATTAACGGCACTGACCGATGCAAACGGACCAAAATAATATCCATCCTTTTTTTTGGCGCCCCGATGTTTAAGAACACGGGGGCTGGGGTGGGTTTTATCAATCAGGATATAGGGAAAGGATTTATCATCCCGAAGCAGAATATTATACCGCGGCTTATAGCGTTTGATCAGATTGGCTTCAAGAAGCAATGCCTCTACCTCGGTATGGGTGCTGACAAATTCCATAGACCGGGTGAGGGAAATCATCTTGGCAATCCGGTATGATTGACCACGCAGGTTCGTATAACTTTTTACCCTGTTAGAAAGATTTTTGGCTTTCCCCACATAAAGAACATTTTCATCACTATCAATCATGCGATAAACCCCGGGATTGGTGCCGAGATTTTTCAAATAGGATTTTATGATTTCAATGCCTTCATTCATAGTAAATATTTATATCAATAAAGGTCTGATTGTCTATGTTCATTATTTGGTTTCGCATGTAACTTTTTTAAAAAATATGCTTAACAATTAGTAAATATTCAACAGATTCAAGGACTAACGTCGACCACTTGGATTCGTGAAAAACTTATCCACGAAAGCTGTGGATAAACTGGTGCATAACTTTTTATTGGCAGTAAAAGATGGCGGAACTGTTGAGGATTCAGCAAATTGCACAAATTTTAGGCAAATAAGTTAAGTTATTGAAAACAATAGCATTATTTATTGTCAATATTCTTTTTAGATATAATTTTAAATATTTTTTTTTCTGGCAAGTATTTAAAAATTGTAATTTTCATTGCTGTTGACAACTTTTCAGAAAGAACAAAAAAGAACAAAAAAATATATGCTGGTTTTTCAATGATTTAACAAAAATGAAATATATATTTCATATGAAAGTACGCAAAAAAGCTACGCGCTTTTGTGTCTTTCAATTTCGACGCCGACACTGGTGGTGTTTTCTATGGCTTCCAGTTTTTCCACGCGCACCCTGACCGATAAGATACGCGGGTCAATTAAATTAAGATCTGCAATTTTTTCGGCGAGTGTTTCAACAAGATGAACATGTCCGGAATGGACAATATTTTTGATGCCTTCAACGACTTTTTCGTAACAGACCACATTTGCATAATCATCATTGAGTGGACCCTGTTCTTCTTTGACGCAAAGATCAATATTAATTCTTATTTTTTGTTCTTTCTCTTTTTCATGGTCGTAAATGCCGATGGATCCACTCAGAATTAAATCACGAACAAACACATGACGCACGCTTCGTGAAGCATCTGCATATTTGATGGGTGAAAGGTTACTTTTATAAACTTTGGTTGTCATGTCCGGATGTCCTGTCTAACTACTGCCCAGCATCAGTAGATATATAATATATCCACCTGTAAATACCAGCCCCAATACACGGGAAAAGCGTAATTTCCAAACAATGAATGGAATAAGCGTAATTGAAGCGAGCATCATTACCCATAAATCAAGATGAAGAAAACTCATCGGGATGGGAATATCACTGACAAAGGCAGTGCCCCCCATAATGGCATAAAGATTAAAAATATTACTGCCTATGACATTGCCCAGCGCCACATCACCGTGATTTTTCCTTGCTGCAACAATAGAGGTGACCAGTTCAGGCAGGCTGGTGCCGACAGCGATGATTGTAAGCCCGATGATGGCTTCTGACACATTGTAGGTACGAGCAATTATCACACCGCCCTCAACAAGCAGTTTGGCACCATAAATCAGACCGGCCAGACCGGCAAGTAGGTAAATTCCGGACCGGACTGTCGGCAATGGCTTTTCCGGAAGTTCGTCCAGATCATGATCATCATCCTCGGATATTGCCCGATCCCTCGTATGCTGATTTCCATCGAGCCGGCCGACCTTATAGGAATTGATCAAAAAGGCACCAAGCAGGATAAGCAGTAATATTCCCTCAATAAAGGTAATCGGTCCCAGCCAGCACAGTATGATAAAGAGGACCGTGCCACCAAGCATAATATAATAATTTCTTCTGATTTCACTGTTATCACAACTGAATGGATAAAAAATCGCAGGAAGGCCGATGACCAGAAAAATATTGGCAATATTACTGCCCACGGCGTTACCAAGTGCCATTGTCGGCACACCTTCATAAGCGGCCTGGATCCCAACAACCAATTCTGGTGCTGACGTGCCAAAGGCAATTACGGTAAGTCCGATAACAAGTTTGCTGAGCCCAAGATTTTCAGCAATTGATACGGCCCCGCGGATCATGATATCACCAGCAATGACCAATAAAATCAGTCCGGCGATAACGGTTAAATAAGCCAATGAAAATCCAAATTAATTAATTAAACTTTACGCCTGTATAGTTGGAAAAATAGTGCTTGTGAAGGATTAATATCAATCATTCCTGATCGGATAAGACAGGATAATATTTGTTGATGTTTCGTTTCAGGCGCATCAAGTCTGCCTATATTAAAAGACAATATTTTGAAGTTGATTTTAAGAATAGTGTTATTATATTATTAATAATATAATTATTAATATAAAAGGGGCAGTTATAATGGCTGAAGAAATTTTTCTGGAAATTGGCATCGGTACAAGATGCAGGCGTATATATGAACTTTTATCGCTTGAAATGGATACTCTTTACCGTGAAGAAGGGGTGGACATGAGTGTCCGTGAATTTCCAATTATTTATTCACTGGTCAGAAAAGGACCTCTTAGTCTTGCAGATATCCAGGGACTTACCGGACTTTCTCATTCGGCGGTTAGTCAGACGGTAAAAAAAATGGCCATTAAGAATATCCTTTTTCTAAAAACCGCTGAGGATGCCCGAAGTAAAATCGTTGATTTCACGGATCAGGGAAAATCATTGGTCGGTAAATTAAAGCCAATTTGGCATACCTGCTATCGCGCAATGCGATCGGTTCTTGATGAATGTGATACCAATATTCTGGACGCTTTTTCCGACTATGAGGGGGCACTATCACGGAAATCATTCAGAGAACGGTATAAAGAAAATAAAAAAACAGCCCAAAAGCCGGAAGTGGAAATCGTCCCTTATGATGTTAAATACCGGGATGACTGGCACAATATCAATCTGCAATGGATTGAAAAGCTGTTCGAGATTGAGGAAACGGATCTTAAATATTTAAAGGATCCAGAAAAATATATCCTTAATAAAGGCGGAGAGATTTATTTTGGTCTCATTGACGGGAAGCCGGTCGGAGCAATTGCACTAAAACATTATAAAGACACAAGATTTGAGTTGAGTAAAATGGGAGTTCTGCCGGAAGCGCAGGGGTACGGCGTTGCTAAAATGATGATCCGAAAAGTCATTGAAAGATATCGTGCCAGAGGTGGGAGCGAGCTTTTCCTTGAAACCAACAGTAGTCTCATTCCGGCCATTACGCTTTACAAGAAAATGGGGTTTAAAGAAGTGCCGCCCAATGAGGACAGTCCCTATAGTCGCGCCGACTATTTTATGGAGCTGGCGGAAGAGTAGGCGGTTCTTCCGGGGGGGCTTCCGGACCAGGTTGATTTAAGTCTGCTTCGGATTTTTCATCCTTAATATCAGACTTTTTTTGTGCGGGTTTTATTTCGTCCGCTGGCCGGCTGGGTTTGATCATGATATAAATGGCCCCCCAGAGCATCATCCCAAAAGCGCATATCAGCAAAATTGGATTAATGTCCGCAAAGAAGGTCATATATATTGCGCTGATGCTCATCATAACATAGGCCGTTATTTTTGCCTTTATCGGGATCATCCGGTATTGATCCCAGTCACGCAGGGCAGGGCCGAACCGCGGATGATGATAAAGCCAGTGATGCATGCTTTCTGAGCCTTTGGAAAAGCTCCAGAGGGCGATGATCATAAAAACCGTTGTCGGAAGGCCAGGCAGGAAAGCACCAATAAACCCGAGAGCAAACATCAGCCATCCAAAACCAAGATAGAGAAGCCTTTTTGTTTTGTCTTTCACCTATTACCCTTATTGTTTTATTGGGTGAACATGATGAAAATCATAACTGAAATCAGTCCTGTTTGACAGGGCTTTCATGGAAAAGGACTTAATTTTTCCATTTTTATCATCTTCAAACAGTACATAGCTGTCGGCTTCATGGGTGCGGTCGTCCCATCGGACAATGAATGTATTTTCCCTGAAATGCACCATTTGACCGCGTAATGACGGCGAACGCATTGATGTAAAATAAAGGCCGTTTCCATTTTCTGAAATTTTAATATCATCCCACCAGTTGTCCTTATAGGTCCCTGTATAGGCATTTAAGGGCAGGGGCGCATTACCGCCTTCCTTAAGTCCGGCAAGTCTTTTGACCTCGGCCAGGCGGGCCTGCTCGCTTTTTTCGAAAATCTGCTTCGGGGTTTCGGAATTTTTTACATCCATGACATAATTAATGATCATATTTTTCAGGGCCGTATAGGCATCACCGGATTGCTGATTGGTGATGATGGCAACGGCAAAATCGAGTTCCGGAATCATGACCAGATAGGAATACATACCGACCAGTGCCCCGCCATGTGAAATGACTTTTACCCCGTGATAATCATTAAGGTTATAGCCAAGACCGTAACCACGAAAATGGGTTTTGTCCTGGGCGATTTGTTTGTCCGTAACGTCAATGGACGTATTGACCTGCCAAAGGGCATTATGGGTTTCTTTTTTCATAATGGTCCCGCCGCCTTCAAGGTGCATTTTTTCCCATTTAAGCAGATCATTGACCGAGCATTCAATGCCAGCTGCAGCGGCACCGCCAACAACAGTATCAAGGCGCAGATATCTTTTGATCTGTTGCAATTTTCCATCAAGAACGGCATGGGGCTCAGCCACATTTGGATCATTTGCCATCATTGGTGTATTGGCGGTGCAGCGCTCCATTTTGAGCGGCTCAAAAATACGTTTTTGCAGAAAATCCTCATAGGATTGTCCCGTTACCGCCGGGATAATGGCCCCGGCAACAATAAAGGGCAGATTGTTATAGGCATAAGTCGTTCTGAATTCACGATCTGGCATTAAAAACCGCATTTTTGAAATGACTTCCTGCGGTGAATAATTGGCATCCGGCCACCACATAAGGTCGCCTGACCCCAGCGGCAAGCCGGTATGATGAGAGAGCAGGTCACGAATGGTAAAATGATCGGTAATATATGGATCCCACATCTGAAATTCGGGCAGATATTTTTTGACCGGGTCATTCCAGTTTATTTTGCCGTCCTCCACCAGCAGGGCCAATGCGGTAGCAGTAAACCCCTTGCTATTGGACGCAATACCAAAATAGGTATTTTCATCAACAGCACCACCATCATTAAGTGATCTGACACCATAACCTTTTTCATGAATGATCTGGCCATGCTCAATGACACCAACAGCCATGCCCGGAACTGAAAATGTTTCCATGACCTCTTTGACCATAACATCTATTTCAGGCGACTGAATATCCTTTGCCCATAAGGTGCCGGGCAGCATGCCAATAAAAAGAACGAATTTAAACAGGATTATTCTATTGACTATTTTGTTCATCTGGCTGGCCGGGTTTTGGGTCAATTATATGTAATTTTGTCTGACGGTCGCCAAAATAGTGAAAAGACGTACCGTCAAAATAACCGTCCTGTTCAAGCTTAACTTTGACCGGGTCCTTGCTCCAGCCACCGGGAACCTTAACCTCTGCTGTCAGCTCAATGGAATAGGCTGTGTCTGCATGCATCGGATAATTGCCACTGCCCGGGACACCATCCTGCTGATCCCAAAGCCCGATTGTTGTTCCGGCGGCATGACCATGAAGGCCGATTGGATGGGTATAAATAATCGGACCAATATCATTGGCGATGGCCTGATCCCGGGTTAATTTAAGAATTTCATTGCCGGTTCGGCCAACCAGAAAATTGCCGGTCAGCATATCCTGCAAGATGTTTCCCCCTCTAAGGGCTATTTTTAAATCCTCGGGCGCATCACTTTCCCCATCCTGTAGGATATAGGCCAGTTGCTGGGTATCGGTTTGAAGGCCGAGATAGGAAATACCAAAATCGATATGGACAAGATCACCTTTATAAAGGACTGATGGATCAAGATTATTTTTTTCTATATTGGCTTTTGAGGCGTCGGATCGTTCCATATCAATGCTTGTGTGGAACCATGTGGAGAGGCCAAGATCATTTATCCGCTGTCTGTACCACCAGACCAGATCTTCACTGGTTGTGACGCCGGGGGTTATAACCTTGCCTGAAAATCCCTCTGCAATGATTGAGTGGGCAATTTCCATCACATCTTCATAGAGGTCCAGTTCACGGTCGGTTCTTGTTTCGAGCCAGCCAACAGCCAGCCGCTCTGCTGATATGATTCGGGTTCTAAGCCGATCTGGAATGTTGGAAACAAAGTCCCGCTGTTCACTATAGGTAAGCCCGTCCGCATGGGCCCAGTCATCGGAATAATCAAGAGCTATCGTGTCCGGATCAAAATCATCAAGTATCTGGGCAATGCGCCGCCACTGGTTTGGAAACTCATCCGGGTTCCAGCTACCCTTGAACAGGTCCCCAACATCATAGCGGGAGACGGCGAGACGCTCGACCCCTTCATCCGGACCATGATCAAGAAAAATCAGGACCGTCCGCCGCCGCGCACTGAGCCAGGTCGCAGGCAGCATGGTTTTCATCACCGGGTCTTCATTATATTCTCTCGAAATAATTACCCAGGCACTAATTCTTTCCCGCCTCATCAGCGCCGGGATCAATGTATCCAGACGGTATTTTGTCATCTCATCCATTTGTTTTGCCCGCTCGCGTAACGGCAAAATCCTTGGCTGCGGATTTGGGTCGTCAATGACTTGGGCATTTACCGGACAAATGGTCAGTAATAACAAAGAGAGAGATATGAATATTTTTTTCATAATGATGAAATGATCCTGTAATATTATCTTTTCCAATGCATAATTATGCAGAAAATATGCTTTTAAAAAAGGGTTTTATAAAAAACTCTAATGTTTTAATGTAGAATCTGTATATAAATACGGCAATAAAAAATAAATTTGAAATAAGGAAATAATATGAAAGCTGTTGGATCATATAAAGCGCTGCCTGTGAACGAAGCAGAAGCTTTTCTTGATGTGGAACTGGACGTGCCGGAGGCGACGGGTCGAAATATTCTGGTTTCTGTGAAAGCGGTATCGGTAAATCCTGTTGACACCAAGGTCAGAAAACGTCCGCATCCCGATGAAACATTAAGAGTTCTGGGATGGGATGCTGCGGGTGTGGTCACGGCTGTTGGTGATGATGTCACCATGTTTGAGGTTGGTGACGAGGTTTACTATGCAGGCTGCATTACAAAACCGGGGTCAAACAGTGAATATCAGCTTGTTGATGAACGGATCGCTGCCAAAAAACCCACCAAACTCAGCTTTGCGGAAAGTGCCGCATTGCCCCTCACCACAATAACCGCCTGGGAAGCGTTATTCGAGCGACTAGATGTGTCATTAGGGGGTAAGGATGCCGGAAAAACCATTTTAATGATCGGCGGGGCCGGCGGGGTCGGCTCAATCGCCATTCAGCTGGCAAAGAAGCTCGGCAATCTGACCGTTATTGCCACAGCGTCACGCCCGGAAAGTGCGGACTGGTGCAAAGCGCGCGGCGCTGACCATGTCATCAATCATTACGAAGATATTCCCGAACAGCTGGATGCGCTGGGTCATCCTCAGGTTCATTATGTCCTTTGTCTGACCAATATCGCGGGATACTGGAAAACCATTACCGATGTGATCAGACCGCAAGGCAAAATATGCACGATTGTTGATTTTTTCGGTGACAGTAATCTTGATCTTTTAAAACCAAAAAGTGCCACATTTGCTTTTGAATTTATGTTTACCCGTTCCATGTTTCAAACCGAAGATATGGATGAAATCAATATACTGCTTTCTGAAACAGCGGCCATGATTGATAGTGATGAACTGATCACAACACTCAGTGAAGTGATCAGCCCGATCAATGCGGAAAATGTCCGTAAGGTCCACAGAACCATCGAAGAGGGCCGGGCCATCGGCAAATATGTGCTGGAGGGCTGGTCCTAGCCCTCCTTGCCGGCAACCAGCTTTTTTAAAAAATTTGGCCAGTAACGGGTGAGAAAAATTATTTTCAGATAATTTGGCTCATCCGCTACGCCTTCAGGATGGCCCATATGTTTGGGGGGTACGGGTGCGCCATTTTTCTCAGGCATATAAAATGTACCCAATAGTCTGTCCCAGAGATTTAGCCCGACACCATAATTGACAGCATATTTATGCCCTTCAGGGATGACAGTGGAATGGTGCCAGCGGTGAACTTCCGGTGTCATAAAGATGGAATTCAGGAGCTTTCCCGCCGGAGCACCAGATCCGCAATGGGAAAAGATACTTGCTGTGCTGAGAAGTCCGGCGCTGAAAAAAACGGCCCCTCCATCAAAACCGATCAACCCCAGAATTATTCCGGGCAATACATTGCGTAAGGCATAATCGAACGGATGGGATACAAAAAGATTGGACATCCTGATATCAGTCACCGCATGGTGATAGGAATGGAGTTCCCACAGAAAGGGGACCGTATGCTGAATGCGGTGAACGGCATAGCGTATAAAACTGTAAAAGAAAAAGACCAGAATTAACTGGAGCCAGAATGGCCCAAGCTTATCAGATGAACTGAATATGACATCACGTCCGAAAAGCATGTTTGGCAAATAGAGAATTGCAGGGCCAAGAAGGGCATTGAGAATACTGCTGTTCAGAAAGCCGTTAAGGATCGTTGAAAATATATCCCGCGTCAGGACATACCTCTGAGACACTGCATTTTTATAGTGATAAAGCTGTTCCAGAATAATCATAGAAAGCAAAGTAAGCATAAAAATCAAACCGGGAATGAGCACACGGAGGCTATAGCCTATTTCATAGACTTTAAGAAAATAGGTCACAATGAATGCTGTAGGGAAGGCAATAAGACTACACGCAGCAATTAGCTTTTTGAACATCGTACTCGATACTCCAGAAAGTGAAACATACTTAAAAAAATGCTTCAACTTAAAAAAATTAAGCTAATTAAAGTCATAAAATATCCGGATATTAAACATTATTTTTATGAAAAAGTCAATATCGGGCATATGGTCTTATAGTCTGTAACCCGCTTATTCCCTAGGTTGCAGGCAAATAGGTGGGCTATTTAAGGGTGATTTTGAGGGAAATAATTATTGATTTCGAATAAAAAATAAAGGGCAGGTCATAATTCAATATCGGATTTTAAAAGAATAATAATTGAATAAAAATTTTTATCGCTGTAGTGTTTTTATGAAAAGTTTGATCAAGCTGGCTAATTGGCCGTTAACTGTAAAACTATGGGAAATAAAGGGAATTATCGTTGAGTTCACAAAAAACACCAGGATTCTGGCATGCGTTGATCTGTTTTGGCGGCATTTTGGTGATGATCGTTACCGGTGTTGTCGCTTTTCGGATCAGTATCCAGGTGCTGCTTATTTTAAGCATTATCTGGACCAGTATCCACAGCTATTTTCTCGGGTTTAAATTTTCGGAAATAAAGCAGATCATGTCTGATGGCATTTATAATGCCCTTGGGGCAGCCTATGTTTTTATTCTGATCGGTGTGGTTGTCGCCGCTTTTCTGGAAAGCGGAACGATAGCCAGTATTGTTTATTATGGTCTTGATCTGGTTCATCCGGCGGTGTTTTTGCCAATGGGGCTTGTTTTATGCAGTTTTATGTCCGTTTGTGTCGGCACCATGGTCGGGACGGTGGCAACCGTCGGGGTGATTTTGATCGGGATTGGCGCTGCTATGGGCGTGCCACTTCCCATTGTCGCCGGGATGGTTATTGCCGGGGCCAGTTTTGGCGATAAAATGTCACCGGTGTCGGATACCACCAACATGGCAGCACTGACAACGGGAACGGACCTTTATACCCATATAAAATCAATGCTTTATACAACCATTCCCACTTATATAATCTGTCTGGTTCTGTTTACATTGATTGGCATGAGCTATACGGAACAGGCATTTTCGCCCGAAGGGATCATAGAGTTTAAAGCGGCAATTGAAAATCATTACACAGTCAGTCTCTGGGGATTTTTGCCGCTTATCGTGCTGTTCGGGCTGAGTTTCAAAAGGGTGCCAGCCGAGCCGACAATGCTTCTGGCTTCTCTGACGGCCATTATTATTGCACTTTTGCAGCAGCATCATAATATCATTTCAATACTCAGCAGCCTTCAAACCGGATATAAGGCCGCAACCGGCAATGCGGACCTTGACCGGCTCTTAAACCGTGGTGGCATTATGGGCATGATGGGGACTTTTTCGATCGCGCTTTTTTCAATGGCGCTAGGTGGGTTACTGGATAAGGTTGGTTATCTGACGGCGCTTCTGTCCGGTATTCTTAATCATCTGAAAAATGTGCTCTCCCTCCTTGCGGCAACCATGTTGACCGGGATTGTTGCCAGTATTGCCACGGGGCAGTCGTATATTTCAATAGTCCTGACAGCACAGCTCTTCAATAATAAATACCGGGAAATGGGACTTAGAAGACGAATGCTTTCCAGAACCATTGAAGAAAGCACCACTCTGATTACACCTCTGATGCCCTGGTCTCTGGGGGGGGCCTTTTATTCGGGTGCAATGGGGGTCGCTGTGTTTGATTATGCGCCCTGGGCGTTCCTGAATTACCTGAATTTCATCGTCGCATTGATCATGGCGGCATTGGGACTGGCCATTTTCAGAATAAATCCAAATGAAAAATCTTCATAAATTACTTTAAGAAATTCCGATAATCTTATGAGTTTGAAGACTTAATTTCCATTTTGGATGCTGAAGGCAGTAATCCACGACCTCTTTCGTATGATCTATGCCTGCTTCGTCCTTCGGCTGCAGGAAATAATGAGAAAAATTGAGAGTATCAACATCCTGTGGCTGCACTTTATCCTGCGGATAGACAAGTTTTAACTCATCACCGGTTTTTTGGATCATTTGGTTCATGTCTTTCGGGCTGACACAGACCCAGTCCAGTTCCTTTGGGGCAGGAAGTGTGCCGTTGGTTTCGACCGCAACTTCAAATCCGCGTGACTGAAAGGCTTTGATAAGCGGCACATCAAGCTGCAAAAGCGGCTCGCCACCAGTGCAGACGACATAAGGTTTGCCTAAGGCTTGATCGGGCCAAAGGCTCGCCACTTTATCAGCAAGCGCATCCGCATTTTTAAATTTACCGCCATTTTCGCCGTCCGTACCGACAAAATCAGTGTCGCAGAAGTTACAAATGGCATTTTCCCGGTCGCGTTCAAGCCCGGACCAGAGATTGCATCCGGAAAAACGGCAGAAAACGGCCGGGCGGCCGCTTTGTGCGCCTTCGCCCTGCAATGTATAAAAAATTTCTTTAACAGAATAGGTCACGACTGATACCTGATCGGGTCTGTTGAGCCAGCCTCGGCAAAGCCCTTAAGGCGCAGAAGGCAGCTGTCACACTGACCACAGGCAATGCCCATTTCATCAGGGTCATAACAGCTGGTGGTGATGGCATAATCAACCCCGAGGGATAACCCGGTTTTAATGATGTCCGCCTTGCTCATATTGATCAGGGGCGTGTTAATCCTGACTCCGGCACCTTCAACGCCGGCTTTGGTGGCGAGGCGGGCCATTGCCTGGAAAGCGGCAATATATTCAGGGCGGCAGTCTGGATAACCACTATAATCTAGGGCATTGACCCCAATGAAAATATCATCGCTTTTTAACGTCTCGGCATAGGCAAGGGCAAAGGACAGAAAAATCGTATTGCGGGCAGGGACATATGTGACCGGTATTTCGCTATCCATTTCTTCCGATGTCCGCCCTTTTGGAACATCAATATTATCGGTCAGGGCCGATCCGCCAAAGGCACGAAGATCAATATCAATAATCACATGCTTATTTATATTCATGGCCCTGGCAACCGCTTCGGCAGCGTCGAGTTCATGGGTGTCACGCTGTCCATAACGAAAGCTGAGCCCATAAACCTCAAAGCCCTGATCCTGTGCAATCGCCACACAGGTTGAGCTGTCAAGTCCGCCACTTAATAAAACAACTGCTTTTTTCGTCATCATTTCTTCCTGGATTTTTTTCTGAAATAACCCATTAGCGCAGTAAATACCATGACTAATTTAAATTGTTGGGATATAAATCAGGCAACTTCAGTAAATTTTGGGACCCTTAAATGCCATTATCAGCACCTGCCGCACGAAAAAAAATCCATACCCGCAACATTGAACTCAATGGCTTTCACCGTGAAGACGGGCTTTGGGATATCGAAGCCCATATGACGGATATCAAAAGCTATGACATTGAAAACCGCTGGCGGCAGGGGATCAAAGCGGGTGAGCCGATCCATGAAATGTGGGTGCGGTTGACGGTGGATGATCAATTTGTCATCAGGGATGCCGAAGCCGCAACCGACAATAGCCCGTTTGAAATGTGTCCAGCCATCACGGATGCCTACAGGCAGCTGATTGGCATTCGCATTGGACCTGGATGGCGCCGTGCCATAAATGAAAAGGTTAAAGGCAGAAATGGCTGTACCCATATAACGGAACTGCTTCAGCCGCTGGCAACAGTGTCATTTCAGACTTTGATGGGAAATATTCAGAAAAACGCCTCAGAAAATAAGGATCATGACAAGAATGTGAAACCGTTTGTCCTCAATAGCTGTCATGCCTGGGCGGAGGATAGCGAAGTGGTCAAAATGCACCTGCCGGATTATTATAAGCCGGGTGAAGAGGACGAAAATTAATCATCGCGCTTGTGGGCGCTTAAATCCTTTTCCCGTTTTGCTTTCTTTGCTTCGGTCAGTTTCTTCTCCGCTTTTGTCCGGCCGAATTTGACACGATTTTCAGAGGCACGTGTTTCTTTCACTGCACGGACCTTTTTCTTTCTGGCTTTGCTGAGACTGAGAATTTCTGCCATATCAAAACGCTGACCCAACTCTGAAAAGCAGGCTTGTTGCATTTTTTATGCTGCTTAAATGGCCGGGGTTTAACTGATGAAGCAGATTAAGCTGCAGTCTTGCGCCATGAAAGTCCGCAATGGAATAGGAAAGTTCAAAATCCTGCTCCCGCCCCCCTGGAGCAAGGGAAAAGCGTTCATAGGCCATAGTATATTGATCAGTTAAGTAATTTCTGTCTATAGCATTGCTGATTGTCGCATACCCGGTTTGAAGTCTTAACGGTTGGCTCATTGTCAATGAAAACTGATCATTTTCAAGGATCAGGCCGTTTGATTTAAACCCAACCAGATAGCTCATTGATTTTAGAGTTGAAATATTGCTTAAGAGGCTTTTGCCGCTTTGATCAACCGAGGTAATACCGTAAGAAGCCCGTGCAAAAAAGCTGCTGTTTTCTGAAATCCTGTAATCCATATTTGTTCCGCTGAAAGCGGTTCTGGCGCCGGATCCGATTTCGAGCGCACCCGTTGAGACAGCCCCGAGAACGCTGCCTTTTTCATTAAGCAGTCCTAGATCAAAACTAATCAAAAGCTTATCGGATACAAAATGCGAATAGCGGTTTAAAAAAAGTGTGCTTTCGCTTTTTAAATTATGACCAAAGAGATTTTCGTTAAAGGTCATTTTGCTATTGGCATAAGCGGTTTCAAATGTGCTTTTTTTACCAAGCATGGATTTATAGGAGAGAGCCCGGATACCGCGGGCATTTAACAGGGAGCTAAACCCAAATTTTCCTTGCGCAATATAATCGTCAGGGCGGTAATCCTCCATCATTTCTGCAATAGACATGCCGCCCGAAATTCTTGCTACTTGTTTATCGCCTAAATCATAGGCAAGGGACATTCGGAGGTTTTCAGCTCTTCTCTCGCGTCCAAGATGACCGCTGAAAATATTTTTATCAATTTCATTAAATCTGGTGTTATGTTGCCAGCCGAGCTTTAATGTTGTGCGGTCATCAACCCGCAACTGCTGATAGCGGCTGCTCAAGTTATTTTCTAAAAAACGATCCAGCGCCAATACCGGTTCCGGTGCATATATACCGCCGGAGAAATTAATATGAAAAGATCGTTGGTATTTATCGAGCACCATAATGTTATCAAATTCGTCGGAAAATGAAATATCCGCCCCGAATGCGCCACCCGAAAAAATAAGGTTCTGCTGGGCAACACTGTCTCTGGTGCCAATGTCAACACCTGCTGCTATTCCTGTTCCGGCAATTGATAATGTGCCTTGGGCGCTAAAGGCTTCTTCGACATTAACTAGTCCGCGACCATAAATGGCATCAACACCAGGATCTCCAAGGTCCGTTGCGGTCGTAAAAAGCAGATCAGCAACCTGAGCTGCGGTAAGATTGGGAAAGGCTTCCATCAGCAGGGCAGCGATACCTGAAATCTGGGCAGTTGAAGCAGAAGTGCCCTGGATTTCCACATAGTCATAATCATTATCCGGATCGTGATCAGGGGCAATGATGCCGCTGCCGGGAGCCATTAAATAAACATCCTTTGCGGCGTCCCCGGCCTTATAGCTGAAATCGGAAATGACATTATTCTCATCAACAGAACCGGCAATTATTATCTGACCATTCGCCCAGTCAGCATAAGCAACTTCTGATGATCCTTCAACGCTGTCGCCCGTTCCCGGGGGGTCTCCTGCAGCAATATTTCCTGCGGGCAGAACAATTAGAAGACCTGCTTCAACGGCATTTTTCGTTGCAAGTTGTAAAGATGGGGCACTTGGACTATCAGATCCAAGGCTTTCATTGATGATTTTAGCATTATGAGCAACAGCATAATCAAATGCCAATGCGATATCAGAATGTAAAAAAGAACAATTATTAAAATCTGTGCAATCCGCCGCTGTGGTCGAATTTATATTTAAAATTTGGGCATTGAAGGCAGAGCCATGCATATTAAAGCTGTCAAAATTTGTATCCTGGTCCCTGTTTGCTGCAATGATCCCTGCCATTGCAGTACCATGTCCGTTTAAATCATTGCGATCATTTGGATCACCCGTGGCTATATTTGTACTGCTTGGATGAAGCTTGCCCTGAAGCTCCGGCACTTCAGTAACACCTGAATCAATGACGGCAACCAAAATTCCATCACCCGTGATACCATTTAAATAGGCTGCCTGAATATTCATTTGTGCCAGTGAAGGGTTTTGGCGATATTCAGCTGTGTTATAGGCTATTGGTGTTGGGGCAGGATCAGGGGTTGGAACCGGTGCTGGCGGGCTAACAATTGTCGGGCCTGTTGTGCCTCCACTAGTTCCTGTACCACCGCCACCACATCCAGTCAGTAACAGGGTAATAATGCCAATAAAAGGCAGCATTTTTTTATAAGATAAACTTTTTCTTTTTTCCGAGATCACTTGGCATCCGTTATTTAATAAATGTATGGTAGCGTTATTTTGAAAAAATACTAATAATAAATGATTAAAATAAGCTAAAGTTAATATGTTATTTTTAAAAAACCTAATTTTCTTTGGTGATTAATTTGCGCAGGCTGTTTATACCAATCAGTGCCCACACCGTATTCAGAAAAACAAGTGCCATGGTTCCGTAATAATAAGTATTGCTGATCAGACAAAAACTTCCGATCAGGTTTAAATACTGATAGAGCTTTGTGCTGGCATCCAGCTTACCATTTGAAATTAGCAAATAGGCAAGCAGTAAGGACAATGCCCCGACCCAGCCAATAACATCCATCATTAATTTAAGATTATCCATATTATCTCCATAGTTGTAGACTTGAATTTATATTTATCTTATGTAAAAAATAAATGCATTGTATATTAAAGGGGGCATTTTGTTTAGCAAATACAGCCATTTCATTGCAGCAGTTATTCTGTTCCAATTAACAATTAATTCCTGGTCTCAAGAAGTGGGTATTTCTGCACAAGACTTTGCATCTGGCGAGGAGTTTACCAATGTAAGGATTTCCCCTGATGGCAATAAATTGCTTTTTGTAAGTAAAGATGAAGACGATAATACGGCTATTATTGTAAGTACATTATCTGGAGGAGAAGAAACAGCTTACCGAATGCAGTTTGGTAGGAATGGTATAAGAAGAGCTTATTGGTATGATGATGAAAGAATTGTGTATTTAGCAGATAATACAAATAGGTTTTTTGAAGATAAAGAAGCAATTCCAATTTCAAGTGGGTATTATATATCTGATTGGGATGGCAGTAATATTATAACAATCAATCATAGTATAATTAATATATTACCTAATGAACCTGATTATGTATTAACCCAATATGGGGAAGATATATATAAACTAAACATCAAAACATCTGAGGAGGAAAAGATTGTCTTTGGCCCTATATATGCCAGAAATTACAAAATGGATAAAAATGGTGTATTCAGGTTTGCCAGTGGAGGAGGCAATTCGATCTGGTCAAATACAGTTGTAAGAAGCAGTTACTATAGAAAATCAGAAATTGATGATTGGGAAAAAATCTATGATAAAACAATCCATCTTGGAACAGGAAAAATTAATGAGGATTACTTTAACTCTAAATGGCGTTTTTTAAGCTTTTCAGATGACCCAAATCAAATTTATATAATTGCTATAGATGAAAATAATAATGACGCGTTATTTTTATATGATGTTAGTGAGAATAGAAAAATAAGGAAAATAGCGGGTAATGATAAATTTGATATTATTGATGCAGATTTTGATGAAAATTATCAACTTGAAGCGTATTATTATAACGGAGATTACCCTAAGCGTATAGCTGTCACAGATAAAATGAAACGGCTGGA
>JAGREE010000005.1 GCA_020446675.1 Alphaproteobacteria bacterium | reverse complement strand
GTCATCGCCTCCACCTGATCATGGGTGACATAAATCATCGTGGTCTCGACAGTGCGGTGCAGTTTTTTTATTTCCGCCCGCATGGTTGCGCGCAGCTTGGCATCAAGGTTGGATAAGGGTTCATCAAACAGGAACACTGCCGGGTTACGCACCATGGCCCGGCCCATAGCGACCCGCTGGCGCTGCCCGCCGGAAAGCTCGGACGGTTTTCGGTTAAGGAGTTCTCTTATCCCCAGAATTTCAGCGACCTTGGCGACCTGCTTTTCAATGTCCGATTTTGGCGTTTTACGGGCGCGAAGGCCGAAGGATATATTTTTATATACATTCATATGCGGGTAAAGGGCATAATTCTGGAACACCATGGCGATGTCGCGGTCGCGCGGCTCAAGATTATTGACCACACGGTCGGCGATGGATATTTTACCACCCGTAATATCCTCAAGCCCCGCAATCATACGCAGCAGGGTTGATTTGCCACACCCGGACGGGCCGACCAGAACAATAAATTCCTTATCCATGATTTCAAGGTCAAGATGCTCAATGACCGAAACTTTGCCGTAATTTTTTGAAATATCCGATAATGTCACGCTCGCCATTAATCGCTCCCCTTATTCTGTGTCAGTTTTTTTACCGCATCAGCCAGATTTTCGCGCGCACCGATCAGCCGCTCAAAAAAAGCGACATTTTCATTACTGTGTGCGATCGCCCGGGCGTTATATTTTTTAAGACTTTCTTCAAAGGCCGGAATGGCCGGGCCGCCGGTAATTTTCCGCACGGCAATGAAATATCCGGGGCTGGCGATTTCCTTTAATTTTTCCGCGTCTATTTTCGGTGCCTTTGCGGTGTGTGTTTTATAAATTTTGCTGAATTCAGCATATTCAAATTCGTCGAGTGCGATTTTTTTGGCAATCGCCGCGCGCGACATGTCGGCAGCAATTTCATGGGCATTGCGAAAGGATAATTTTTCAATACGGGCAATGCTGTCCGCAATTTCGGTGATGGTGGCGCAACTCTGCCCGATATGTTTGGCAATTTTCCCCTCGTCGATCTGCACAGCACCGATAAAATCATTTAAAAGCCGTAATAATCGCACGCCGCTTTCAAAGGCTTTGTGACCAACGGTCTGGACTTCAGTTTCGGAATCGTTCATGTCCGTGAACGGTGTGTTATGCATGGTGTTTATAATGGTGTCGCAATGCCCGGCGGACAGGGACGCCATCAGCCGCATATGTTCAATTGGCACAGGGTTTCTTTTTTGCGGCATGATCGAGCTGATCTGGACAAATTCATTGGGCACATAAATATGGCCCAGCTCAAAACTGCTGCGCTGGGCCAGGTCCTGGACAAAGCGGCCGATATTGAGGAACATCACCTTCATCGCGCTATAAAGCCCGGTGACATAATCAACGCTGGAAATACAGCCATATGAATTTTCAAGCGGTGCGGCAAAGCCCAGCAGTTCCGCCATTCTTTCCCGGTTTAAATTAAAGCCTGTGGTGGTGATGGCGGCCGCGCCCATGGAACAAAGCTCTGCCGTATTGCGGCCAAGGGTGATCCGCTCCACATCGCGCTGCAATATTTCAATAAAGGCACCCAGATAATGGCCCCATGTGGTCGGCTGCGCCGGTTGCCCGTGGGTATAGGCAAGAATTATGGTGGATTTGCCGCCTTCTGCCACCCGAAGCAGGGTTGCGATAAGTTGATTAAGTTCCGTCAGCAGCACGGCGGAAAGGTCCATCAGATGCATTTTAAAGATCGTGTGGTCAATATCATTACGGCTGCGCCCTGTATGGAGCCGCCCGGCCAGATCGGGCCCCAACGCTTTATTCAGCTCGCCCTCGACATAGAAAAAGTAATCCTCGACCTCGCCGGTATATGTGAGCGTCGCCAGATCAAGATTTTCTTCAATGGAAATAAGGCTTTTTAAAATTTCCGCGCCCTGCTCCGCCGTTAATATACCCTGTTCCACCAGCATCACGGCATGGGCCAGATTTACCCGGAAATGATAATCGGCAAATGTTGTTTTTGATGCCTCAAAAAGCGGGGCAAGCACCGTTTCCTTATAGGTTTCATTAGGGAAATTTGAATTGTCAATAATGCCAGCCCTGGCCTGATCCTGCTTTTTTGCCATGATTATCCCTTTAGTCCTCCTAATATCACGCCACGGATGATATACCGCTGCAAAAATAAAAACACCAGTAAAGTTGGTAATGTCGCCACAGCCGCCCCGGTCATGATCATTTCCCATTCGCTCTGAAATTCGCCGGAAAAGGACGAAAGCCCAACAGGGATAGTGAAAAGCTCCGCGCTTGAAGTAACAATTAGCGGCCATAAAAATGCGGTCCAGTTACCGAGAAACGTGAATATTGCCAGGGCTGATAAGGCCGGTGCCACCAGCGGCATGGCAATCTGGGTAAATATCCGAAATTCGGAAAGCCCGTCAATGCGGGCCGCGTCCAGATAATCATCAGGCACGCTTTCAAAAAACTGTTTCATCAGAAAAACACCTAATCCCGTCATAATCCCTGGGAATATCAGCCCGATATAGCTATCGAGCAGACCAAAATCACGCGCCAGAATATACCACGGAATCACCAGCATTTCGGTCGGGATCATCAATGTGCTTAAAATGGCGATGAAGACCAGCTTGCGCCCGCGGAAGCGAAATTTGGCCAAGGTATAACCAACCAGACTGTCAAAAAACAGCACCGAAACAGTTGAAGCCAATGCCACCAGGATTGAATTTTTAAACCATAATAAAAATTCTGTATTTTCAAATAGATAAATATAATTACTTAAAGTTGGTTCTGAACTTATAAGTGCCAGTTCATAAATTTCATCATTATATTTAAAACTGGCGGAAAACATAAAAATAATCGGCGTCATCATAATCACCGCCCCGATGAATAATAGGCACCAAATGATAATTTTTCCGGGACGGATGGGCGCTTTAATTTCAGCCATTTTTAAGCACCCTAAGCTGGATAATGGTGATAATCAGCAAAATGGTGAATAAAACCACCGTCTGCGCCGCGGCCATGCCCATTTCAAAACGCTCAAACGCCGCCTTGTAAATATGCAATACCAATGGACGGGTGGCGTTAAGGGGGCCGCCTTCCCCTTCCTGCGTCATGTTATAGACCTGATCAAAAATGCGTAGGAAACCGATTGAGCTGATCACGGTCAGAAACACGATGGTCGGGCGAAGCTGCGGTAGGGTTATTTCCCGTAAAATACGAAAACCGCTTGCGCCGTCAATTTTCGCCGCTTCGTAATAGCTTTGCGGAATAGCCCTGAGCCCCGCCATAAAAATGACTATCTGAAAGCCCAGCCCGGCCCAGATCGCGGGGGCCAGCACCGCGGGGAGCGCCTCTGTCGTGGAGCGGAGAAAATCAAGTTGCTTAATCCCCATCTGGCCAAGGGCAAGATTAATCATCCCCACAGGGACCGGCTGATAAAACCAGCGCCAGACCCAGGCCATCGCCACCGCCGTCGTCAGAAACGGGATAAAATAACAGGCCCGCAGGACCCCATGCCCAAAGCGGATCTGGTCAAGTGAATGGGCGACAATAAAGGAAAGAATGAGCGATATCGGGACCCCAAGCAAAAGATATTCAAACGTGTTGCCAAGCACCTGCCAGAAAACCGGATCATGCCAAAGGCGGACAAAATTATCAAAGCCGATATAGGTTTTCTTACCAACAATATTCCAGTCGGTCAGCGAAATGCTGAAGGCATCTAGGGTCGGATAAAAACGCACCAGAATAAAATATACTATTGGCACCGATATAAAGCACCAGGCGGTAACGGCTCGTTTTTTATCAATGCTCATTTCATTCTCGCCTTATCAATGATTGCCTGGTCTTCTTCCGCCGCTATTCGCAGACTGCGCGCGACACTCATGCCGTTTAAGACCACCCTATCCAGCATATCAACCACGGTGCGCCTTTGCTCCGCTTCCGAATAAAATTTTGTTGAATGGGCATAATCAAGTCCCCTTATAAATGGGCCAAATTTCGGGTTATCCCTGTTTTCCGGTCGGTTTGCCACCGCGCGGCGCGCCGGTAGCTCCCCCACCTGATCCAGCCATAGCTGCATGGCCTTTTCAGATGTAATGAATTTAAGAAATTTTTCCGCCGCCTCCCTCTTTTCACCCGTTGCCTTGCTGGTGATTCCATTGACCCAATAAGAGGCAAAATTTGACTTTATTCCATCATAGGTGGGAAGTTCCGCCACCCCGTAATCAAGCCGTCTGGCCCGATCAAACGTGGAAAGGGCGAATGATCCGTCTATATGTATTGCCGCCCTTCCCGCTTTGAAGGCAATTTCCCCTTTATCCATAAAATCAACCACACTTACCTTATGATCGGTGACCAACCCCGCATAATAATCAAAAGCCTGAATACCCGCTTCATCATCATAGGTGACTTTTGTGTTATCCGCATTATAGGGTGTCCCGCCGAACTGACGGACCAGCACTTCCCGCCACCAGTTATGATCCTGATCAATAGGACCGATTGTAATGCCGACCTGAATAATGTTGCCCGCACGGTCATGTTTGGTCAGTTTTTTGGCAAAGTCGGCGAGTTCATCCAGCGTTTTGGGTGGTATGTCAGGATCAAGCCCAGCTTCCCGGAACAGCTTTTTATTCCAGAACAGACCAAGTGACCTGACCGCGGTCGGCAGAGCGAAATATTGACCATCCGCTTTCATGTTATGGACGATGGGAAAAAAGTCTTTTTCAATTTCAGCCGCCGGAAAATTTTCTTCGCTGAGCGGTTTTAAAATTCCCGCGTTTAAATAGTCATCCAGCCAACCATAATAAAGCTGCACCACATCCGGCCCTTCACCGGCACTGACAGCGGCTGCCACCTTGGTCCGGTACTGGGCATAGGGAAACGTGGTTTGATGGACTTTGATATCAGGATTTTCCGCTTCGAAAGCGGCGATTAGCCTGTCCATGGCATCAACGCGGCTTTTATAGCTATATTGCCAATAGTCGATCTCCACCGCATGGGCCACAGCAGCAATCGGAAGCATAAAAAAAATGGCAATGAATAGCCGCACTCTCGAGTTCCCCGCATCATTATTTCTTTGGTTTATTTTCCAAGTACCATAAACTGAAACATATGTGAATTCCAGTCTATTGACTTAAACGTCATAGCCGTTAAATTATTCGGATAACAACAGGGACAAATCACATGACTGAATCTCAGCGCCGAATTAACGAACAACATCAGCTCAGCGGAATAAACAGACTTTGGAATGTACTAACGCCACTGAAACATGTGGGCAGTTTTATGAATTGCGGTGCTCACCCGGATGATGAGCGGTCCCATATTCTTGCCTATCTTGCAAGAAACCAGGGTGTGCGCGTCATGTACGCCACCGCCACCCGCGGCAAAGGCGGCCAAAATGCCATCGGCACAGAAGCAGGCGATGATCTTGGCGCTTTCCGGACGGAAGAACTTGAGGCAGCAGCAAGTGAAATTCCCATGTCCGTGCATTTTTATTCGGCCCGCTTTGGTGATGAAATTGATGATTTCGGTTTTTCCACCGACCCTGCAGAGGCGGAAGAACATTGGGGAAAAGACCTTATGCGTGAACGGCTTGTGCGCATCATCCGTGAGCAAAAGCCTGATATTTTATCCCCTACCTTTCTTGATGTGGACGGTCAGCATGGTCACCACCGCGCCGTAACACGGGCAACGATTGATGCCTATGATCTGGCGGCAGATCCGAACGCCTTCCCGGAGCAGATCACCAAAGACGGCCTTAAGCCATGGAAAGCCAAAAAGCTCTATCTTTCGGCGTCCAGCGGGGCCGGAACCGTGTATGATGACAGTGAAGCACCGCCTGATGCCACAGTTGCTATTCCAACCGGGCTTTATGACCCGATAAATGGGGCGACATACCGGCAGATCGGCGAATGGTCAAGGGTCAGACACCTGACACAGGGCATGGGCAGATGGTATGATGCTGCCCCGGAGTTAAGCCACCTTCACCGTCTTAAATCCCACATTGATATTCCGCTTCAGGAAAAGGATGTTTTTGACGGCCTGATGCGGACATTTTCCGATATGGCGGATAAAACCGATGGCAAGCTTGCCGCAGCCCTTAACCAGGCCCAGAAAAATTTGAATGATGCCATGGCCGCTTTTCCTGATCGCGCCCGCGTGCTTGATCATTTAAATATGCTTTCTGAAAATTTAACCCAGGCACAAAGTCTTTTAAGCACAGCATCTGACGATCTTTCCGAAGATTTTGCCCATCGGCTTGCGTTAAAGAAAAAGCAACTCGGCATTGCCATTTATGAAGCCTCCGGCCTTAGAGCCGAAATTATCTGGGACAGTAATTTTGTCAGTCCGGGGCAGGAATTTACTGGGAAAATTTCCCTCTATAACACCAGTGACAAGCCGGTTAGCAAAGTCGGACTATCGGTCATTGGGACCGACACTTCAAACCCCAAAGCCATCAATTTAAAAGATTTTAATATTGAACCGGGGAAACAAAAAGATATAAGCATCCGCCTGTCCGTGCCGAAAGATGCGCCCTATCATAATCCGCTCAACAAAAATTATGAACCCTTCTGGGGACTTGAGCATTTCTCTGCCATCATCGGTGTTGGAGATGCGGGGCTTGCTTATCTGTTACCGGCTAACCCCGTGCTTGTGGTGCCGCCTGTTAATCTCAGCTGGGAAGCGAGCGGCATTTTTTATAACCGGTTAACGGACGGTGACCCGGTTCAGGCTATGCTGTCGGTTGATAAATTTACTGACATGTCAAGTGATGTGGTGATCGGACTTGATGCGCCAAATGGCTGGACAGTGATGCCGCCAAATTACAAGGTTAAAAAAGGCACTTTGCCCGGATCATCAAAATATAAATTCACCATTTCCGGTCCAACGAACAGTGATCGCCTAACCATGACCCCATATGCCACTGCGGACGGCCAAAGGGTTGAAGAAAATGTGCGACTGATGGATTATCCCCATATCAGGAACACATGTAAAATTGTCCCAAATACATTGGATGTCCAGCCGATTGATCTTGAAATTCCGGCGCGCCTAAAAGTTGGCTATGTTGATCGCGGGGCCGACCGCGTTTATTACTGGCTGCAGCAATTTGGTGTTAATGTCACCATGCTGAGTGTTGATGATCTTAAAACCCAGGATTTATCAGCCTATGACACTATTGTGATTGGTATTCGTGCCTTCAGGGCTGATCTGACCGCCACCAGCCCCTTCCTTCGCACTTATGTGGAACATGGCGGCAATCTGGTGACCCAGTATAACCGCACGGATGATGACTGGAATAATGAAACAACACCGCCTCGACCGATTTATATCGGCACCCCATCGTTCCGTTGGCGGATTACAGATCCCAATGCCAAGGTCAATTACCTGCTTCCTGATCATCATCTGCTGAATGCACCAAATAAACTCGGTGACGCCGACTGGGCAGACTGGGATCAGGAACGCGGCCTATATTTTGTCGATCATGCGTCAAAAGAATATGAATTTCTGCTCAGCATGTCGGACCGTGGTAAACCGCCCCTCAAAGGTGGCCTGATCAGCGGTAAAATTGGTGATGGCTGGCATCATCATTGTTCGCTGATCCTTCACCATCAGCTTGAACATCAGGTACCCGGCGCCGCACGACTGCTTGCCAATTTGATTACGCCACCTGACTGGAAATAAAAGATTGGAAGCAAGAAATGAAAAAAATAATATTGATTATAGTGTTGGGTTTTATGACATCAATAAGCACCAACGCCCGCGATAACAGCGTTGATGGATTATGGCCTGATGCCCCTGAACTGGCATCGCGGGGTCATTATAAAATTGGTGTCCGCACCCTTAATTTAATCCATAAAAACCAGATTGATGTGGTCCATATTGAAAAAGGAAAACCCCTTCCCCATTATGACCGACCGCTGACAGTGGAAGTTTGGTACCCCGCCGATACGGATAAGGTCGGTGGGACATACAATAATGTATATCTGCGGGACGGAAAAACGCTTGTTGATCTTTATGGTGCAGCCGTCCGTGACGCAAATCCACTCATCGGGCAGAAATACCCGCTTGTAATCATTTCGCATGGCTATCCCGGCAATCGGTTTCTTATGAGCCATTTTGGTGAGCATCTCGCATCAATTGGTTATGTGGTGGTTGCCATTGATCACACCGACAGCAATTATCAGGATGCAGGCGCTTTTCCAAGCACGCTTCTGAACAGGCCTTATGACCAAAAATTTGTTCTGGATGAAATCACCCGTTTCGACAAGGAAAAAGAACATTTCCTGGAAAATATAGTTGATACTGACAATACGGGTCTCATAGGCTATTCCATGGGTGGATATGGCGCTGTCATTACCGCCGGTGGCGGCGTTAGCCAAAAAATAAGTGAAACCGATGATGCTTCCCCTGAAAGTATTCTCTCAAAAATTACTGTGGGCTCTGATAATTACAAGAAACTTATTGATCCCCGCTTTAAAGCGATTGTCGCTATTGCCCCTTGGGGGATGGAACGCGGTTTCTGGGACGATGCGGGTCTAGCAAATATTAAAAAACCAATGTTTTTTATTTCCGGCAGTGTTGATGACGTCTCCGGCTATGAAAAAGGGACGAAGCTGATCTTCAAAAAAGCCGTGAACACGGACCGCTATCTACTGACATTTGAAAATGGCAATCATAACACTGCTGCCCCTATTCCGGCCCCGGCTGAGGCCTTCACCGCGACCTATAATGACGGTAAAAGTTTTGCTTATGCCCATTATTCGGACCCGGTCTGGGATCAGCTGCGCATGAATAATATTGCTGATCATTTTGTCACCGCCTATTTTGGTAAGCTGCTTAAAAACGATGACAGGATGGACGAGTATCTCTCTCTGGAAACTGAAGCCAATGACGCCACCGGCGACAAGCGCTGGCGAGGTTTCAAGCCAAGAACAGCCAAAGGGTTAAGGCTCGAGCATCTTTCCGCCGGTCAGTAGATTTTATTCAGACGGACCTATTCATAACGTAATGCATCGGCCGGGTTTGCCTGCGCCGCTTTATAGGAATAGCCGATTACGGTAATCCAGGCGATCAGAAGCGCGGCAAGCCCTGCGCCGATAAACCACAATATATTTAAATCAATGCGATATTCAAAATCGGAAAGCCAGCGGTCCATCAAAAACCATGCAATCGGCAAGGCCACAAGATTGGCAACGAGGACCGGCCGCGAAAACTGACCAAGCATAAGTCGGATAATATCAAAGGTCCGTGCCCCAAGCACTTTACGAATACCAATTTCCCTGGTCCGCCGTTCAGCAGAAAAAGCCGTCAGACCCAAAAGACCAATTGCAGAAATAATAATGGCAAGGATCGCAAAGGTAACAAACACTTTCATTTGTTTGTTTTCAGACGAATAAAACTGGTCGACCTGTTCGGACAGTATCTGATATCCCAGCGGAACGCCCGGTGCGATTTCGGACCATTTGCGTTCAAGTTTTGAAATAAGAGCCGGAAAATCATTTGTTGAAAATCGCAGGCTTAATGTCCGGTAAAAGGCAGGTGCGTTAAGATAGAGCATGGGACGGACAGTATTATGGATCGAGCGTAGATGAAAATCCTCAATCACACCGACAACTGTAAAAATGGCGGCCTGCCCCGGTCCCTGTAAATCCCATTTTATTTGCTGACCCAATGCATCATCCGCTTTGGAAAACCCAAGAATGCGGGCTGCCGTTTCATTTAGCAAAACATTTGTTTCAACGGTTTCATTATCTTTTTCCGGGAACTGAGTAATTTTGTCACTCAGCCGATCTTTTTCAAGCTTGCGGCCGGCTTTAAGGCGCAGGCGGTATAAATCAAAGAATTGCGCTTCATGGGATAATATACTCATGGCAAATGGCGCATCAGGCTTTCCAACGAAGCTCATCCCTGTCGTGAAATCATAGAGGTCAGTAGGCACAAACTGTGATGCGGCAACGGAAGTAATTCCCTCAATTGTCGAAAGCTGCTGGTCCAGAAGCTCAACTTTATCCAGAAGGTTATTACTTCTTAAATTATGAATGGTCAGCACACCTTCTTTATCGTAACCAGGATCCATATTGGTTGCGAACATGGTTTGGCGAACCACTACCGTTGTCCCGGCAATCAGGGTTATGGCGATTGAAAACTGAAGGAAAACCAGAAACTGGCGAAGAAAAATTGTTTTTTTATCACCCTGATCAGACTTAAGCACAGTTGCCGGATTAAAAGCGGAAAGATAAAAAGCAGGGTAAAGCCCTGCAATAATACCGATCAGAGCAGTTATCATCAGAAGCAATACTAAAATCAGGGGCTTTTCAATAAATTCAAAGCTGATCTGGCGATCCAGCGCTGCATTAAATGTGGGCAGAATAATTTCTACAAAGGCAAGCGCAAAAATTGCAGCAATAAGAGTGATCATGACGGATTCCCCCAGAAACTGGGAAATAAGCTGTTTCCTCGTTGCGCCCATAACTTTACGGATGCCGACTTCGCGCGCGCGTTTTATGGCCCTTGCGGTCGCCAGATTGATATAATTTACCGTAGCAATGACCACAATCAGAATGGCGACACTGATAAACCCAATTACGACTGTAATATCGCCGCTCGCTTTTCCGATAACACCGGCAGGTGATTTCAGATAAATATCCTGCACGGCAATAAATGTGGGTATACGGTAGGAACTGGCCTTTGCACCCTGATCATTTTGCGGAACATTTTCATCAATCAGCGTTGCAATGAGCGGTCTTAACAGTTCCGGGGACCGACCTGGCTTCATTCTTACATAAGTCGCATTATTCATGGACAAATATTCCGTATTTATACCACTGAAAAATTCCTGATTATAGGGTGCCACCATATCAATCGCCAGATGCGACTTATGGGGCAGATCCGGCATGACATAAGCCACCCGATAATCAACCGTGCCGGCAATCGTCATTGTTTTTCCGACAGCATCCTCATTTGGGAAATATTTATTGGCTATTTTTTGGGTAATAACGATCGCCTGCTGGTCATTGAGAATATCAGGCGGGACAGACAGGCCCATAAAATCCAGAAAGTTTGGATCAGAAAATGTTATGTTTTCATAAAAAAACCTGTCCCCTACCCCAACTGCTAACCTGTTTGTCTGATAACGGGTTGTATCCTCAACATCCGGGGATCTTTCTTTTATTAAAGGACCATATGCCCCCATAAACCAGGGATATTTCTCATCAGCACGGTTTGGCGATTTCGCGGTTACCTCAATTCGGTAAGTGCGATCAGCATCAGGAATAAATTTATCATAGCCAAGTTCATCAGTAACGAATAGGAAAATCAATAGGCAGGCGGCCATAGCCACCGCCAGGCCAATAATATTTATGGCGCTGTAGCCTTTATTATTGAAAATGTCGCGAATTGTACTTGTCAGATAACTTTTGAGCATCGTTTAATCCTTCCCTATATTCATAAACACAGCGCTATATTCTTATTAAGTGCAAAATTTATGCCAAAAATTAAATGATTTTAGATCAAATAGTTATCAGATTATACTTAAATATCCTCACCGAAACATGTCCGAAAACGAACAATATTGTACGATTTCGGACATTAAAAAGCTAATTTAATTTACTTTGATAGAGAGAATTTTACATCAAGGTCACGAAGTAAATAAAGTGTAATACAAGCCGCCAGCATTGGCCATGCTGCATAAAATAGTAAATTCATTTCCAGATATTGTTTCCATGATGCAAAGGTTGTTAGCCCATGCAGAATGAGAATAATACCATATGTATATTTTTTCCAAAGTCCGGCAACGAAGGCAAATATAAGCACAATTTCAATTGCCCCCATCATCATAACGATGGTTTCACCTGCCCCTTCAATAAAATAAAAACTTTCAAGGATTCTAGCCCCGTGTCCTGGATTGGTAAATTTATCAATTGTCCAAACCAGCATGACAAGAAAAACTGTTAGGCGGATCAACAACAAAGAAATTTCAATATTTCGCCGCTGCGAAGAAAGAATAGTGTCATTACTCATGATTTTTCCCCTGAGTTATAAATTGAATGATCAGCTTAGCGAAGCAACAAAATTTAACCACCCAAATTTAATCACATTACTGTGATTGATCATTGATAATTTTGTCGCTATGAATAAGCATAAATTAATTAAAGGTTATACCCAATGTTTAATAATGAACTGATGACCAAAGTCCGCGATTGCTTTGAATTGGTGGATCATTGCCCCTATCAGGGGAAAAGAATATTTTTTGAAAATGCCGGTGGCGCCCTGACCCTGAAGTCAGTGGTTGAACGGTCAAAAGAGCTGGCAGCCGTTCCGGATAATCAGGGACGGGATAACCCTGCATCAATCGAACTCACAAATATCATCAACAAGGCCAAAACTGACATCAGGATTTTTTTTGGCGCATCAGATGGACCCGTTTTTGTTGGTGAAAGCGGAACAGAGCTTTTGTTTCGACTGATCAGTGCTGCCATACTCAGCATTCCCAAAGATAGCGAAGTACTGGGAAGTACGTTAGAACACCCGGCATCGGTAAGCGCCTGCACGCGCTGGGCCGAAATTGCCGGTGTTGATTATGTAAAAGTCATTCACAACAACGAAACCGGAAGCGTCAGTGCTGAAGATTATCGCCCGCTTGTTTCAGAAAAAACCAAGGTTGCAACCATTTTACATACAAGCCCCGTGACCGGCATATCTGTTGATGTTAAATCCATTGCAGCCACGATCCGTGAAATTTCACCCGACTGCATTATTATTGTTGATGGCATTCAGCATGCCGCTCATGGTGCGCTTGATATTGATAGTTATGATATTGATGGTTATGTCATTTCCCCTTACAAAGTTTTCTCAAGACACGGTTATGGTATTGCATGGGTTTCACCGCGCCTAGCCACCCTGCCCCATAACCGCCTGATCGGATCACCCGAAGATCAATGGGAACTCGGGACCCGTGATACGGCTTCCTACGCGACTTTTTCAGAAGTGGTGAATTATTTCAACTGGCTTGGCGGCTTTTCAAGTAATTCAGCGGACCTTCGCGAGCGACTTGTTGCCGCAGGAAAGGCTGTCAGCCAGCATGAAAAAGATATAACCGATCAGATGATCCATGGCGCAGGCGGGCAAGCCGGTCTGGCTGATTTTAAAAATATCACCATCATCGGGGGTAATGATAATCCACACCGTAAAGGTCTGGTTTCATTCTGGGTGGATGGCATGGACAGTGTCGATGTGGTCACTGCCCTTCGCGAAAATGGTATCCGGGTTCATGTGCGTAAAAACGACTATTTTTCTGGAAATATCCTGATCCCGCTGGGTCAGAAAAACTGCGTGCGGGTTTCCATGTGTCATTACAACACGACGGAAGAAGTCATAAAATTTCTTGAAGTTATTCAGAAAATTGTGAGCTAAAGACTAGCTCGTTCCCCAGCGCCCTTTTAGCAGGGTCCCGAGAATTGCTTTTTCGGGGCCCTCGCATTTGCCACACATGACCCATAGCGTAACAAGGGTTATACCGAAGACCGAAGCACCGACAAAGACATCAAGGATAAATTTGATCAATAACATGCCATCTAGAAACGCAATATCAAATTGCAGATAATAAAATAGCCCGGCAATCATGGCAAAATTGGCAAGAAGGACACGCCAGATATTTTTCGCCAATGTCCTGAATGAAAGTATTTTTAAATGACGGGCAATGAACTGGGCGATCGTAACCCTGATAATACCGACAAGAAGCACGCCCCAGACAAGCCCCATAAATCCAAACTGGCTAATACCAACATACGATATGGCAACCGTGTAAAACACACTGATAAACGATGTTTTTGTTAAAATATCGGGTCGGTTATAGGCGAGCATGGCTGAAATATATGTCGGGAATGTCGCCCGGCAAAGTCCATACATGGATAGCACCTGAATGACGGGGATCGCATCAACCCAGCTTTCATCAAGCACAAGATGTACAACCTGCTCTGCTAGAATACTGACGCCTGTTGCGGCCGGGATGACAATCGCCAGCACAATGCTGATTGTTGAGATATACATGTCCGAAAAATCATCCATATTATCCTTAAGTTTCGAAAAACTTGGCGTACAGGCGCGCCCAACAGGCATCGCTATCTCTGTCGAAGGCAGGCCGGAAATTTCATAGGACATATTATAAATACCAACATTTGCTGTTGATGTGAACACACTAAGCATAAACCCGTCAGCTTTGCTCGAAATTGCACTGATCAACTCATTTAACAGCATCCATTTTGAAAAATCAAACAGCGACTTAAATTCAACCAGCGACAGTTTTGGCCGCATCGGCGACATAGAAAAACTTAATATAATTTTAGAAACTGTACTTGCCACAATCCCGAAAACCAATGCCCAGTATGTTTCCCAGATATAGGCCGTTGTTACGGCCACCACAAACCCAGCAATTTTTGCGCCCAGATTATAATAAAAATCCTTTGAAAAAGTCATTTCCTTACGAAAATTGACTACGCCTATATTGTAAAATCCGCCAACAAATGAAACGGCGGCATAGCAGTAAAAAATCGGCCGGATTTCTTCTTCTTTCATAAATATGGATGCCGGATAAGCCAATATGAGAAGCATTAAGGCAATAAAAAGCCCGCGCAGTATATGTATTGTCCAGACGGTATTGTAATGATCCTGACTGGCTTTCTGATTTGTAATCAGTGCCGCTTCCAGGCCAAGTTCCGTTACCAGTTCCAGAAAACCATAAACGACCATTGCCTTACCGACCAGGCCATAATCCTCAGGTCCCAAAATTTTTGCCATGATAACCAGGCTGACCATGCCAATCAGACGGATCGCCATACGTGAACTTACGGTCCATAAAGTGGCAAAGAAGGTTTTCTTTTTGATGCTTGGTTCTTCGGACATATACTATTGCTTTAGTTAATAATTTTTGAATTTTGTTATGGATACTACTGGTAAATGATTAGTATTAAAATATCCTTTAAATAACAGCTTAGTATCTACCAAATGTGAAGTAGCCACGCATCCAGTTTGTGTGCGATTTTGTTTCAAGATGCTTTTTAAGATATCTGAAACCTGCAATAATTCCATGTTTAGCGGATCTGTAGTAAAGATCATAGACCAGATCACGCATCTGTTTACGACATTCCTGATAATAAACGTCCCGCAGGAATTTATCATCTTTTAGAGCTTCACTATATTTATTCAGATCTGCTTTAATCGCTTTACATTTATCTTCCGCGGGAAAAAACGTATTATTCTGCTTATCAAGCTGCACCGGAACAACATCATACGTCATTGTCCGCTTACCATCATCATCTTCTTTTACATGAACCGATAAATAAACACTTTCACTGGCATTATCATGGTATTTATCACCATAACCGGACCCATAAACCGGAAAAACAAAATTCCCAAGCGAATAGGCAATCAGCGTATTGCCATAATATTCTATCCCCTGAAGTACATGGGGGTGATGCTGAATGATGATGTCGGGGCCAAGTCCGGCCAGGTCTCTGGCAAGTTTCACCCGCGCCGGTGAAGGATAATTGGTAAATTCAAGATCAGCGTGAAGGACGACAATCACAATATCCGCATTTTTTCTGGCTTTGGTGATTGATTTTCTGAGCAGCTTTTTTTCAATATGGGCGAGCCCAATAGACTTTTTCCCTGCAGCATATTGTGTGGCATCGCAGAAATTGATTACGGCAATCCGAAAACCATTGGCCTCGGTTAATAATGGTTCAATCGCCTCATCCCTGTTTTTTCCGACCCCAACAGTCAGGCAGTCATGCTTTTCCAGGAAATCCTTCGTATGGATAATTGCCTGATCACCAAAATCGCCGATATGATTATTGGCCAGACAATAAATATCAAAACCGGCCTTTTTAATTTCACCCGCATTTTCAGCCGGCAACCCCATTCCCCCGACTTTTCCACTTCCAGGAGGCACGATACAAAATTCATGATTGGCCAAAGCCAAATCAACCTGGTCATTCAACTTACTACAGATTTCAAAAATATTCTCAATATAGGACCGCGGCTTTAAATGGGTTTTTGCCAGACAAAAATCCCCTACAAAACCAATTTTTATTTCTTTCTTCATTATGACATTCCGGGTCCGATTTGTTATTTATCCTCCGGCATATCCGCAATCAAAAGGATCTTTATTTTTCATAACCTATTGTTTTAACTTTAAGTTTTCGTTAATTAGCCAATATTTTATTTTAAATATTATGATGACAAAATATTCCGGTTATTTATATTACATTATAGTCATTTTAATATAGCGTTTTATAGCCCATAATTAAGGTCACCCAAACGCCATTTTATTCGGATGAATGCTCAGATCTATGACCTCATTAAAAAAAAATGATCGCCAAACCCTTAATATTTTTATTCATGGCTCATTTGCCAATGCAAATAGCTGGCGAAAAATTATTGAAAATCTGAATGGCGGAAATGAATGTCTTGCCATTAATCTACCGGGACATGGGGGCATGGACGACCCAACCGATTTTGATCACCCCACTTTAAACCCGGAATTCGAAGTAATTTTAAATGGTATAGAGAAACACAAAAAAAAGTTTCAAGACATCCATTTAATAGGTCATTCATATGGCGGTGTTGTGGCCCTTGAAGCTGCACTTTCCTTAAATCTCCCCATTCAAAGGCTCACTTTGTTTGAACCGGTTTATGTTTCAATATTAAAAACTTATAATCATCTGACGGCTCAAAAAACAGTGGCTGATTTTGTCAAAGACTATGAGGACGCTGCCCGCATAGGAGAGACAAATTCTTGCTCAAAAGTGATTGATTTTTGGGGCGGTGCCGGGTCATTCGAGATAATCCCCGATCATATTAAAACACAAATGTCACTCATGACAAAAAATAACCTGCGGCACTGGAAAATCTGTAACTCCATAAATCGTATGGCCGATGAATATCAATCACTTGATATTCCCGTTTCAATTATTCATGGCGGTAAATCAAATCAGGTGGCAAAAAAAATCGCAGAAACACTCAATGATCATTTACCACAAGGTCGGCTAGAAATCATTCAACCGGCCAGCCATTTCATGATTACCAGCCATCCAGAAGCATCAGCGAACATTATTCGTAAATAAAAATTGACTTTGTTCTATTTTTGTTCTAGTCTTGAGCAATGAAAAACATACAATTCATTATAGTCTTCATGGTTCTGATCTATCATTCCTTTGGCACTGCTCAGGAAAAAGTGGGAAACTGTTCAAGGTTTGATCCTGATTGTATCAACAATCCATATGGGGCTGGCAGCCAATTTAAAGATGACGGTATAAATAACCCCTATAGCAGACGGGGCAGTCCGTTCAACAATGATTCTGCCAATAATCCTTACGCAACCAATGCACCAAAGCTATATGATCAACAGGGAAATTACCGTGGACGTTTAAGCAGCAACCCGTTTGATCCGGATAGCACATCAAATCCATATGGCCGCTACGGCAACCCTTATTCCCCGGACAGTATTAACAACCCCTATGGCGCCGGAAACCCGAATAATCCGGTCCAAATCGGCCCTCCTGACTGATTATTCTTATCTGACCCTGGTTGTCAGGGTATCAATACCGTCAATCCCCGCTTCCATCAGGTCACCGGAAACCACCGGGCCAATGCCGGATGGTGTTCCGGTAAAAATCAGATCCCCCGGCTCAAGGGTATAAAGTTCAGAAAGTTCGGAAATTATTTTTGCGGTTCCTGAAATCATCTGATCAATATCACTGTCCTGTTTGACATCACCATTGACGCTGAGCCAGATACGGCCATGTTTGGGGTGGCCAATAGCACTTGCCTGGTGAATGGTGGAAATCGGGGCTGACATATCAAACCCCTTTGACGGATCCCACGGCATTCCCTTATCTTTAAGGGCAAGCTGCATATCTCTGCGGGTAAGGTCATTGCCGACAGCATAACCATAAATATAGTTTTCAGCATCGGCTTCACTGACAAATGACGCGCGCTTACCAATGGCCACGACAAGTTCGATTTCATAATGAAAATTTTTGGTATGGGACGGATAAGGGACATCAACACCGTTTGCCACAACTGCATCGCCCGGTTTCATAAAATATACCGGTTTTATTTTTGCCGGATCTTCACCAAATTCACGGACATGATCCACATAATTCAAGCCAACACAGTAAATCCGGTTGACCGGAAATTTTTTGTCTGTTCCGGCAATATCCACAGTCGGAGTGGCTTTTGGTTCAAAAATCATTGTCATCAAATATATCCTTATTTATGTCCATATAATTCTTCGGCACGTCCTTCAAATGACATCACCATTCTATGTACCGCTTCCGTGAATAATCCACCAACCATTTTCTGGAATAATTTATTTTTAAATTCAAAATCCACTTCAAAATGGAGGGCGCATCCCCCACCTTCCATATCTTTGAATTCCCATAAATTATGCAGATAACTTAGCGGGCCTTTAATATAATCTATTTCAATTTTGCCTTCAGAAAGAATGACATGTGATGTAAACCGTTCTCTGAAAACCTTAAAACCGATGATCAGATCGGCGTAAAAATCCGTCGGTTTTTCATTATAAACGCGGGAGCCGATACACCAGGGCAGGAATTCAGGATATTTTCTTACATCCGCCACCAGATCATACATTTGCTTGACGGTGTATGGAAAGGTCCTATCTTCTTTAAAGCTTGGCATTAGAATTCATAGTTGGGATTATGTTTTTTCATTTCCTCAATATCAATCGGAGCATCCTCAAGACGTTTGCTTTCGGCTTTTTCAAGCTGGGCACGACGGGCAGCCTGTAATACCTCAAAGTCTTCACTGGCATGATGGCTTGACCGTGTAAGCGGTGAAGAGGATACATGCAGGAAGCCTTTTGACATGGCGCGTTTTTTATACTTCAGAAACTGATCAGGCTTAATGAACTCTTCCACAGCCACATGCTTTTTGGTCGGCTGTAGATATTGTCCGATGGTCATAAAATCAATATCGGCAGACCGCATATCATCCATCACCTGAATAACTTCAACCTCACTTTCGCCAAGACCAACCATTATGCCGGACTTTGTGAAAATCTCCGGATCAATTTCCTTGACCCGTGAAAGCAGATTAAGCGAATGGAAATATCGGGCCCCCGGCCGAATATGGGTATAAAGACGAGGCACCGTTTCAAGATTATGGTTAAATACATCCGGCTTTGCTGCCACAACCTTTTCAAGGGCGCCGGGTTTATTCCTAAAATCGGGGGTTAATATTTCAATTGTTGTTTTGGGTGATGCGGCACGCACAGCGGCAATGACTTTTACAAACTGATCAGCCCCGCCATCTTCCAGATCATCCCGGTCAACAGACGTGATAACGATATGCTTCATATCTGTCACAACAACCATTTCAGCGACATTGGCTGGCTCATCCGGATCAACCGGGTTGCCTTTTCCGGTTTTAATATTGCAAAAACGACAAGCACGTGTGCAGGTATCACCAAGAATCATCACTGTGGTGTGCTTTTTGGTCCAGCATTCGCCGATATTCGGGCAGGCTGCCTCTTCACAAACGGTATTAAGCTTAAGCCCCCGCATCAGATTGCGGGTTTCATGATACCCTTTGGAGACGGGTGCCTTGACCCTTATCCATTCCGGTTTACGCTTAATTTCGCTTATTTTTTTTGCTTCGCTCATTACCAATCCGATACTTTTGTTTCGGTTTATATATGTAACGCTTTACCAAATGCGTCAAGTACTGCTTCATGCATCATTTCTGACATGGTCGGGTGCGGGAATACAGTATGCATCAGTTCGGTTTCCGTTGTTTCAAGGGTTCTGGCAACTGTATAGCCCTGAATCATTTCCGTCACTTCCGCGCCAACCATATGGGCCCCGAGAAGTTCACCGGTTTTTTCATCAAAAACCGTTTTCATCATGCCTTCTGCTTCGCCCATGGCGATGGCTTTTCCGTTTCCAATGAACGGAAAGCGCCCCACTTTTACCTTATGTCCGGCTGCAATTGCCGCCTTTTCGGTCATACCGACACTGGCCACCTGCGGACGGCAATAGGTACATCCAGGAATATTGCCTTTATCTATCGGATGAAGGTCCTTGATGTCCTTGTTCCCTTTATCGCGTGCAATTTTTTCGACCAGAATAACCCCTTCATGGCTGGCTTTATGGGCAAGCCACGGTGGCCCGGTAAGGTCCCCAATCGCATGAACGCCCTTGACCCCGGTATGCCCCCATTCATCGGTAACCACATGACCACGATCAATTTTGATATTGTTTTTCTCTAAGCCGATATTTTCAACATTGCCGTCAATACCAATAGCGATGATGACACGATCCACTTCGATCTGTTCGGACTTGCCGTCTTTGCTTTCAACTGTACAGACAACTGTTGATTTTTTCTTATCCAGTTTGGTCACACTGGCTGATGTCATCAGCTTTAATCCTTGCGCCTTAAAGGATTTGGCGGCAAATGCTGAAATTTCCTCGTCCTCAACCGGAAGAACACGGTCCATCATTTCAACCACGGTGACTTCCGAGCCCAGTTCATTAAAGAAACTGGCAAATTCAATCCCGATCGCCCCTGATCCAATCACCAGCAGCTTTTTCGGCATGGTGTTTGGCACCAGCGCATGTCTATAGGTCCAGATCAGGTCCCCGTCCGCTTTCAGGTGCGGCAGTTCCTTGGCCCGGGCACCGGTCGCAAGAATGATATCTGTGGCTTCAACTTCCGTTTTTTTGCCGTCTTTTTCCACTGACAGTTTGCCCGGTGATACCAGCGTACCCTGCCCTTCAATGACGGTGATTTTATTTTTCTTCATCAGATGTTTGATACCATTGCTTAACTGCGCTGCAACACCGCGGCTGCGCTTCACAACTTTATCAAGATCAAAACCCAGCTGATCAGCAACCAGACCGTAGTCTGCCGCATGTTTCATATTATGGAACACTTCAGCTGATCTTAGGAGCGCCTTTGTCGGGATACATCCCCAGTTCAGGCAGATACCGCCCAGTTCCGCGCGCTCAACCACTGCCGTTTTAAAACCCAGCTGTGCCGCACGAATTGCGGCAACATATCCACCCGGGCCGGAGCCGAGCACGACCATATCAAATTTTTGATTGCTCATTTCTCTCTCCTTTAAAGCAGCATTGCTGATGGTTGTTCAAGGAATGTTTTTAGTGCGGCCAGGAAGGCTGCACCAACGGCGCCATCAATAGCACGGTGATCACATGAAAGTGTCACGGTCATTACTGTGGCAACCGCAAGTTCCCCGTTTTTAACAACCGGGCGCTGTTCACCGGCACCTACCGCAAGGATTGCGGCTTGCGGCGGGTTAATTACAGCATCAAACTGTTTAACGCCCATCATTCCCATGTTGGAGATGGAGAAAGTGCCGCCTGCATATTCTTCAGGGGCCAGTTTGCCTTCATGCGCGCGTTTGGCCAGATCTTTTGTTTCCTCGGAAATCTGACGAAGTCCTTTTTGATCAGCGCCGCGCACGACCGGTGTAATCAGACCGCCATCAATGGCCACGGCAACCGAAATATCGGCCCGCTTGAATTGATGCATCACATCACCCAAATATTGCACGTTGGCTTCCGGAACTTTCATCAGTGCAGCAGCACAGGCTTTAATCACAAAGTCATTGACGGAAATTTTATAGTCATCCGACATGGCATTAAGCTGTTTTCTTGCCGCCAGCAATGTATCAAGTTCAATATCCACGGAAAGATAAAAATGCGGAACTGTCTGTTTGCTTTCGCTAAGACGCTTGGCAATGGTTTTACGCATATTGCTCAGCTTGACAACTTCATATGGTGCATCACCATCAAGTGAAACGGCACCCCCAGCAGTTGCCGTTTTTGCTGCCGGCGTATAATTTTCAACATCCCTCTTAATCACACGTCCCCTTGGGCCGCTTCCTGAAATTTGTGAAATGTCATAACCGCTTTGTTCTGCGATCCGTCTAGCGAGCGGCGACGCGAAGATGCGTTCACCCGATGTTGCCTTTGGCGCAGGGGCAGCTGGTTTTGCTTCGGCTTTTGGTGCCGGTGCAGCACTTGGTGCCGATTTTGGCTCAGGGGCTGGTGCTGTTTCTTTTTTCGGTTCAGATTTAACTTCAGGCGCTTTTTCAGCCTTTGCTGCCGGTGCATCCGCCGCAACTTCATCAGCCACAGAAGAATCTTCACCCTCTTCAAGGAGAACGGCAATTAACTGTCCGACCGGGATATCTTCTGTCCCTTCATCGACAAGCAATTTTCCGACAACGCCATCATCAATGCTTTCAAATTCCATTGTCGCCTTGTCGGTTTCAATTTCAGCAAGGACAGTACCGCTTTCAACCGTATCGCCCACTTTGACGAGCCATTTTGCCAGTGTCCCCGTTTCCATAGTAGGAGAAAGTGCCGGCATGGTAAGTGAAATCGCCATGATTATTCTCCTTCTTTATAACAGACGGCTTTGGCCGCCTTAATGATACGTTCGTCATTAACAACTGTCAGTTTCTCAAGATTTGCCGCATAAGGCATTGGCACATCTTCATTGGTAACGCGCATAACCGGTGCATCAAGATAATCAAACGCATCTTCCATGAGACGGGCCGAAATTTCGGAACTGACCGAACATGTGGCCCAGCCTTCCTCGACACAGACAACACGGTTTGTTTTCTTAACAGACTCGATAATCGTATCCATATCAAGTGGTCGGATGGTCCGAAGGTCAATAACTTCAGCGTCAATGCCTTCTGCTGCAAGTTTTTCTGCCGCTTCAAGGGCAAATTTTACACCGATAGAATAGCTGACCAATGTTACATCCGAACCAGAACGGGCCACTTTGGCCTTACCGATTGGAATAGTATAATCTTCAACATCCGGCACATCAAAGCTGTAGCCATAGGTAATTTCATTTTCCAGGAAAATAACCGGATTTGGACTTTTGATCGCCGCTTTTAAAAGACCTTTGCTATCTGCAGCACAATATGGTGCAATCACAATCAGTCCCGGAATATGGGCATACCATGACGCATAATTTTGTGAATGCTGTGCCGCAACACGTGATGCAGCACCATTTGGGCCACGAAACACAATCGGGCATTTGATTTGTCCGCCGGACATATAATGTGTTTTGGCGGCTGAGTTGACAATCTGGTCAATTGCTTGCATGGCGAAGTTAAATGTCATAAATTCAACAATCGGCTTAAGCCCTGCCATCGCAGCACCGATACCCAAACCAGCAAAGCCCTGCTCGGTGATTGGCGTATCAATTACACGTTCGGGGCCGAATTCCTGCAATAAGCCCTGGGTTACTTTATATGCCCCCTGATATTCGGCGACTTCCTCACCCATGACAAAAACATCCGGGTCAAGGCGCATTTCCTCTGCCATCGCATCGCGAAGTGCTTCACGAACGGTCATATTAACGAGAGTTGCCCCTTCCGGAATATCATCTTCATGAAGGGATGCTTTAACCGGGGTTGGCGGCTGATCAACCGCATCCGCGGCATCCGCCCCAACGGCGGTTGGTGGAACGATCGGAGTCGGATGAACAGTGGCTGTCACCCCTTCCAGAATTTTCGGATCTTCACCTTCTTCAAGAATGACAGCGATCAGAGTACCAACGGCAATACCTTCCGCACCTTCAGACACAAGGATTTTACCCAACACACCCTCTTCGTCTGTTTCTAGCTCCATAGTCGCTTTATCTGTTTCAATTTCAGCAATGATATCGCCCGGAGAGACTTTATCGCCTTCTTTTTTCGTCCATTTGGCAATTGTCCCTTCTGTCATCGTCGGAGACATAGCGGGGAGAAGAATTTCTACTGACATAATGATTATTCCTTCTTATTATTCTGCGACCAGGATGTCGGTATAAAGTTCTGATGCTGCTGGTTCTGCACTTGATTGTGCAAAATCTGCTGCTTCCGATACAATCGCTTTAATATCTTTATCAATTTGTTTTAATTCGTCTTCTGTCATGATATTTCCATCGATGAGACGCTTTTTGATCTGGTCAATCGGGTCAAACTCTGCCCGCATTTTCGACACTTCTTCCTTTGAGCGGTATTTTGCCGGATCAGACATGGAATGGCCGCGGTAACGATAAGTTTTCATTTCCAGTAAAGTCGGCCCCTCACCGGCACGACATTTGGCAACCGCACGGGCCGCTGCTTCACGAACGGCGAGTACATCCATACCATCAACCGCCTCACCAGGAATTTTGAAACTGTCACCGCGACGGTGAAGCTCAATTTCCGACGACGCACGTGCAAGTGATGTCCCCATGGCATACTGGTTATTCTCAATCACATAAACTACAGGCAAATTCCAGAGTTTGGCCATATTAAAGCTTTCATAGACCTGCCCCTGATTGACAGCGCCATCACCAAAATATGTGACGGACACATTGTCATTTTTCCTGTATTTATGGGCAAATGCAAGACCGGCACCGATGGGAACCTGTGCTCCTACGATGCCGTGACCGCCGTAAAAATCATGTTCAACACTGAACATATGCATGGAACCGCCCTTGCCCTTTGAAATACCGGTTTCCCGTCCGGTCAATTCTGCCAGAATCACTTTAGGATCAATTTTACAGGCTAGCATATGGGCGTGATCACGGTAACTGGTGATAACACTGTCCCCTTTCTTCAGGACCGATTGGATCCCGGTAACAACAGCTTCCTGTCCTATATAAAGATGGCAGAAACCACCAATCAGGCCCATGCCATACATCTGTCCCGCCTTTTCTTCAAAGCGGCGCATAAGCAGCATTTCCTTGTAATATTCGATTAGATCATCATTTGATACCTCAGGGTCAGATTTCTTTACTGCCTTGCGGCGTGCGGCGGGTTTCCCGCTTTTTGTCTTGCGGGGGGCAGGTTTTTTAGCCATATTCCTCACTCATATTGTTGATGTTAGTCCTATAAGACCTTTCTGCAAGATATGTAGAAAAGCCTTAAATAAGGATAAAGATTATCCTTAAAACATAATATTATAATCACTAAAAGTTATTGAAATACAACACTTTTTTTTAATTAACTTAATTTGAGTTAATTAATTAATATGGTCAATTTTTTATAGCTATGGTTAATGCTCTTGTAACAATATGAAAACAAAAGACTTTTGCTACATTATAACTTTTCTGAATTATTTTTTTTCAGGAATAACAATTTCATCCGGATGTGAAAAGCCAAGTTCTTTTCTCACAAGTTCATCCAGATAATCGGGATCAACATGATTACTTGACAGCAATCCTACATGAAGTTCAAGGTCTTTTTTGCTGGCTTCAATTCTTGCCTGTTCGGCTTCAAGGGACCTGATTTCTTCTTTCAGCATCTTTTGCGCAGTAACACTTTTAACGCCGTGAGCCGCAAAATAGCCCGATATCAGTAACGCTACAAACGGTACTGTCATTTTCTTCATACGGAAAAATATCGGTTTTGTGTTTCTCATTCCCTCAGAGAATCACATCCGATTCGCCGGGTCAAGTGTTTTCCCAAAAAAAGAATCGCCTAGAGTCAGTAACATAGCTGACATACTAGATGTAGTAGGTTAGAGTCTTTTAAGAACTATTTGATTCAGCGTAAGATTGACTTGCCTGCATATTTTGCGGCGGTGCCGAGCAGTTCTTCAATACGGATCAGCTGATTATATTTGGCCAACCGGTCCGATCTTGCCAATGATCCGGTTTTAATCTGACCACAATTCATCGCCACAGCCAGGTCGGCAATGGTGGCGTCTTCGGTTTCGCCGCTTCTGTGTGACATTACCGATGTATAGGAGGCACGATGCGCCATATCCACCGCTTCAAAAGTTTCGGAAAGTGTGCCGATCTGATTGACTTTAACCAGAATTGAATTTGCCACCCCCTGCTTTATGCCACTGGACAGTCTTTTCGGGTTGGTGACAAAAAGATCATCACCAACCAGCTGGACTTTATGACCAATGGCGTCTGTCAGCGCTTTCCAGCCATCCCAGTCATCTTCATCCATGCCGTCTTCAATGGATAGGATCGGATATCTGCTGCAAAGATCAACGTAATAATCAACCATTTGTCCGGCATCCAGGGTTTTAGCCTCCCCGCTTAGCACATATTTTCCGTTTTTATAAAATTCTGATGAAGCGGCATCAAGTGCCAGCATCACATCGTCACCCGGTTTATAGCCCGCTTTTTCAATTGATTTCATGATAAAATCAAGTGCTTCCGTGGTCCCGTTCAGATTGGGGGCAAAACCGCCCTCGTCACCAACCCCGGTGTTATGACCGGCATCAGACAGGTTCTTTTTAAGGGTGTGGAATATTTCCGCGCCCATGCGGATGGCATCTCGGATATTACCGGCAGAAACCGGCATAATCATAAATTCCTGAATATCAATCGGGTTATCCGCATGTTCACCGCCATTGATGATATTCATCATCGGCACCGGCAGGATATGGGCATGCGGACCACCAAGATAACTATAAAGCGGCATGGCGGCTTCGTCTGCTGCCGCTTTTGCTGTTGCAAGGCTAACGCCCAATATTGCATTGGCGCCAAGACGGGATTTATTTTCTGTTCCGTCCAGCTCCCGCATGGCATTATCAAGCACGATCTGCTCTTCAGCGTCCATTCCTGTCAGGGCGTCATAAAGTTCTGTATTGACGGCTTCAACCGCTTTTTCAACACCCTTGCCCATATATCGACTGCCGCCATCACGAAGCTCAACCGCCTCATGGGCGCCGGTTGACGCCCCGCTTGGAACAGCGGCACGGCCAAAAGCACCCGTTTCCAGTGTTACATCAACTTCAACGGTCGGATTACCACGGCTATCAAGAATTTCACGGGCTTTGATATCGATAATTGCAGTCATATTATGTCTCTTACTTCATTAAACCAGTCGGGATTGTTTCAGTGCCGCCCCAATGAAAGAGGCGAATAATGGGTGTGGGTCAAACGGCTTTGATTTGAGTTCAGGATGATACTGTACGCCGATAAACCATGGATGATCCGGAATTTCAACAATCTCCGGAAGGGTTCCATCCGGGGAAAGGCCGGAAAATTTAAGTCCGGCAGCCTCAAGCTTCTCCCGGTAATTAATATTGACCTCATAACGGTGGCGATGACGTTCATAGATAACCTCGCTCCCATATATTTCGGCAACGCGGCTACCCGGCTCAAGATGCGCTTCATAAGCACCGAGGCGCATGGTGCCGCCTTTATCATCATCCTCGCTTCGGATATGAATAACGCCGTCCAGTTCCCATTCAGTCATGAGGCCGACAATCGGGGCGTCACAATTACCAAATTCTGTTGAATTCGCGCCTTCAATTCCGGCAAGATTACGGGCGGCTTCAATACAGGCCATCTGCATTCCGAAACATATTCCAAAATAGGGTATTTTTCTTTCGCGGGCGAATTTTGCCGCAGCGATCTTGCCTTCGGCACCGCGTTCCCCGAAGCCACCGGGAACGATAATCCCGTCCACATCCTCAAGCTCACTCATCGCGTTTTCATCTTCAAAAATTCGCGCATCAATCCATTCAAGCTTGACTTCGACATTATTGGCAAAACCGCCATGAACCAAGGCTTCGGACAGTGATTTATAAGCATCTTTAAGCTGGACATATTTTCCAACCACAGCGATTGTCACTTCGCCTTCCGGCTCATTGACATGGTCGGACACATCAAGCCAGCGGCTAAGATCAGGTGTCTTATCCTTTGGATCAATATTGAATGCTTTTAGCACTTCAATATCCAGCCCTTCAGCGTGATAATTAAGCGGCACTTCATAAATGCTCTTAGCATCTAGCGCCTGAATAACGGCGCTTTCCGGCACATTACAGAAAAGACCAATTTTACGACGCTCTTCGTCCGGAATTTCATGTTCAGAACGGCAGACGAGCACATCCGGCTGGATGCCGATGCTGCGAAGCTCCTTGACAGAATGCTGGGTCGGTTTGGTTTTAAGCTCAGCCGCTGCGGCAATATAAGGAACCAGCGTCAAATGAACATAAATACATTGACCGCGCAGATCATTACCAAGCTGACGAAGTGCTTCAAGAAACGGTAGACTTTCAATGTCGCCAATCGTCCCGCCGACTTCACACAGAACAAAATCAGTATCATCATCAATATCTGAAGTGGCAAATTCCTTAATGGCATTTGTTACATGGGGAATGACCTGAACTGTCGCACCCAGATAATCACCGCGACGTTCTTTAGCAATAATATCCGAATAAATCCGTCCTGTTGTGACATTATCCGACTGGCGTGCCGGAACGCCGGTAAAACGCTCATAATGACCAAGATCAAGATCGGTTTCCGCGCCGTCATCGGTTACAAAAACCTCACCATGCTGATAAGGCGACATGGTTCCGGGATCAACATTCAGATAGGGATCAAGTTTTCTAAGTCTTACAGAATATCCACGTGATTGCAGCAATGCACCAAGAGCTGCGGAGAGGAGTCCCTTCCCCAACGAGGAAACCACACCACCAGTAATAAATATATAACGTGCCATTAGTTATTTGCTATCCAGAAATACGAACTAAAATTTATTTTACTAAAAAAATGAAGCGGCACCGGGGGGTGCCGCTTAATATTAATTTGAAACGGGGACCTGAGGAGCGTTATCCGTTTGTGTTTCGGGAACATCAGGTACAGTTTGTTCAACAGCCGGAGGGGTCACACCATCAAGGACTGATGTTCTTGATGCATCCTGCTCAGCCATCCATGCCAGCAAAAGTGTGGTCACAAAAAAGCAACCCGCCAGAATTGTTGTCATCCGGGTCATAAGATTCGCGGCTGAACGACTGCTCATCATGCTTGTGGGGCCACCACCAATACCCAGGGCACCGCCTTCTGACTGTTGCAGTAATACTGTAATGACAAGGGCAACTGCCAACATCAAATGTATAACAAGAATGACTGATTCCATCTTATTTTACTCTATCTTTTTAAATTTCGCTTTACGTATAAATAGCGTTATTCATGTTAATTACAAGAGGCTTTTACTCTAAAGAACCAACAATGGCTAGTATAAAATTAGCCAATTTTATCATAAGCGGATATTATTCCATAAAAGTCATCCGCCTTAAGGCTGGCACCACCGACCAGGGCACCATTGACATTCTTTACCGACATAAGTTCCAGCGCGTTTGATGCTTTTACAGATCCGCCATATAAAATTCTTATATTCCTGCCTGCATCACCAAAACGCGACTGCAACACGTCGCGAACCGCCTGATGAACTTCTTCAACATCACCTGTCGTTGGTGTGTGCCCTGTGCCAATCGCCCAGACGGGTTCATAGGCTATTATGGTATTTTCCACTTTCGCACTGTCGGGTATTGATGCTTTTACCTGCGTCGTTACCACCTGAAGCGCTTGGCCGGCCTCTCTTTGTTCAATCGTTTCACCGACACATATAATTGCCGTTGCACCTACCGACTGTGCCGCAACCGCCTTTGCTTTTACAATCTCATTGCTTTCACCGTGGTCAGCCCTGCGTTCTGAATGACCGACGATAATATACTCACAGCCCAGATCACAGATCATTTCCGCTGAAATATCACCTGTATGGGCCCCACTCATATTCATATGACAATCCTGAGCCCCAATAGACACATTTTTTGCATTTAAACTGACGAAAGTATTGATCAGTGTATAGGGCGGGCAAATCAGCACATCACACTTTGCACCTTTTTCCTGAATCAGAGTATTGAGCTTTGATAATTCACTGGCGGAGGCCTTAAGTCCGTTCATCTTCCAGTTTCCGGCAACAAGCGCTTTGGGTGCTGTCATTGAATATTTTATCCTTCTTATTAATCATTGAACATGTACCTAACAGATATTTAGCAAATTTTCTATATGGATTGTTGGTTTTTAGTCGCTTTTATGGTTGCGATTAGCCAGGCAGGTAACTATTATGCCGCAATTATATTTAAAGAGCATATATAATTAATGCTCACAAAAAAGCTTAAACACAGGTAACAATATTTATGTTAGACTTTTTCAGAAAAGGCATGGGGTCCATGTTGGCTGGCGGATTACTCGCCATCCTTATCGTCAGTTTTGCTTTATGGGGCATTGGTGACCCGCTTAGCACACTTGGGTCAAGTGAAATTGCCAAGGTCGGTGACGAAGACCTCACCCCAAATGATCTGGCCAGAGCATTTGAAAATGAATTCAGCAGATTGCAGCAAAATGCCGGTGAAGGCATAACAAGACAGCTTGCTGTTCAAATTGGTCTCGGCGCGCAGGCCGTTGCCAGACTGGTTGAGACAAAGGCATATGATGTTGAAACAAAAAATCTTGGTCTTCGGACATCTGATGAGGAACTGCGGGATTATATTTTCAGTATTCCGGCCTTTCAGGACCAGACGGGAACATTTAATCGCAGCTATTTTGACCAGATTGCCAGAACACAGGGCTATTCAACCCGGGAATTTGAAAATCTATTAAGGCTCGATCTGGCACGCTCTAAATTTTTCAATGCCTTACTTGATGATGTTGTCGCACCGGAAATTACCGCAAAAACACTGACAAAATATGCATCCGAGCAAAGAACCTCTGAAATTCTTTCCATTCCTGCCAGCACCATGACTGGTATTGGTGAAATGAACGATGAAATTCTAAAAACATATTATGATGAAAACGCAAATAAATATATGGCCCCGGAATATCGTGATATGAGCTATTTTGAAATTTCCGCCAGTGATCTGGCCGAGACAATAGATATCAGCGAGGAAGACGCCCTTGCCTCTTACGAATCCCGCATCACCGAATTTACAAAACCTGAAAAACGTGGTTTTGTGCAAATGCTGATGGATGATGAAGCCACAGCAGAAGCCGCTTATAAAGATCTGCAAAACGGAAAATCATTCGATGAAGTGCTTGCCGATAAAACGGGTGACACTGCAGAAGACAGCACCTTTGGTGAACAGACAGAAAAAGAATTTGGAGACTTATATGGTGAAGATGCCGCCAAAGCGCTCTTCAGTATCGGTCTTGACGAATATACCAGCCCGATAGAAACAGGTTTTGGTGTATATATATTTAAAGTAAATTCAATAGATGCCGGCAGTTCTGAAAGCTTTGAAAATGTGAAACAAGACATTATCACAGACCTTAAAATGAACAAGGCAACGGACGCACTTTATGATGTCAGAAATAAAATTGATGATGAACTTGCTGCCGGATCGGCCATAGATACTATTGCCGACGTCATTAATGTGCCACTTAAGAAAGTGTCAAATGTCAGCATGGAAGGCATGACGCCAGACGGGAAAGCCTCTACAGAATTACCATTGATTGTCGATTTCCTTGATAATTCATTCAAATTGTCCATGGATTCTGATCTTGAACTTTATGAAGGAATTTCAAACAAATTTTATATGATCAAAGTTGATAATATTATTCCAAGCAAATTACGTGCTTTTGAGGATGTAAAGGAAAAAGTAGGAGAAGACTGGGCCCAGAACCGTCGTGAAACTTTGGCATCAGACTATGCAACAAAAATTGTTGAGGAATATAATAAACCTGAAAACGCCGGCAAGGCACTTTCAGAATATCCGGACCTGTTAAGTCAATTGTCTGTTAATGAAGTAACGGTTGGCAGATCGAATGATGATAATTCGGTTTCGGCAGAAATTCATTCAAGCATATTCGATCAGAAAATCGGAACCGTTAAAATGATTCCTGCATCTAACAATGATGGATATGTTGTTGTCAGGGTCAAAAGCCGCGATTTTCCGGAAAATATTGATCAGGTCGCGATTGACGAAACCAAAAAGCAAATTAAATCCTCTTATGAAAATGATATGATGGGGGCATTTATATCCCGTCTATATGATACCCTGCCAGTAGAAATGAATAACAAAAATATTCAGGCTACATTGCAGCAAATAGCTGGTCCTGAACAACAATAATGTCAGTATTTCCGGAACAGTCTGACTTTATAAAGTCATATAATGCCGGGAATGCTCAGGTGATTTGGACGACACTGGTCGCTGATCTTGAAACATCGGTCAGTGCTTACCTGAAACTGGCCCGTAATGAAGAATATACCAGCCTACTTGAATCGGTCGAAGGCGGGGCTATCCGTGGCCGATACACTTTTATCGGTTTAAAACCGGATGTGGTCTGGCGTTGTACGGGTGAGCACGCACAAATTAACCGAAAAACGCTTGGTGGCGTGCGTGAAGAGGATTTTACGGACGAGGAAAAATCGTCACTTGATAGCCTTCGCGATCTGTTTGATGAAAGCCTGATTGATTTGCCGGAAAATATGCCGCCAAGTGCAGCCGGCCTTATCGGCTATATGGGCTATGACATGGTCAGGTTGATGGAAAAACTGCCTGAAGCCAAGGAAAATAGTCTTGGCACACCGGACAGCATGTTTATGCGCCCGACCATTATGATCGTATTTGACAGCATTACTGACCTGATCACAATTGTAACACCGGTACGCCCAACAGAAACTATAAGCGCTGAAACTGCCTATATCCGGGCGGAAGAACGGCTTAATGATATTATCAGTGCGCTTTCCAGACCGCTTGAAATCAGCCGTCATAATCTGGATTCGGCAGATCATCCCGCTGAGCCGAAATCAAACACAACAAAAGAGCAATATGCCAATATGGTTGCCCGCGCTCAGGACTATATCAAAGCCGGAGATATTTTTCAGGTGGTGTTATCCCAGCGTTTCTCACTTCCCTTTGAACTGCCGCCCTTCTCCCTTTACCGGGCGCTAAGGCGTACAAACCCCTCACCGTTTCTTTTTTATCTAAACATGGGAGATTTTTCTATTGTCGGGTCAAGTCCTGAAATTCTGGTCAGGTTACGCGATAATGAAGTCACCATCCGTCCCATCGCCGGAACCCGGCCACGCGGCAAAAATGCGACCGAAGACAAACAAAATGCAGAAGACCTGCTGGCCGATCCGAAAGAATGTGCAGAGCATCTTATGCTGCTTGATCTTGGCCGGAATGACGTTGGTCGTGTCTCAAAAGTGGGGACGGTTGAGCTTACCGAAAAAATGATTATCGAATATTATTCCCATGTCATGCATATAGTCTCAAACGTGCGTGGGGAAATCCGCGAGGAATATGATGCCTTAAAAGCATTGTCGGCTGGTTTTCCTGCTGGTACCGTCAGCGGTGCCCCCAAAGTGCGGGCCATGGAAATCATTGATGAGCTTGAAATTGAAAAACGCGGAATTTATGCCGGTGCCGTCGGCTATTTTTCAGCGGATGGCAGTATGGATACCTGCATCACTTTAAGGACAGCGATTGTAAAAGATGGTATGATGTATATTCAGGCAGGGGCCGGTGTGGTTGCCGACAGCACATGGCAATCGGAATATGCAGAATGCGAAGCAAAAGCCCGTGCCCTGGTCAGGGCCGCTGAGGAAGCGGTTCATTTTGCTGGTGCGGATAAAGCCATACAATAACCGCGGCTTAATTTAAGGAATTTAAGATGAAAATCGGATATATCGGCCTTGGGAAAATGGGATTGGCAATGGTGAAACGCCTGTTGGACCATGGCCATGAGGTTGTCGCGACCGACCCCAATGAAGCGGCCAGAAAAGAAGCGGAAGCTGCAGGGGCCGAAACGGTCGTCAATTTAACTGAATTTGATGAGAAACTACCGGGCGAAAAATTTATCTGGATAATGGTGCCCCATAATGTTGTCGATCAGGTTATATCCGATCTTTCCGATATATTAAAACCCGGTGATGTCATTATGGATGGCGGCAATTCAAATTATCAGGAAACCGTGAGACGCGGAAACGATCTAAAGGAAAAAGGTTTGGTCTTTATGGATGTCGGCACCAGTGGCGGTCCATCAGGAGCCCGAAACGGCGCCTGCATGATGATTGGCGGGGACCGGGAAAAATTCCAGAAATATGAGCAGCTCTTTAAAGACCTAAGCACTGAAGGCGGTTACGCCTATATGGGAAAAACCGGCGCCGGACATTTTGTCAAAATGGTTCATAACGGCATCGAATATGGCATGATGCAGGCTATCGGTGAAGGGTTTGAAATTCTGCAAAAAAGTCCATTTGATCTTGATCTGGCTGAAGTGTCGCGCATTTATAATAATGGCAGTGTTATTGAAAGCCGTCTTGTCGGCTGGCTTCAAAAAGCTTACCGGGAAGAAGGTGTAGAGCTTTCGAACATTTCCGGGGAGGTTTCCCACAGCGGTGAAGGGCTCTGGACAGTTGAGGCTGCAAAAAAAGAGGGCGTCCCTGCCCCGGTAATAGAAGCCTCATTAAAGTTCAGGATCGATTCAACCGGCAACCCAAGCTATACCGGACAGGTGGTGTCCGCCCTACGCAACCAGTTCGGTGGCCACAGCGTTAAGAAAAAAGATTAATCAGCGGCAAGGCTGGTGTTGGCGTATTTCTCTCTCACTTTTTGTGAAATAGGAATGATTGTAATGCCCTTATCGGCCAGTGTCGGGATCCATTCTTTAAGAGCAGCGACCGTTTGGGCATAGGGATGACCAATGGCCAGGGCGGAGCCATCACGCTTGGCAATCCGTTCCAGTTTTCCAAGCTGGCCAAGTATATAATTGATATCCTGCTCATTATCCAGAAACACATCGCGGTCCGTCACCGGTATATTTTTTTCAATGGCCAGTTTTTCAAGCCGACTGTTTGCCGTGGTCTTGCTGTCAAGAACCAGAAGGCCTTTTGTCTTTATCACATCAAGAAATCGGTTTACCGCTTCTTCATCTTCAGTGAAACGGCTACCCATATGATTATTAATTCCTATATAATTTGAAAACTGTCCCAAATTATAATCTATACTTTCCATCTGATTATCGGCAGATGAAGATGATAGCAACGCATGTGGACCGGGGTCGGCATTGCCCTTTGGCTCCATCGGGATATGGACAAGGATGTCATGCCCCCTAAGATAGGCTTCATTAACCTGTGTCGCAATTTCGGTCGCATAAGGCAGAAATGACAGCGTCAAAGGCACATTCATTTCAATCATCTGTTTTGTTGTTCCCTTGACAATGCCCAGATCATCTATCACGAGAATAATTTCGGCATTTCCGGCAGGTACATTAACCGGAAGGGCAGCATATTTCTGCCATGTCTGTTCTGCACGATCATCCCTTTGCGGATGAATAACGGGTGCAGGCTTTTTCGCCGCGCGGCGGCTCAGACGTTCAAGAAAACTTTCCTTCTTACCAGCATCCGGTAATGGCACAGCAACCGTTATCGCGTCCAACCCTTCTTCATATACATGGGTAGTATAACTATTTCCCGGCTCGGACGACACATCCCATTTCAGCCAGATCCCCACAAGACAGAAGCCGATAAAAACAAAGTAAAAACAAATCATCAGATATCTGATAATTTTGTTTTTCTGGCTTTTTCTTTTCTGGGAGGTGTGGCTCATGCTACCTTAATTTTGTCGGATTATCATGTTTCAATATTTTTACTTCAAAAAAACAAAATAAATCAATATCTGGGTGTTGTGAATTTGAATTCATACTCTATAGTGTAACCAAATATATTAAAAGTGATTTAATAAGAGCTTTAAAAAAACATGACTGACCTGTTTGAAACGGCTACTGTAACTGCCGATTATTCTGCAAAAGATATCGAAGTCCTTGAAGGGCTGGAACCGGTGCGCCTGCGCCCGGGAATGTATGTGGGCGGCACGGACGAGCGGGCCCTGCATCATCTTGTCTCTGAGGTGCTTGATAATAGTATGGACGAGGCCGTAGCGGGGTTTGCCACCCGTATTGAGCTTACCATGAATGGTGATGGCTCCGTGAGCATTACCGATAACGGTCGCGGCATTCCGGTTGATCCGCATCCAAAACATAAAGACAAGTCAGCGCTGGAAGTTATTTTCACCACCCTTCATTCGGGGGGGAAATTTAACAGCAAGGTTTATGAAACATCCGGTGGTCTTCACGGGGTCGGAATATCGGTGGTTAATGCCCTATCGGAATGGGTCGATGTTGAAGTGGCCCGTGACAAACAGATCTGGACCCAGAGCTTCTCCCGCGGCAAGCCACAAACAAAAATTACCAATCTCGGCCCGACAAATAACAGGCGGGGAACCAAGATAACTTTCCTGCCTGACCATGAAATATTTGGAAAGGGCAAAATAAGTTTCAAGCCCTCTATCCTTTATAAACTGGCCCGCTCAAAAGCTTATCTGTTTAAGGGCATAGAAATTCGCTGGCAATGCGATCCATCATTGATCGGGGAAAAGGACTCCATCCCAGAACGGGAAACACTCCACTTCCCCGGCGGTCTTAATGATTATCTCGTGTCTCTTACAGAAAAGAGAAGCTTGGTCACGGCAGAAAATTTTCACGGTAAAGTGCCCCTTGCCGATGAAGCAGGACAGATTGAATGGGCGATCTGCTGGCCCGAATATGGCGAAGGCAGCATTTCATCCTATACCAATACGGTTCCGACGCCACAGGGCGGCACCCATGAAAGCGGTGTTCGTGCCGCACTTCTTAAAGGGATCAAAGCGTATGGCGAGCTGGTCGGCAACAAAAAAGCCGCCGGGTTAACCGGGGATGACATTTTTAACGGCGCCTGTGTTCTGATATCACTTTTTATTAAAAATCCTCAATTTCAGGGACAAACCAAAGATAAACTGACCAATCCGGAAGCTTTAAGGCTGACTGAAAATGCTTTACGGGATCATTTTGACCATTGGTTAAGCGGCTCCCCCGCTATGGCCAATGACCTTCTGGGCTGGGCGCTTGAGCGTATGGATGAACGTCTTCGTCGCCGTGCTGAAAAGGAAGTCAAAAGGGTCAGTGCCACCAACAAACGTAAACTGCGTCTGCCGGGAAAACTGGCCGATTGCAGTAACGCTGATGCACAAGGCACAGAAATCTATATCGTGGAAGGTGATAGTGCCGGCGGGTCCGCCAAACAGGCCCGAGACAGGAAAACCCAGGCTATTTTGCCGATCCGCGGTAAAATCCTTAATGTCGCCAGCGCCACACGTGATAAAATTCGCGCCAATCAGGAAATTGCCGATATTAATCAGGCTCTGGGATGCGGCTCCGGTGATAAATATAAGGAAGAGGATTTAAGATATGAGCGTGTCATTATCATGACCGATGCCGATGTTGATGGAGCCCATATCGCAACATTGCTGATTACCATGTTTTATCAGGAAATGCCTGAATTGATCAAAGGCGGGCATCTTTTCCTGGCGCAGCCGCCCCTATACCGTATCGCTCAGGGTGGTAATGTGCATTATGCCCGCGATGATGATCATAAGGATGAACTTATGGCCACTGAATTTACCGGGCGTGGCAAGATCGAAGTGAGCCGCTTTAAGGGTCTTGGTGAAATGCCCGCGGCACAGCTTAAGGAAACAACCATGCTCCGCGGCAAAAGGACATTGCTTCGGGTGGTTATTGAGGAAGGTACCCGCCTTGAAACGGCGGAAAAGGTGGATCAGCTTATGGGTAAAAAACCGGAACTGCGGTTCCAGTTTATCCAGGAAAATGCTGAAAAAGTAGAAGAGCTTGATATTTAAAAGTACGTTATAAATAATTTTTAACGTCATTTTCTTTTTGCTTTTTAAGTGAAATGGCGTTACCAGCTCAATTATCAAATTAACAAAAAAAGTTTGATTGAAACTTTGTATTAAATTTTTGTCTGAAAAGCATGACCTGCTTTTAATAAGTGAGTAAAGACAATGGGTTTCATTTCTGATCAGCTGGATAAAAGATCGTTTCTTTACGGCCTCTTCAAATATTCTATCTATTTGCTGCTTCTTTCGAACATTCTTTTATTTTTCAGGGATGAGTGGCTGGCTTCGTCACATTTATTTACTGGCAATATTCCTCTAGAAGAAATTTTGAAAACCTTTAACACAACCATAGACACACTGGTCTGGACCATTTTGTTAATCCTGTTTGAAATGGAAACCTGGATCCTTTCTGATGAGGCCTTAAAAAACAATCTTCTGAAAAATTCGCTTCTGACAATCCGTAGCCTCTGCTACATCGCTATCATCATGGTCTGTTATAACTATGTCTTAAGACTGGGTATGTTTTATGATATTTCGCCAATGGACGTTGGCGATATTTGCTCACTTGCCGGACAGGACTGGTCCTATATCGACCGCGTTAACGGATATTCTTCCCTGACTGCAGAGAATTGCCCGACCTTTCAGGGAAAAGAACTCTTTGCGCTTAATCATTATACTTTGTTCGCAAATGCTGACACCATTCAAAAGACACAACAATTGGCCTGGACCGATGTTATTAACAGTTCTTCATGGCTTCTGATAGTTGCTATTCTGGAAATTGAAGTCTGGTATCAGGTAAAGCAGATCGTCTTTAAACCATTGATCAAAACATTTCTGTTTATCAAAACCATAATCTACATCACTATGCTGGCCTGCGCCATATACTGGGGTATTGATGGATCTTTCCTTGAATTCTGGGATGCGATGCTATGGATACTGGCCTTCGTGTTCATTGAGCTCAATCTGTTTCAATGGCAGGAAGAAATTCTGGAACGCAGCAGAAAGCGAAGACGACAAAAAAATAATCGGGCGGCAAGCGCTTCAGCAGATATCCCTAAAGAGCAGAGCCAACTGTGATAATCCGGAATATACCATGTATTTTTCCAATGAACGGTGATGTATATTGACTTTTTCCGCTTTATCCCTATTGTGCGCGGGAAAGATGACGTTAAAGGAATCCGATTAACAGATGAGTTTTGATTATCTAGGTTTAAGCGACGAGCTTCTCTCTGCAATTAAAGATGCCGGATATACGGAGCCGACACCAATCCAGAAAAAGGCGATCCCCAGCATTCTGCAGGGCAGAGATATTCTTGGCATTGCCCAGACTGGGACTGGTAAGACAGCCTCTTTTACCCTGCCGATGATTGATATACTCTCGCAGGGACGGGCCCGGGCCCGCATGCCAAGGTCCTTAATACTGGAACCAACCCGTGAGCTTGCCGCGCAGGTTGAAGAAAGCTTCGATAAATACGGAAAAAACACAAAACTGACCTGTGCCCTCTTGATCGGCGGCACCGATTTTGCCGGTCAGGTCAAAAAACTTGATAAGGGCGTTGATGTTTTGATCGCCACGCCTGGCCGCCTTCTCGACCATATGGAACGGGGCAATGTCATGCTGACCGGTGTTGAACTGCTGGTGGTTGATGAAGCGGACCGTATGCTTGATATGGGGTTTATTCCCGATATTGAAAAAATCTGTAAAATGCTGCCAAAGAAAATTCAGTCCCTCTTCTTTTCTGCGACCATGCCGCCAGAGGTAAAGAAACTGACGGACAGCTTCCTGAAAGACCCCAAAGAATTTGAAGTTTCCGCCCCAACCCAGACGGCCGTGACAATTGAAGAACATCTGGTCAAATTTAAAGGAACAGATAAGGTAAAGCGCGAAGTTCTCCGTAACCTGATTACTGAAAATAATGTTGATAATGCTATTATTTTCTGTAACCGCAAAAAAGATGTGAAAATTGTCAATAAATCACTGAATGTCCATAAATTCAGCGCGGCAGAACTCCATGGTGATCTTCATCAAAGCACAAGAATGGAGGTTCTTGATGCCTTTAAAAAGGGTAAAACAAAAATTCTGGTGGCCAGTGATGTGGCCGCAAGGGGACTAGATATCCCCGATGTAGGGCATGTATTCAATTTTGATGTCCCCTCAAACCCGGAAGATTATATCCACCGTATTGGCCGCACGGGTCGTGCCGGCAAAAAAGGGGTTGCCTTTACCTTAAGTACGCAAGCAGACAAAAAATATCTGGACGGCCTTTTAAAATTCCTCGGCAAAGAAATCCCGCTTTTCAAAGTTCCTGACAACATTTTAGCTGAAAAAAATAACAAGAAAGCTGACAGCCCAAAACATAATAAAGCTGACGAAAAAGAAACCCGCAAGGATAAAAAACATGACGAAACCGGGAATAATAACAGCAGTAAAAATAACAAGCCTATCATCGGAATGGGCGACCATATTCCCGATTTTCTCACCCGTTAGATAATTTTCGATACCATCCCCAAGTATTATTTATGGTTAATTTTTTCTTAAATATTTAAATAATTTTCGCTAATAACGACCTGTTTTTAATGATATATTTTTAATTCAGCTTTAACTAATTTTTAAATTAATAAAACTACTATCATTCTCAGAATCAAAGCGTATATTAGTAACTTATTATAAGTATTTGTGTAACTGGGGGAAGAAGCAAATATATAAAAACAAGAGATAAAGAGAAAATGACCAAGTTTCTATCCGACAGTGACAAAGAATTTATCTGGACAAATTCAGGCAACACAATGAGCATGATGACTGAGTATGAAGTTATCCCCACGCCCAAAAACTATCATTTATGGTACACATATTCTGCCAATTCTGATCTAAACCTGACAAAGGTGATTGATAGTCTGGTCGAGAAGAAAATGTCCTTTAACGAGGAACTAAACGAAAAATTATATGAAAAATTCTTTGCTGCTGAAAAAGAATTAAAAACAATTGTTGAAACCGGTGCAACTTTTCAAAAAGAACTGGCAAAAATTATCACAGTTTTAAAAGACGCAGGAAATGATACCAGCGAACATACGAAAGCACTAATGGATCATATGGATAAATTATCAGACTTTAAGGGGTCCGATGAACTTAAAGATATAATTCGACTTGTTATTTCAGATACAGATAAAATTAAAGAGCAAAGTGAAAAGCTGGAAGAAAAGCTGGAAGAAAGCACTATTAAAATCGAAGGATTACAGACTAACCTGAACAATGCCCGCCTTGAAAGTCGTACAGATGCCCTCACAAATATCGGTAACCGGAAATTCTTTGAAGAAAAAATTTCAGAATATATGAACAATTTTGAAAAAATAGGACATGATCTTTGTCTGATACTTTGCGACATTGACTACTTTAAAAAATTCAATGACAATTTCGGACACCAGATTGGTGATCAGGTGCTGAAAGTTGTGGCCCATGTAATTAAAAAAGAACTCGGTTTTATGGGTTCAGCCGCCCGATATGGTGGTGAAGAATTTGCAATATTGCTGCCAAAAGCCAAACTTGCCGATGGCATTAAGCTTGCGGAAAATATTCGCAGTATTATTTCACAGCGTGTCATCAGAAATAAAACCACCGGGGCCAATTTCGGCCGAATTACCATGTCATTTGGCGTTGCCAGTATCCATCGCGGCTTAAAGGCAGAGGATCTGATTCAAAGAGCCGATTCCGCTCTCTATCTTTCCAAATCAAGCGGTCGAAATATGGTTCAAAGTGAATTGGAACTTGATCAGATAGTTTCAGGACAAAATAGTATTTCGGCATAGAAAATCTATATAATTATTGCAAATGCCGTTCTGGAAATTTCAGAGCGGCATTTTTTAATTTTTAAGACTCTGCTTGGTTATTTCAAATCCATATATTTTTCAAGCTGCTCAGTAATTCCGGGATGTTTTAGTCCGGCAATACGCGCTTTGCTTAGAGCTTCTTCGGGTTTTTCCTTATCAACCGAATATAAATGGGCGGCCAAAACCATAGATGCCCTGTCACCGGAACCACAATGTACCAGTACATCACCATCAGTCGTTGATGCAATAATGCCAAGGGCTTTTTCAAGTTCAGCCACATTTAATTTGCCGTCTTTTATGTCACCATATTGGTCATTATAAATTCGGGCTCTGTAAAATTTTAACCCTGCCTCTTCGGCATATTTTTCTTCTTCAAAACCATTATTTTCAATTGCGGCCCGATTGGTGATAACTGTCGTAATACCACGTTCTTTCATCATGGCAAATGCTTCTGCCGGCGGCTGGCTGGTGATATAGAAATTTTTATATTTGACTATGTTATGAATTCCACCAAAAGGCTTGATCACCTGAACTGACTGATCAATATAACGATGAAAGCGGGGCACTGCCCATTCACTGTTCATTCCTGCGGCTGTGGCAGCGGCCAGTGCCTCTTCTTTCGAATATCCATAATCCCGGTATAGGATCATGCCCAGACTTGATCCGGCGCGCTGTCCGTGACTGCAATGAAGCAGTATTTTCTGACCTTTGTTGGTCGCCTCATCTATAACTGACTTAATCTTGCTTAATGCTTCATCTGAGAATTCCGCCTCAAAAGTGGGGGCGGTAAGATATGGGATCTGCATATAGGTAATCCCCTGCCCCTCTATCAGACCTTTTTCATCAAATCCAAGATCTTCATTTAGTTCACGGATATTGATGACCAGATCAAATCCCTCGCTTTTAAGCATTTTCACCGTATCAGCGTCGGGCTGCGCAGCATAAACAACATTTCCAAAATATGGTGTGTTTTTGAGATTGCCAAAGGGAAGCTGCGTTTTTTTCTCTGTCCGCTGCTCTGCCGTTAATGAAGCGGTCTGGGCACTTGCCAGTGTAAAAAATAAAAGAAAAACACCTAATGATTGGCCGGCAAATGATATTAATCTTCTCATGGGCTTTTCCTTTAATTTTTCAAATTAACGTTTTAAATCAGACATATAATTTTCAAGTGCCTCAAGCACATTCTGACTGGTCATTCCGGCTTTTTTTGCATATTCAATGGACATTTCTTTTGAATAGCCATGATCCTTGTAAAGTACTGCCGCCAAGGCACCTGCCGCTCTTTGCCCCGAAGCACAATGAAGCAGGACTTTTGATCCGTTAGCGGATGTTGCATCAAGAAGTTTGCTTATTTCTTCAATCGCCTGAGGGTCAATAGCACGTGGCTGATCATTAATGCTTCCCTTATAAAATGATATCTGCTGGAACGCGATACCGTTTTTTTCAATCAGTTTCTGCGCATCAAACCCCACAGGTTCATCATCAAAGCGCACACTGAGAACCATTTTAAATCCCTGATCCTTAAGCATGGGAATCGTTGCCGCATCAGGCTGTCGGGAATAGACAACATTACCAAGCTGTGGTGTCTTATCAAGATTGCCGAACGGGGCCTGGGCATTCTCAGTTGTCAGATCAATGGATTGCGCCTGGGCAGATGAATATAAAAAACCGCATACAAGCAAGGAATAAAAAATCCGACTTGCAAACTGTGAAATTAATTTTGTCATGTTTTTTTCCTAATGGAGTGTCAATATCTGAAATTTATTTTAGATTATCAAGATACTCATTATGTATTTTTGTAATCATTTCACTGGTCATACCAGCTTCCTTAGCCAGTCTGTTTGCTTCTTCGCGTGAGTAGCCCTTTTTATAAAGAGCGACACCAAGCAATGACCCTGCACGCTGGGAATGGGTACAGTGCAATACAACCTTGGTTCCATTTGCTTCTGACATATCCAGTAGAGAAATAAGCTGATCAACATTATCAGAATCTATGGCGCGTCCATTCATGTATGGAATCTGTACAAAAGCCATCCCGGCTTTTTCAACGGCCTTACGTTCATCATACCCGGCATTCTCATTCTCACCGCGAATGCTGATAACCATTTTAACATCTTTATCTTTATACATTTCAACAGTATCTTTATCAGGCTGATCAGCAAAAATAACATTGCCGAACTGGTGCAATACCGTGTGATTACCAAATGGTTCCAGCGTACCCTCTTCAGCCAGTGGCGAATTCTGCGCCTGTGCCGCACTAAATAGAAAAAATGCGGCGATTAATGAATATAAACTGCCCAGTACGCGGCTTTTAGAAATTTGATAAATAACCATAATTGTGGTTCCTGTTTGTTAAAGTTTCGAAAATTATACTTACTCTGATCCATTCGCACAACATCATATTTCACACGAAATTTAAAATATTCCCTTTTTGTTCTCTTTTGTTCTTGACTATCTCGCAGAATTAAATTAGAACAATAATAGAACATAATAATAAAGGAATTTAAAATGGATATTCTGCTACAGCTGCTTTCTTATTGTTTTATTCCCCTGCTTGCCATTCTAGTCATAGGCGGACTTCGTGATATTTTTCATGGACTAAAGGAACATATGGAATTGAGCGGAATTAAAATTCCCTCATTCACTTTTGTAAATTATTTTTATGTTCTTTTTGAAAAAGTCAGAATTGGTCGCATTCAATCCGAATTTTGCCGTAACTAGGCACTCTCACCCATTTCGCTATTGATTTTATCAAACTGGTCAAATTCGTAATTTATAGACCATTCAATCATGGTTCGATAAAGATCAGCCACCAGCTTCGGGTCGGCTCCATTTTTTGTCGCATGTTCTGAAACTTTTTTTATAACATCAACGACGCGTTTATCATCCCTGACAAGATTTCTGTGCTTTTTAAGTTCTGCGGCACGGTCCATATATGTTTTGCGTAGCGCAAGGAGGTTGACAATTTCTCTGTCCAATTGATCAATTTGTTCCCGCAGTTCATTCATGTCCTGGCATGACTTTGGGTCAAGTTCAAGTTTTGTCTTTATATCTTTTAGCACTATCAATTATCTTTCATCTAAAATACGCACTTTACATATTTCATTTTTCTGGTTTTTTAAAGTTTAATTGGAAGGATTAGCCGCTTTCATCACCAGACAGGGGACCTGTTGATTCTGAAGCATCTGGCAATTTTCCTGCGCAGCTCTGAAATTATCATATTGTCCAAAATAGAGCCTGAAACGCTGTTTATTCTCTGCTGTCATAATAGATTTTATGTCTATATCCTGCCCCTTCAGCATATCTGGCGCCAGAATTTGTAACCTGCGCCAGTCAATATTGGCGGCTTCCTCAGTCGGATATGATCCCAATTGCAGATGATATAATGATGAATTGACGGATGACATATTCTGAACCGGCGGCATTTCTTCAGGATCATTGTCCGGCATAGTCGGTGTTTCCATAACACTCTCCATTTCTGCTGCCCGAGGCTCATTTTCAGGAATTGTTGGTGCCTCAATGGTTGTCGGTGCCTCATTGGTTGTCGCTACCCCTTCGCCACCCTGATTTTCAGAATTCAGGATTTCTTCCAGCATTTTCCTTTTTGGGTCCATGGAAACGACTGGCTGGGTCATTGTCGGTTCCGGCTCTGTCAGGCCCGTTTCTGTTGTTTCCTCTTCTTCATCGGGAAATGAATTCAGGTTCAGGAAGACCGCCTGCGCCCTGCGCTTACTTGACAGTCCGCGAAGCCAGTTATACCGGTACATATTTGTTTCTATTTCTTCCGGCGTCATAAAACTTTTTGCCATGGTCCTGGCCGCATCTTCCTCTCCGGAAAGAGCATAAACCATTATCAGGTTCTGTTGTGCCGTTGTCTGGCTGTAATCCAGGTTTACCGCCTTACTCAGCAGTTTAATGGACGGTGCAAATTCGTCCTGAAAGGCCAGTGATAAGGCAAGGTTGTTTAAAAGGGAAATATTATCCGGCTTTTTGCTTAATCCGCGACCATAGGCTTGCTGGGCCTGATCATGAAGCCCCTGAAGATCATAGGCAAGGCCGATACTATTATAAATCCGATAATTATCAGGCGACTTTGACGCCGCTTTTTCAAGAAAATCTATCGCTTCTGCCGGTTGGTTATTCTGCACCATCATCTGTCCCAGGCCAAGCTGGGCTTCCGTATTATCGGGGTCAAGATCAAGTACCTGCCTGTAATAAGTAATAGCTCCATCCATGGCACCAAGCCGTTGATAAATCTGTCCAAGCGCAAGGCGGGATGGCACATGCTCAGGGCTTTCATTCGCTGCACGCTGATATAGCCTGATTGCGTTTGTATAATCCCCTGCTATGCGGAAACTTTCCGCCATTTTCATAAGCGATGGACTGGAAAAAGCAAGTTCACCATTAACACGCCTTTCCGGCGGCATGTTATTTTCATCATAATTTGGATTGAAACTATCGCCACCACCACAAGACGATAATAAACCTGTAAAGAACAGAGCGAGTATTATGTGAAGTAACTTGCTGGATTTATTGGGCATTTGCCGTATTGCACCTATTGGGATAATATTGATAACGTGTTTGTTAACTATAACGTCTAAGGACTATACAGGAAACTAAATTTGATAAAAAGCAATCAATTAATTAATAAATTGTTAAAATAAAATTGATACTTTAAGCTCGAGTTTAATAGTAAAGGACTAAAAATGGTTGATATAGCATCAGCAAGTGCAGCATCATCACAAATTCAGATAGATGCCGGACACAGTAGCTCGCAGGAAAATGCCGCTATTGAAGTTAAGGCCCAGGAAGAAAAAATTGAAAATTCTGTCAATGGCCGTAGCACTGTTGAATCCGGCACTGAACCGGGTGTGGGTGAAAAAATTGATATAAGAGCCTGATCGGCTTACTTCAGACAGCAAAAAAAGGCATGCTCAATCAGATCATGCCTTTTTATTTGTTGTTTCAGAAATATTAAATTTCCTTTTTTGTGACTTCCTTAACCTCGGGCAGAACAGTCCGCAGATGAAGTTCTCTTAACTGCTTCATTTCCACTTCACTCGGCGCATTCATCATCAGATCTTCGGCCTTCTGGTTCATCGGGAAAACGATCACTTCACGAATATTCGGCTCGTCCGCCAGAAGCATAACAATACGGTCAACACCAGGCGCTATTCCACCATGGGGAGGCGCGCCGTATTTAAGGGCGTTTAGCATCCCGGCAAAACGCTGCTCGACAACTTCCGGGCCGTAACCGGCAATTTCAAAGGCGCGGTACATGATTTCGGGCACGTGGTTTCTGATTGCCCCGGATGATAATTCAATACCGTTACAGACAATGTCATACTGATAGCCAAGAATATCTTCAGGATTTTGGCTATTGAGAGCTTCCAAGCCACCCTGCGGCATAGAGAACGGATTATGGCTGAAATCAAGTTTCTTTTCGATTTCATCATATTCATACATCGGGAAATCAACAATCCAGCAGAATTTAAATTCATCATCCTTGATCAGGCCAAGTTCATTGCCGACCTTTGTTCTGGCATGCCCGGCAAGTTTGGCGGCCTCATCCGCTTTGGCGCAGGCAAAGAAAACACCGTCATTTTCAGTAAGTCCCGCAATGTCCATAAGTTTGGCGATCCGCTCTTCATCCAGGTTTTTGGCGATCGGGCCCATAGCCTCACCATCCTTAAAGCGGACATAGCCTAGTCCTGCGAACCCTTCTGAGCGGGCCCAGTCGTTCATTTTATCAAAAAATGATCTTGGCTGCTCGGCACCCGCCCCCGGTGCTGGCACAGCACGAACAACAGCACCGTTTTTAATGGCACCGGCAAAAATTCCAAAGCCAGAACCGTCAAACACTTCCGTGACATCGGAAATCACGATCGGATTTCTCAGGTCCGGTTTATCAGAGCCGTATTTTAACATCGCCTCTTTATATGAAATGCGCGGGAATGGTGCCTGTGTTACTTTTTTATCTGAAAATTCCTCAAATACGCCCTGCATAACCGGCTCAATCGCTGCGAATACATCATCCTGGGTTACATAGGACATTTCCATATCAAGCTGATAAAATTCACCAGGGCTGCGGTCAGCACGTGCATCCTCATCGCGAAAACAAGGCGCAATCTGAAAATAGCGGTCAAAACCCGCAATCATAAGAAGCTGTTTAAATTGCTGGGGAGCCTGCGGCAATGCATAGAATTTACCTGGGTGCAGTCGTGATGGCACCAGAAAGTCCCTGGCCCCTTCCGGTGATGATGCGGTCAGAATTGGTGTCTGGAACTCTTTGAAGCCCTGATCAACCATTCTGCGACGAATGCTTGAGATAATATCTGAACGCAGCACTATATTTTTATGAATTCTTTCGCGTCTCAGATCAAGGAAACGATATTTAAGTCTGATATCTTCTGGATATTCCTGTTCTCCGAAAACGGGTAAAGGAAGCTCGGCAGCAGCATTAAGCACATCAACTTTTTTAACCAGAATTTCTATTTCACCGGTGGGCAGTTCAGGGTTTATCACCTCTGCGTCACGTTTGATCACCTGGCCTTCAACACGGATAACACTTTCGGCACGCACATTCTCAGCAACTTCAAAAATATCCTTAAAATCACTGTCGAAAACACACTGGGTGATTCCATAATGATCTCTTAAATCAATAAACAACAGTCCGCCATGGTCCCGCTTGCGGTGTACCCATCCGGAAAGACGTGCGATCTGGCCCACATCATCGCTTCTTAGTTCATTACAAGTATGAGATCTGTATTCGTGCATATCCATTCTTCTATTTTTTAAATATTCAAGTTCAATTCAGTGTCTTTTTGTGCTTTATTGTCGCTTTGTCAAGTTAATCTTGAGTCTGAACCAAAGAATTAAGGGACTTTATGAGTGTAATAACAACAAACCAGGATTTGGAAGCACTGTGTCAGCGTCTTGCAAAATCCGACTATGTAACGGTTGATACTGAATTTCTGAGAGATAAAACTTATTATTCGAAATTATGCCTGATCCAGATTGCTGATGACAATGAATTTCATGCAATTGATACATTGGCCACAGGGCTGGACCTTGCCCCATTTTATGACCTGATGGAAAATGAGGATGTCATGAAAGTTTTCCATGCCGCAAGGCAGGATATAGAAATTTTTGTCAATATGGCTAATGTCGTACCAAAGCCCCTTTTTGACAGCCAGGTTGCCGCCATGGTCTGCGGGTATGGCGATAGTATCGGTTATGAAAAACTGGTCATGTCAATCTGCAATAAACCTCTTGATAAAAGCACCCGGTTCACTGACTGGTCCCGCCGCCCCCTTACCGAACGGCAAATCGACTATGCGTTGGGGGATGTCACCCATTTAAGGGAGATTTATAAGCACTTAAAATTAAAAATCGAAAAAAATGGGCGTGAAGTCTGGCTCGCTGAAGAGCTTGACGAATTGCTGGATAAGGAAAGTTACGTCATTAAGCCGGAGAATGCCTGGAAAAGGATAAAGATCCGAAACAGCAACCGACGGTTCAATGCCATCGTCCAGAATGTGGCCTCCTGGCGTGAAGCAGAAGCACAACGGCGAAATATACCAAGAAACCGTGTTATGCGTGATGAGGTGCTGCTTGAACTATGTGCCGTGCGTCCAACACACAAAAACGCCTTGTCCAGCATTCGTGGCCTTGGGGCCAATTTTGCGTCCAGTAAAGGTGGAGACACTGTTATTGCCGCCATTCAGGAAGCCATGGACCTGCCAGAGGATCAGTTACCAAAGATTTCGAGAAAGCCGCCCCCTTCACAGAATACCGACCCAATTGTTGAGCTTTTAAAAGTCCTTCTTAAGCTTGTCTGTAAACGTGAAGATGTTGCCCCGAAACTGATTGCCAATGTGGAAGACCTTGAAAAAATAGCCGAAGAGGACAAGGCCGATGTTAAAGCCTTACATGGCTGGCGGTTCGATATTTTCGGTAAAGATGCCATTGCACTTAAAAACGGGAAAAAAGCCTTCGCGATAAAAAATGGTGAAATTATACTATTTTCCATTAAGGAACAGATATAAAATTAAAGCCCAGTTGTAAGCTTATAATCGACATCAAGAAATTTGGAGAGACTATTCAGTCTTTGCGCGACAAGTTCATTGACCATATCTTCCATTCCCGGCTTAACACTTAAAATCAGAAATTTATCAGATTTCACCAGTTTGACCAGTTTTAGTCCTTCTGACGTTCCGGCAGAGATTCTCTGTGCCAGTCTAAGAGAAAGGCCAATTCTTCTGGCATAAAGCATATCTTCTGAACTGATCAGTGATCTCGCTGTTTTTACCTGTTTCACTCTGCTGGTTGTTCCGCCGTAACAGACATAAAGGGCCATGGCGATCAGTGATGCATCTGTATGGTTTACCCCGCCCAGTCGGCCATAGAGCACTTCGGCCACCACTTTTTCAGCACGATATTCAGGATGGCCACGCCAGCCGACATCACATAAAATACAAATAGCCAGCCGCAATCTTTTATGATCTTCTGTTTCATTCTCGAACAAACCATCAATCCATTTATAAAGTCTTTCACCATGGTCCGGAAAACGACCTGTCATTTTTGCGACCTGATGACAGCTGATAATCAGGCTGTCCTGCTTTCTGACTTCAGGCTCCATTTCATTATAGAGAATGCCCTCGCGGACACCAAAAGCCGAAACAACATATTTACAGGGATTGAGTATTTTTAAGAGCCGCCAGAGAACCAGAGCGGCAAGTGGAAGGTTTTTTCTACGTTTGGTGCTGATATGGGCCCGGTATTTTTTGAGATCCTGCTCAGTCATTTTAGAGACACGTTTGGCAAGATCAATAATCTCTTCAACCGGAATGACATAATTATGCATATTGATCAGAGGATATTTTGTTTCAAGCATATGTATATGGGCCAGCGCCCGCCATGATCCTCCAACCGCATAAAATTTTCGGCCCTGTTCTTCCGTAATCCAGCCCACACCTTTCAGATATTCATCAATCTTCGTTTTTGCTGATGGAATCCGATTGCCCCTTTTATCCTGAAACTGCAGCGGACCAATGGGTAATGTGGTTTCTCGGGATACATTTTTTTCATGAACAAGTGCCAGTTCAAGACTTCCGCCTCCCAAGTCACCAATGATCCCTGTTGCCCTTGGAACAGCACAGATAACTCCATTCCCTGAAAGTTTTGCTTCCTCGGGTCCACTGACTATTTTAATATCCAGCCCCGTTTCCCGTTTAACATCGGCAACAAACTGCCGCCCGTTCAAGGCATCCCTGACCGCTGATGTTGCAATTGCACGATAATCCTTTACATCCATTTTTTTCAAGAGGATTGAAAAACGCGACAAAGTTCTTGTCGCTTTTACAATTGATCTTCTGATCATTTTACCGCTTTCTGCAACCCCTAGTCCAAGGCCACAAAAAACTTTTTCGTTAAAGATTACATAAGGTGCCCGTTCACGATTCTCATAAACAACCAAACGTATAGTGTTTGAACCAATGTCAATTACAGCAAATCTTCCCAAACCTATTTCCTTATTCGTCTTTTTCCGTATCCTCAATTATAGCGGCACCAACACCTGACAAACTTGGATTTGTCATGAAATACTGGTGGGCGGAAAACGCATCCTCTCCGGCAGCTACTTTTGTATAACGATCATCTTCACCCAATATCCAGCTTTGTGCTGTATCATTTATATTGGCAACCATGATCTGGTCAAGTACCTGTGAGTGAACAGTAGGATTTTCTAGTGGCACGAGTATTTCAACACGACGGTCAAAATTTCTTGGCATCCAGTCTGCGGAAGACATAAATACTTTTGCATTTTTGGATGGCAATTTTTCTCCATTCCCAAAACAGACAATACGACCATGTTCCAAAAAGCGACCAACAATACTTTTAACTCTGATATTTTCTGAAAGCCCTTTAACCCCTGGTCTAAGACAGCATATCCCTCTAACCACCATATCAATTGACACGCCATTTTGTGACGCCTCATAAAGTTTATCAATGATGATTGGATCAACAAGTGCATTTAACTTTACCCACATATTAGCTGGTTTTCCGGCCTTTGCAAATTCAATTTCCTGATCAACAAGCTCCATCAAAGTCGAGCGGATATTGATTGGTGAAATTTTCAGTTTCTCCAGTGAAGTAGGCACCGTATTCCCGGTCAGATAATTAAATACATGAACAGCGTCACGCCCAAGTGCCTTGTTATCGGTAAAAAACGAAATATCGGTATAGACTTTTGCTGTTTGCGGATGATAGTTGCCGGTGCCAAAATGGACATATGATTTAAGTTTGCCGTCTTCACGGCGAATGACAACTGATATTTTTGCATGGGTTTTAAGCTCTAAAAAGCCGAACACCACCTGAACCCCTGCCCGCTCCATATCCTGCGCCCACTTGATATTGCGGGCTTCATCAAAGCGCGCTTTCAACTCAACCAGTGCCGTAACCGACTTGCCTGCTTCGGCTGCTTTTATTAGGGCCGCAACAATCGGGCTGTTATCGCCTGTGCGATAAAGGGTTTGTTTAATGGCCAGTACATTTTCGTCACCAGCCGCCTGTTTAATGAAGCTGACCACGACATCAAAACTTTCAAACGGATGATGAACAACAAAATCCTTCTGGCTGATTGCAGCAAATATATCACCACCAAATTCCTTTACCCGGCTTGGATATCTTGGGCTAAAGGGCTCAAAAGTAAGGTCCTTACGGTCTTCAACAATTAATTCTGATAATTCTGATAATCCAAGCATACCATCGATATTAATGATTTCTTCTCTCACCACACCGAGTTCTTTACGAACAATCCGTCTCAGCCGTCTTGGCATACTGCTGTTGACTTCAAGCCTTACAACATTACCGCGTCGTCTTCTTTTTAAAGCACTTTCAAAAACAAGCACCAGGTCTTCTGCCTTTTCTTCAACCTCAAGCTCGCTATCCCTTATGATCCTGAATATACCTTCACTGACCATTTGATAGTTTGGAAAAATAAAGTCGATAAAAAGACGAAGGACATTTTCAAGTGAAATAAACCTTATTTGTCCATCCTGATCCGGAAGCCTGATAAAACGTTTTGTCTGTGTCGGGATCGGTAATAATGCCAGCAGCGTTTCACCGTCAATCTGCCGTTGAAGTTCAATAATTAATGAGAAGCCCAGATTGGTAATAAAAGGAAACGGATGAGCCAGATCAATCGCCAGCGGTGTCAGAATTGGAAAAACATTTTCAAGAAAATAAATCTGTAACCATTCTTTTTCAGTATCCGTCAGTTCAGATGCATCAAGAAGATCAAGATTATTTTTGCGAAGCTCGCTTAAGAGTTCACGGCATTCTTTTTGCTGTTTATCGACAAGCTCGGCCGCCAGCGCATTTATTCTCTCAAGCTGTTCTTTTGGTGTCATACCATCGTCGCTGATCACATCTGTTTCAGTTTTCATAAGATTACGAAGACCTGCTACCCTGACCATAATAAACTCGTCAAGATTGCTTCCTGATATGGATAAAAAGCGTAGTCGTTCGAGGAGCGGATAATTCTTGTTACAAGATTGCTCCATCACCCTGATATTGAACGAAAGCCAGGATAATTCCCGGTTTATCAGTCTCTCAGAAACTGTAAAATTTCCCTCTAATGCCATTTTTATATGTTAAACCTCATCCCAGTTTTCCATTGCTTTTCTAGCTGAAGCAATGGTTATCTTCTTTTTTTCCATGCGCGACAGATCATCAATTTTCTGCACCATCTGACGTACCGCTTCAAATGATCTTTCTGTTCGCGCGACAAGATAGTTTACAACGTCATCTCCGACCGTTATCTGCCTGTCAGAAAATTGTTTATTGATGACTGCCTTGAGCAGTTCATCATCCGGCGCTTTTATTTCCACCGTTTCCGTGGCCAGCAGACGTGACGATAAATCCTTTAACGATAAAGGCCAGCTTTTTGGACGCGCCCCTGCCGTCAATAGAAGATACCCCCCCTGTTCGCGGATCCAGTTATAAAGATGAAGAAGACTATGCTGCGTTTCAATATTATCTATATACTGGTCAATATCCTCTAACACATAGACTAAATTCTCAGTCGACAAAAAATCACCCTTATCAAGAGCATCCGCACTTAATAACTGCGCATTAGATATCTCCTGCCACACATGGCAAAGATGGGTTTTTCCACATCCTTTTGGTCCAAAAATAATCAGGCAGTGAAAATGCTCGCCACCACGCTGCCAGTCCGGCCAGCTATCGATCCAGTTAACCGCTTTTTCATTGGAATAGGAGGCCAGAAAATTACCTTGAGCAAATTTTTCATTGACAGGCCAGTTAAGCAACAATTGCTCTGGTATATTTTTCCCCTGTTCTGCCACTAATTTCTACTCATATTGGTCGCTAGGTCGGTTAAGGCAATATCCCAATCCATTGTGCCCTGATTTTGGGTAAGGGCGAGACCTTGTTGTGCTAAAGACAGAGCCAGCTGCTCTTCGTCCCCGGCAAATTCGATTTCAATATCAACGTTGTTAATGGTGATGCCTTTTAAATTAACTTTTCTGACCAGATTAACTTTTTTAAGCTGCTGCTGTATAATAACCCAGTCATCAATTTTCTTTAATACGCCGTGGGCTAAAATGGATGATTTTGAACCATAATTGACCAGAACTTTGGATTTCCAAAGATCGTCAACCCAGTCCGTCGCCGCATCAACGCCTGCTTTAAACAGGGCTTCTTCATTTAACAGACCCTCCTCGTCATAAGCCGGGACAGACACACTGATATTATGGGTAGGATTTTCCGTTCCTTCATCAAGAATATCATTTCTGCGCAGGGCGATATCAAGAACAAGCTGGTTTGCAGCAGTATCCTTTATAACATTTGCCGTTACAACGATCAGCTCATTCAGGGTGTTTTTCTGTATAAAAGCGCGTATAACATCCTGATCGTCATTTTTTGCCTGTAACGCACTGATATACATACGGTTCATCAATGTGGGTTCCGGAGTATTTATTGGCACCAGATTATTGATAACATCATAATTCTGCCATGCTTCGCGCCATTTATTATTTTTTTCCCAAAGCATGAGTGCGCCACCTTCTTCAAGAACCGGCAGAACACTTACAGCCGTTCCTAATGTTTCTGCAAAAGGAATTTCATAACTGCTCAGGACTTCATTGACCTTATCACGGTTAAAATGCACCACTAACGATGCAATATAGCGAACATCAGACCGTCTTTCGTCATTGATTTCAAACCCGCTGATGAAGTCCATCACTTCACGATCTGAGAAATTCGGTAATTTTTTCCGGTCGGAAATCAATATGATCCTTCGGAACAATCTTTCTAGTGCCTGGCGCTGTCCTTTATTGAGAGCCTGTTCACGGGCCAAAGTCACATTTCGGGCCGTTTCATCAACTTCCACATTGTAAATTGTGTAAATACTGGCTTCCCGATCCTCGCTATTTATTTCATTCTGAGAAAAAGCTGGGTTGGAGCCAAGCAGCCCTATGCTGACAAATAACATTAAGAAAATATTGTATCTTACTGTAATATAATATTTAAAATCCAAAACATTTCTCATTTATTGTTGAAATCAGCTTACTATAATAATTTATCATGTCATGACTATGGCATATACCATAAATATCTTATGTTACAAATTCATTGCAACAGACAGAATTTATTTTTGGTCATATTTCTATAGCCTTTTTTGCCAAGGGGCCTTATATCTGTTTTATTAAATTATACCATTGAAAGTACATAAAATTGTCTGACCAGAATAAATCATACAGTTATAAAGATGCTGGTGTCGATATTGATGCCGGAAATGCTCTTGTAGACGCAATTAAGCCGGCCGCTGCTTCAACAAAAAGGCCAGGATGTGATGCCGGGCTTGGCGGCTTCGGCGCCCTATTTGATTTAAAAGCGGCAGGGTTTAAAGACCCGATCCTTGTTTCAGGTACCGATGGCGTCGGCACAAAATTAAAAGTCGCCATTGAAAGCGGCAAACATGATACCGTCGGCATTGATCTTGTGGCGATGTGCGTGAATGATCTTATAGTTCAGGGGGCGGAACCACTTTTTTTCCTTGATTATTACGCGACCGGGCATCTTTCAGTCGACGTTGGAAAAGCAATCATAGAAGGTATAGCAGAAGGCTGCCGCCAGGGGGGCGCGGCCCTCATTGGCGGCGAAACCGCTGAAATGCCGGGTATGTATTCTGATGGTGATTATGATCTGGCTGGTTTTTGTGTTGGTGCTGTCGAGCGGGACCGTGTGATTGACGGGACATCTGTTGGTGAAGGCGATGTTGTCTTGGGCCTTGCATCAAGCGGGGTCCATTCAAACGGCTTTTCTCTGGTTCGAAAACTGGTGGAGGTTTCCGGGGTATCCTATCATGACCCATGCACCTTTGAAGCCGGAAAAACTTATGGTGAAGCACTGCTGTGCCCAACCAAAATTTATGTAAAAAGCTGTCTTGAAGCGTTGAAAGCCGATTGTATTAAGGCTCTTAGTCATATAACCGGTGGCGGGTTCGTTGAAAATATCCCGCGTATTCTTCCCAAAGGCGTTACCGTCGATGTGGACGCCAGCCTCTGGACCCTGCCGCCTGTATTTGATTGGCTTAGAACAACAGGAAATATCAGCCCGCAGGAAATGGCTAAAACGTTTAACTGTGGTATTGGAATGGCGGTCATCGTTCCCGCTGATAAAGCTGAATTGGCAAGTAAGATATTCGAAGCAAATGGTGAAAAAGTTTACAACATTGGCACTGTCCGCGCCAAAAAAGAGGGCGAACCCTCAACCACAGTCACTGGCAAACCGGGCAGTTGGGGATATGCTGATGCCTGGGTCGCCAAATCAGCCCATTAAGAATTAAGGGATTCTGAATGATCGATGTAGCGGTTTTAATTTCGGGAGGAGGTACCAATCTACAGGCACTAATTGATGCCTGCACTGATGAGACCTTCCCGGCTCGTATCGCACTGGTCATTTCCAATAATCCCGGTGTAAAGGGACTTGAACGCGCAAAAAAGGCAGGCATTCCCACCAAAGTCATCAATCACCGTGACTTTTCCAGCCGTGAGGCATTTGATGATAAGCTCCATGAAGCACTGGTTGAAAGCGGCTCAGGTCTTATCTGTCTGGCCGGTTTTATGCGTATTCTTGATGCACGATTTGTCAATCGCTGGAAAAACAAAATCCTTAATATTCACCCTTCCCTGCTTCCGAGTTTTAAAGGACTTCATACGCAAGAACGTGCCTTGGAAGCCGGGGTACGGTTTACCGGATGCACCGTTCATTTTGTCAATCCGGAACTGGATGATGGCCCGATCATCATTCAGGCGGCTGTGGCCATAAACCCCGATGATGACGCCGATACACTGGCCGCAAAGGTGCTGACACAGGAACATATTATTTATCCGCAGGCCTTAAAGCTGGTCGCTGAAGGCCGGACAATGGTTGAAGGCAGCAGAGTTATTATCAGAGATGCGGACTATGTCAGTCAGATGGTCATAAATCCCAAACCGGAATAAAAAAACCGCGCACCAATGGTACGCGGTTCAGATTTTTTTATTTATAACCCGAATTAACCAACGATCTCTTTATCATTGAAAAAATATTCGATTTCAATTTTCGCATTTTCAAGGCTGTCTGAGCCATGAACGGAATTTTCACCAATGGACAGGGCAAATTCCTTGCGGATTGTGCCGTCTGCGGCTTCTGCAGGGTTTGTTGCGCCCATAATTTCGCGGTTACGGGCAACAGCATTGTCACCTTCAAGCACTTGAACCACGACTGGTTCTGAAATCATAAAATCAACAAGTTCACCGAAAAATGGACGATCTTTATGAACGGCATAAAACCCTTCTGCTTTTTCACGGCTCATACGAATCCGTTTGGACGCAATAACGCGAAGACCGCCGTCTTCAAGCTTTTTAATGATAGCACCTGTAAGATTGCGTTTTGTCGCATCAGGCTTAATAATTGAAAATGTACGCTGTAAAGCCATAATTTTTATCCTTGGTATTTGAATTTTAATCTGTTGGCGCGCCTTATAGTGGTTATTTTGTAAAACTTCAATATTTATTTGCCATTGATATTTTCCGTTTACCTGATAAAACCCCATGCATGTTACATATTACTGACCTCACATATCGCATAGCCGGGAAACTGTTACTGGAAAAAGCCAGTGTTACCGTTCCTGCCGGGCATAAAGTCGGCATCGTTGGAAAAAACGGTGCGGGAAAGACCACGCTTTATAAATTGATCCTCGGCGAACTGGAAGCCGATGACGGACAGATTAATATCAGAAAGTCTGCATCCGTCGGCCAGGTCGCACAGGAAGCCCCCGGCGGCCCGGAAACCCTGCTTGATACGGTGCTCGCCGCACATCCGGAACTTGTGGAACTTCATCATGAGGCAGAAAACTGTAAAGATCCCCACCGCATTGCCGAAATTCATGAAAGATTGCAGGATATTGGCGCCTATGAAGCCGAAGCCCGGGCGGCCAGTATATTGTCCGGACTTGGCTTTAACGATGCCGAACAGCGGCGCCCCTGCAGTGAATTTTCAGGGGGCTGGCGTATGCGTGTGGCCCTTGCCTGCACTCTTTTTACACAGCCTGACCTTCTGCTGCTTGACGAGCCGACAAACTATCTTGATCTGGAAGGGGTTTTATGGCTCGAGAATTTTATTAAAAGCTATCCCTACACCGTTTTGATCATCAGCCACGACCGTGACCTTCTGAACAGTTCGGCAAATGCGATTGTCCATCTGGAAGCATGTGGTCTGACCTATTATGGCGGAAATTTTGACAAGTTTGAAAAAACCTATCGTGAACAACGTGAACTTCAACGTGCGGCCCTAAAGAAACAGGAACTCGAACGCGCACATATCCAGAAATATATTGACCGCTTCCGTTATAAAGCCAGCAAAGCCAAACAGGCCCAAAGCCGCATAAAAATGCTGGAACGAATGGAACCGCTTGCCGCGCTCGCTGAAGAACATACGGTTCAGTTTAATTTTCCAAATCCTGTTGAACTGGCACCACCCCTGATATCTATGGAAAATCTGTCCGTGGGTTATGAGACGGGTAAACCAATCTTAAGAAACTTATCCTTAAGGATAGATATGGAAGACCGTATTGCCCTACTCGGTCAGAATGGTAACGGCAAATCAACTTTTGCCAAACTGCTTTCCGACAGACTGAAGCCGATGGAAGGCACTATAAACCGCTCACGCAAGCTTGGTATTGGCTATTTTGCCCAGCATCAGCAGGATGAGCTTGACCCGAACGGCACCCCCCTTTCCCATCTGGCCCGCCTGATGAAAGGATCAACGGAAACGCAGGTACGGGCCCGACTGGGCGGTTTCGGTTTTGGTGTTGATAAGGCAACAAACAAGATTTCCACCATGTCCGGCGGTGAAAAAGCGCGTCTTTTATTTGCTTTGATGAGCTTTAATGCACCACAAATGATCATTCTTGACGAACCGACCAACCATCTGGATATGGATAGCCGCCAATCGCTTATTCATGCAATAAACGACTATGAAGGCGCTGTAATCATCATCAGCCATGATAGCTATCTCGTAGAGGCTTGCGCTGATCGTATCATGGTAGTTGAGAATGGCGGTGTTAACGATTTTGATGGTGATATCAACGATTATAAAAATCTTGTAATCGGTAAAAAAACAGGTGTGGTTAAAAAAGATCCCCCAAAACCTGCAGTTAAGAAAAAGACCAAAAAGAATGAGCCACAAATAGATGTGCGCGCACTTAAAGATCAAATTGCCGAAGCGGAAAGACGGGTCGATTATCTGAACCGGGAAATTGAAAAATATAATAAAGCCCTGAGCAATCCTAAGCTTTATAATAAAAAAGATCCTGCAGCCGGAAGAGCTTTAAAACAGTTCACACGGGAAAAAAGTGACCTTGACCACAAATTGAAAGAAGCAGAAGAAAAGTGGATTGAACTGGAAGAAATGCTTAATCGTTAGAAAAAAAAGTGAGAAGTGCATCATCAATAAGTGGACGCCAGTTTCGCCAATTATGCCCTTCCCTGACTTCTTTATAAGTCAGATCATAGTTTTTTTTAACGAGTACATTCTTAAACTGCCTCCCTGCTCGCCTGTTATCCTGTTCATTTCCAAAACTTAGAAACATTTTAAGTGGCAAACGTTCTATATTTTCATAATCCGATTTTAGTTCACTTAGAAAATTGCTGTTTGCAGGAGAATGCATTGAAATACCCCCAAAATAATTATACGCCATCAGACCAAAGCAAGCGGCATTTAATCCACCAAAGGAAACGCCCTGAATGATACGATTATTTCTGTTCTTGCTAACCGGGTAATTACTTTCAATTTCTTTAATAAGCTCAGAAACAAAAAACTGAGCATAATGCTCATTACACAAAAGCTGATAATTTCTTCTGTTTTCATCCAGATTATCAGGATTCCGGCTATCGACAAAAATAGCGATAACTGGCTTCATTTTTCCATCACTGATGAGCTTATCCATAACTTCAACCATCCGTCCCTCGGTAATATAGCCATTACCGTCAGTAACATAAATTGATGGCAAATCACTTAGTTTGTTCATTTTTTCTGGTGTATAAACACGGTATTGCAGGGTATATCCCAGAACCTCACTGTTTATCCTGATATTGTCGGATAAATTGCCATTAGCAAATGAATTGGCTGCCCAAAAAGCATTTATCATAATAAATATATAGGAACCAATTTTATTCATTGAATTTTCCCTCACCAAAAAATATCAAATTGGTGGGTAAAATAGAAATAAAATTAATGTGAACAAAAAAGTTTCATTGTTTTTTTTGCCAACCACCGTTTTCGGTCTGCTGATAATAGTTAAGCGTATGCCCTTCATTTTTATAAGTCGTCCACCGCGCCCGCGCCTGTTCAACCATTGTAGGGTTATTCCCATCAAACATTTCCAAGATCCGGTTATACCCTTTCAGGATTGACGTTGTTGTCCCGTCTGTTAACACCAGCACTTCAGCGGAAGCAGGATTATCATCCCTAGTTGTAATATATATGGGCTGATCTTCCGGAAATTTGCTTTTTTCTGTTCCGTGGGCAAGAAAGCTATCCTTGTCAAATGTCCAAAGTGCCTGATCCAGATCCTCCATCTCGATCGGACCGGGCACCTTCACCACCGCCTTCATTTTTGCTTCCACAACCTTGCTCAGTAGTTTTGGTAAAGCAACCATCAGCGGCTGTCGTGTCAGATGATAAAAACTGATTTCCATTAATTAGTCTTCATAATAATCCCTGATTAACCGGTCCAGCAGCCGGACACCATATCCTGTCGCCCCTTTTTCCGCGATATCGGACGGCTTTTGCCGCCAGGCAGTACCCGCAATATCAATATGAACCCATGGGGTGTTATTGACAAAACGCTGTAAAAACTGGGCCGCCGTAATACTACCCGCATATTTACCACCGACATTTTTCATATCAGCAATATCGGAATTAATCAGTGCGTCATAGCTATCACCGATCGGCATACGCCATACGGGCTCATCAACGGCCTTGCCAGCTGCTGTCAGCTGCTCGCAAAGTTCATCATTATTTGAAAAAATACCTGCATAGTCCTGCCCTAATGCAACCATCATGGCACCGGTCAGGGTGGCAAGGTCAATCATAAATTTTGGTTTGAATTTTTCCTGTGTGTACCAGAGACAATCGGCAAGCACCAGCCGGCCCTCGGCATCCGTATTAATCACTTCAATAGTCTGACCGGACATGGAACTGACCACATCGCCCGGGCGCTGCGCAGTACTGGATGGCATATTTTCGACCAACCCTACGACGCCGATCACATTTGCTTTAGCCTTTCGGCCCGCCAATGCCTTCATTGCGCCAACTACTGCTGCGCTTCCCCCCATATCAAATTTCATATCCTCCATGCCTGGTCCGGGTTTTAATGAGATACCACCAGTATCAAAGGTAACCCCTTTTCCGATCAGTGCGACGGGTTTTTCCTTTTTATTTTTTGAACCGTTCCATTTCATGATCACCATCAGACTCTGGCTTGCACTTCCCTGCCCAACGCCAAGAAGTGCTTCCATACCGAGCGCATCCATAGCTTTTTCGTCCAGAACTTTTACATCGACACCCAGTTTTGTCAGGTCCTTAATCTGCTCCGCATAGCTTTCAGGATAAATAACATTGCCCGGCTCGGTAACGAGATTACGGGCAAAAATGACGCCGTCTGCAATTTTCTCAAGAGTTTTAAACTCTTTCTTTGCATTGGCTGCACCATCTGTAACCAGTGTAACTTGCTCTAGCGATGGTTTTTTAATATTTTTTTCAGTTGTATAATATTTATCAAATTTGTAGGCACGCAGAATAGCCCCGAAGGCTCCGGAAGCGGCATTTGTTTTTGCTAAAACTGTTAGGGTTTTTTCGCCCGAATACATTAATTTGACAATTATTTTACCACCGATTTTTTCGGCCTGCTGTTCATCAAATTTTTCTTGGTCCCCAAGTCCAACAAGTAAAATACGGCTTGCCTTAATGCCGGAAGGCGCAAGAATTTCAACCATTTCGCCAAATTTGCCTTTAAAATTACTCGAATTTGCCGCACGTGTTATGGCCCCCGATGCCTGCTTATCAAGTTTCTCTGTTGCTGGAGAAAGGACATAGCTTTTATCTTCGCTATTCGCAAATACCGCCAGAGCGCCTTCAATCTTGCTATTGTCTTCAGTCGTTTCTATAAACTTAATTTTCATTTTTATGCCTCAATTTTGTCTTGCTTGGCCAATATAGGAATTCACTACTTCAAGAGATAAAGATAGGATAGAATGTTATCAAGGGAAATAGATAATAATATTGTGGATTTTGGTTTAATTCACTATACCATCGAAACAAAATATGTAATAGAGCCGCATGAATAAAACGAAACATATAATCACTATCGCTATATTGTTGTTCCTGATGGGCCTGTCATTTTCTCTGGCCCAAAGCGCGGCGGAAAATTCTCAGCAAATAAATTTTGCCGCTGACAAAGTGATTTATGATCAGAAAACCAATATTATCACGGCCAGCGGCAATGTCATATTGAACCAGAATGGCAATAGCCTGACGGCTGATAACATCACATATGATGTTAATTCCGGAGAAGTAAATGCATCCGGCGGGATTACAATCAAAGAACCATCAGGCAATATTTTATATATGCAGGATGCCACACTGAATGGCGATTTAAAGCAGGGATTTATAAATCATACCAGGGTTATATTTACAGACGGGTCAAAACTGATTGCCAGAAGCGGTGAGCGTAAAGGCCAGCTAACCATACTAAAAAATGCCATTTATACGCCTTGTGAAATGTGTGTGGAGGAAGGCAAAGAAAAACCAACATGGCAAATCAGAGCTGATCAGGTTACACACGATTCAGATGATAAAACCATAAAATATAAAAATGTCCGGCTTGAAATTGCCGGTATTCCCATTCTTTATTCACCTTATTTTGCTCACCCTGATCCGACTGTGCGGGCAAGAACCGGAATATTGCCCCCTTCAAAACTGGGAAGATCAACAGAGCTCGGTGCATTTGTCCAAATTCCCTATTATTTTAATATCAGTCCGCATCAGGATTTTACATTTGAGCCGATCATCACCAGCCGAGAAGGTGTCGTTTTTGCCGGTAATTATCGACAACGCACCAGCAATGGGCTGTTCACGACTTTAGCCTCCATTGCGAACGTTAATGAACGGGACAATAACTTTCAGAAAACAGGTGACCATGAACTTCGCGGTCATATATTTTCAAAGGGTGAATTTGATCTGCCTAGCCTTGATAATCTGGGCGGGGACTGGCAATGGGATTATGCCTTAAACTGGGTGAGTGATGATACTTATCTCAGACGCTATTATGATGACAGATCAGACGTACTTGAAAGCCATGTCAAGCTGGAACGCTTCTGGGATCGAAATTATGCGACAGTGGGATCTTATGTCTTCCAGGGTCTTGATGAAGAAGACAATTTCGGGCTGACCGGACAGGCATTGCCTTCATTTGATATTAATGTGAATAAAGATACTGGCTTCATTGACAGTACGTTTAAATTTGATGCCAGTGGTGTTCAGATTTACCGGATTGATGGGATGCGTAGCCGCCGGCTGAGTACGAAAGCAACATGGGCCGTTCCTTTTCAGTCTGATTTAGGTGATTTTTATACCCTTACTGCGTCAGTGCGCAGTGATCTTTATAACAACAGTAACTCAATCATGCCTGATCAGAGCCAATATGCCGGGGTCGATGGTACACATTCAAGAATATTGCCAAAGCTGGCCCTTGACTGGCGAATGCCATTTTTAAAATCGTCCGGCAAAACCACACAGGTTATTGAACCAATGTTTTCTATCATTGTGGCGCCGACAAAACCCAATTTACCCGAAAATGTAATCAATTTTGCAAACGAGGACAGCCGAAATTTTGAATTTGATGAAAATAACCTGTTCAGCCACAATCGGTTCAATGGGTATGATCGCTGGGAAGGCGGAACACGGGTAAATTTTGGTCTTCGTTATAATTTATATACCGATAATATCAATATGATTGCCACAATTGGCCAATCAGTCCGTTTAAATAACACGGAAACCTTTCCGGTCGGCTCTGGGTATGAGGGGAAAGCCTCTGATCTTGTTGGACGCATTGATGTTACCGTTGGCGACTGGGTTGATTATGTTCACCGCTTCAGACTGGATAAGCGCACATTTCAACTCAGAAGAAACGAACTTATACTGTCAACCGGGCCTGATTGGCTGAAACTGTCCGTCCGTTATCTTGATCTTGACCTTAATGACGGTAGCAGGTTAATAGGCACAGAGCTTGAAAACCGCCGAGAAATCGGTACAGGAATGAAGATTAATTTTGATAAAAAATGGGCCTTACAAGGAAGCTGGATCAAGGATATATTAAATGATAAAACCATTTCCTATGATGCAGGACTAGTTTATCACGATGACTGCCTTGAATTTGGTTTAAGTTATGAAAGACGCTTCACAACTGACCGCGATATTGCCCCATCAAGTACAGTCCATTTCCGAATTATTCTGAAAAATCTGGGATAAAATTTTTGGTTTAGGCACAAAATGACCATATTTTTCAACATAATTATAGAACACATGATTATTTCGTTATATAAAGACTTTTTAATTAAAATTAAGTTTGTAAGGTTAGGTTCCGATAGAAAATGGTAATGAAAATTAAAATAAAGTCAGTTTTTAAAATACTTTTGCTATGCGTGCCTATAATCGCGTTTTGTGCAACCCCAACAAAAGCACAGCAATCAGAGCAAGACTTGCAGGATCTTCAGCAGATCGTTGCCATCGTAAATGATGAAGTCATTTCACTTTATGATCTAAAGCAACGGACGAGATTACTTTTTCTTTCAAACCCATCAAGAAATGTAACACCCGAACAGGAACAAAATCTACAAAATCAGGCTATGAATGGACTGATTGATGATAAACTTAAACTACAGGAAGCGAAAAAGTTTGAGGCCGTTGCAACAACAAATGAATTAGAGGATGCTTTTGCAAATTATGCCCGCCAGTTTAATCTGACCTCAGAAGAACTTGTAAATGCCCTTAAAGAAGCTGGCATCGAAAAGCAAACACTCGTCAACCAGATAAGCGGCACACTAGCATGGCAAAGGGTTGTCGGCGGACTGTTAAGTCCATTGGTCAATATTACTGATGATGAGGTCATGAATTTTCTTGATAAACTTGAACGTGATAAAGGAAAATTTGAATATAATGTCAGTGAAATTTTCCTTCTTATTACGAATAATGCACAGCGTGATGAAGTGGTTTCATCTGCCAATCTCATCCACAAACAACTTGAAGACGGCACCCCTTTCACTGCAATTGCACAACAATTCTCACAATCTTCTACGGCATCTGTTGGTGGTGATATGGGGTGGGTAATGGATAATGAACTTCCTAAAGAGGTCAGTAGTCAACTGCCTAATATGAATGTGGGTGAAATTTCTGATCCAATTATCACAGAGGATGGTGTGTATATTCTCAAACTAACAAATAAAAGAAAAATTCTGACCCTGAATGACGAAGACATTGCTGTTACACTTAAATTCCTCTATTTCATGAAGGATGATTTTCCAGATAAGTCATTTGATGATCTGAATAAATTAGTTTTATCAAAAGTTAAAAATACGAATGCCTGTGAAGCAAACAAAGAAAATGCCGTTTCGTTAAAGGCTACAGGTGATGGTGATATTGGGACAACGAAAGTTGGAAATTTACCACGAGAAGCAAGAGAAGAGATACTTAATCTTGAAATTGGACAAGGTACCAAGCTTTACGAGGAAGAGAATGGGTATAGAAGCTATATTTTGTGTGCGAAAGATATTCCTGAAGTAAAACTTCCTGAATTTGATACTGTTCTTGATAATATGACACAATCAAGGCTCCAGCTAGTTGCCAGACGCCATTTGCGCGACCTTAGACGTGATGCCATTGTTGATTATCGATAACAGGTAAATTGCAATGGAAGAACTGGATGAAAATAAACTTCCCATTGCCGTTACCATTGGCGAGCCTTCTGGCATTGGCCCAGAAGTCATACTGAAATCCTGGTATAAGCGACATGAATTCTCTATAGCACCGTTTTTTGTAATCGGCAGTGCTGAATTGCTGAAAAAACAAGCTTCAGCATTAAATTTGAATGTCCCCATAACCCCAATTTCGTCACCGCAACAAGCTGTTCATATTTTCAACAATTCTCTGCCTGTGTTAGACCTTAACTTCAAAAGTGATTTTCAATTTGGTCATCCGCAGCATGAGACAGCGGAAATGGTCATCGCCTCAATTGACAAAGCCGTTGAGCTTATTATTTGCGGACAGGCGCGCGCCATGGCAACAGCCCCTATTCATAAAGCAGCCCTTTATAGTGTTGGCTTTGATTGTCCGGGACATACTGAATATCTGGCCAAACTGTCAAAAAACCATACCGGTGAAGAGTATCACCCGGTTATGATGCTTGCATCCGAACAGCTGTGTGTGGTGCCGCTTACCATACATGTCGCGCTAAAAGATGTTCCTCCCCTCATTACCCATCAGCTCTTGGTCAGAACGATCAGAACCATTCACGAGGGAATGAAGAAATTTTTTAATCTTGATTATCCGGCTATTGCGGTAAGCGGGCTAAATCCCCATGCCGGAGAAGGCGGAACAATGGGTATTGAAGAGCGGGAAATTATTGCCCCCGCCATAAATGCATTAAAAAAACAGGGGATAAGGCTTAATGGCCCGATGCCAGCGGACACAATGTTTCATAAATCAGCCCGGGCCAAATATGATGTTGCCTTATGTATGTATCATGATCAGGCCTTAATTCCGATTAAAACTATTGATTTTGACGCTGGCGTCAATGTGACCCTTGGCCTGCCGATTGTCAGAACATCCCCTGATCATGGAACAGCCCTCGATATTGCGGGTCAGGGACTTGCAAACCCGACAAGCATGATTAATTCACTTAAGCTTGCTGACCGGATGTCAAAATATCTTCCCCTGATTGATGCGGATCAAAATGAGCAGTGACGGGCTTCCTCCTCTTCGGGACGTTATCGATCGTTATGACCTGCGAGCCAAGAAATCATTGGGACAGAATTTTCTGACCGATTTAAATCTCACGCAAAAAATTGCCCGTGCAGCGGGAAATATTAAAGATGCGGTTATATATGAAGTTGGTCCCGGCCCCGGTGCACTGACGCGCGGACTTCTAATGCAGGGTGCGCAAAAAATAATTGCCGTTGAAATGGATCATCGCTGCATTTTGGCTTTAAATGAGATTGCATCTGCTTATGACAATAAAGTTAAGGTCATTGAAGGAGATGCCCTAGACGTAGATGAAGCGGCATTGATCGGTGATACAAATGGCAAAGACATTCATGTTGTTGCCAATCTGCCCTATAATGTCGGAACAGCCCTATTGGTAAAATGGATGACCGTGGAAAATTGGTTGCCCTGGTTTAAATCGCTCACCCTTATGTTTCAGAAAGAAGTTGGAGAAAGGATAGTCGCAAAACCAAAAAGCAAGGCATATGGTCGTCTTTCCGTCCTTTGCCAATATCGGGCTGATCCAAGAATTTTGTTTGATATACCAAGGCAGGCTTTTATTCCGCCCCCGAAAGTCACATCCTGTATCGTACAAATTACACCCAAAGAACAACCCGCCAATGCGCCGGACCAGAAAATACTCGAACGTGTCGTTTCTGTCGCATTTAATCAGCGACGCAAAATGCTTAGAGCCAGTCTGAAGGGGCTTGGTATAGATCCTGCTATAATTCTTGCATCCGCCAACATAAAAGAAACGGCAAGGGCAGAAGAATTATCTGTTGAAGACTTCTGCCGTTTGGCTTTAGAATATCAAGAAAATAAATAACGGTTATATTCAATGAAAAACTATCAAATTGGAATTCTTGACGGCGAAACCAAACTGGGCCGTTATATGACATTCTCAATATATTCAATCCCTAATATTGCTGCCGCTCTGAAAAGCCTTAAAGAAATTATTGATACTCAATACACGGTTGTTGGACTTGGCAAGTCGCTGATAACAGCCCTGGGAATAGAAATTCCAGGACTCAGAACCATGCCTGCACAAACTGTTGGCGGCATCGAAATTCCGTCCACACCACAATCCCTTTGGATTTGGTTAAGAGGGACAGATCGTGGTGAAATATTGCATAGATCACGTAAAATTGAAGCTTGTCTAGCGGACGCCTTCACCATTACCAGCGTGATCGATAGCTTTCAATATGATAAAAACCGCGATTTAGGCGGCTATGAGGACGGCACTGAAAACCCTGAAAGGGATGACGCATTAGAAGCGGCCATTGATCATACGGATATAGAAGGCCTTAATGGTGGAAGTTTTGTCGCCGTTCAACAATGGCTGCATGATCTCGATGTTTTTGAACAAATGGATAAAGAACGACAGGATAACACCTTTGGCCGCCATGCTGATAGCAACGAGGAATTTGATGCCCCATCATCTGCGCATGTAAAAAGAACCGCACAGGAGGATTTCGAACCGGAAGCTTTTATGATCCGACGTTCAATGCCTTGGGCAGATGGAATGGACAGCGGATTGGTATTTGTTTCATTTGCCAATAATCTGGATAAGTTTGAAGCGGTTATGAACCGGATGATCGGTAACGATGATGGTATTATTGACGCACTATTTGATTTTACCCGCCCTATTAATGGCGCCTATTACTGGTGCCCGCCCACCAAGGGCGGAAAATTGAAATTATCTTCGCTTGGCCTTTGAAAGAAAACTATTCTTTTGTCAGATCACTGACAAAAGAAGCAAGGCCCGATTGACGAACCCTTTTCATTCGTTCTGCTCTCAGGATCGTGAATAATTCGGCTTCTGCTTTTTCCAGATCATCATTAATGATCACATAATCATATTCGGCCCAGTGGCTTATTTCTGCATTGGCTTTCGCCATACGTTTTGCCACCACTTCATCCGTATCCTGCGCACGGGTTTTTAAGCGCTTTTCAAGTTCCGCTTTGCTCGGTGGAAGGATAAAGACCCGGACCAGATCAGACCCTACCTTTTCATGCAGCTGTTGTGTTCCCTGCCAATCGATATCAAACATGACATCCTTACCACTTCTGATCATTTGCTCAACAGGTGCCGCCGGCGTACCATAAGAATGGTCAAATACTGTCGCATGTTCCAAAAACCCATTTTCATTGACCAATTGATCAAAATCGGACTGGCTGACAAAATGATAATCCCTGCCTTCAACCTCACCCGGACGGGGCGGACGGGTCGTTGTTGAAACTGACAGATATATTTCATCATCTTTTTCGAGAAGCAATTTTGACAATGTCGATTTCCCGGCACCGGAAGGGCTCGACAGAACCAGGAGCAGTCCCCTTCTTTTTATTTCATTTTTATTATTCAACATTGAGCACCTGTTCCCTGAATTGGTCTATTGCTGCTTTTAAAGATAGTCCAATATTTGTTAAAGCTATATCTGAGGATTTAGAGCATAACGTATTGGTTTCTCTATTAAATTCCTGTGATAAAAACTCAAGCTTTCGACCAACAGCCCCCTGCTCCTTTAAGAGTTTTCTTGCGTTTTCTATATGAGCGTTTAATCGATCCGTTTCCTCTTTTACATCGGCTTTTGTGACCAGCAGGACAATTTCCTGGGCAAGCCTGTCAGGATCAATGCCGTGATTATTCTCTAATAATGCACTGACTTTTTCATCAAGTCTTTCCTTTAGAGCCGCAGGTTGGGTGGCGGCAATGTCGATTGCTTTTCCGAGCAAAACTTCCATTTCATCAAGGGTTGCTGACAGCATTTTAAATGTTGCCTCCCCTTCATGCAGGCGTGATGTTTTGAGCCCGTCCAAGGCTAAAATAAATGTCTTCTTGAGCTGCTCATCCCGTTCAGCAAGCAAGTCTTCATCCTCTTCCAGATCTGTAATTTCAACAATATCACGGATTGATAAAAGCCGATCGATCGACGGCAGGGCCAGATCATGTTTTTTTGCGGCAGCCTTGGCAACAGTGACAAGTTTGTCCAGTGCCTCTTCATTTACTCTTACGTCCGGGTTGGTAACATCTTTTTGCAATTGCAATGAAATATTAAGGCTGCCACGGGAAAGTGCATTTTTTAGCGTTGATTTGATATACTGATCCAGATCATCAAGCCCGGGCGGAATGCGATAGCGGATATCAATACCCTTGCCATTTACGCTTCTGATTTCCCAGACCCAGCTGTAATTTTCAAAATGGCCTTCTGCGCGGCCAAATCCAGTCATGCTTGATATTGTCATTTTGCACTGTATTGTTGTTTTTGGTTTTAAATGTATAGCAGGAAGTCATGAATTGAAAAACCCTAAATTCATAATGATTACCGGTGCCAGTTCCGGTATAGGACGGGCACTGGCCATCGAGTATGCGGCCCCGGATGTAACACTATTTATCAGTGGGCTATCCAAAGAACGGCTTGGTGAAACGGTTCGGCATTGTGAACAAAAAGGCGCCAAAACATTCGCCAAGATCATCGACTGCCGCAATAAACAGAAAATGGATGAGTGGATTACTGACTGTGACAGGATTTCCCAGCTTGATCTGGTGATTGCCAATGCCGGCATTTCAACCAGCCTTGGTGCCAATGATGATATCACGACTCATACAGAAACACTGTTTGAAACCAATGTTAACGGTGTCTTTAATACGGTCCATCCAGCCATAAAGCTTATGAAAAACCGCAGGTACGGCCAAATTGCCATCGTTTCTTCCGTTGCGGGAATGCGTGGGCTTCCCTCTTCACCAGCCTATTCAAGTAGCAAGGTTGCTGTCAAAGCTTACGGCGAAGCCCTGCGTGGGTATTATCATGACTGCGGGCTGGAGATTAATGTTATATGTCCGGGCTTTGTCAGAAGCAGAATGACGGATGAAAACAATTTCAAAATGCCTTTTTTCATGGAAGCGGATAAAGCTGCCAGAATTATCCGCACGGGTCTTGAAAAAAATAAAGCCAATATCACATTTCCCTGGCAGATGCGCCTGATCACTTTTACTGTCCGGCGGCTTATTCCGGAATTTATACTAGAGAGGTTATTTCGGAGACTTCCCAAAAAATAATTCACTGCGTAAATTTGCCAACGAAAGTTGAATGTGATATCAATTTTTTTGTTACAATTATAATTAATAATTGGGGGTTCCATGTTTGGTATTTTCAAAAAAAAGAAAAATCAAAAGTCAGAGCGTATTGAACCGCAGTTGCAAAAAAGTGCAGCTGAAGGGGCGTTAATGCAAACTATTGAAGAAAAAAAGAAAGATGATCCACTTATTGCATTAAAGATCGGTGCGATGGAGGTCAAGGATGCCCTCTTGAAATTTGCTGAAGATGAAAATGGTGTCCATATAGAAACCGTACTCGGGATTTTAGGATCTCTTGCTGGAAACTATTGCTTAATCAGTGGTGTTGCTACCCAACAAATCAATGAAGGGAAAACCGGTAGAATAAGCAGGGTTGATGCCTCCGATGGCAAAACCTATTTTATGGGAGAACTCATAAATAAACCCCTTTTTACTGATCAATATTCCGTTTGGGGACTTGCTGGCGGTATGGCACAGCAACTGGGAGCATCAAATTTTCCTGACATAAATGAACTGGTAAGTCATACGGCAGGAACAATTGGCCAAAATGAGTTTGGTGTCCCACGATTGGAAAAAAAACACAGTTTAAAGAAAAAACCAACAGATTTGATCAAGGAATTTCATCCAATTTTAATCCCAGTCATAATGAAATTCACAAAAAACCCAATTGAATTTCCAATTTTAATTGGTCTCGCTATTCAACAGCTAATGAACGATGCTAAAGATATAATCGACCCTGAAGTAGCGGTTAAAATTGTTATGGAATGTGCTGTACCAATGTCGAAATTAGAAACATCAGGTATGCTTAATATTGAATAGTTATTTCCGGCTGCCTTCAATCTGGCGCCACTTGGCCACATTTTTCTTATGCTCTTCCAAAGTTTTTGAAAAAACGTGGCCGCCGGTGCCATCCGCCACAAAATAAATATCATCCGTTTGCATCGGGTGAAGAACCGCTTCAATTGCTGCACGGCCCGGATGACAAATCGGCGTCGGTGGCAGACCATCAATCTGATAAGTGTTATAAGGGTTATCCTTATTTTCAATTTCACTTTTTCTCAGCCCCCTATCCAAAAATCCTTTTGGATCAACGCCATAAATTATCGTCGGGTCAGACTGAAGCCGCATATTGCGATTTAGCCGGTTTATGAATACGCCTGCAATATGGCTTCTTTCCCCTGCCACTCCCGTTTCCTTCTCTACTATTGAAGCTAGAATAATGGCTTCCTCAACATTTGTAAAAGGAAGGTCTGGATCACGACTATCCCATAGCTGGTCAAGCAGCAGAAGCTGCTGTTCCTGCATTCTTGAAAGCAGATCAAACCGGCTGGTGCCATAGGTATAATGATAGCTTTCCGGCAATATACTTCCCTCTATTGGCGGGGCTTCTATCGGATCTACAAGATTATCAAGACTGTTTAAATATTGTTCAATCTGCCAGCTGGTCCATCCTTCCACGATGGTGAGCTGGTGCTGAATGACTTCACCCTTAACCAGAATATTCATAATGTCATTCATGGAAACCGCTGGCGGAATTAGAAATTCCCCCGCTTTCAAATTTCTTTCCTGACCCTTGAACATCACACCGACCCTGAAAATATCCTTATTGGATATTAAACCGGCTTCGTTTAGCAGGCGGGAAGTCCTGATCAGCCCCTGGCCCGGGGGCACCAGAAACACACTATTGGTTTTTTGGTCATTGGGGGCCATAAAGGCACGATAGGTCAGAAACGAAAACAGCGCTGCAAATGCAACGCTGCCAACGATTAAGAGTATAATATATTTTCTAAACCCCTGCATCAGGGTGCTAGACCGCCCTGATAATAACTGAAGCGTTTGTTCCGCCAAATCCGAAGCTGTTTGAAAGCACCGCTTTGATCCCCGATTTTTGCTGTGCTTCATGCGGAACCAGATTTATGCCTTCAATGCCTTCTGATGGATTATCCAGGTTAAGTGTTGGTGGCACCTCACCACGGTTCATGGCAAGAATACTGAAAACGGCCTCAACCGCGCCGGCAGCCCCTAGCAAATGTCCAATTGCGGACTTTGTGGATGACATGGCAATGGATGAAGCCGCATCACCAAACAGGCGTTTAACAGCCGAAAATTCAATTTCATCACCAAGTGGCGTTGACGTGCCATGCGCATTGACATAACCAATTTCAGATGGATCCATTTTCGCGCGTTTAAAGGCAGCTTCCATTGCACGGTATCCGCCACTGCCATCCGGTGATGGTGCAGTAACATGGTACGCATCTCCGCTCAGGCCATAGCCCACAACTTCACCATAAATTTTGGCCCCGCGTGCTTTGGCATGTTCGTATTCTTCAAGGATGACCATGCCGGCACCTTCACCGATCACAAATCCATCACGGTCCTTATCATAGGGTCTCGACGCTTTGGTCGGTGTATCATTGAAATGGGTGCTTAAAGCGCGCGCCTGATTAAACCCGGCAACACCCACACGGCAGATGGCGGCTTCCGCGCCACCGGCAATCATAACATCGGCATCATCAAACGCAATCAGTCGCGCCGCATCCCCAATGGCATGTGTTCCCGTGGCACAGGCTGTTACCACCGCATGGTTTGGTCCCATAAGGCCATGTTTAATTGATACATTACCAGACACCAGATTTATAAGACACCGTGGAATAAAATGCGGGCTTACGCGGCGTACACCGCGTTCAAACATATTGATGCTCTCATCCTGAATTCCTGGCAGCCCGCCAATACCGGAACCGATTAGGGCACCGGTACGCCATTTTTGTTCCATGGTTTCAGCTTTATATCCGCTATCGGCAAAAGCCATATCAGCCGCCGCCATACCATAAAGGATAAAATCATCAACCCGTTTACGGCTTTTAGGATCCATCCAGTCATCGGCATTAAATGTTCCGTTTGTTCCATCACCGAGCGGTACTTCACAGGCAACCTGTGCTGTAAGTCCTTCAGAATCGAATCTGGTAATTGGCCCCGCACCGCTTTCCCCGGCAATAAGACGCTTCCAGGTTTCCTCTACTCCAGTCGCCAATGGCGTCACCAGCCCCAATCCGGTTACAACAACTCGTCTCATTCGCTAACCCTTTTTTGTTACTTATGGAATTTGATGCTACCTAAAAACGGCAGACATAACAAGACCGCGAGCATCATTTTATCCAAATAAATAGATAATATGATTCGCGGCCTCAATAAATTCAGAGCAATGCTCTGGAATTAGCCATTGGCTTCAATGAAGTTAATAGCGTCTTGAACAGTAAGAATTTTTTCTGCTGCATCATCAGGAATTTCACATCCGAACTCTTCTTCAAATGCCATTACCAGCTCAACAGTATCAAGGCTATCTGCGCCAAGATCGTCAATAAAGCTTGCAGAATCTGTAACTTTATCTTCATCAACACCAAGGTGTTCAACAACGATGTTTTTAACGCGTTCAGCTACATTGCTCATTTCATATTCCTTAAATTAAAGACTTTCATTAAAGCCTGAGTTAAACATTGATTATATCTCTAAACCGAGAGTTTGGGGCTTCCTAACACAATTAATCAGGAAATGCAAAGCCCTAAATCATCGCCATGCCACCATTTATATGTAAAGTCTGTCCGGTGACATAGTCTGCTTCGTCACTGGCAAGGTATAAAACCCCCGCAGCAACCTCATCTGCTCTTCCCAAACGACCTGCCGGTACATTTGAAAGCAGCGAAGATTTTTGATCATCACTTAGTTCATCTGTCATCGGGCTTTCAATAAAACCCGGCGCGATGCAGTTCACTGTTATATTTCTTGAGGCCAGTTCATGGGCAAAGCTTTTTGACATACCAATCATTCCGGCCTTAGAAGCGGCATAATTGACCTGACCCGGATTACCCGTGACCCCAACAATTGATGTTATATTGATAATACGCCCGGCCCTTTTTTTCATCATGCCCCGCATAACCCCCTGGGTAAGATTAAAGGCCGCTTTCAAATTAACCTGCATCACATCATCCCAATCGGAATCTTTGAGACGCATTGAAATATTATCGCGGGTAATTCCGGCGTTATTAACAAGGATATCAACTGCCCCCATTGCTGCTGTTGCAGCGGCGGGGAGTGCCGCTACACTCTCTGGATCCGAAAGATTAGCCGGCACCACATATGCCCCATCACCTAGTTCAGCGGCCAGCGCTTTTAACGGTTCTTCCCGCGTTCCGGAAAGCGCAACTTTTGCACCGGCTGCATGCAAAGTTCTGGCAATGGCACTGCCAAGACCGCCTGAAGCACCGGTAATTAGCGCGCATTTTCCTGTTAAATCAAACATTTATAATTGTCTCCACTTAATTTATTTCTTTTGCGAACGCTTCTATATCTTCAAGTGTCTGAAGGCTGGAAGCGGAAATATCCTTATTGATCCGCCGCACCAGTCCACTTAACACTTTTCCTGTTCCAAGTTCAACAATTTCACTTACACCGAGCGTGCCCATTTCAAGAACACTTTCCCGCCAGCGTACGCGTCCGGTGATCTGATCAATGAGCTGTTCCCGTAAAACTTCGGGATCTTTTTGCGCCTTGGCACTAACATTTGTTATTACAGGTATTTGTGGTGCATTAAATGTCGTTGCATTGAGCGCCACAGCCATTTCATCAGCAGCCGGTTGCATCAGCGGACAATGGAATGGGGCACTTACAGGTAATAACACTGCCCTTTTTATGCCCCGTTCTTTTGCAATTTCCATTGCCCGTTCAACCGCTTCCTTATGACCGCTGATTACCACCTGCCCGTCGGCATTGTCATTCGCGGCTGTACAAACCTGCCCCTGGGATGCTTCAGCAGCTATTTCCTCAACATCGGCAAATTCAGCACCCATGACCGCAGCCATTGCGCCGATTCCTACGGGAACCGCACGCTGCATGGCCTCGCCGCGGAGTTTCAATAACTTTGCGGTATCAGAAAGGCTTATTGTACCGACAGCAGCATGTGCGGAATATTCTCCAAGGGAATGCCCCGCAACAAAGGATGCCAGATCGGCAATTTTTAATCCAAATTCATTTTCCATCACCCGCACAACAGCAATGCTGGACGCCATTAATGCCGGTTGAGCATTATAGGTCAGGGTAAGATCTTCTATTGGGCCTTCAAACATAAGTGCTGATAATTTCTGTCCAAGTGCGTCGTCCACTTCTTGAAATACAGCGCGGGCATGAGCTGAGCTTGTTGCCAAATCCTTCCCCATTCCAACGGCTTGGCTTCCCTGACCGGGAAAAACAAATGCTCTTGTCATATGAAATATGTCCTTATTTTTTGTTCTGTATTTATAAACTCTTATCAAATAGCCTCTGTCTGTCAAGAAAAGTTAGCGTTTAAATTATTTGTAAAAACAAAAAAATACCCATAAACCCCTTGCGTTACCTTAACTTTCATGTATATTGCGCCCTTCCCGTGAATATCATGAGGATAATCGGTTAATAAAGTAATGTGGCTATTTGATATTCGTTGCCACCCCGATGTAAAAATAAAAGGAAATTGCTAAATGTCTTTATATGAATATACATATATCGCTAGGCAGGATATCCAACCTCAACAGGTTGATGCGATAACAGACCAATTTGCCAAAATCGTGAAAGATAATGGCGGACAAATTGCCAAGACCGAGTCTTGGGGTCTTCGTACTCTTGCTTACCGGATTAAAAAATACAAAAAAGGTCATTATGTTCATCTGAATATTGATGCACCACATGCCGCTATTGCTGAACTGGAGCGTAATGCCCGACTTCATGAAGATGTCATCCGTTATATGACGATCCGTGTTGATGAATTTGAGGAAGGCGAAAGCGTTGTTCTTCGTTCAAAAGACCGTGACAGTCGTACGCGTGACGACTTCTCATCAAATGACGATTATGTGGAGGAGGAAGAATAATGAGTACTGATCGCCAATCATCACAAGGTGGCGCACGCCGTCCTTTTTTCCGTCGTCGTAAAACCTGCCCATTTTCAGGTTCACACGCCCAGAAAATTGACTATAAAGATGTGCGTCTGCTTACACGTTATATTTCCGAGCGTGGAAAAATAGTACCAAGCCGCATTACTGCCGTATCAGCCAAAAAGCAACGCGAACTGGCTAAAGCCATTAAACGCGCCCGTAACCTGGCTCTTATTTCATACGTAAATCAATAAGGAGAATCATCATGGATATTATCCTACTTGAGCGCGTAACTAATCTTGGTCAAATCGGTGACGTAGTAAAAGTGAAAAACGGCTATGCCCGCAACTTTCTTTTACCACAAAGGAAAGCTCTTCGTGCGACCAAAGCCAATATTGCTCATTTTGAAACACAGCGCAAAGAAATCGAAGCCAATAATCTTAAAGCAAAATCGGAAGCAGAAGCAATTGCCGCAAAAATGGATAAAGTTTCTGTTGTTCTTATCCGTCAGGCTGGTGAAAGCGGGCAGCTTTTTGGGTCCGTTTCAGCGCGTGACATTGCTGTCGAACTTGAAGAAGCCGGTTATAAAGTTGATAAAAGTCAGGTAATTCTTAACCGTGCTCTTAAAACTCTCGGTTTATATGATATTGCCCTTCGTCTTCATGCGGAAGTAGAAATAAATGTTACTGTAAATGTTGCCCGTTCAGCTGCTGAAGCTGAAATTCAGGCGGTTGGCGGTGATGTTTCTGCTGATCTTAATGAAGAAGAATTTGCAGTAGAAGATTACTTCGAAAAAGAAGAAGATGCTGAAGCCGTTGTCGCAGATACTGGTGAAGAGGACGCTGAAGTAGAAGCAGCTCCTGCTGAAGAGGCTGAAACAGCAGATGACGCAGAGGAAGAAAAAGCCGAATAAGGTTTTTTCGAAAAAAAATTCTGATAAAGGCGGGTCTTTTACCCGCCTTTTTTGTTGCCGAGAGTCTGCCGCTCCATTAAGTTAAATTTAAATATAGGGGATTATCATATGAAAAAAATTCTTTTAACTTTGCTAATCAGTTTTGGTTTTAATGCGTCACTGGCATCCGCCCAGTCCGTAGAACAGGCAGAGCATTTGGTAAGCGTATGGCTTGAAGCGCAGCGCGATTATAATGACTGGCCGAGCATTTCAGTTTCATTTGTTGATGATCAGAAAATCATCTATGCCAAATCATTTGGCTATGCCAATCCCCACACCGAACTGGAGGCAACACCGGACACACTTTACCGTATCGCTTCCAATTCGAAACTGTTTACAAGTCTCGCGATTATGCAGTTAAGAGATGCTGGCAAATTAGATTTAAGAGATCCGGCAAAAAAATATATTCCCTGGCTGACTATAAAACAGAAATACCCGCTTTCAGATGTTATCAGCATTGAAAGCCTGCTTACCCATTCAAGCGGCCTTCCCTATGAACCTAATCTGGGCTATTGGTCCTATCGGGATGGTTATCCCTTTCCGGATCTGGAAGAGCTTAAAAAGTCCACATCAAATCTTGAAACACTTTACCGCGCCTGGGAGCATTACCAATATTCCAACCTTGGATTTATGCTGCTGGGTCAGGTGGTCGAAAATGCCTCCGGTATGAGTTATGAAAAATATGTTCATAATCATATTATAAAACCGATGGGTCTGAACAACTCCTATACCAATATTGACCCCAAAAAGCATGGCAATGATCTGGCCATCGGATACGGGTCGCTTGACAGGAAAAGACAACGGATGGAAGTGCCCTTCATTGACGCGAGGGCCACAACGTCTGCGGCCGGTGTATCCTCAAGCGCCAATGATCTGGCAAAATTCCTGATGTGGCAGATAAGAACCTATAATGGTGCGGGTGATAAAATCCTGAACCAGAACAGTTTACGTGAAATGATGCGGCCACATGCGGTTCATGCTGCTGAAAATATGGATGTTGGTTACGGGTTTCGGACAACATACCGCAATGGAATATCCTATATCGGGCATGGCGGCGTTTATGCCGGTCATACATCACAGACGATGATAGAACCAAATCAGAAAATCGGGGCTGTTGCCCTGATGAATACCCATTCATCAACCCCACCGCTGCAGATTGTCAATAATATGATGGATATCCTTGGCCCCGTGTTAAAGGCCAACAATCCAAAACCGGTTGAGGATTTCTCGGAATATGAAGGCAGCTATGATCAGCAGCCCTGGGCCGATGAGCTTTATATCATGCAATGGGGTGATGAGCTTATTTCCTTCTCGCTCAAATCCGGATATCCGCTTGATTCCATCACCAGATACAGACATCTGGAAGGGGATAATTTTATCGCGCTGCGCGATGATGGCGGTGAAGCCGATGTCACGACATTCTTAAGGGATGACAACGGCAAGGTGGTGCGCTTAAAAAATCAGAGCGATTACCTGACGCGAAAATAAATGAAGATATGTATTTTTATATTTTCATTGTTTAAAGGCGGCATTAGAAATATACTGCTTCCTGAACAAAATATTCGAGCAAATTGATGTCAGATTATTCCGAAATTCCGATCATTCAGGATAATGATCGTTCAGATTCAGAAGAGAATGAGGATATTTCCTATAAGGAAATTCCTCATAACCTTGAAGCGGAACAGGCCCTGCTCGGGGCTATTCTGGTAAATAATGACGTTCTCGAAAAAGTACAGGATTTTTTGAAGCCTGAGCATTTTGCCAATGGCGCTCACAAAAAAATCTATCAGGCCTGTCAGACCATGATTGAAAAAGGCCAGTTGGTAACGCCTGTTACATTAAAACCTTTTTTCGAAAAAGATCATATGCTTGCTGATGTTGGTGGCGGTATTTATCTTTCCAAACTGGCCGCTTCTGCAATAACCATCATTAATGCTCTTGATTATGGGTTGCTGATTTATGATCTTGCGATCCGTCGCCATCTTATTGATCTGGGCACTGAAATCGTCAATAAGGCCTATTCATTTCAGGTGGAAGAAACCTCTAAAGAACAGATTGAAGAAGCCGAAAAGCAGCTTTATTCAATGGCAGAAAATGGCACAACTGACGGCGGATTTAAAAAATTTAAAGATTCAGCCATTGCCGCCGTTAATGTCATCGGTAATGCGCTTCAGCGTAAAGGCGATCTCGCCGGTGTTACCACCGGGTTTGAAAGTATTAACCGCAAAATTGGCGGTCTTCATAAATCGGATTTGCTCATTATTGCCGGGCGCCCCGCCATGGGCAAGACGGCCCTCGCAACCAATATCGCTTTTAATGCCGCCAAGGCATGGAAGCATGATCTTGACCTTGGCGTGCCGGATGATCAGAACAAGGGGGCCGTCGTTGGTTTTTTCTCACTCGAGATGTCATCTGACCAGCTCGCCAGCCGTATTTTGGCAGAACAGGCCGGATTATCTTCGCAGGACATGCGTCAGGGCAAACTGACCCAAGCCCAGTTTAATCAGCTTTCCCGCGTGGCAATTGAACTTGAAGAACTGCCCCTTTTCATTGATGATACACCGGGACTTACCATTGGCGCACTTCGCACCCGTGCAAGAAGACTGCAACGCCAACACGGTCTTGGACTGGTTATTGTTGATTATCTTCAACTACTTAGAGGAACAGGCTTAAAAGGTAAGGGAATTGAAAACAGGGTCCAGGAAGTTTCCGAAATCACCCGCGGGTTAAAAGGACTGGCCAAAGAGCTCCATATTCCCGTCATTGCCCTTTCCCAGCTTAGCAGGACCATCGAAAGCCGTGATAATAAACGCCCATTGCTTTCTGATCTTCGTGAATCCGGAACCATCGAACAGGATGCGGATATGGTAACCTTTGTTTATCGGCCCGAATATTATCATAACCAGCAGGAACCGGACGCGGGAACACCGGAACATATGCAATGGCTTGAAGAAGGCGAAAAACTTCTAGGCCTTGCCGAATTCATCATCGGTAAACAGCGTCATGGTCCAACCGGCATCATCGAGCTTCAGTTTGAAGCGGAAATCACCAAATTCAGTGACCGGCCGCTTAGCCCTGAATATCACGCGGAAAAACATTAAATATGAGCGTGGAAAAGGCACTGAATAATTCGTCAGCTTTCCTTAATGTTGACCTTGGTGCAATCATCAATAATTATGAAACCCTTGCCGGACAGGCCCAAACAGCGGCCTGCGCCGCTGTGGTCAAGGCCAATGCCTACGGCCTAGGCATGACGGAAATCGCACAGGCAATTTTCCATAACACCCGATGTACCACTTTTTTTGTTGCCAATCTGGTTGAGGCGGTCAATTTAAGGACCACCCTGCCCAATGCGGTTATTTATGTTTTTAACGGACTGTTCAGTGACCAGATAGAAACTTATAAAGAGTATAAAATCCGTCCGATCCTGAATGATTTGTCGCAGGTTTTGTTGTGGTCTGGTAGCCCGGAGCCCTGCGCTATGCATTTTGATACCGGCATTAACCGGCTTGGATTAAGTGAACATGAAGCCGAAAAATTTCTGAATTCCAGACATAATCTTAATCTTGAGCTGATGATCAGCCATCTTATCAGATCAGAAGAACAGGACCATAAGACCAACAATATCCAGCTTGGAAAATTCAGAAAAATTGTTGAAGCCCTTGGGGATGTGCCCGCAAGCCTTGCCAATTCGGGCGGAATTTTCCTAGGACATGAGTATCATTTTGATCTGGTTCGTCCAGGCATTATGCTTTATGGCGGCAATCCGGGGCTTAAGTCCCTTCCCGCCGGCCTTAAACCCACATTCGAAATCAAGGCAAGAATTTTGCAGATAAGAGACGTCCTGCCCGGCATGACTGTGGGCTATAACGCAACCTGGACAGCTGAGGAACCCTCTAGAGTCGCCCTGATGAATGTGGGGTATGCCGATGGCACATTAAAGGTCAGTGACCGTAAAAGCCATGTCAGCATAAATGGTCATCTGGCACCGGTAATCGGCAAAGTGTCAATGGACATGATTGCCGTGAATATTTCTGCCTCTGAATTTGATAAAGTTAAGGTATCCGACTTTGCCGAAATACTTGGACCAAATATAACACTTGAAATGGCGAGCGAAGTGTCTACTTTAGGACAATATGAATTATTGACCGGCATTGGCCACAGGTACCACAGATGGTATGGTAAGAACAATAAATTAGGGGCGAAGATTTAATGAATTTTTTGGCCGTTATCGGGCGGGTTGCTATCTCTTTTTTACGGGCTGCCGGAAGGATTGGCCTATTTGCTGTCAGTGCAATCGCCCATATGTTAACCCCACCTTATTATCCGCGTGAACTTTTCAGACAGATGATTAATATCGGCTATTATTCACTGCCTGTTGTCGGCCTTACGACATTATTTACCGGTGCGGCCCTTGCCGTTAATATTTATGAGGGAAGCTCACGCTTTAACGCGGAAAGCACATTGCCAACTATTGTCGTCATCGGTATCGTCCGCGAACTGGGGCCCACCCTTTGCGGGCTCATTGTTGCCGGACGGGTCAGTGCCTCTATGGCAGCGGAGCTTGGCACCATGCGGGTTACTGAACAGATTGACGCTCTTGTAACACTTTCAACGGATCCTTTTAAATATCTTATTGCTCCGCGCATTCTGGCAACTCTGATCATGATGCCGCTGATGTTGGTGGTGGTTGCTGATACCATCGGTGTTCTTGGTGGTTATCTTCTTGCCACAAGCAAGCTTGGCTTTAACAGTGGAAATTATATGAAATCAACCATTGATTTTCTGGAAACCATTGACGTTATGGCCTCTTTGACCAAAGCCACCGTATTTGGGTTCTTCATCGCGCTGATGGGCTGTTATCATGGCTTTAACACCCGTGGCGGCGCACAGGGTGTTGGTATTTCAACCACGAATGCTGTTGTATCCGCCTGCATTATGATCCTGCTTTCAAACTATGTTGTAACGGAGTTGTTCTATTCGTCATGACAAATATTGTTCCAAAAATAAGCCTGAAAGGCCTACGTAAAACATTCGGCAGCAAAGTTGTTCTTGACAGTATTGACCTTGAAGTCATGCCAAGTGAAAGTATGGTGATTATTGGCGGTTCCGGTTCCGGCAAATCCGTAACACTTAAATGTATTCTTGGCCTGCTGACCGCTGATGGAGGCAGCATCAAAATTGATGGACAGGAAATGATCGGTATTTCAAATTCTGACCGCAAGGAAATCCTGAGCAAATTTGGCATGCTCTTTCAGGGGGGTGCCCTTTTCGACAGTCTTCCCGTTTGGGAGAATGTCGCCTTTGGACTGCTCGCACAAAGGCTTTATAACCGTGCCGATGCCAAGGAAATTGCCATTGAGAAATTGCGCCGTGTCGGCCTAAGTCCAGATGTCGGAACCCTAAGTCCGGCGGAGCTTTCCGGAGGAATGCAGAAGCGCGTGGGGCTTGCCCGCGCCATTGCCGCCAATCCCGAAATTATCTTTTTTGATGAACCGACCACTGGGCTAGACCCGATTATGTCTGATGTAATCAATGAACTGATTGTCGAATGTGTTAAAGATGTGGGGGCAACCGCCGTCACCATCACCCATGACATGTCGAGTGTACGAAAAATTGCGGATAATGTGGCGATGATTTATCACGGCAATATCATCTGGACCGGACCTAAAAATAAAATTGACCAAAGTGGCAGTGACTATATTGATCAGTTTATTAACGGCAAGGCCGAGGGTCCTATTAAAATGGAAATCCTTAAAGGATAATGGCAAAGCAGAAACGCATATATGTCTGTAACAGTTGCGGTACCACATACGGCAAGTGGATGGGCCAGTGTGAAGCGTGCGGCGAATGGAACAGCCTGACCGAGGAAGCATCAGAAAATATGCCAACTGGCCTTGGAAAATCGGCTTCGGCCAAGGGCGCAATTATTGAGCTTTCATCACTAAAGGGTGAAGATGAACCGCTTCCAAGAATGGGGTCAAAAATCGGTGAATTTGACCGGGTCACTGGTGGCGGACTGGTTCCTGGCTCTGCTATATTAATTGGTGGCGATCCCGGGATTGGAAAATCAACACTGCTTTTACAGGCAGTCAGCAATCTGGCCCGTAACGGGATCAGCACAGTTTATATTTCAGGGGAAGAATCGGTCGCTCAGGTCCGTATGCGCGCTGAAAGGCTTGATCTGGCAGATAGCCCTGTTTCACTTGCCTCTGAAACCAATCTGCGGGATATCCTCGCCACTTTAAGCAAGGGAAAATGCCCCGATGTGGTGGTTATTGACAGTATACAGACCATGTATGCCGACACCATAGAAAGCGCCCCCGGCACCGTCGCCCAGGTCAGAACCAGCGCACAGGAACTGATCCGTTTTGCCAAGAAAAGAAATGTATGTGTCCTTTTGGTCGGCCATGTCACCAAGGATGGCCAGATCGCCGGTCCCCGTGTGCTTGAACATATGGTCGATACCGTCCTTTATTTTGAAGGAGACCGCGGGCATCAGTTTCGCATCCTCCGGGCCGTAAAAAACCGTTTCGGCGGTACCGATGAAATCGGCGTTTTTGAAATGTCAGACCTTGGACTAAAAGAGGTTCCCAACCCGTCTGCCCTGTTCCTGGGCGACCGTGATGGTGATGTCGTTGGCTCTGCCGTATTCGCCGGAATGGAAGGGTCAAGGCCAATGCTGGTTGAAATTCAGGCTTTGGTCGCGCCATCTTCGCTCGGCACGCCGCGCCGCGCCGTCGTCGGCTGGGACAGTGCCCGCCTTGCCATGGTCATTGCCGTGCTTGATGCACGCTGCGGTCTTGGTCTGGGGGCTTATGATATTTATCTTAATGTTGCCGGTGGGCTTAAAATATCTGAACCAGCTGCTGATCTTGCCGTCGCGGCAGCACTGATTTCCTCCCTTTCCGGGGACCCTATTACCGGGGAAACCATTATTTTCGGGGAAATTGCCTTATCCGGTGAAATAAGGCCCGTCGGACAGGCCGATGCCCGCCTCAAGGAAGCTGAAAAGCTTGGCTTTACACAGGCCTTTATTCCGTCAAAAATGAAATATAAAAATGCAAAAATGAAAACGGCAGAACTCAATCAACTGATAAAACTTGTTGATATTATTGCCCCAAATCTGGAATAATGTTTTAATTATGGAAGGATAAAGCCATTAACGCAATTGATATTATAGTCCTGCTGATTATCGGCGCGTCCGTTTTAATTGCAATTACCAGGGGTTTCACAACAGAAGCCCTTAGTCTGGTCGCATGGGTATTGGCTCTTTTCGTTACCCTTCAGGGTCACCCGATTCTTTATCCCCATATTGTAAATTTAGTTCAGCCGGATTTTATGGCCAGTATGATTACCTATGCGGTTCTGGGCATACTCAGCCTGATTATATTTAAGTATATTGGCGGGGTTATCGGCAGAACCATTAAAGAAAGCCATATCGGCGCTTTGGACCGGGGCCTAGGTATCCTGTTTGGTATGGCGCGCGGCATGCTGCTTATCAGTTTTGCTTATCTGCTGACCACGCCATTTTTTTCAGCAGATGAATATCCCGACATGTTCATGGAAGCGAAATCAAGACCATTGATCGAATATGGGGCAAGCATGCTTAATTCCATGAATCCTTACAAAGATGAACCATTATTTGAAGAAGGTCGCTTTGGCACGGAATGGTTCGGTATTTTAAAAAATGTGGCCCCATCCTTCCCATCCAGTGATAAAAAAAAGGACAGTGAAACCCAATATGACGATAAATCCAGAGAAGAAATGGATAATCTGATCCGTGAAGGGACAAAATCGTAAAAAAAGGTTCACAAAAAAGCCAAACCACAATATATAGAAGTGCATATAGACCCCTAATGAGTTGGATTAATGACGGATCATATAAATTCCTCTAATTTTTCGCCCTCGACCCTTACCACGACTCCATTTACAGAAGATGATAAATTCCATGATGAATGTGGTGTTTTTGGTGTTTTTAATACGCCGGAGGCGTCAACTCATACTGTGCTCGGGCTTCACGCACTTCAGCACCGCGGTCAGGAAGCAGCCGGAATTGTAAGCTATTATGAAGGGCAGTTTTACGCCCATAAATCAACCGGTCATGTTGCTGATAATTTTAACACAAAATCAGTGATTGAGTCGCTTCCAGGAAATAGTGCCATCGGCCATGTCCGCTATTCTACGGCTGGCGGTTCAGGTCTAAGAAATATTCAGCCGCTTTTTGCCGATCTTGCCAGTGGCGGTTTTGCCGTCGCTCATAACGGTAACTTGACCAATGCCTTGACCCTTAAAAAACATCTGGTCGCCAAAGGAGCTATTTTTCAGTCGACGTCCGATTCTGAAGTGATCATACACTTGATTGCCACGAGTACATATTTAACTCTACAGGATAAATTCATTGATGCAATGCGCCGGATTGAAGGCGCATTTGCTTTTGTTGCCCTAAGCGAAGATTGTCTGATCGGCGCACGTGACCCGCTTGGTGTACGCCCGCTTGTACTTGGTAAATTGCCTAATGACGGCTATATTTTTGCTTCGGAAACCTGCGCTCTGGATATAATCGGTGCTGATTTTATTCGTGATGTTGATCCGGGTGAAGTGATTACTATTAATAAAAATGGCATGACAAGCATTAAACCATTCCCGATCATGCACCCTCGCCCCTGTATTTTTGAACATGTTTATTTTTCAAGGCCCGATAGCCTCAGCAACGGTACCAGTATTTATAAAGTCCGAAAAAATATCGGTAAGGAACTGGCAAAAGAATGCAAACTGAATGCAGACCTTGTGGTACCAGTTCCTGATAGTGGTGTGCCAGCCGCTATCGGTTATGCACAGGAAGCAGGCATTCCATTTGAACTGGGCATTATTCGAAACCATTATGTCGGACGCACTTTCATTGAACCATCTGATACCATCCGCCATCTTGGCGTAAAATTGAAACATAACGCAAACCGGGGTGAGCTGGACGGAAAAATTGTCGTTCTTGTCGATGACAGTATCGTGCGTGGCACCACATCGGTCAAAATCGTTGATATGGTCAGGCAGGCAGGGGCAAAAGAAGTCCATCTTTACATTGCCAGCCCACCAACAACGGATCCTTGTTTTTACGGTGTTGATACGCCGGATAAAGATAAATTGCTGGCGTCCAGAATGTCAATTAAGGAAATGGCCGAATATATCGGTGCCGACAGCCTGAAATTCATTTCTATAGATGGACTTTACCGGGCAGTCGGTGAAGCAAATAGAGATAATAAAAAGCCGCAATATTGTGATGCCTGTTTCAGCGGTGAATATCCAACACCACTAACCGATAACAACGCTTCAGATGATGACAAACAATTCTCGCTGCTGACGGATTACAAAAAATGATATTAAAAAATAAAATTGCCGTCGTGACCGGGGCGTCACGCGGGATCGGATATGCCACAGCAAAAGCACTCGCCAAGGAAGGTGCGCATATATTTGCTATTGCCCGCACTGTTGGATCCCTTGAAGCCCTTGATGATGACATCATAAAGTTGGGTGGTGAAACAACGTTGGTGCCGCTTGACATTACAGATTATGACGCACTGGACAGAATGGGTGGCATTATTGCCAAAAAATACGGAAAACTTGATATTCTGGTTGGTAACGCAGGGACCCTTGGCGATATTACGCCGATAAGCCATTTAAAGCCGAAAGTCTGGCAACAGGTGATGGATGTCAATGTGACTGCAAATTACCGACTAATCAGATCACTTGACCCGCTGCTAAGGGCCGCCGACCATGGTCGTGCCGTATTTGTCGGCTCTTCTACATTGGTAAGGGAGCCCCGCCCTTTCTGGGGCGGGTACGCCATCAGCAAAGCAGCCCTTGAGTGCATGGTCAGAACTTATGCTGCAGAAATTGAAAAATCCAATTTGCGGGTAAATATTTTAAACCCCGGCCCGATCAGAACAGCAATGCGCGCTCGGGCAATGCCGGGCGAAGATCCAAATCTTGTTGATAAGCCGGAAGCCCTTATGCCTCTGATGGTGAAGCTTTGTTCCCCTGATTTTAATGAAAACGGCAAAATTGCCGATTTCCGAAAATTTAAAAATGGTGACGATAATATTTTTGTTTAATTTAAAAAATTAATTACCAAGCTCACCGCTAAAATTAAAAACCGCAAATTTATTACCATCCGGATCACGGAAATAGCCAATATAAAAACCAGGTGTTGTCCGCTCGCCTGGTGCTCCCTCATCGGTTCCGCCATTTTTTAGGGCGCAATCATAAACTTCCTTTACCTGTTCCGGGGACATTGCATTAAAGGCTGTCATGACACCATTTCCGACACTTGCCGCTTTGCCATCATAGGGCAAACACACAGAAAAGGACGGTTGGTCCGGTGTAATGTTCCAGACGATAAAATTTTCATAATCCATTGTTCGCTTTGCCCCAAGTATACCAAGCACCTTATCAAAAAAATTACCCGCATTTTTAATGTCGCGCGTGCCGACCATCGTATAACCAATCATATTTGTTTCCTCCCTATTTATCCGTACAAATATTTATCCCTTACAAATGTTCATCACTGGCATAATGATAAACCGCAAGCTTGTTACCATCAAGATCACGGAAATAACCAATATAGTAACCACCATCCCTCATGCCCGGTGCCCCCTCATCTGTTGCACCGTTCTTGATTGCACAATCATAAACTTTATGAACTTCATCAGCACCTGCAACGGGAAAGGCAATCATTGAACCGTTGCCAACCGTTGCCGGATTACCATCATATGGAATACAAATCGAAAAAGACGGTTTGTCTGCGGCATCATTCCAAAGAATAAATTTTTCATAGTCCATTTTCCGCGTGGCCCCCAGCATGCCGAGCACTTCATCATAAAATGCTGCGGCACGCTTTATGTCCTTAACGCCGACCATGATATAACCGATCATTGTTAATTGCCTTTCTTCAGATTAGCTCACTGGACAAAAGGCAGAAAATTTATTTCCATCAGTATCGCGAAAATAGGCAAGATAATAACTTTCCCCACGTAGACCTGGTTCACCTTCGCAGCTTCCGCCGTTTTCAAGGGCAATTTTATACATATTATCAACATCTTCCTGTGATTTGGCACCAAATGAAATCATTGTCCCATTTCCAACAGTTGCGCTTTTGCCATCAAATGGCAGGCAAGCCGCAAATAATGGTCTGCCTGGATTTCCATCCGACCACATGATTGATCTTTCACTTTCCATCATCCGGCTCGCGCCGAGAACACCCAGAACTTTATCAAAAAAATCACCTGCTTTTTTTAAATCTTTGGTACCGACCATTGCATAACTTATCATTTTATATCTCCTGAATGATTATTTTATTTTAGTTTTTTTTATAAGGGTTATCCCCTTTTCTTAACATGATACGAATAGGCACACCCGGCATGTCAAAATCCCATCTAAGCTCATTTAAAAGATATCTGACATAACTATCCGCCACATCGGCCGGGCGGTTGGTAAAAATGGCAAAAGTTGGGGGCCGTGTTTTAACTTGAGTAATATAGCGCATTTTGGTTCGTCGACCCTTTACCGATGGAGCGGGGTGATACTGTAATGTTTGTATCAGCCACTTATTCAGTTTTGCCGTACTGATCCGACGGTTCCAAAGCTTATAGGTTGTAAATATCTGTTCCATCAGTTTATCAAGTCCGCGCCCGGTAAGTGCTGAAACCGGAACAATCGGAATACCTTTAATCTGTGGCAGGCTATGTTCAAGCTTATGGGCGATATCCTTCATGACTTCCTGCCTGTTCTCTAAAAGATCATATTTATTAAGCCCTATAACTAGGGCACGACCTTCCTGTACAATCAGGCTGGCAATGGACAAATCCTGTTTCTCAAATGGCTGGGTCGCATCAATGAGCAGGACCACCACTTCAGCAAAATTAAGAGCGCGTATGGTATCCGCAACGGACAGTTTTTCGAGCTTTTCCTGCACTTTTGATTTTCGGCGCATACCAGCCGTATCAAAAATTCGCAGTTCCCGCCCTTCATAACTATAATTTACGCCAATGGAATCCCGGGTGATACCGGCTTCCGGTCCCGTCAGCATGCGCTCTTCACCAAGCAATTTATTGATCAGAGTAGATTTTCCAACATTGGGGCGACCGACAATAGCAAGCTGCATAGGCAGTCCGTCATCCATCTCGCTTTGTAATTCATCTTCCTCGCTGACTTCGCCTTCGATGATTACTGACTTTGGGGTAATTTCTACCTGTTCATCAGCAAAAGGATCAATACCAAGCTCACGCAGTTTTTCATCAAACGCATCAATCAGGTCCGCAAGTCCTTCACCATGCTCAGCAGATAAGGGGATCGGCTGCCCAAGGCCGAGGGAGAATGACTCATACATACCCGCTTCCCCTGCTTTGCCTTCGGACTTATTGGCGATTAAGATTGCCGGCTTCTTTCCTCTGCGCAATATATCGGCAAAATGTTTATCCAGTGGCGTAACGCCAGCACGGGCATCAATCATAAACAGGGTAAAATCAGCTTCTTCAATAGCTATTTCAGTCTGTTTACGCATTCGCGCAGACAAGCTGTCATCTTTGCCTTCTTCAAGCCCGGCAGTATCAACAATACGGAATTTAAATTCACCCAGCGATGCCATTGCGTCACGGCGGTCACGGGTTACGCCCGGTGTATCATCCACGAGCGCAAGCCTTTTGCCAACAAGCCGATTAAAGAGTGTCGATTTCCCTACATTCGGTCTTCCGATAATTGCGACTGTGAAAATCATTTAAAATCAATTCATAAATTGTTGGTGCAATGCTTATCGCATTGCAACGATGTCACCATTTTTCAGTAAAAAGTAAAGTGACTCATTTGAAATTATTGGTCCCATAGTCGAATCTGAAGGCAGCTTCAATCCTCCTGTCACAGCACCATTATAAGGAGACAAGGTTACGGCATAACCATGAGTGGAAGTCACGATCACACGGTCACTGGCAACAACAGGACCATTCCAGTCCACAGGTTCTTTTCGGATTTCAGGGTCAGCAAAACGTTCCAGTTGAGTTATCCAGATTATCCGACCGTCACGCCGTGACATACAGATCACCTGTGAATCAGTATTGACGACATAAATAAATTCACCAATCACCCATGGCGTATGCTCAGACCCCACATTCTGTTCCCAAAGACGAATGCCGGTTCTTATATTAATCGCAACCATACGGCCACTATGACTGATAAGATAGACATTTCCATCATATATTACGGGATGGCCATCAATATCCCGTAATGAGGCCATAGCAGTCAATTGTCCCTGGCGGCTTATAGTATCTGTCCAGACAACTCGTCCGTTTTCAACACGCATTGCATATACTTCACCAGATGAATAACCAACAATCACCGTATTTTCAAACACGGCCGGACTGGCATTACCGGCAAGTCCTGCATTTTCGGCAATCCCCACTTCGTCCCAGATAATTTCTCCGTCGTCCGCATTCAGAGCGAAAATATGATTATCATGGGTCACACCAAACACACGTCCATCAGCATATGTTGGTGATCCACGCATAGGGACACCAATTTCCCTGACCCAGAGTTCACTGCCATCCGAAAGATTAAGAGCGCCAAACTGACCATACCCAGTGACAAAGTAAAGCGCATTATCACCAACCGTTACACCACCACCATAGGCTAGCATTTTAGTCTCGCCTTTCATGGTATATTTATGATCCCATAAGCGCTTGCCGGTTTCAGAATTAATAGCTGTAATCCTGGCCGATGCATCGATTGCATAAAGAACGCCATCTTTAACAACAGGTTCAGAAACAAGCGCTTTACGCCCTGTCGTTCCTTCGCCAATATCATGGCTCCAAACTTTTTTGGGGTTATCAGCAATCTGGAGATGTTCCATTACATGCTGGCGGTTCCCACCAGCCTGGGCCCAATTTTCATTAACATACGGTTTTGGTAGAATGATAGTCGACCCTTTAAGCTGTGGATCTGCCTGCAGCTCCTGCTCAAAGGTTAAAACTGAAAATCTATCCCCTTCGATCGTATCTCTGTTATTGGCTCCGCCACCACACGATGTTAAAAGCAGTGCTGCTATACATATACCAAAAGCACCCTTTATTTTTTTATGCTGGACAAATGGCAATTCGATTTTGGTGGCCATAAAATTTCCTACTATTATTCAATAACACTTAAATATTGTTCGGCACGATTTTTTACCGGTGCTGGAGCGTCCGCATTTGAAATAAGGGATTGCAAACTTGTTTTTGCCGCCTCATTGTCACCGCTGTTTAATTCGGATAATGCAATCAGCTCAGCAGCCAGATATTTAAATGAAGTATCACCATTCAGGATCAGAGCAAGGCGGGATCGAATTGCGTCTGTTGAGGCCGTATCAAGTTCAATAATAGCTGCCTGAATATTGGCCATATCCTTATAAACATCTGCAACATCAGCATTTTTTATAAAATTATCAAGCACTGCAACAGCCCCTGCCTTATCATCTTTTTCCAGCGCGAGCTGTGCTTTTTTAAATGATGCCACAATTTCATATCCATCAACACCGCTGGCAATAATAGGATCAAGAGCACTGCTTTGGCTATCCGCGGGCAACTTTAGGGCGTCTGTATAGGCTTCCGCCTGTCTATTATATTTGCCTTCAACGATATACGTATAAAGCGAACGCCCGGCAACGACCAATACAATTCCGACAGCCATGCCGATCACCAGCTTGCCATAACGCTTCCATAAATCACTTATCTGTTTGTGGCGAATGTCTTCTTCTACTTCGCGAATAAACGCATCTGACACCTGCGTCTCCTGTTCTTTTTATTAATAAATATATATAGGCGACAAAATAGCCGACCTTATCCCATAAGGCAATCAACCATTGCTTATAAATGCAATTAATTTGGCCAAATTAAGGCTTATTCCCATTCAATTGTTCCAGGGGGCTTTGACGTGATGTCATATACCACGCGGTTTATGCCGCGAACTTCATTGATAATACGTGTGGAAACATGACCGAGAAAGTCATGCGAATAGGGATAATAATCTGCCGTCATGCCATCTGTGGAGGTCACAGCCCGCAGGGCACATACATATTCGTAAGTGCGAGCATCGCCCATCACCCCGACCGTTCTGACCGGAAGAAGCACTGTAAACGCCTGCCAAATTTCATTATATAAGCCGGCTTTTTTAATTTCTTCCAGATAAATCACATCCGCTTTTCTTAAAATATCACATTTTTCTTTCGTCACAGCACCTGGCACACGAATAGCAAGTCCAGGTCCGGGGAATGGGTGACGTTCAATAAAGGCCTCCGGCAGACCCAGCTCGCGGCCCAGTTCCCTTACCTCGTCTTTGAACAGCTCACGAAGTGGCTCCACAAGTGCCATATTCATCCGCTCAGGAAGACCGCCAACATTATGATGCGATTTTATGGTTACGCTTGGCCCGCCTGTAAATGACACACTTTCAATTACATCAGGATAAAGCGTTCCCTGAGCCAGGAAGTCCGCACCACCAATTTTTCTTGCTTCTTCCTCGAAAACATCAATGAACAGCCCGCCGATTATTTTTCTTTTCTTTTCCGGGTCATCAACACCGGCAAGTTTGCCAAGGAAAAGGTCTTCCGCATCCACATGAACGAGATTGATATGATAATGTTCGCGAAACAGGCTGACAACCTGATCAGCCTCATTAGCACGCATCAAGCCATGGTCAACAAATACACATGTTAGCTGATCGCCAATGGCTTCATGAAGCAGCACCGCCACAACAGAGCTGTCAACGCCCCCGGAAAGACCGCAAATAACCCTGCCAGTACCAACCTGCTCACGGATTTTGGCAATTTCCGTTTCCCTGAAAGATGCCATTGTCCAGTCACCTGTACAGCCCACTATTTTTTTCACAAAATTATCAAGGAGTTTTGCCCCGTCAGTTGTGTGAACCACTTCCGGATGAAACTGAACACCGTAAAATTTCTTTTCCTCATTGGCGATTGCCGCGAAGGGTGCATTGCCACTGGTGGCGATTACTTTAAAGCCTTCCGGAATGGCGTCTATTCTATCACCGTGGCTCATCCAGACCTGGTGTTTGCTGCCAACATCCCAGAATCCTTCAAACAATGGACTGTCCGCTTTAATTTCAATAAAAGCACGACCGAATTCGCGCTCATCCGATGTCTGTACGCGTCCGCCCATCTGCTCACACATGGTTTGTTCGCCGTAACAAATTCCCAGAACCGGAACCCCCATTTTAAAAACCGCTTCCGGTGCGCGCGGCGTATCTATTTCATAAACGGAATTGGGTCCGCCGGAGAGAATAATCCCTTTCGGATTAAATTTTTCCAATATTTCTTCGGCCTTATTGAATGGAATTATTTCAGAATAAACACCGCTTTCACGAACCCTTCTTGCTATGAGCTGGGTAACCTGTGAACCAAAATCAATAATTAAAATCCGGTCAGTCATAACGTTAAATCATCTCTTTCATTTGCTTTTGCTGTTTATATCTGTTTTCTCTAAAATTGCCACAAAAAAACCATCTGTTCCGCGGCTATAGGGACTAAGCTGCAAGGTTCCGTCAAGCTGCTCAATACCATTTTTTTTAATAGGCACCAGTGCAGCATCCTCATGTTTTTTCAAAAAGGATAGGATCTGATCTTCATTTTCAGATTTTAAAACGGAGCATGTCATATAAGCTACGCGTCCGCCCGGTTTTACCGCCTGCCAGGCTTCTTCCAGAAGTGTTGTCTGCGTGTTGATGTATTCTTTCAGAAGGTCCGGCGTCATTCGCCACTTACTTTCCGGATTTCTCCGCCAGGTCCCCGTACCGCTACAGGGGACATCAACAATCACCCGGTCCATTTTTTCCTTAAATTCCGCCAGTTTTTCATTTCTGTTTTTTGGTGTTAACACATAAGACTGAAAGATATGCTGCTTTGCCCTTTTTGCTCTTAATTTAAGCTCTTTTAAGCGGCTTTCATGAATATCAAACGCATAAATCTGGCCTTTATTTTTCATATAGCCCGCTGCCGCAAGAGCCTTACCCCCTGCTCCGGCACATAAGTCCATGACCTGTTGCCCCGGTCTTAGTTCCACATATTTCACGGCAAGCTGCGCTGCTTCATCCTGGATTTCGACAAGCCCTTCACGGTATATTGGCCAGTCGCGGATTTGCTGCTGCTCTTCAATAATGAGAGCGCTGTTTGCATGAATTCCCCGATGGTAAGCGATATCTTTATCTTCAAGAAACGTAATAATTTTTTCTGAATTTCTGGCTATTCTCAGCGTTAGGGGTGCCCGCTCATTTAAAGCCAACAATTCCTCATTAAATTTTACACCAAAACGTTCTTTAAGCGCTGCTTCCATCCATTTTGGATAGTTTAACCTGTGATGGTCTTCCTGCTCCTGGGGCAAAGTCTCAAGAAACTTTTTTTCCCTGTCAGTTAATTGATCAGGCGCATGGGTTTCACCGGTAAAATATTTAAGTGGGTCATCATCCATCTGCTTTAAGGCCGCCATAACCATAAGACGAGGATTAGTATCAGATATGTCCGCCAAAAAGCCCCATTGGCGAATAATTTCATAGAGCAGACCCGTAATTCTGCGCCTGTCCTTTGATCCCGCATAACGACGGGTCGAGAAAAAATTGCGCACAATTACATCCGCAGCCGGGCCATTTTCTTTTAAGGAATGAGCAACCTGCGCCGTAAGGTCAATTACGGCTTCTATTCTAGCGGATGGTATCATCCAATACTCCTAATTTGACGGGTAGTTAGGGGATTCCCGAGTAATCGTCACGTCATGAACATGACTTTCTCTTAGGCCTGCCCCGGAAATTTTTACAAACTCTGCATTAGCATGAAATTCTTTAATCGTGGCACTTCCGGTATACCCCATTGCTGCCTTAAGGCCACCGACAAGCTGATGGATCATATTTCCTGTCGGCCCTTTATAAGGGACCTGCCCCTCGATCCCTTCCGGCACCAGTTTAAGACTGTCTGAAACATCTTCCTGGAAATAGCGATCTGCTGAGCCGCGTGACATGGCACCAAGTGAGCCCATACCGCGATAAGCTTTATATGATCGCCCGTGGTGTAGGAACACATCGCCCGGTGCATCTTCCGTACCGGCAAGAAGTGAGCCCACCATTACAGCCGAAGCCCCGGCAGCAATGGCTTTTGCGATATCACCCGATGTTTTTAATCCTCCATCAGCAATAATGGTGACCCCTGCTTTTTTTGCCACTTCAACCGCGTCAAGAATAGCCGTAAGCTGCGGAACACCAACCCCGGCGACAATACGCGTGGTGCAGATTGATCCTGGACCGATCCCGACTTTTACGACATCGGCGCCCGCATCAATCAAGGCTTTTGTGCCGGATGCAGTAGCCACATTACCACCTGAAAGCTGAATATTGGGGTAATGTTTTTTGATTTTTGCAATTGTATCAAGAACACCTTTTGAATGCCCGTGAGCGGTATCAACAACCAGAAAATCAACTCCGGCATCAATAAGTGCTTCCGCCCGTTCATATCCGTCATCGCCGACCGAAGTTGCTGCTCCGGCCCGAAGGCGTCCATTTTCATCTTTGCAGGCGTTAGGGTTTAATTTTGCCTTTTCAATATCCTTTACGGTGACAAGTCCCACACATTTATAATCATCATCAACGATGATAATTTTCTCAATCCGGTTCTGATGAAGAAGGTGTTTGGCCTCTTCCGTGGTCACATTGGCTTTGGCCGTAACCAGGCCCTCGCTGGTCATAAGCTCGCTGACCTTTTTCATCATATTTGTGGCAAAACGAACATCGCGGTTGGTTAAAATACCAACCAGTTTACCGCTCCCCCGCTCAACAACCGGAAGCCCAGATATTTTTGCGCTGGTCATAACTTCAATTGCCTGGCTCAGGGTTTGATCAGGATGAACCGTCAGCGGATCAATCACCATGCCGCTTTCAAACTTTTTAACCCTTTGAACTTCCGTGGCCTGTTCCTGAATGGTCATATTTTTATGAATAATACCAAGACCGCCAGCCTGCGCCATTGCAATGGCCATATCGGATTCCGTAACGGTGTCCATTGCCGCCGATATCAGCGGAATATTAAGAATTATTGATTTCGTGAGAGCTGAACTTGACTGAACCTGGCGCGGGAGAACATTAGAAGCTTGGGGGACAAGCAAAACATCATCAAATGTGAGGGCTTCGCGAATATTCATATTATTTCCTATCCTACAAAGAAAAGTCAAATAACAAGATTCGCCGCAAAGGTCAAAGATTAAAGAAAAATATATGGTTTTTTATTGCGCTTGGATCATCTGACGATAGCGTTCCGCTTCTTTGTGATTAACCGGAACACCGATCCCTTCTTCATAGATTCTAACCAGAAGCCGCTGTGCCCCCTGATGTCCGGGAGTACCCATATTCTTATCTTCCTCATATGCCAGATCGCGCCTGCTTCCTGTTGGTTGGTCAATATACGCTTCCCTTTTGGTCAGGCGGGGTTTTGCGGCTCTTTTAAGCCAGCTAATGGCCGTTTTATAGTCCTCACGGTCAAACGCAGCCACCCCGAGTTCAAACTGTGAAACAGCATTGCCCTGATTGGCCGTGCATTGCCGATAAGCATCACGATCATTAATCAGCGTTGTGCAATCCGTATGCATCGTCCCGCAGGAGGCGAGATAAAAAGAACCGAACAAAATAGAAATAATCCACACTATTTTTTTCATAGACAGCGGTCCTCAATAATTTTCCAGACCCTCTCAGCTACATCATCAATGGTGCCATCCGCACTGACAAGGACACATCTTTTCTCATTCTTTTTGGCAATATCGCGAAAACTCTGACGCAGTTTCTGATGAAAATCCTCGCCCATTCGCTCGTACCGGTCTTCATTGGAGGCATTTTCAATTTCCCGGCTTTTGGCACGGTGAAGTTCATGGCCATCCAGTATAATTGTCAGTTCGGGCCAGAAATCCCCGGTACTGAGGCGATGAAGATCAAGAAGCGTTTCCGTGGATATGCCCTGTCCATAGCCCTGATAGGCAATGGTTGAATCCGTATAACGGTCAGATATGACCCATTTACCTGCGGCAAGCGCCGGCTTTACGGTTACGTCCAGATGTTCTGCCCGCGCCGCATTATGCAAAAGTGCCTCGGTCATTGGTTGCCATTTATCGGTGCCACCTGTCACAAGAAGGGCGCGGATTTCTTCGGCACCGGGGGCACCGCCCGGCTCCCGGGTCTGGACCACGTCAATGCCCAAATCCGTCAGTTTTTTAACAATAATATTAACCTGGGTGGATTTACCAACCCCCTCGCCGCCTTCAAATGTTATGAATTTTCCGGGATTAGTCACCCGATGAACCCATCAGCATATACATAAAGGCAGCCTTGATCCGGCTCATACCACCAAGACTGTCAATGTCTTTTCCAGCAACCAGCGGATATGATTTTGTCTGCATATCCTTTGCTGAAATTTCAAGCGTTGCAATCGGCTGTCCTTTTTTGATCGGGGCCGAAATCGGACCGTCATAAATAACCTTGGCCGTCATATTCCGGCGGTCCTGTTTGTTCATGGAAAGGGTGACATCCTGTTCTGATACAAGGGGTACTGTAGCCTCTTGTCCTAGCCAGACATTGGCATTGTCGATCGTCTGTCCGGCTTTGAGCATGTCATAAATTCCAAAATTCCGAAACCCGTAATTAAGCAGTCTTTCAGATTCGTTTATCCGCGCATTATCACTGCTCATTCCATTCACAACCAGCACCAAACGACGCCCATCCATCACGGCGGACGATGCAAGCCCGTATCCACCGTCCTCGGTATGGCCGGTTTTAAGGCCATCCGCATTAACACGGTCCCGATATAATAACCGGTTACGGTTAGGCTGGTTTACCCCGGCATAGCTGAATGATTTTTCGGCAAAGATCGGATAATATTCCGGAAATTCTGTCGCAATTTTAAGGGAAAGCGTCGCAATATCATGGGCAGACATATAATGATCAGGATCAGGCCAGCCATTGGTATTGGTAAAATGACTTTGAGTAAGGCCAAGTTTCGCCGCTTCATCATTCATCATATTAACAAACACGCCCACATCACCGGCAATCGCAAGAGCTATCTGGGCACAGGCATCATTGCCAGACTGAACAATTATCCCCCTGAGCAGATCATGAATCGTCACAGTGTCACCAGCATTCACATACATGGTTGACCCTCTATCATTCGTGCTGGTGTTTCGCCATTCCCGCCAGGTCGGTGTATCTTCGATCGTAAAAGTATCCTCAAGCGACAAACTGCCGTTTTTCAGCTGTTCAAAAGCGATATAAACCGTCATCAGCTTGCTCATTGATGACGGGGTCATTTGTACATCTGCATTTTTTTCAAACAGAATATCACCGGTCGACGCTTCTATCAGGATGGCCTGCTCGGCCGGGGTCGACAGTGTCTGGGCATTCAGGACGCTTGCCATTGTGGCTGTTGAAAGACCTGCGAGGATGAGAAGACGAAATGATTTTTTGAGTTTCATTCTTAATTACCTTGATTTATTTCTGTTTGCACCGCTTAGTCATCGAATATGACTTTGGCGGTATTATGTCCTAATTTTAAAATCTGCTGTAATGCCGCATCGGCAGTTGTTCTGGATGGAAGCGGACCGACACGCACCCGATATAATTTGCGCCCGTTAACAACAATACTTTCAAGCATTGTTTCACCGACCTGACTGACCGCAGTCATAACGCGCGATGCACTGCCGATCTGGCTATAGGCCCCCACCTGAATATAAAGGTCGCCCTGTTCCTGCATTGCCGGGCTTAGGGAGGCCACCTGCATGGGGGCTGACGGCGACTGTATGGATTGTGTCTGAATTGGCTGGGACGGTGCGGACTGGGATGGTAATGGCTCAAGAACCTCAAGCGATTCAACATTCACGCTGGCCACTTCCTGTTTTTGTATCGGGGGTTGGTCTACGGGTCTGGCAATCTGTACCGGGGCATCCGGGCCGGATACGGCCTCAACCCTTACCCGCGTTGTGCCGCGCTTTTCAAAACCCAGCAGCTGCGCGCCGCGACGCGAAACATCAATCAGCCTGTTGCCGACAAACGGTCCCCGGTCATTAACCCGCAATATCAGGGAACGGTTATTTTCCAGATTGGTCACCCGCACGTAGCTGGGCATCGGCAGGGTTGTATGGGCCGCTGTCAGCGAATTCATATCATAGACTTCGCCATTGGCGGTTCTTTTTGCGTGAAATTCCTCGCCGTACCATGACGCAATCCCCACCTCGTTATAGGTGGGGTCCTCTTTTGGTGTGTACCATTTTCCGGCAACTTTATAGGGTTCCCCGATTTTAACACCCGGTGGTGGCGGTGCCGATGTCTGCAATGGCTGCTCGGTGCCGCAGGCACTTAAAACCGCCGTCATGAACCCTAAAATTAAAAACCGATATAAAGTCATCTTATTCATTCAACTATTTCAACTCATCCGAAAGCAGACTGACCCCAAGAGCATAAAGATTTGAACAATTATAAGTCAGGATTGTCCGAAAATTCTGATATGTCAGATAGGCCGGACCGTCAATGCCCATTGGCATAAGGAGTGTGGCTTCGATATTGCTGTTGGTCACTTTGGGAAGGTCACTGCCATCAAGATTGCGCACGCCCATTTCCTGCCACTCATCCAGTGAATATTTTTTACTGTGCGCCGAAAGTGCCCGTTTGCAGGATTTCGGCGGGTTTGGTTCATGGGTCAGATCAACAAGCGCCTGACGGGCCTTCAGATCATCCGGCAGCTTCACTTCCCGGCCCCATGTCTGATCCGGGCGCCAGCCATGAACACTTAAATAATTACCGATAGAGCCGAAAACATCCGCCTCATCGGTCCAGATATTTTTTTTGCCGTCCCCGTCCATATCATAGGCATAGGCAAAAAAGCTCGTTGGCATAAACTGTCCCTGCCCCATGGCCCCGGCCCAGGATCCGGTCATTTGATCCGGGGCAATATGCCCCTGTTCCAGGATCAGCAGCGCTTTAAGCAGTTCTTTTCTGAAAAAACTGCTGCGGCGCATATCATAGGCCAGAGTCATCAGGGAGCGGACCACATTATAATTCCCGGTATAGGTCCCATAATTTGTTTCCATCCCCCAGATGGAGGCGATAAAGCGTTTCTGCACCGCAATATTTTTTGCCGACGGGTCAAGCACATCGGCAAATTCCTGCATTTTTTTGCGGCCGTTTTTAATCCGTATGGGGCTTACCCGCTTTTCAAGATATTCTTCCGCGGTCTGGGTAAATTCAGGCTGACGACGGTCAAGCTCGACCACTTTCGGGTCCGGCGTAAGCCCGTCAAAGGTCAGATCAAGTATGCGCTGGGATACCCCTTCCTGCAGCGCCTCAGCCTTAAGTTCGGCCAGCCACGTTTCAAACGGCACGGGATTATCCTCCACCTGCCGCTGGGCATTGGCGTTTACCATTATGAACATGCTTGAAAATAACGTTATGAATAATGCTCTGATCACTGATCTGCCCTTATATCTCTGCTGGAAAACGGTCACTATATTTGTGTTAGTATATATAGTTCAAAAATCTTGACGATTCAAAGGCAAATAAGAAAAAAACTTAAAATTGCCAATATAATTGAAAACTCGCCAATCTATGCTTGACCATTAGTTCCTGATCCGCTAAATCCTCTTCTCACGCATAATCGCGACTATTTCATCTGGAGAGGTGGCAGAGCGGTTGAATGCACTGGTCTTGAAAACCAGCAAGGATGCAAGTCCTTCGTGGGTTCGAATCCCACCCTCTCCGCCATAAAAAAAGGCAGGGCCATAAGCCCTGCTTTTTTTATTTTAGCGGCAGACGGGTTTGGTGAACGAACCCATGGTTCGGTGAGGCCATAGGGCCGAACGACGCCAAACAACGTGCGGCGGTCCGAAGGACGAGCGCAGCGCGCTATCCCACCCTCTCCGCCATTAGCTAATTAGAAAAAATCAACACGTTAATCCCGTCTCGCCACCCAGGCGTCCCAGAAAAGGCTGGCGAAAAAGCGGATCGGGTCATGAATGCCCGCGTCAGCCAGCAGGTTTATGACGGCCTGTTCAGACGGGGGTGGTTTTGTGCCCTCAAGCAGCTTGCCCTGTTTGGCTTTGACCTCCGCAGCGTCAGCGCCATGCATACGCCAGCGGTTGGCCCAGGCCGCCATGAGGAGAGGTTCCGAAGCATAGCTGCGGTAATTCCCGGCAACGACAAATGGTGCGTCGGGTTTTAACCGCTTTGAAATCTGCGCCAGAATATCCTGCTTTTCCTGATGCCACCGCCCCAGTCCTTAACTACACCAGTGGTGAAGGCATCACACACATAACCGGAATGGCTTGAGGCGATTGTCTGAACCCACGTTTTTGATGGTGTTCGCGCCTTATATATCTGGCTTAGTCATACTTTCCCGCCCGATCATCCCTTTACCGCCAATCATTTTTCCGGTGGCATCGAATGGGTTGCGGGGGGATTAACGTCTGATTTAAATCTAAGTCGGATACGATTGTCAGCTTTTATCTTATTTAACTTAAATGAAAAAATAATAATCTGTTACCAAACATGCAGATCAACTTTACGATAGATATCTAAATAACTCTTACTAAATTGTGATTGTTCATCTACAGGATGTAAAACCATCCATTCTTTTGCCTTTAAAATTATATCCTTTTTTTGCTCCTCGGTAATCTCAGCATCAATATTTTTGACACTTTTCATTAATTCGGGAATAAATAGCATGATTCCATCCGGTCCAGATAAATAGACATCTTTACCTGTTGTGAATATTCTTAACCATTTTCCGGCTTCCAAGTAATCCCGTGATTGCTCAGGACCTTCAGAATAATATGTGCATAGTAGATATTGGGATATTTTGTCGTTTTGCTCGGCGGCCTTATTTAACCAATAAAGGGATTTCTCCAGATCTTTACTCACAAGTTCATTACCGCTTTTATAGAGCCTGCCTAATATACTTTGGGCACTGACAACACCTTCATTAGCATTCATTGTGTAGATTTCCAGGGCTTTTTGTTCTGATTTTTGAATTCCGATGCCATTTTCAAGCAAATAGCCCATATTGACATTTGCGGGTCCAAAATCGGCTTGCGCTGCTTTTGTTAACCACTTAACAAATAATGCTTCATTTTGTTCAGTGCCAAGACCATAATAACTATACATGGCAAGGTAGTGCATGGCATAACCGCTTCCCTGTTCGGCTGCCTGTTCAAACCAGTAGCGTGATTTTGCAAATATTTCTGGCGAACGATTTTTTACTGCATAACGGATATCAATAATATTTTGAACAGCTTCCCTGAATAGAGAAGTGGCAACGATATTTTGTGCATCTCGGTTGCCTTGTTCAGCCATAATTTCAGGGAATAAGTAGATTGAGGTAAGTGCAGATTTTGATGGTTCGTGATTAAGTGCTGCGGCTTTTTCAAAAAGTTCCCGGGAAATTTTATCATCTTTATCCACGCCTTTTCCATCCAAATACCTTAAGGCTAACTGATAGTTTGCATCAAGATTTCCTAGTTCTGCCGCCTTTTCGAGAAGTTTTATTGCCTGACCTTCTTTGTGCATGTTTGACTTGACTTCCGCAAGTTCAAGCATGGCACGGGTATTATTATTTTTTACAGCTTTTTCCAACCATTCATTTTTCTGTTTAAACATTTGGTTCGGATTAAGTGTTTTTAAGACATTAATTTCCCGCAATTTGGCAAAGCCGTTCATTGTTGAGGCAAAAATAGAGGCCACCTCATAGGCAACATCGCCAATTTGTTCTTTGGTTAGTGATTTTTCCAGTTTCTTATATTTTTTTTGAGCATCACTATGGTAATTGTAACTGGCAAAAATATAGTTACGGTAGGCATTTACAGGATCTGTTGGCTCTAACTCAGTGGCTTTTTTATATTGTTCAATGCCCTGTCCAACTATTTCTTCAGGGGTTCGTTCAATTTTTTCTGGCTGTCCCAACTGAAATTCGGTCAGTCCTAAATCCTGCTTTCCTGTATTTACCTGCGCCAGGCTGCTAGAACTGATAAATAAGCCCTGTGACAATGCCATTAATATTAAAAGAAAAATATCCCGCATATGATCTCCGATTAATAAGTTAGTTAATTTACTTAAGAATGAACGGGATTGCAAATTCGGATTATGTCCACAGTTATCTCTTTATCAGCGATCAAATAGTCGGAAGCTTAAAATGGGCGGCGGTGAATTGTCTGCTTCCGACCCAGTGCGGCCGCAAGCATACAGGCGGAAAGGTCATGGCAGGCATCATAGCCCGCCAGTCCGATCCGGCTTTGGCGGGCATATTCGCCGGCACGGGCGCTATCAAATTTGGCGGCGGAATCCTTGGTCATTTATTTAATCCTGTTCAAGTATGCCAAATTCAAACACTGTGGTGGTTTCATAAGTCTCCCCCGGTCTTAGTATCGTGGTCGGGAAGTTTGGATGGTTCGGACTATCCGGGAAATGCTGGGTTTCAAGGCAGAATGCCCCGCGCTTCTGATAGCGGGTATTGTCCTTGCCCGTAACCGTGCCATCCAGAAAATTGCCGGTATAAAACTGTAATCCGGGCTGATCGGTATAAAGACTGATCATCCGGCCACTTTTGGGTGAATAAACCGCCGCGGCAAGCTCAAAATCATTGGGGGATGATTTTTCAAGCACCCAGTTATGATCATATCCCAGACCATATTGAATTTGCTGCTCACCCGCGCCGATATCGCGGCCAATGGGTTTTGCGTTTTCAAAATCAAAGGCGGTGCCCTTTACCGGCGAAATTTCCCTGGTCGGGATCAGGGTTTCATCAACGGGGGTATAGGTGGCCGCATTAATCATCATGACATGATCCAGAATTGACCCGGCATTATGACCATTTAGGTTAAAATAGCTGTGGTTGGTTAAATTGACCACGGTCGCCTTATCGGTGGTGGCGTGATAGGAAATTGTCAATCTGTTCTGATCATCAAAGGTGTAGGTGACGGTGGCGGATAACGCACCCGGGTATCCCTCATCCCCATCGGGGCTGACCAGAGAAAGGGTGAGTATGGCCGCGTCATCCGCGGTGCTGGCCGCGCTTTGCCATATTTTTTTATCAAAGCCGACAATGCCGCCATGAAGCGCATTGCCCATATTATTGATCGCCAAACTATAGTCATTACCGTCAAGGGTGAATTTCCCCTTGGCAATGCGGTTGGCGTAGCGCCCGACCAGTGCCCCCATATAGGGGCTGTCGGTCAGATATTGTTCCGGATTATCAAAGCCAAGGGCAATATCAGCCAAAGTCCCGTCACGGTCCGGCACGTTGATCGCTGTAATGATGCCGCCAAGGTCAAGAATATCAATGCTGCTGCCTGCACTGTTTTTAAGGGTATAAACCTGTACGGCGCGCCCGTCATCAAGCACACCAAACTGTTTTACACTGATACGGTCCGGATTTTCATTCGTCATGCAGGACACCAGTGAAAGGTAGGCCCCGACGATAGCCGGGCAGATTAGAAATTTTTTCATTTTGTTTTCTCATTTATTGGTCTGCTTGATTAAATTGCTGATGAAGCGCACTTCTTCTTCGCTGTATTTGCTGCCATCGGCGCGGAGGATATCATGAAACCATGGTGTCGGCTCTGCGTTATAGCCCTGTGACCAGGACGCCCAAGGATAATTGGTCTGGCTTTTGCCGGCAATAAAGCCCCAGTTTATGGCCCCGATTTTCTCCGCTGCAAAATAGGGCATGATGTCCTCAAAAGTGCTGTAGGGCCGCGCCATATATTCGGTGCAGATCAGTGGTCGCCCAAGCGCCTGAAGTGATCCCACGACACTTTTAACATTTTTTAGCCCTTCATAGGAATGGAAGGTAATAATGTCCGAATTTTCCAGCATAAAATGATAAAGTTTCGAGGCCGGATCGTCCGGATTTTCACCAACCCAGGCACCAAAACGGGATCGCCACACACCAGCGGTAAGTGGTTGGGAAGGGTTTGCCGTCCGCGCCCATCCGAATATTTTTTTGAGAAGCTGAAGACTGAAAAATTCTTTATTATCAATCTCTTTTGTGCCATATGCTTCCACATTCAAATTGCCCGGTTCATTATAAATATCCCAGACCGTGACCCTTGGATCATTGCCGAATTCCGTAAGGATTCCTTTCACATAGCCTTCCAGTTCATCATGACGGTTCAGATCACCCAATATATCTTTTCCCGGTGCCTGAACCCATCCGGAATTATGGGTATGTGGAATTGGCGCGCGCTGCTTACCAAGATGCGGCGTTGGGTCCCACACATCATCAAACAGCACAAACATGATTTTGACGTTATTTTTGTCGGCGATTTCAAGAAATCTGTTAATGCGTTTTATGAAGCCTTTCCGGTCCTGATCCCAAAGCAGGTTATGAAGGAACACCCGCGCCATGTTAAAGCCGATATCTTTGGCGTAGCCAAGTTCCCGGTCGATAATTTTATCGTCGAAACTGTCTTCCTGCCACATTTCAAGCTGGTTAATGGCGTAGCTCGGCGCATAGTTAAACCCGGCGCTCCATGGCTGCGCCTTATACCAGTCATTGGCTTTCTGTACGCTCCAGCGGTCGGCTTCGCCCCGTTCGTTTGCCATTGTTATTTGACTTATGCCGATAAGCCCCCCAAGGGCCAGTAACAGTTTTATAAAATGCATAATATTTCCCCTTTTTTATGATTTATTCACCACCAAATAATATAAAGGCTGGCGATTATGGCCGTGATACAGATACTGCCAATCCTGAAAGACTGATCAACCTGATATTCCGCATTTTCAGTTATAATCGTATTATCCATATCATGGTGCGGCATGATATAGGAAAGCAGAATGGCCAATGCGCCACAAAGCAGGAAAACGACCCCAACCCGGTCAAGGAAGGGTAGTTCCGGCCAATACTGCCTTAACAAAATGGAAAAAACAAAGGAACCGATCCCCGCAACCAGCGCGCTATTGGCTGTTGCCCGCTTCCAGAAAAGCCCAAGCAGGAAAATCACAACAATACCGGGGGTAAAGAAGCCGGTAAATTCCTGAATAAACTGAAAGGCCTGACCAAAATTACCCAAAAGCGGTTTGGCAATAATAATGGCAATCACCATCGCTGTTGCCGCGGTGATACGGCCGATGGTCACAAGCTTATGTTCACTGACATTTTTATGCATGGTTTTATAAATATCCATGGTAAATATGGTCGATATGGAATTCATCATTGACCCAAGAGAGGATAGAATTGCCGCGATCAGCGCCGCAAAAACCAATCCCTTAATCCCGGTGGGCAGCAGTTTCATCATTTCAGGATAGGCCTGATCGGGGGCTTTCAGATCATTGACCAGAAGTGCCGCAGCAATACCCGGCAGAACGACAATTACAGGCATCAGTATTTTTAAAAAACAGGCAAACACGATCCCTTTTCGCGCTTCATGGATTGATTTTGCCGCCAGTGCCCGCTGGATCACATATTGGTTAAACCCCCAATAGGACAGGTTCATCATCCACATACCGCCAATCAGCACGGAAATTCCCGGCAGGTCTTTATAATAGGGACTATCGGAGGAAAGGATCATATCAAATTTTTCCGGCAGACGTTCGGTCAGCTCAATAAAGCCGCCCCAGATGCCCTGATCCCCACCGATTTGCCCCAGTGCAACCGAGGAGACCATCAGCCCGCCAAATACCAGCAACGCCACCTGAATAATATCGGTCAGGGCAACAGCCTTAAGCCCGCCATAAAGGGAATAGGCTATGGCAAGTCCCCCCAGGATAAAAAGGCCGCTTGTTATTTCAATGCCGGTGATAGTGTTGATCGCCAGCGCGCCAAGCCACAAAATGGATGTCAGATTGACGAAAATATAAAGCCCGAGCCAGAAAATCGCCATGACAAAGCGCACGCGCCCGTCATAGCGTTTTTCAAGGAACTGGGGCATCGAATAGATCTGGTTCTGCAAAAAAATGGGCAGAAAGTATTTTCCGACAATCAGCAGTGTAATTGCCCCCGTCCACTCATATGACGCAATACCAAGTCCGATGACATAGCCGGACCCTGACATCCCGACAATCTGTTCTGCCGATATATTGGCCGCTATCAGGGATGCCCCGATCGCCCACCAGGGCAGCGACTTACCGGCCAGGAAATAATCCTTGGTATTTTTGTCATGCCCGGCTTTTTCACGGCTGACATACTGTGCAATGATGATTATCATCACGGCATAGGAAATAACGATCGTAATATCAATAGTTTCCAGCAGCATACGACTTTCCCTTCCCCGTTTTTTTTCTATACCCGACTATTTCATATGTTGCCGCCTTTGACAATATTCCATATCATGATTAAATTTCTAAAAACCATAATGAAAGTCCAGCACACCAATGAGCCATGAGACCCTGCAAAGCAAACCACACAGGCGTTTTAACCCGCTTAGCAACAAATGGGTTCTGGTATCCCCGCAGCGCGCAAGCCGACCTTGGAAAGGCAAAGTTGAAAAAGAAAAACTTCATCAGGAACCGTCCTATGATCAGGAATGCTACCTATGTCCAGGTAATATACGGGCATCAGGCCTGGTAAATGATGAGTATAAGGACGTCTATATCTTTGATAATGATTTTGCCGCAATAGAAGAAAATGGGGCAGATATAAACCTGAAAGACGGTTTATTTCAGACAGAAGCCGTCAGCGGCAATTGCAAGGTTATTTGCTATTCACCGGATCACAGCAAAACCATGCCTGAACTGGATATCAATAGTATTCAAAAAATAATTGATGCGTGGTGCAAACTCTATTTCGAGCTAGAGCAAAAATATCCCTGGGTTCAGATATTTGAAAATAAGGGCGAAATTAACGGTTGTTCAAACCCGCACCCCCATGGTCAGGTGTGGGCGGGAAGTTTTTTACCCGATGAAGCGGCGCGCGAAGACCGGGAGCAGAAAGCTTATTTTGAATCCCTTAAAAGTCCCCTCCTGCTTGATTATGTGAAGCAGGAAATTAAGCTTATGGAGCGCATTGTCTGCATAAATGATGACTGGGTTGCACTGGTGCCATACTGGGCATCCTGGCCTTTTGAAATGCTTTTATTGCCACGGACCCCAATTTCCCATATGACGGATTTAACAGATGAACAGAAATTGTCACTGGCCCGGATATTAAAGGAACTGACAACGCGCTATGATAATCTTTTTAACTGTTCTTTCCCCTATAGCATGGGATGGCACTGGCGCCCGGCAAACGGGCAACCCTCAGAACATTGGATCATGCACGCTCATTTTTATCCGCCACTGTTAAGGTCCGCCACAATCCAGAAATTTATGGTCGGGTATGAGCTGATGGCTGAAACACAGCGCGACATTTCACCCGAGCAGGCGGCAAAAATGCTGAGGGATACTTCCGACATTCATTATAAATTGAGGGGCGAATGAGCAAAGACCATTTAATAGAAAAAGTGCTCAGCGCCCATCAGAAAAACCATGGTCAGGGAAAAACAGTTGTCATCCTTGCACCGGGGCGGGTTAATTTAATCGGGGAACATACTGACTATAATAATGGTTTCGTACTCCCGGCTTCGATCAATTTTTTTACCTGTGTTGCCGGGTCATTGAATGATAAAAACCAGGTGTCTGTCACCGCGCTTGATTTTGATGGTGATGTGGATCATTTCGACCTTAAAAAGGACATTGTTCCGACCGATGAGCAATGGAAAAATTATATCCGCGGCGCTTTTTATATGCTTAAAAGCATGGGGTATTCACTAAAAGGATGTGATCTGACCATCAGCGGCACTATTCCAAAAGGGGCCGGGCTTAGCTCCTCCGCTTCCCTGGAGGTGGCGGTACTAAATACCCTATGTGACCTTAATAACATCCAACTTTCACAGGTGGAAATATCGCAGATAGGCCAGCAGATCGAATGTGATTTTGTCGGTCTTTCCTGCGGCATTATGGATCAGCTCAGCACCGCTTGTGGCGAGGAAAGCTGTGCCCTGCTCATTGACTGTCTGGATCATCAAATTAGCCATGTACCGATCCCGCCCTCATTGGCGCTGATGATTATTAATTCCAATGTAAAAAGGGAACTTTCAACAAGCGGATATAATGATCGGCGAAAATCCTGTGAACTGGTGGCAAATAAGTTTGGTGTTAACTCACTCCGCGATCTGTCGCTTGATATTTTTCTGATGAAAAAAAATGAACTGCCCAGTGATGCTTCCAAACGGGCAGAACATGTTTTTAGGGAAAATGAGCGGGTTTTAAAAATGGTCGATGCACTTAAGAAAAATGATATTCCGCTTATTTCCAAGCTCATGGCAGAAAGTCATTTATCAATGAAAGACCTTTATGAAATTACGACACCGGAAATTGATTATCTGGTGGACATAATCAGTAATGAAATTGGCGATAAAGGCGGTGTTAGGATGACTGGTGGTGGCTTCGGTGGCTGCGTGATTGCCCTGATCCCTAAAAATTTGACAGATAAAGTGAAAAAAGCAGTAAACCAGCAGTACCATGTGAAAACAGGCCTAAAAGAAGATATTTATATCTGCGAACCTGCCTGCGGTGAAAAATTAATCGGATAATGTGTGTAGTTGTGAATTCATACATATCTGATCAACATTGAAAATTAGGCCGCGACGTAGCATGGTTTCAGATAAACCAAAGCAATTTATCTGAACCTCATCAATAAATCGAATTTTCCTGCATATTGTATGGTATCCGCCATAATAAAGGCATTTTTTCCAACGGTTTTAATTTGATAAGCAATTTTGAGCGCCTAATAGCCTTGTAAATAGCGGCAGCAAGTTCATGATTATTCTGACGCAAAGCTTCTTTGGCCATTGGTTCGTATTCCGGATTCTCACCAACATCATTTATATAAATATTGGGTATTTCAGAATAGTTATATTTTTCTTTATCAAATAGAACGCATTTATCCAGACACCCTGCCAGATCCAAAGCGATCATTGTACGATAACATTTTTCGCAGTGGGAACAGTTAACCTCATCCTGACCAGTTCCATCTTTACCACGAATACAAACATGAAGATTTTTCAATGCAATATCATAATTTGCCAAAAATTTTACTTTATCTAATCGGTTTAAGCCATCACCATCATCAATAAAACTTGTTCTGCTTGTCGAAAAAAGCGGATCGGTAACAGGATGTGACCCCCAACAACCGACCTGATAATATGTGCTTACACTCGATGGGATAAAAATTTCAGCAAAATAATTTTCAAACAACAGCCCTATCGATGCCAAGGCAGCACCATGAGAAATTGCCTGCCACCTGGTTTTCTCCCATCGTGTTTGGCGAATATTGGTCCTTACAATGACAATGTCCTGCCCAAGTTCCTTAACCACTCTTGATATGCGCTCACTATGCATCTGAAATTCTTCCGATTTAGATATTGAAAGATCAAAACCGTGAATAAGAATTTTATATTTTGCTCTTGGTTTATTATAGGCGGTAAAGAATGCATCAACGCCCGAAGAAAAAAACGATGCTGAATTATCAGGTAGTGTTTTGTTTACTTTGGCAATATTATCCGCTTTTATTTTTATAATATTCGTTCCCATTTTCCAGTCGGACCAAAATCTCTGGATATTATTTGCTCCATCAACAAGACGTTGATCCACAGGAAGCGAAATTACCAAATCTTCATTTATTGTGGACGCCATGGGAAGTAAAGCGACCAGCCAGGGATTGCCCGTGTTGGAAATTTCAAAATTGGCCGGATATTCGTACCAGTATTCATCAATATAACCATCATCATATCTAACAAAACCGGTGATACGTTTGACCCCTTCTGATATATTTGCTATTTCGGTTTTAATTAATTCCATTTTAAATTTCTTTTAAAAAATTCTCTATATAACTTTAGATAAAATTATTGGGATAAGATTTAACTTAATATTAATTTTAAAATTTTTCCAGCATTTCAATACAACTAATTAATCTATGGAATTATTCATCATTTTGTATGGAATGCGCCACAATAAAGGCACTTTATCCAATGGAGATAATAAATTTATTAGTTTGGATCGCTTAATACATTTTCGAATATTATTTGCTATCTCAGGCCTGTTTTTTTCCTCTGCAATTTTTATAAATTTTTCGTAATTTCCTGTAGTAGATTCATTGGAAGGAAAAATCATGCTAATTTCATCATAATTATACTTACTTAAATCGAAAAGTTTGGCTTTTTCCAGTACCCCTATCAAATCCAATGCAATCATCGTTCGATAGCATTTTTCACAATGTGAACAATTTATTTCATCCTGACCGGATCCATCACGTCCACGAATACAGACATGGAGATTATCCAGAGCCAATTGATGATTGCTGATAAATTGAACCTTCTCATAACGACTAAGGCCATCACCATCTGTGATTATATTTGATTTACTTGTTGAAAATAATGGGTCGGTCACCGGATGTGATCCCCAACAGTAAGTATCTCTAAAATTCTTCAAACTGGATGGAATAAATATTTCTCTGAAATATTTTTCAAATAATAGTCCGATCGATGCAAGAGCTGCACCATGTGATACCACCTGCCAACGCGTTTTCTTCCACTGGGTTTGCCGGATATTTGTTCTAACAGATACAAGTTCTTTACCCATCTGTTTACTGATTTTGGATATTCTCGTTAGGTGTCGTTCAAATTCTGCCCTCTTATCAATGGACAGATCAAAGCCGTGAATAAGTATTTGATATTTTGCTCTGGGTTTATTATAGGCAGTGTAAAAAGCATCAACCCCGGACGAGAAAAATGCTGCTGAATCTTTCGGTGAATTATCTAAAACGCATACTCCACCGGACGGTATAATTGAAATTATTGATGTGCCTACATCGTAGGCATTCCAAAATCTTAAAATATTCTCGGCACCATCGATTAGTCTTTGATCCAACGGTAGGGATATTATCAGATCTTCGTTAATAGTTGCTGCCATAGGCAGCAAGGCTGCAAGCCATGGGTTACCCGTATCGGAAATTTCAAAATGAGATGGATATTCGTACCAATATTCATCTATATTTCCATCATTATATCTGACAAAACCGGTTATGCGCTTTACATCCGCTGAAACATCAGAAATTTCGGTTCTTATCAACTCCATTCTGACATTCCTTGTACTTTATTATTTAAATCAAAGTTTATAATTAAATTTATGACGGTCATTTTAATATCCAGATTAATATATGGAATTTTCCATCATCTTATGGGGAATGTACCATAAAAAAGGAACTTTCTTTAAAAACCCAAGCCTGATAATCAGTTTTGAACGCCTTATTGCTTTATAGATTGCCGATGCAAGCTCCAGCTTATTCTGCATCAATGCCTCTTCAGCCATCTCATGGTACTCAGGTGCCGTAAAAGCATCAGTTACAAACATATAAGGAATCTCTTCATAATTATATTTATCCACATCAAACAAGTCACATTTCTCAAGACAGTTGGCGAGTTCAAGCGCGATCATTGTTCGATAACATTTTTCACAATGCGAGCAATTAACTTCATCCTGACCAGTTCCATCCTTGCCACGAATACAAACATGAAGGTGCTTTAAGGCATAATCGTAATCTGCCAGAAACTTAATTTTATCTAGCCGACTTAAACCGTCTCCATCAGTGATAATATTTGTTTTACTTGTTGAATATAAGGGATCGGTTAATGGATGAGACCCCCAACAATATAAATCCGAATAATCCCCCATACTTGAGGGTATAAATATTTCCGAAAAATGCTTTTCAAATAATAAACCAATTGAGGCAAGTGCAGCACCGTGTGAAATAGCCTGCCATCTGGTTTGCTTCCATCTTGTATGTCTGATATTTGTTTTAACGAAAACAAGTTCCTCACCCAGATTTTTAACGACATCTGAAATTCGTTTTAAATGGGTTTCAAATTCTGTTTCTTTATTTATTGAAAGATCAAATCCATGAATGAGAATTTTATAATTGGCTCTGGGTTTGTTATATGCCGTATAAAAAGCGTCAACGCCGGATGAAAAAAATGAAGCTGCATCTTTTGAAATATTATCTCCTACATTTGCAATGTTTTCTGCGTTTATTTTTACTATATATGTACTCTTATCCCAGGAATGCCAGAACCTCATGATATCGTTTGCGCCATCCAATAGCCTTTGATCAATAGGCAAAGATATTTCAAGGTCTTCATTTATCGTTGCAGCCATAGGAAGAAGTGCCGCAAGCCATGGGTTTCCAGAATCAGTAATATCAAAATGAGCAGGATATTCGTACCAGTATTCATCAATATAACCATCATTATATTCTACAAAACCTGTTATACGTTTTCGATCTTCAGATACTTCAGAAATTTCTGTTTTTAATAATTTCATTAAAATTGCCTAACTCATTTTACTATAAGACTTGTTGACGTAATCTAAACTAAAGTAAAATCTTCAATAAAATACTAACGGGAAATAATTTTTATGATATTTACAAAAGCCCGCTCAATATATAGAATTTGTTCGTCAATCAGATTTGAGTTGAGGATGTTTTGAAACAATGGCGGCGCAAGTATATCTCGTAAGTGACCGTCAATGTGGTGAATGTACAGTTTGCTGTACAATCCTTTCAATCAACAGCACTGAATTTGTAAAACCTCCGAATTTCACATGTTCAAACTTAATGAAGAATGGTGGTTGCTCAATATATAATTCACGGCCAAATGTTTGCCAAAAATGGTTTTGCGCCTGGCGCAATTTACCGGATCTTGATGACAGCTGGCGTCCCGACAAAATGGGTGTTCTTCTTGAATTTGCAGATGAAAATTTTCCCCCACCTTTTGCTGGAAGAATAGGTTTTCGTTTTACTATACTTGATAAAAAGAAAATAGAAAATAATAAGAAACTGGCTAAATTTATAATCCAACAAATGAAAAATGGTGTGCCTTGTATTTTAACTTATGGAAATGATGAAGAAACTGAGCCTGCTACTGCCTTCCTGAATATTGCCTTATTTTCTGCTGTGCAATCGAATAACATCAATAATGTATTATTCGAACTTAAAAAAGCTATTCAGGCCTGTGAGAAAATACCCAAAATAAAAGTTAAGGTTAAGAACGGGAAACTGGTGTATGAATAGAAGATATCAATTATTTTTCACAAGTTTGACACATTTTGCTTTATAATCCTCCCATGATAACGAAAATTATTTCATTATCTGTAGAAGGAGGAAATATTAAATGAACACTAAAAACACAATTTATTCTATCCTATTATCGTCAGTCGTATTTATGACAGCGTCATGTGGCAACGATGACAACAATTCAAACAGTAGTATGGAAAATAAGGCTGCCTCAACAGCAGAAAGCACTGCCAGCTCTGCCGATGCTATGATGAATGATGCCAAACAAAAGGCGGATGAAGTTGCCGACAAGGCCGGTGAAATGGCTGATGAAGCCATGGATAAAGCCGGTGAAATGGCGGATGACGCCATGGACAAGGCCGGCGAAGTGGCCGATGATGTTAAAGATGCCGGTGAAGATGCTGTGGATGCCGTGAAGGATAAAGCGGCAGATCTAAAAAACAATCCACCAATGTAAGACCATAAAATTAACAATCAGACGACTTATTCCTCCAGACAACGGGGAATAAGTCGCTATCCAATGGATCGCCAGGCTTTAATCCCGGGTCTTTCAGCACTTCAGTCGTTCCTTTTCTGGGGTCCCAGACCACATCATCACCTGTCCAGCGGGTTGCATAACCACGACGCCGGGTTGCCGCACTTTTATTTCCCCGTGCGCCGTGAATAATATTGGCATGGTGAATAAGACAATCACCAGGTTTGAGATCATAGCATATAATCTGATCTTCAGGCACCGTTTGGTCAATATCAGGCATAACCTCTAGCCCGGCTTCACCATATTCGGCATGGCCCTTACCGCTGAAGCTTTGTGGTCTGTATCTGATGCCTGTCCTGTGTGATCCTTTAACATATCGTACACCGCCATTTTCTTCACTGACATCGTCCATCGCAAACCAGATGGAACAAATCTGTTCGCCCTTAATTTTCCAGTATGGACCATCCTGATGCCAGGGGGTTGGCTCAACAGAACCCGGTTCCTTAACGAGCAGGTGATCAAAAAACATGTTAATTTTGGATGATCCCATTAGTTCGGCAGCAATCTTTGCCGCCTCACTTTCAAACACAAATTTCTTAAAATCGTTATTTCTTGTCCAGATATACTGATCCCCGAAAAAACGGGTGGAATTTTCAGCTTTTGCATATTCTTCCGCCATTTCACCGGGATTATTCATATTATCTTCGGTGGCGTTTCTAAGAAATTCAACCCATTTAGGGTCAAAAGCATCGCTCACTTTCACAACACCATCAAGGGCGTATATTTGCTTTTCTTTATTGCTCAGGATCATTCCTTATTCCTCTTATTAAGAATACCGTAGTAATAGAGACTGCCAAGCCCTAACACTGCCAAAATTATTAAACCAAACGCCGGCTTATCTGAAACCATTTTTGCAATAAATCCGGCCGAAATGACAAATAACAATATTGATACTAAATTTATCACCCATTTTTTAAGTTTGAATTCGGCCTTTTCATAGTCACTTCCCATAACAGCGGGTACACGAAATAAACTAATGGCAATAAACAGCTGCTGTATAAGCAGGCCCATAACAGCAACCAATGCAAAATTTGTTATATCGCTTCCTGTCTGAATGGCCGCTATACTCAGCAATGTATAGGCCATAATTGCGTATACGGGCGTATTAAATTTTTTTGATCTCCTGGCAAAAATTTTGGGAAATATATTCGCTTCGGCAATGACAAATATATCCCGTGAATAGCCGAGAATAAGCCCGTTCACTGTGGTTGCCGCGGCCGCTATAATTGATAAGACCAAGGCGGAAATAAGCCATTCTGGCAGAAACGTTCTTGCCACTTCAAGAACCGGTGTTACCATTCCTTCAAAATTATCCACCGTATCAATCCCACTTAACACCAGTGATACACCACCATAAGAGGCAAAAACGATTATGAAACTGATCCCCAGTCCGATCGGAATATTAACGGACGGTTTTTTTATTTCCCCGCCAAATTCAAGAAGGGAAATAAATCCCGCAAAGGAAAAATACCCAAGTGCCGCAGCCTCAAACACCGCCCCCATTCCATTCGGCATAAAAGGCTTTAAATTATTTATTTCAAAATGGGGCAGTCCGCTGATGATAAAAATACTGAGCATAATCAGAAAGAGAATAACCAAAACACCCTGAATTTTAATAACCAGGTCAGATCCTGAAATATTAACCAGACCAAAAAATAACACCACAGTCGTAGCGGCCAGATTTTTGTTAAGGTCCGGAAAAAAATAAACAATATAATCGGCAAAGCCATAGCCAACGAATGAATTAACCAGCACCACGGCACAGAGAAGTACAAAAACGGCCAAAAAACCAAAATAAGGGGACATGAGTTTTGAAATGGCGATATAAGTCCCCCCCTCTGCGGGCATCAGTGTGCCAATTTGTGCTGTGGCAAAACAGGTCACAATGGCCATTGCCCCGGCAATCGCGTAAGCTAAGAGAACGGCCGGACCGGCAATTTCTATTAAATTTGCAGGTAAAATGAAAATTGATACACCGACGACAAATCCCGTGATGGTAAAGACAATACCCCAAAGGCCGATTGTTTTATTTTCCGGCAAATCCAATGACATGTTTCTCCCCTTTATCTTCCCTTTTAAGTTAGCCTAGCTTTTTGCAGGAAAGCTCGCAAGAGGTAAAAGATGAACAACAGATTTCAGGCAAATTCATCATTGGTTCAGATCACACTGGCTATAAAGGAAATTAGAAAAGGGCTTCCAAGTGGTTGATTAACATAGAAAAGGAGACCAGTGATGAAAAAAAATATAAATATTATAGCATGGATTGCTGCAATAGCATTAAGCCTGACATTAGCGGTTCAGACTCAGGCCCATGAACGCACACATAGATATGCTGGCGAGCGGAATTCACATGTTGTAGTCACCCATCCGGGAAAAATCATCTACACAGGCGGACGTCACAGTGTCCCGGTGATTGTTATTCCCAACAATCACAGACATTTTGCCAAGGTAACGCACCGCGGGAAGGTTAAAAAAATCCGTCGCATAAGACGTGCTTATGCACCGCAACGAATTGATAGACCTGTGGTAATTATCACCAGGGAAATCTATAGATAACTTTAAGTTAGACCAACCTTAGGCCCTCGCAGATTTTTATACTGCGGGGGCTTTTTTTATAATTCTGATGTCCAGATATTATGATTTCCCGGCAAATGGCCGCCCAGATCAATTCCCACTTCACGTTCAATAAGATCATTAAGCCTTGTATTTAACGCTAAAATAAGCTCCCTGTGTGTTTCAGGGAAATGGATAAGATTATTCATCTCTAAAGGATCAGCATCCAGATCATATAGCTCCAGATCATTTCTGCCCACCAGCATCTGCCAAGTTGTCGGCTTATGATGATCCCCCGGGGCAAACCAGCGCGAAAATTTATACCGCTCTGTAATAATACCACGGCCCAAAGTTCTGGTATCAAACTGGATAAAGTCATCCGGAAATTTAAATTGGACGACAGGCGCCCCTTTTTTCTCCGCTTCTTTTTGCAGCATCCGAATTTTTTCAAGTCGCGAATTACCCTGCGTTGTGTTGCTAAAATTGACCAATATCTCGTTTCGCTCACGAACCTTTTTACCAAGAATAATTCCTGAATAATCATATCCCAAAAGCCGCTTTTCAATTTTACTATAATCTTCACCCACCAAACCGATCAGGGTCGGCGCAAAATCAATGGCACTCATCATCGCGTTTGATTTAACGCCCTTCTGACCGCCCGGATACCGCACTACCAGCGGTACGTTAATATTTTCTCTATACATAAATGGTCCCTTATGGCGAAGCCCGTGTGACCCACCCATTTCACCATGATCAGATGTTAAAATAACAATAGTATCATCAGTCATGCCGAGTTTCTCAAGAGTTGCCAGCAGATCACCAATCACCCGATCTGAATCAACAAGGCAGGCCGCATAATAATTCAAGACATTTTTACAGGCTTCTTCATCGCTGATATCCTGTTCACCATAAAAATACTGCCCCAGCTTGACAAATTCCATTTGTGCTTCCGGCTTTTTACTCAAGTCATCATAGAAATTGGCCGGAACATTAAAGCCAAAATCATGATTATAAGGATAAATGTCCTGCGCCGGTCTCATATCGCTGACCAGTCCGGGCCGCAGTCTGGTTTCGGCCTGTTTACCATTGGCATCAAGCCACATAATATCATGTGGGTTGACAAAATTTACGGCAAGGAACCAGGGCTCCTTTTCATCCTTTTGTCTGGTCAGATAATCTCTGGCATTTTCAAGTATTTCACGGTCTTTTTCCGCACCTTCATAAACCACCCCGCCGGTATCCTGACCCTTATGCCATTCATCAAACCCATAATCAACAAGCGCTTCCACATTATCCTCATCAAAGCCGACAGATAAATGCCATTTACCCTTGTATGCCGTTTTATAGCCCATTTTTTTAAACATCTGGCCTATCGTTGGCGTGTTGCTTACATCAAGGAAGGGGTCTCCCTCCCCAAGGCCGGGATTGGTAAAAATGGTTGTTTTCTGAACATGCTGACCGGTATAAATAACTGAACGGGACGGTGCACAGGATAATGTGGCAATGTTATATTTTTCAAATGAAACCCCTTCTGATGCAAATTTCTTTCGAACCGGAAGATCAAGTCCCGCCGGAAGTGTTGCCCAGGCACGTTCCTGATCCATCAGGATCATCAAAACATTTTTATGTTTTGTTGATTTTGCGATTTGCTGTGCCCTTGTGATATCCGGGGCCGCTGCAATGGTCATCCCCGCCGCTGTGGCCGCAACCCTTTTTGAAAATTCACGTCTTGAAATTTTGTTCTTATCTGACATTTTTTTGTCCTTTAAAATCGTCCGCAACAGACTTTCATTTTATCCCCGGTCACTGCACTAGATGCGTCAGACGCATAAAAAAGCGCTGCCTTTGCCACCTCTTCCGGAGCGACCCATCGTTTAAGAGCCGCAGGATCGGTATAATTTTCTTTTACAATTTCTGCGACGCTTCTTCCCTCTGCTTCAGCCCGGCGTTCAAGTATCCGGTCCATATTTTCACCGGAAACCGCCCCGGGAAGAAGCGCATTAACCCTTACGTTATATGGTCCAACCTCCCGTGCCACCGCTTCCGTCATGCCGACAAGCGCAAATTTTGTCGCACTGTAGGCTGATCGCATCGGGTATCCTTCTATTCCCATAAGAGACGACATATTTATAATTGACCCTGATTTCTGTTCGCACATGATGCGGGCCGCTTCACGCATGCAGTACATGGCTCCGAACAGGTTTATTTCCGCGCATTTTCGCCACTGATCAATATTGACGTCCGCGATCGGCGAAACCGGCCCGGGAACACCGGCATTATTAACCAGTATATCCACTTTGCCTGTGATCATTTTCGCTTTTAAAAATAATCCCTGGACATCTTCAAATTTTGTCACATCGCAGACAATGGCCGTGCCGCGATTGCGGTTGGCAACACTTGTTATGGTTTGCAGACTGCGCCCGGCAATCACCACATGAGCCCCATGATCCGCGAACATATCGGCGCAGGCCGCACCGATCCCCGTACCGCCGCCCGTGATAATAGCCACTTGGTTTTGAAGTATTTTTTCGCTCATATCAGTTTTCCTTCTTCCATTTTTCGTGCCGGGTCAAAAAGTGGCATTTCCGGCTCTTTTCCCAGTATATAATCGCCCATCAGTTTTGAAATATATGGACCAATGGTAAAGCCGCCCCGGACGCAGCCAAGAATAAAGGCATTATCTCTGTTTGGCAGTGCCCCTGCAAGCGGATAAAAATCAGGCACATTGGCTTCAAATCCGGTCCATGATCTCACGATTCTAATATTGGATAAAGCTGGAAGCACAAATTTTGCAAGTTGCAAATTCGGCACCAGACTATCAACACTGACCTGGCCGCGCCCCTCTTCCGGGCGACCCTTCCCCTGCCATCCACCACCAATCAGAATAGTGCCGTTTTCTTTTTGCTTCATTGTTAATAAACCAGTGGCGTGGCCAATCACACCACTTATTAGACGCGGGGCACGTTCCGTGACGGACACAGTATTGATCCGCGCTCTAATGGGAAGCTCAACCCCAAGCATGGCAGCAATATGTTTGCTCCAACCGCCACAAGCGATGAGAATGCGGCTGGCAACCACAGTCCGGCCATTTGATGCGATTTCATATCCTTCGGATGTGCTTCTGATATTGGTAACCTTAAACCCTTCTATAAAATTGATGCCATTTTCATCAATTTTTTTTCTATAATATTGCCCGGTCAATGATGAATTGGCATACCCGTCATCCGGGCAGTAACTGGCAGCAATGACCTTTCCGGCAAGATGCGGTTCAAATTCATTTAGCTGCTTAGGCGAAACAAAGCTGATATTGGCACCGGCCTCTTTCTTCATACTCATTCTGTCATGAAGAAGCTCGGCTTCGCGGTCATTAAAGGCCAGCGTGTAGCCCCCTGTTTTATGAAAACCGACCGCGTCACCCATATGCTGCCATTCTTCATGACCGCGGATGGCGTAAGGCATTAATTTTACACGTTTAATCTGCATTGATAGGGTCCCTGCATTGACGCCGGAAGCCCCCTGCCCAATATCCCCCTGTTCGAGGATGATAGGACGCATTCCACCATCCGCAAGACGTAGGGCAGCCCCACACCCCATGATACCACCGCCGATAATGGCTATATCAAATATCGGCATCATAACGGCGATACCCCCGGGATGGGCAGATCATCATAATCAAGATCATCCGAAATATCATCAATCGTCACCGGGCGAAGCGGTGGCCGCGCCGTGGGCAGACCAATTTCTTCTCTTGTTTTTCTGGTTCTGTGCTGGGTAATTAAGGCGATCGCTTCCATACAATAGCGCCCGCCACACGGCCCCATGCCACATCGCGTTCCTGATTTAATTGCATTGGGTGATTGTGCTCCTGTTTTTATTTCAAAATCAATTTCCTGCCTGATTATCCCTTCACAGCGGCAAACTTCGGTTTCGTCAGTAATTAATGCTTCAAGTCCGCTTCGCGGAATGGTCAGCGCTGTTGCGGCAAGACCAAAATTTTTAGCTGCCTTTAATTTTTTACTGTCTACTCTCTTTTTAAGGTTTATACCTGCATCTTCGCATACAGCTTCTGCGGCAAGGCTTCCCCTGATTGGTGCTGCCAACGCCCCATAAATTCCGGCATTATCACCGCAGGCATATAATCCCGACATGGACGTGCGGCCCCATTGATCAATGGTCGGCACCCATCCTCCAAGTTTTTCGTCATAATGATGATCGGCGCCAGCCAGACGGGTTGCTTCAACCGCCGGCATTAACCCCTGGCCATAACATAAATTTTCACCGTGAATATATTGATCCGTCCCCGCAACCGGAGCCCAATCCTGATCCACCTTGCAGATGGTAACCCCATCAACCGTATTTTCACCTTCAACCGCCTTTATTGCATGTTGCCAGTAGATAGGAATGCGGTTTTTATAAAGAGTGAATATCCATTTTAGTCCCTGTCCGATTAGCGCCGGGTTTGAAAGCATGGCAGGAAGCGATTTAAGCCAATCCATCCGGCTGTTTAGGGAAATAACGGCTGAAACGCGCCCCCCAAGCCTGAGGGTTTCGCTGGCCACATAAAATAATAAAGGTCCGTTTCCGGCAACGATGGTGCGCCGCATCGGTGCCATCATATGTTCTTTAAAAAGGGCCGTTGCCCCGGCCAGACCGAAGACACCGGGCAGTGTCCAGCCGGGAACCGGAATGACCCTCTCCTGCGCACCAGTTGCAATGATTAAGGCCTTTGTGGTCAGCTTTTTTTCACTGTCCCCAACCACAGAAAGCTGCCAGTGACCATTTTCCTGTCTTTCAATATGCCAGACACGACAGTTAAATTTTGCGGTTACATTGCTAGATTTCAGCCTATCCCTTAAGGCATCGCCCTGCTCAACAGCCTCTGTTATAGGGGCTTTTAGAATTGATTTTGATTTTACCCGCCATACCTGACCCCCGGCATCCCGCTGCTCATCAATAAGGGCTGTTTTTAGTCCATTTTCCGATAATATGATCGCCGCATTTGCCCCGGCAGGGCCAGCACCGATGACGATAGCATCAAACATCTGGCACCCTCCTGATCACAAGTCCTTCTGAAATTGTGGTGCGGCAGGCTTCAACTTTCCGCCCGTCAATTTCAATGACACATTCCTGACAGGCCCCCATAATGCAGAACATGCCCCTTGGCGTGCCTGAATTGGGAGCATTTCGCAGATGGGTAATCCCTCCCCGCAGTAATGCAGCAGCAACGGTTTCCCCGTCATGGCCTGTCACGCTAACACCATCAAAAATAAAGGAAATTTCCTTTGATCTTAGGATATGATCATTGTTCCCATCTGTCATGACTGATAGGATATTCCAAGATCATCGAATGTTTTTTTAATAGTTTCAACCACATCAGCGCTTGCCGCATGAACAGGGTCACGCGGAACGCCAGCCGGTTGGCCGATCAGGTTAAGGGCCGCTTTAAAGGCGGCCGGCCAGGTTGAATGGCCCATCAGAAGTTCATAAAGAACCGTCAGTGTATAATGAATATCGGCCTGCTTCTGCCCCGGTTTTTCACGGGCGAGAGAGGTTATTTTTGCCGTATCCGACCCTAAAAATTCAGGGCCCGTCGCTATAAATCCATGTGCGCCAAGCGCAATTCCCGGCATGATATAATGACAGGGGCCGACCATGATTGCCATTTTTTCTGAAAAACGCCTGATCAAATGGGTGTGGTGGAAATAATCCCGGTTACTTTCCTTAATACCGATAATCGGGGCAACATCCATAATTGCGCCAATATCATCAATGGATAAATTAAGTCCTGCCCGGCGCGGGGAATTATATGCAACAATCGGCATATCAATGGCCGCAGTAAGCTTTTCAAATCTTGAAAGCAGCTCATCCCGGGTGGTTTTAAGAACGTAAGTCTGCGGCATAGAAAGCACCGCGGCTGCCCCGTTTTCCTTCGCGGCGAGCGCATAATCAACACTATTTTTAAGGGTGGTTGCCGAACAACCGGTAATCACAGGCACCCGACCCGCAGCCTGATCAACGGCCAGTCTGGTCAGTCTGCCTTTTTCCGCTGCCGAAAGTGCCCAGCTTTCACCATTATCACCGGAAACACAGATTGCTGACGCTCCCATCCCGATCAGCCAGTCAACAAGCGACTGAAACGCATCCTCCATGATGTCCCCATTTTCATTAAAGGGTGTTACCACTGCCGGGACAAAACCGTGCAAATCTTCTTTTTTCATAGTTTATTCCTCTAAATTTGCCCGGTATACGGAGCCGGTCTGTGCCTCAACCAAATAAAGATTGTTTTTCTGATAAATTAAACTGGTTATCCAGAGCCCTTCCGGTAAATCAATCCGCGCCAGAATATCACCAAAATGATTATAAATATAAGCACGGCCCGTCTGGGCATGGGCCACCGCCAGATTGCCATGATCGTCAACGGCAAGTCCGTCTGGGCCTAGGCCGCCTGACATTTGAATATGGGTGCCAACCATTGGCCGGTCCGCTTCCGGATAATCGGCCAAAAACCGCCAGACCGCATTGGCGCGCGTTGCTGCAACATAAACCATTTTACCGTCCCGGCTTAAGGCAATACCATTGGGATAAGGAACATTATCCAGGACATGATCCAGACTGCTATCACTCCTTAAACAATAAACATTGCCGCTTGGATCGGAAAGACTGGTCCGCCCACTATCCGTGAACCAGACATCCCCGTTTTCAGCAATGGTCAGATCAGACAGGCCCTTAAAATTAATACTGGAAAGAAGTGCCGTGAATTTTTCTTTACCATCATAGCCAATGAGCCCGTTTTTATAATCTGTAAGGATAAAGCTGCCATCGGCTTTTTGTTTTATGGAATGCGGGTGTCCATCATAACTGTGATGAAGGGACCATTGACCATCGCTGTCAATTTTAAAGATCCGCCCGTAAGGGACATCAACAAGCCACAAATTACCCTGATCGTCAAATTCCGGCCCTTCCAGAAACGAATGAAGCGACTGACCGGGTCTTGTCATCTTGACCCATTCATTGGGTTCTCCCTTATAATGGAGGTCTTCCGGCAATCTGGACCACAGAGTTGCTGTTATTATTTTTGTCATAAGATTACCTCATCCTGTCTGAGCTGATCAATTTCCCTGTCTGTTAGGCCAAGGCTTTTAAGAATTTCTTCCGTATGTTCGCCAACCGACGGTGGCAAAGATGTAATGGCCGGGCCATTCTCAAAATTATAGGCGGCTGTGGGCAGAATCGGTGGATATGTATCGCCCTCTCCGCTTTTACTCTGGTGAAAATAATTTTTAAGTTGCGGGTCCTCAACCGCTTCTGGCAGGGTTCTGAGCGTTTCAGCAGGCAGGCCCGCTTTATGGAATAGATCCTGCCAGCTTTCCGCCGTTTTATCGGTGAAAATTTTCTCCAGCGCCTCTTTTATTTCACCTGTCACTGCCCAAAGACTTTCCCAGTCATTGGGGGCTTTCAAATTTTCCGATATCTCATAGCCAAGTTCTTCCATCATCGCCCACATGCGTTTGTTCTGATCGGCGGTGAAGGCCCCGATCATCAGCAGGCCATAGGATGTCTGATAGCATCCAATCCCTGCTTCCTTATCGCGGTTTGTTTTTTTCGGGTATTGCGCCGCTGCGGCCTCCGGCGCCATTAAAGTCATGGCCACTTCAAACATGGACGAACTGATATATGTTCCCTGCCCGGTTTTATCCCGTCGGTAAAGGGCAGCGGATATAGCAAAAGCTGCATTATAGCCCGCCGCATAATCAACAAATGAAAGTCCGGGTTTATGGCCGCCGGACTGATCAATAATTCCGCTTGTCGCCTGAATGACATTGTCATAAGCGTTGACCACTGCCCGGGGTCCATCATGACCAAAACCGGTCAGTGAACAATAAATGAGACCAGGATTGATTTCTTTCAGATCATCATAGCCAAGCCCCAAGCTATCCAAAGCGCCAGTGCGATAATTTTCAACCAGAATATCGGCAGTTTTCACCAGTTCTTTTAAAAGCCTTCTGCCAGCCTGATGTTTTAAATCGAGGGTCATGGCTTTTTTATTGGATGCCTGAACCTGAAAATTAAGCCCCCGTAATGCACGGTTCTGCGCCGGGTCAGGCCCGCGTCCGCGTGCACAATCAGGATTTTTTGGATCCTCAATTTTAATGACTTCCGCCCCCAGCAAAGCGAACTGGTAAGTGGTAAATGGTCCTGCCAGCACATGGGTCAGTTCGAGAACTTTTATATTTTCAAATGGTCTGTTCATGATTAACTTATATTCGCTATTGTTTTTTATTTCAATATATGTTTTATAATTAAACACATGTTTTGCATATAAAACTTTTTACTTTGGACCACAGAAATGTCACATGTTCTACATAGAAATATAAGTATATCCGTTCCTATAGTCAAAAGCGCTGATGGTAATTATCTTATTGATGAAAAAGGAAAAAGATACCTCGACGCCAGTGGTGGAGCGGCTGTCTCCTGTCTTGGGCACACAAACAGCCGTGTTATTGAGGCGATAAAGACTCAACTTGATAAAGTCTCCTTTGCCCATACCGGAGTCTTTTCAAATGAGCCTGCAGAAGCACTTGCCACCTATTTAATTGAACATGCACCGGAAGGGTTTGGCAATGGCCGGGTTATGTTTCTTGGTTCCGGTTCTGAAGCAATGGAAGCGGCCTTAAAACTTGCCAGACAATACCATCTTGAACGTGGTGATGAAAAGCGAAGCAAAATCATTGCCCGTGATAAATCATATCACGGCAATACGCTTGGCGCCCTTGCCACCGGCGGTCATAAACAACGGCAAAAGCCCTTTGACCCGCTCTTGATTGATGTTGCCCATATTCCACCCTGTTATGCGTATCGATACAAGCATGACCATGAAACAGACATTGAATTTGGCCTGCGCATGGCAAACACACTGGAAGAGGAAATCTTAAATCAGGGTCCTGAAACGGTTGCCGCCTTTGTTGCCGAACCAGTTTCCGGTGCGTCTCTTGGCGCGGAACCGGCCGTTCCCGGGTACTTTAAACGGATCCGCGAAATATGTGACAAATATGGGGTTCTCTTCATCGCTGATGAAGTGATGTGCGGAATGGGCCGAACCGGTTATTTATTCGCTATGGAAGCCGAAGGTGCCTGCCCCGATATTATTACGATCGCTAAAGGGCTTGGCGCCGGATATCAGCCGATAGCCGCCGTTATGGCCAATGAAAAAATTATTAAGGCTATTCTGGAAGGCAGCGGCAATTTATGGAACGGTCATACATATATGAGCCACGCGATTGCCTGCGCCGGGGCCCTTGCCGTCTTAAAAGTAATTGAGGAAGATCAGCTGCTTGGTGCCGTACGCATAAAGGGCGAAAAACTGGAATCCATGCTAAGGGCCGAATTTGAAAATCATCCAAATATTGGCGATATTCGTGGTCGCGGGCTTTTCTGGGGACTTGAAATTGTCAAAGATAAAAAAACCAAAGAACCCTTCCCGGCAGAGCTTAATCTGGCCGGAAAAATTAAAACTGATATTTTGGAAAATGGCATGCTAAGCTATCCGTCCCAGGGCTGTGTAGACGGCAAAGCGGGGGATCATATCCTGCTTGCTCCCCCCTATACGGTTACAGATGAAGAGCTTCATATAATTTTGGCCACAACAAAAAAATGTCTTCAAAATCAGCTTGATAAGGTGACATCATGACAAAAACCATTCTCACCTGTGCTGTGACCGGAAATCTTACCAGCCGGGATATGCATCCAAAACTTCCCGTTACACCAAAAGAAATTGCCGAGGCGGCCCTTGAAGCCGCCGCCGCAGGCGCAGCGATCGTTCATCTTCATGTTCGGGACCCTAAAACCGGCAAAGGGTCAATGGAATTTGCGTTTTACGATGAAATGGTCAGCCGCATTCGCGAAAAAAACACTGATGTCATTCTTAACCTGACAACTGGTGAAGGCGGCCGCTTTGTTCCATCCAAGGACAACCCAAAAATTGCGGCGGAAAATTCAACACTTTGCCGTCCGGAGCTAAGAGTTGCCCATATTGAAAAACTGAAACCGGAAATATGCACACTTGACCTGAACACCATGTGGTCAGGACAGGCAGCCGTAATCAATACGCCTGAGAACCTTAAAATTATGGCAGAGCGCATTTATGCTGCTGGCGTTAAGCCTGAAATCGAAATATTTAACAGCAGTGATATGCATCTGCTCAATCATTTTATTGCCGAAGGGGTCATCAAATCGCCGGTAATGGTGCAAATGGTCATGGGGGTACGCTTTGGCATCGCCGCCAATTCAGAATCCCTGCTTTATTTAAAATCGCAACTTCCTGAAAATGCCGTATGGGCCGCTTTTGGCATAGGCAGAATGGAATATCCGATGCTGGCCCAGTCATTCGTAGCAGGGGGTCATGTGCGTGTCGGTATGGAAGACAATCTTTATATTAAAAAAGGCGAGCTTTGCGAAGGAAATGCACAGCTTGTTGAAAAAGCGGTACGCATCATTCATGATCTGGGTGGTGAAATTGCCACAACCGACGAAGCAAGGAAAATACTCGGACTAAATTAGTAAAACCGGAGAAATTAATGTCATCCTCTATGTCCAAGATTTTTGGAAATCTCACGCGCGGTATCAACTACGGCCGGAACATAGAAACTGTCCATTTTATCAAAGGAAAAAGCACTGTCCGGGGCCGAAATATCAATAACGGCAACCACCTTTCCTATTGCATTAAGGATGGGTGCAGTAATGGTCGATCCGCCACGCTGGACAAAACCGCGGGAGACAACATATCCCTGTTCACGCGCGGCGCGAACTCTTTTTATCAGTTCGTCAATATTTTTCGGGGTGTGCGGGGTCAATATTTTAAACTGGTTTCCCTCAAAAAGTTTCCGGATCGCCACATCCGACATGTCTCCCAGCAAAATCCAGCCAAGCGGTGTGGCATAAATTGGCCGTCTGTCTCCGGTTGTAATGTTGCTTACGAAAGACGATCTGGATATAATATTATCAAGATAAAGAACCTCTTTACCATCACGGATAGCAAGATGACTGGAAACATCTGTCTGATCACGCAATTTTTCAAGAAAAGGCTTGGCAATTTTTATAATGTCCTGCCGGTTCAGATACGAAAATCCAAGATCAAGAACCCGTGGCCCCAGTTCATAAAGTTTATCCCCCTTATCAGAGGAAAGATAACCGAGATAAGAAAGTGTATAGGTAATCCGGAAAGCAGAAGACCGGGAAATTCCAAGTTTTTTACCGATCTCAGCAATGGTAAGTGGCTGATCAGCCTGCGCGATTATCTCAAGTACGCGAAGCCCTCGCGCCAGTCCCGGAACAAAATACCGGTCATGATTCTTATTTAGAATTTCTGACATAAATTACCTAAAATTATGAACATTTGTTTTATATACAAAACTTAAGGATAAGGGATGACACATTCCAACGCAAAAATCAACCGCCTTACACCAACCAATGAAGATACTCTGGGACCCTATTACCCGATATCACTATGCGATAATGACAGTATGGATATGACTGAAATCCGCCGTGGTATCATTCTTGAACCACGCGGTGAAAAAATTGTCATTGAAGGGTGCATTAAGGATATAAATGGTAATCTTGCCAATGGCTGTCTGCTTGAGTTCTGGCAGGCCAACGCTGATGGCGTATACCGCACACCACTCACAGAAACCCACCCTAAACTTGATCCGTGGTTTAACGGTTATGCCCGCCACCGCACAAAAGATGGAAATTTCAGCCTAAAAACCATTCGTCCGGGGGTTAACACCGATCTTGACCATCCAAGAGCCCCAAATATAACGCTGACCATATTTTCAGATGGCATTATGCGGGTGGTTACCCAACTGTTTTTTGACGGTGACCCTGCCAATGAAAATGACCCGCTTCTGCTCTCTATTGATAAAAATCTAAGGGAGCGTCTGCTGATGAAGCCGGCTGGCGAAACAGACAACGGCTTAAAAATATATAAAATTGACATTATCATGGCGGGTGACAATGAAACCCCGTTTTTTGATGATCTGTTAAGTTAGGAAATAATGATGACCAGATACGGAAGACAAATTGAAATCGGCCCGACCGATAACACATCAAACGAAAGAACCCCAAGAAACCGCCTTCACATAATTCCTGAGGAAGCCCGGGCCTCATTCGCGCCTTATGCGCCATATAATTACGGAATTAATCCGGGTGAAGCCGACATGACCCGCCTCGCCCCCGGACGGCCAAGGGCAGAAGGAGATCCCATAAAAGTGATCGGAAAAATTACTGATGAATTCGGACGGCCCATCAAAAATTCGCTGATAGAAATATGGAATGCCAATAAATATGGTCGCTATACCCATATTGAGGATCATTCAGGACTGGCATTGGATCCAAATTTTCTTGGGATCGGACGAACCCTTACCGATCAGAATGGCCATTATGAATTCTGGACAATCCGGCCAGGTGCCTACCTTGCCCGGCCTGATATCAACCGCTGGCGACCAAAACATATTCACATGTCGATCCGTGGCGGGTCATCGCGCCTGATAACCCAGATGTATTTCAAGGGCGATCCGCATAATGACAGTGACCCGATGCGAATACTGATGGGAGATAATTTTGATAAGAATATCGGTATAGAATTTGAAACACCGGATGAGGATTTTAACTGCGGCTATAAATTTGATATTGTCATTGGTGGCAGAAACCCGACCTTCTTTGAAGATATATAATTGCATATAAATTAATATATTGTTTCTGAGTAAATTTTATTTTATAACTCCCCTATATGAGTCTCATTCATTTTAAGGGGAGTTTTTCATTGTTCGCCAACAAAAAATCAGTTGAAGGGGCAGCAATTCCGGTTATTGATATTAAACCACTTAGGGATGGTACTGATCCCCAAAGTGTGGCAGCAGCCTTACATGCGGCCAGTCGCGATTACGGATTCATCTATATCAAAAATCACGGCATTCCGGATAATAGTATATTTAAGGCGCGCGAGACAGCATATTCATTTTTCCATAGCGATGAGACATTAAAATCAACCATAAAAATAAGCGACAAGCACCGCGGGTGGATCAATAGCGGCGGCGCAAAAATGGATGATAAGCTGAAACCTGATTTTAAGGAAAGTTTCCTTTGGGGGTACGAGGATGAAAATGGAATAACTCCGGAAGATCACCCCTTACGCGGCAGAAACCAGTGGCCTGATTTTTTGCCGGAATTAAGAAATTCTGCGATGGATTACTTTTCACAGGCCCATATGGTTGCCCATCAGTTAATGCAGGGATTTGCTCTTGGACTTGGTCTGGATAAAGAATTTTTCTTAAAAACATCAGATTTACCATTAAGCAGAGGATCATTTGTTTATTATCCTGATCAACCAAGGGAAATGGGGAATGATCAGTTCGGTGTTGGACCACATACTGATTTTGGTGTGTTGACTGTGCTTTGTCAGGACGATGTTGGCGGACTGGAAGTGCAAAATATCAAAGGCGACTGGATTGAGGCTCCCCCCATTGATGGCACACTCATCGTCAATGTCGGTGACCTGCTCCATCGCTGGACAAATGGGCAATATAAATCAACACCCCATCGGGTCATTAACCGCTCAGGCCGGGAAAGGCTGTCACTGGTGCTGGCCTTTGACCCCAACCCGGAAACGATCATTGATGCCGCCGAAATTTTTGGCAATGCAAATGAGCCAGCCATCAGTTGTGGCGAATATCTGACCTGGCGATTTGATCGGGCCTTTGCATACAGGAAGAAACATGACGGATAGTAAAATTGACGTAGCTATTGGCGCCTGCTTAAAAGATATGCGTGAAAGCCGCGGGTTTAATGCCCGTGCACTTGCTGAAGCCGCGGGCGTATCCGCCGCCATGATCAGCCGCATTGAAAATGGTCAGGTTTCCCCTTCCATATCGACCCTAAGCGCCCTCAGTGAAGCACTGGATGTGCCAATGGTCAGTTTTTTCAGGGACACGGCGACCGATCATGTGGACTATACCCATGTAAGGAAAGGACAGGGCATCCATTCTACAAGGATTATTGATAAACACAGCCATGATTATATTAACCTCGCGTCCCATATCCGTCGTGATTTAAGCTTTGAAGCCCATATTGTCACCATGGAAAAGCAGGAAGCCAAAGCCCCGACCTATATCGGTCATGGTGTCGTTTTTATGCATGTGAAAGAGGGAGAGGCTCTGTTTAATTATGGTCAGCGGCAAATTCATTTAAAAAAAGGCGACAGCCTGACACTGGACAGTGAATTAAGCCATGGCATAGCAGACGTCCTAAGCCCAAAATTCACATTTTTGACAATCAAGGCGGAAAGACGCTGATGCAGATTACTGAACATCATATCATTGGTGCAAAAAACCTGCTGAACAACTGCGCCGGCCTTAAAAAAGGGGAAAGTCTTCTTATCATTTCAGAACGGTCTGACCTTGGCTGGTATGACGGTAAAACCGCCCGCTTTATTTCCGAAGAAGCGGAAAAAATGGGTATAAATCCAACAACTATAGTGGTTGGCCGACCGGAAAATGTCAGATGTCCAAAACTGCATAGCCAGATTGAAAATCATGACTGCACCATCTTTTTCAGCCGCATCGGTGATCAGGACCGATTTTCCCGTCCCAAACCCGGCACTCGCAGCGTAATGTGTTATATCCGCGATATGGATATGCTCGCTTCCCCATTTGGCACAACGCCATATCAGGCTATTAGGGATTTGAAAGATGCTGTCGATGATATTCTGATCCATGCGAAAGATATTGATATTAGCTGTCCACTTGGAACCGACTTTTCAGGATCATTAGATAAAAATAAGAAACCAAAACACAAGGATGTTGGCGTATTAAGATTTCCGCTTGGCGTTCCCGCCCCAATTGAAGCAGAAAACTTCTCCGGCCGCATTGTTATGGACCGCTATCTTGCCCCAACCGGGTCAAGTGTCTATGAACCACCCTTTGTCAAAATTGACGAGCCAATATTTGCCGAAATAAAAGAGGGTCGCATAATCAATTTTACCGGCCCGAAAAATGAAGTGGAAAAGGTAAAAGCTCATTATCAGAATGTAGCCACAGGATTTAACATTGATCCCGCTATCGTTCACTCATGGCATGCGGGTATCCATCCCGGATGCACCTATACTGTTCCCGAAAGCGAAAACCCTGACCGCTGGTCAAATACGGTATTCAATGATCCAAACTATGTTCATTTCCATACCTGCGGCGATTATGCACCGGGAGAGATCAGCTGCACCCTTCCCGGACATTCCATTAAAGTAAACGGCACGCCCCTATGGCAGGACGGAAAACTATTACCGCATATGTTTGAAAAAACCAGCCAATGTATAGGCAAATGGCCGGAGCTTGCCAGCCTCTTTAACTATTCAGCAGCCTGAGCAGCCTTATTTTCTGTAATTGTTCTGAAAACAGCAATTCCGAAGTAAGTCATGGTAAGGGATACCAGAGGATTGAGCACATTCAAGAAAGTGTAGGGCAGATAGTCAAGCACCGGTACCTGCATGGCCCCATAGTAAAAGGCACCAGCCGTTGACCAGGGAATAAGCGGAGAAGACATTGTTGTGCTTTCCTCAACCGTTCGTGACAACATATAGGCCTTAAGCTTCATTTCGGCATATTTCTCTTTGAAAAGCTGTGATGTCACAATGATGGAAATATAGCTTTCCCCCATACTTGTACAGGCCAGAATACCCGTGCACATGGTGGCAAATATCAGGGCAAGAACTGATTTTATTTTATTCAAAAGACCACTCAGCAACGCTTTTAGAAAACCAACTTTTTCCAACAGACCACCAAGAGCAAGAGCAAATAATGTCATCGACAGGGTTTCCATCATGCTCATGATACCACCGCGGTTAACAAGCTTATTGAGCCCGGCATGTCCAGTATCCGCTGAGTAGCCGCTTTGAAGACTGGTTAAAATATTCAGAATGTTTCTGTCCTGCTGAATAATGGCAAGAAATATTGCTGTTGCAACACTGGAAACCATCGCGACTTCTGCTGGTGATTTTCGAAGACTTAGAAAAAGTAATACAACGATTGGAAGAAAGCTCCAGATACTGACGACAAAATTAGCATCAATCGCCGACTGAAAAGCAATAATTTCATCGCGCGTCACCGTATCGGCGGAATAGGTAGAACCAATTAGGCCATAAATAACCAGACAAATAATATAAGTGGGAATTGTCGTATAAAGCATTGATTTTATATGCTTATATAGATCTGTCCCTGCCGCCACCGCTGCCAAATTGGTGGTGTCCGAAATGGGTGAGAGCTTATCACCAAATGTGGCCCCGGAAACGACAGCCCCGGCCACGATCGGAAGCGGAATACCCATTGCAAACCCAACGCCGATCAAAATTACACCTGCCGTTCCAACTGTTCCCCATGACGTGCCAACGGCAAGTGACATAAAGCTGCAAATAAGCAGGGCTGCCGGCAAAAAGACTGACGGATTAATCAGGTCAAGACTATAATAGACGATACTGGTTATGGTGCCGCTTTCAAGGAAAGCTGCAATCACAACGCCGATGAGAATAAAAATATACATAGCCCCCAAACCACGTTCTATCCCCTTATTCATCGCCAGCTTAATATCAGGGAACCGATACCCAAGTGAATAGGCATGGCCGGAAGTCCAGATAATGGCCGTCATGATGATAACATGAAGGGGAAGGGCAAAAACGATAAGACCAGTGATTATCATGCCTATAATGCCGCCAAAACAAATTGCGGACTGGGTAAACCCGGGTATCTTAACGTCACTCATCAGATAAAAAATTCTTCCCTATTATTATTTTCGAATTTAGCCTTATATTGCTAAATTTTTCTGTTTCTTTTTATCCAAGATAAAGCCATCCCCCGGAAAGTCAATGCCAGCATGTCAGTACTATTATTTTGTTTATACTATGATGTTAAGTGCTTGGATTTTCTATTTAGGTTTAATAGGATATTTGTGAACACATAGATCAAGGAATAGAAAAATAAAATGAGCGCATGGATAAAAATGATTGAAGATAGTGAGGCCACAGGTTTCACAAAGGAAATGTATGACAAGGCCCGCTCCCCACATGGAACCGTTGATAATGTCATGCGATGCCAGTCTCTGCGGCCACATACAATTGCCGGACATATGGCGATTTATAAATCGGTTCTTCACAACCCGGAAAATGTGCTTCCATTCTGGTTTCTTGAGGTGGTTGCCTCCTACACCAGTATCATAAATGAATGTCTTTATAGTCTTACCCACCATTTTACCAATGCAAGGCGGCTGATTAAGGATAAGGAAAAGTCAGAGGCAATATATGCCGCACTTAAGGACCATGCACCGGAAAAGGTGTTTTCCGGAAAGCAGCTTGCACTTTTGAATTATGCAAAAAAGCTGACCGAAAATGTAGCAAAAATGGATGAAACAGATATGGAGCCGCTTCGTGCCGCTGGTTGCGATGATGGTGAAATACTTGAGGTGAACCAAGTCGTTGCCTATTTCAATTATTCAAACCGGGTGCTTAACGGCCTTGGTGTCACCACAGAAGGTGACGTGATCGGTTATTATGCGGAAGATGAATAAATTAAACTGACCATGTTTTTCCGACATCTGAAAACGGGATACAGCCATGATAATCCCCGGGTAACGGGTCAAAAGCCAGCTCTTCCGTTGCACCAACTTCTGACGTGTAATATCCAAAAATGGTAAGCTCACGAAGTTGCTGGTAAATATGCTTGTTACTATCTATGTGGTCTTCAGCAATAAGCATTTCAGAACCCAACTGGTCAAGGACCGCTTTTTTTCCATTTTCATCAAGATTGGAAAAATTATTACCATAAAGCCGCTTGATCCGCTCATCAAGAACCGTCAGGTCATTCAAAAACCTGTCTTTTTCATCAGCCAACATCCAGTTCGCGGCAAGTTCATCAATCAAAAAATGAACATTCACGGCCTTTGCACCGGGTGTATCTGTTTCTGGAATGATCATATCAGCGATATCACCAACCAGATCAAACTGTTCTTTAGTAAGAACCTTAAGGTTTAAATTATCCGTATTTTCCGGTACAGATATGCCATTATCGCAGGCAGATATGATGCTTAATGATATGGCTCCGCCACTTACGACAGCCATGCGTTCCAGTATGTCACGGCGACTTAGCTTTTTTATCATTTATCAAATTTCCTTTATTCTGGCTCGCCGAACCTTATTTTAAAATCATTCAGGATGATATCATAATGATCCGCATCCTGAAATTCCTGATCTGTCATTCCCGGTTGTTCCATGTCACGATACCAGCTTGCATATTCCGCCAGCTCATTTGAATATTTTTTATAGAAGGTTGAATAGGTTCTGACTTTAATCACCGGAATGGCTGGGGCAGTGTCAAATTCCATTAACCTAAGCCAGCCATCACCAATTCCGGTTATCTGTTCCTGATCAGCAGGCGGGTTTGCCGCCTGCCCGCGCCCCTGATAATCCGCCAAAATCTGATATACGGCATTTCCCTTATCATTTATGGATGTTTTGATCGCCTGTCCAAGCTGGTGACCACTCAGCACCATGAAAATCTGGTCATTTGAGCGGATAAATTCGTCCCATATTTCCTCTGCACTATTATGCGCAAGCGGATCAACCGCATCAAGATCATAACTCGGACTTGGCAGACGCTCCCCGCGAGGATTTAAAAAATCATGGGTTGAAATAATGGTTGGCAGACCCGGGTTCTCATCAATCACGGACTGGGCCCAGGCCAAAACATCATCTCCCGCCTGCATTTCAAAAGCAAGATGAAGAAATTTATAGCCGCCAGCCTCAAAAACCTGTGCACTGTTTACACCGCCATGAAAGCTGCTGATATACCAGTTTTTTCCTTTAAAATATTTGCTTTCGGGGCCGAATACACCATTAAAAACATCATAACCGCCCAGGTGCATATTAGGCAGTATATTTTCAGCGCGCATCCGATCACGCGGGTTCGGGTCGTCCGGATATGGGTTATGCATCCATCCTGTTGTATAGTCATGATTTCCCGGGGCAACGGAAAAAGGAACAGCTGTTTCCTCAAGTAGATCATAACCTTTTATTACAACCGGTATTTCAAAATTATTCCTGCCTGACACCAATTCCTCCGGCGGGATACGTGGTGTGATTGGCACTTTTCTTAGTCCACGATCATAATGGGCCGGATCAACTTTTACGTCCAAATGCTGCCAGACATCACCAACCGATGTGGCAAAGGCGATTTCACCACCCTTGCTTTCAGTATTGTCAGCAATATATTTCATTTGTTCAATATAAAGATCAGCACTGTCAATCGCAAAGCCTGTCTGTTTCTGATGCAGATAATCGACCATATTCTGGGTATCCGGGATCATGGCAATCGTAAACTGATGATCTATTGATCCCGATTTCTCATCACATCCTGATAAGGAAAGAGACGCAATGAATGCCAGAAATAGATATTTTCTTTTCATTTTAATTATCGCCAAAAGGATCATCAATTGCTACAGAAGGGTTTGAAAACCATGCCGGGCCACTTTCTGTCATGTGGCAGCAATCTTCAAGACGCACACCGAATTTGCCGGGAATGGCAATCGTCGGTTCAATACTGAAACACATACCCGGCGCCAAAGGGCGTTTATTGCCAAGCACCGCATTTCCCCATTCATGCATATCAAGTCCAATTCCGTGACCTGTCCGGTGCGGGAGCCCCGGTGTTTTATAGCCAGGACCGTAACCGGCATCGGTAATCACCTTACGCGCGGCAATATCAACATTTTCCTGTGGAGCGCCAAGTTGTGCGGCAGCGAAGCCCGCTGCCTGCGCCCGTTTTTCAAGGTTCCAGACTTCTTCCTGTTCCGCTGTATATTGACCGTAAACAATTGTACGGCTGATATCGGATGAATAATTATGAACATCACAGCCGCCATCCATCAGAACGATCATACCTTCCTCAAGCACCGGTTCGACGATGGAACCATGAGGAGAGGATGAAACGACACCAATCATGGTGCCTAGATAGCCTGTGACCCCAAGTGCTGCATGAACCTGACGCGAAATGGCCGAAATATCAGATCCCCGCATCCCTGGTTCTATATGTTTGACGGTTTCTTTATAAGCGGCAATGGTGATATCATTTGCTCTCTGCAATAGCCTGATTTCATCAGCGGATTTTATAATCCGGCATTCAGCGGTAACAGGGTCGGCACTGACAATTTCAAGAAACGGCGCTTCTTTTCGAATGCCATCGACCAGAAAAAATCTTGTCCGTTCCCCTATCCCCAGTTTTCCGGATGTAATACCCATATCTTTTAACATGGATACCACCAGTTTATAGGGGCTTTCATGTTCTTCCCAGCCACGGACTATATCCCCAAGGATTATTCTTTCTTTCAGCCTTTCCACTTCAAACATCGGGCAGACATAGGCCACTTCCCCTTCTTTGGGGATAATGGCGGCCGCCATACGTTCACTTTGCCCCCAGCGCATACCGGTAAAGTACCAAAGATTTGATGTCGCCTCCAGATATATGGCCTCTATGCCATTCTGGGCCATCAGTTCCTGCGCTTTGGCAACACGCACTTTGTGTTCCGCAACAGAAATTGGGGCAACGCCTTCCATCATATTGGGAAGATGGTCAAATTTCCCGGTGCTCGCAGCTACTTTCTCTTCAGCTTTTCCCTGCTCTGCACCTTGCCCACAGGCACTTACCAATCCGGCTGCGCCGGCAATGCCGGTCCATTTTAAAAAATTCCGTCTGTTATTCATAAAACCTCTCCCAAAGTTTATTTATTTTTTTGTTTATCAATTTTATCGCAATGTTTTTTGCATCAATACCACATCAAGCCAACGGCCGAATTTAAACCCGACATCCGTCAAAATTCCAACTTTTCGAAAACCCAGTTTTTGATGCAATTTAATTGAGCCCGAATTACCGCTGTCGCCAATGACGGCAATGATATTTTTAAGCCCCAGTCTTTCACAATCTTCAATAACAGCCTGCATCAGCTTATAGCCTATTCCGCATTTTTGCTTACCTGCCACTACGTAAACTGAATTTTCGACTGTCTGGGAATATGCTGATCGCTGTCTATAAAACGATATATATCCGTATCCCACAACTTCACCATCCATTTCAGCCACAATGTGCGGAAAACCATGCGACAAAATATCAATCCTTTTTGCTTCCATCGCCTCTTTTGAGGGCGGACTTTCATCAAATGTCGCTGTGCCATTGAGCACTTCATGCTCATAAATCTTGTGTATGGCTTCCATATCCTCTTCTTCGGAAGGACGAATTATCAAGTCACTCATCAATGGTCTCCACAGTTGTCTGACGGCGTCGGTCAATAATCAGTTTGGTTACATCAGGTCTTGAATAATGCCCGGCGGGATCAAAATTCTGCCTTTCCTCGCGCACTTTTTCATGATTAATACGTGCCACATATAACCCTTCTTCCCCGACCTGTGGCTCAATTATCCACTTTCCATCCGGGCCACAAAGGCATGACCCACCATCAGCCAAAAATTCTTTATTTTTAATTGGTTCCATTATTTCCTTAAAGTGTAACATTGACTCTGGAATATCACTTGGCCGCATTAAGGCTGATACAGACATTACGAACGAGCGCCCTTCCTTGGCCATATGGGGTGTTATATCAAAAGTATTGCGCTTTGATCCCGGCCATATCGCCACATGAAGATCTTCACCCATCCCGTAAAGAGCCGCCCTGGGCAGCGGCATCCAGTTTTCCCAGCAGTTAAGACCACCTACCGTAAAATTGCCAAGCTCATGAACCGTAAGCCCATTACCATCACCGGGGGACCATACCAAACGTTCTTCATAGGTTGGCTGAAGTTTGCGGTGAACAGAGCATATTTTTCCGGTCCAGTTGATATAAACCATGCTGCAATAAAGACTGTGCCCTCCGCGGTCTTTGGCCCGTTCGATAATACCAAGATAGACGGCTATGCCCCCATCCCTTGCCGCTGCACAGACCTCATCAAGATGTCCGGCTTCTATCTGTACGGCCTGATTGGCATATTCAGCAAATATTTCCTTTTGGTCCGGAGCATTAAAGCGTGCTCCTCCTGTTGGCTCAACCCAAAACGGATAGCCCGGAACCATTGCTTCACCGAAAGCGATCAGTTCAACCCCTTGAGAAGCGGCATTTTCAATATATTTGATCACTTTTTCAAGGGTTGCTTCACGATTAAACCAAACAGGTGCAATCTGCGCCAGTCCGACTTTAAGCTGATCAGTTTTCATGAGCTTCCCCTTATCAACAATCCCCATTATTTGTATGTCTTTTAGAATTTTTAATCAAGCTTGGTTACTCATAAATAATGCTGGAAATAAGAATAATTTTTCTTATACTGCCAATTCTATTGGGGACAAAAAATGATTAAAATTCCTGATCGCTTCCTGGGTTTCTCTTTTTCAGTTGGCGATATTCTAATTGAATTAAATAAAGAGTTTAGAATTGTAAATGCCGATGGCGCTATTAGTGAAATTGGCCTTGAAACATCTACAGTTAAATCCACGCTTTTTCCTGATCTTCTGGAAGCCGCTGAACGCAAGACATTTAAGCAGATTTCCTCCCTCATAAAAGGGTCAAACCGTATTGGTCCAGTTAATTTTTTTGTGGGTAAAAATGATTCCTTCAGAAAGAAATATTCGATATTCTTTGGAATGCTACCCGATGATGAAAAGCGGATATTTCTTGTGCTTATGTCGGCATATCGACTTGGTCATAATTCAGATACAAGCTCTGAGCGCACCGATATTAAAGAAGAAAAAGATATTTTCCTGAAAAAAGTTGAAAACATACTATCTGATAATAATAATCAGGATGCCCACCTCAACATCACTCTGCTGGAAACAGAGAGCAATCAAAAAATCGAAGGTGAAAGAATTGCCCAGCTTGGAAGTCTCCTTAATAAATATTCAACCGGCGGCCAAAGTGCGGGACAATTGTCTGATAACCGCTTCGCCGTCATTCATACAAAAGAACCAGATGGGCCGGAAACCGGAGCCCTGATTCGGGAATTAACAAAATCCACTGGTATCAGATTAAAAAGCACGACTATTGACACCGAACAGGATATGTTGAGCGAGGAAGATGGTGTTCGCGCTTTATTATTCAGCCTTCAGCAATTTGCTGATGGTGCAGATGGATTTGATATTGAATCCCTAGCGCAGGGATATAAGGACATTGTTGAGGATACAGCTTCAAAAGTGCAAAATCTAAGGACAATTCTGGCCAATGGCGATTTTTCACTTCTATATCAACCAATTGTATCGCTTAAAAACAGAACTTTACACCATTCAGAAGCATTGATCCGGTTTAATGATGTAAAACTTCGAAATCTTCAGTTTGAAACAATCTGTTTTGCTGAAAAAGTCGGTATGATACAGGAATTTGACAGGGCAATATTTAATCTCGTAGTCAAAAAAATAAATCAGATAAAAACACATGAAACACCACCAAAAATTGCGGTCAATCTATCAGGAAGGTCTCTTTCCAACAAAGCTTTCCTCGAAGAATTAAAAATAAGGCTACGTAAAAATATAAATATAAGTAAATTTATCTCACTCGAAATTACGGAATCCGCAGAAATCACCAATTTGAAACAACTCTCAGAAGTTATAAATGACATTAGGGAAATGGGATTCAGGGTCTATCTTGATGATTTCGGTGCTGGCGCGGCCGGGTTTCGCTATCTCCGTGAACTGGTGGTTGACGGTGTTAAAATTGATGGCGACTATATTCGCGACGCCATTAAGGATGATAAGACACGTGCTTTTCTGCGTTCAATCGTCACTCTTTGCAATGACCTGAACATCAATACAATTGCCGAATGGGTTGAAACTGAGGAACAAGCAGAATTTTTAAAAAAACTTGGTGTTACTTACGGACAAGGTTACCTGTTTGGACGACCCAATACAGGGATCAAACTTTATACTTCATGATCCAGTGGACAGCTTCTGACAATTGAATTTACAACGATGCCATTTTCCTTATGGCTTTCATAGATGTGCACATGGTCAACCGGTGAAAAAAGGGAAAAACCACCTTTTGTCAGTTCTTCTTCCCCTACTCTATTCTTTCTAAGGCGGGCAATGGTGATATGCGGCCTATAGGGTCGATCATAAATTTTATAACCCGCGGCCCGTAAATCTGCCTCAATTTTTGCCTGTAATTTTTCAAGCGGCTCTTCCAGCACGACATCTGCCACAAAAAGCCCTTTAACCTCCTGATCAGGCGGGAAAAGAATGATATCGCCAATAGTCAGCGTGAATGTCACAAAACCGGAAATTGATTTTTTTACAACAGTTTCAAGACGGTCGATTTCATGAAGCGGAATATTGCCGATAAAACTTAATGTCAGGTGGTAATTTTTAAATGGTACCCATCTGATGTTCAGATCAGCAAACTGCCTCTGTAGTGCAAGTGACTTTTGTGTCAACACTTCCATCACTTCATTACTGAGCGACAAAGCAACAAAAGCCCTTATGCTCGGCTCTGTTAGCTCTTTTTCCAATGCTTTAGCCTCGTGGAATTCTAATTCTTTCTATCATATCCTGCACATTCTGTGGTGGCGGCGGGGTCATTTTGCAAACTGTATAGGCAACAATAAAATTAAGAACCATACCCAGTGTTCCCGCCCCTTCCGGGGAAACACCAAGCCACCAGTTATCCGCAGTATTTGCGCCGGGGTTAATGAATTTAAAATAAATAATATAGGCTGATGTAAAAATTAGTCCGGTAATCATTCCGGCAATGGCCCCTTCCTTATTCATCCGTTTATAGAATATCCCCATCATTATAATCGGGAAAAAGCTGCTGGCTGCAAGGCCAAAGGCAAAAGCAACCACCTGCGCCACAAAGCCCGGCGGATTGATGCCGAAATACCCGGCAATCAGCACCGCGATGGCAACGGCCATTCTGGCATACATAAGTTCTTGTTTATCGGTAATATTGGGAAGAAGCATTTTTTTAAAAAGATCATGGGCAACGGATGTTGAAATCACCAGAAGAAGCCCGGCTGCCGTCGACAAAGCTGCCGCCAGCCCCCCAGCTACAACTAGTGCCACCACCCAGTTCGGGAGCATCGCGATCTCAGGGTTGGCCAGCACCATTATGTCCTGATCAATATAAAGCTCATTTGCACTTTTGCCATCTGCGTTATTAAGTAGTCGTTCGCCATTTACGCCGCGCCCATCGGTAAAATCAGGGTTACCATCAAATGCATTTCCGGCAGTATATTGAATTTTCCCATCGTGATTTTTATCACGCCAGGCAATCAGATCAATCGCTTCCCAGTTTTTAAACCAGGCCGGTGTCTGTGTATATTCAACATTACTAACCGTGTTGATCAGGTTAAGTCTTGCAAAGCTGGCGACTGTCGGTGCAGTAGTGTATAGAATGGCAATAAGTACAAGAGCATAGCCCGCCGATAACCGTGCATCGCGAACTTTGGGTACTGTAAAAAAACGGACTATGACATGTGGCAGGCCGGCAGTGCCGACCATTAACGCTGCAACAATAGCGAACATGTCAAATGTTGACTTGCGACCATCCGTATATCTGCCAAAACCAAGTTCGGTGGATAGGCCATTTAGTTTATCAAGAAGATAGGCACCTGATCCGTCGGCAAGAGTGCTGCCAAAGCCAAGTTGCGGGACCGGGTTCCCCGTCATCATTATAGATATAAAGATCGCCGGGACCATAAAGGCAAATATGAGCACGCAATATTGTGCCACCTGAGTATAGGTTATCCCCTTCATTCCCCCGAGTACGGCATAGAAAAATACGATCGACATACCGATCAGAACACCCATGGTGATATCTACTTCAAGAAATCGGGAAAACACAATACCGACCCCCCGCATTTGCCCGGCAACATAGGTAAAGGAAATAAACAGAGCACAGATAACCGCAACCGTTCTGGCGGCATTGGAATAATAGCGGTCACCCACAAAATCAGGAACTGTAAACTGTCCGAATTTTCTTAAATACGGGGCAAGAAGTAAAGCAAGCAGCACATAACCGCCGGTCCAACCCATCAGATACATGGAGCCATCACGACCCATAAAGGATATAAGCCCGGCCATGGAGATAAAACTGGCTGCGCTCATCCAGTCGGCAGCTGTTGCCATACCATTTGCCAGCGGCGGCACATGATGCCCTGCAACATAAAAATCGTCCGTCGTTCCCGCCTTGGCCCAGATCGCAATGGCGATATAAATGGCGAATGTGATTCCGACAATAATATATGTCAGCGTTTGAATATCCATTTTATTGTCCCCCTTTGGTCATTCCCCTACCCATATCCTCTGCGGGTATATGATCGTCACTTTCCTCAACATCATATTTTTTATCAAGCTTGTTCATTTTATAAACATAGATAAAAATCAGAAGAACAAAGATATAAATAGACCCCTGCTGCGCCATCCAGAAGCCAAAGGGAAACCCAAAAAACTGAAACTTATCCAGATAATCAACAAACAAAATCCCCATGCCATAAGAAACAATAAACCAGATCGTCAGCAGTTTAAGCACCAAACTGACATTTTCTTTCCAATATGCTTTTGCGTCTGCCATGATTAATCCCTGTTTGTGGTAAGTTCACGGATCGTATAAAGATGACCGCCTTTGATGGTTGCTTCGACATTCCGGATATTACGGATATCCTCGATAGGATTACCGTTTAATATTACCATATCCGCCAGTTTGCCAACTTCCAGCGTTCCCAGGTCAGCTTCAACACCAATATTCTGTGCAACCTTGATTGTGCCAGCACGAATGGCATCTGCCGGGGAAAGGCCAGCGGCCTCGAACATAATAATTTCCAGCTGCTGGGCAATACCATAGGGAATAAACGGACTATCCGTGCCTGCCGCCACATTGGCCCCGTGGTCATGAAGTTTTTTAATGGTTTCAAGAAGCGCCGGAGTATGTTTGATGGCATTAAATGCAAACCCGGATTTTGCAACCATTTCCTGATCGTCACGCTGTAACTGATCAAGGAATGTTCTATATTTAATATCACTTTTATATTCTGGCATATCCTGAAGAAATTTATAATATCCTCCGTCCAGCACGGCCGTAGGCGTAATAAAGAGACCGGATTCACTGATAATATTAATAACGTCCTCATAACTGTGGGCAAGTGACGAAAATTTCGGTGAATATCCACGTCTGCTGGTGGCAGAAATATGTTCTACACTGTCCATACTGTTTTGAACAGCCGGTGCAATTTCATGAGAAGATAAGGGAATACCCAGTTTATGGCCATCGGCAATTAATATCTGCTGATATTCGTCAGGCAGGCGTACATAGGACTTAATCATATCATAATCAAGTTCTTCTGCTCTCTGTAGTTCATGCCTTAATGCCTTTTCATTCAATGCGTTATAGGACTGCCCATAATAAACCCTTGCACCACCAGTAAGCCAGCCGGCATTAAATAATCTTGGACCGGCCGAAATCCCCCCATCCCATGTCTCCCGCCGTTCCAGCGATTTATAAGGATTACTGCCCGGGTCTCGAACACTTGTGATGCCGTAGGCAAGCCAGTTTCGTCCAAGTTTTTCACCCATAATTTCTGTCTGATGACTGTGTCCAGCCATCAGGCCGGGGATCATCGTATTATGGGAATAATCATAAAATTTGCCTATAACCGCATACTGACCATGAGGAGCAATACTGGTAATACGCCCTTTTGAGACAAAAACATCCACATTTTCACGCACCTGGTCAGAAACTCCATCAAAGATACGCCCTACATGAATGGTTATATCTTCGTCCGATGCCCGCTTCCAGGAAAGGTTAATGGTATGGTTTTGCGTCTCTCCTGTTAGAAAATTACAGCTTTTTAGGGACTTTCCAGAGAAATAATAAATGCGTTCTGATCCTCTCGCCCAGCGGGGCATAAGCGCCGTATCAAGACATTTGTTTTCAGCCGCACCGGTGATTTCCCCGGCATTATTAACATAGGCAACTCTTAATTCTCCTTCAGCAATATAGGCTATTTTACCGCCATCATAGGAAATAACAGGGCCACTCCCATCGCGGGTGCTTAAGCCTATATTGTTCGGAAGGTTAAGAAATTTTGACCGGCCGCTTTCCACTTCATACTGTTTAAGAGCGTGCATTCCTTCGCGAAAACGTGACGTTGCCGGCTTGACAACTGCCAGAACCAGATGCTTGCCATCAACTGACCAGGTGGGCTTTCCTGGTGTAAATAACTGTTCATCAATAGTATGGATATTACCATATTCCACATCTATAACTTTTAGGTCGGACCTGCCCCAGGTGTTTGAAATGCCTCGTGTTGACAGATAAGCGATATATTTTCCATCCCGTGACCAGGCCAATCTATATTCACGGTTTAGATCATTGGTCAGTCTTCGTTCCTTGCCACTGGCCACATTGCGGATCCAAATATCCATCTGGCCATCTCTTTCAGCCACAAAGGCAAGATCATCCCCATCACGTGACCAGGCCGGGTCAACCACATGACCCGGGCCATCATCAATATTTCTGGAAAGCTTGTCACCTTCCTGCACCCACATATCACCCAGCGCAGTAAAAACGATATTATTGTTTTTTGATGATACATCCATTGCCCCAATGCCGCGGACCGGTTGAGAGGCTCTACTATCAAAATCACGGACTTTGTGCGTATAATTTGGCTCAACGGATGTAATGGACGCTTCAAAAGGAACCATATTCATTTCGCCCAGGCTGACACGTATTTTATTTCGCCTGTTTTCAAGTTTAACCGGGCGGAATTTAATCTGGCCATCGGCAGTATAAAATATCCCCTGCTCACTCCAGACAGAGCGAAACGGAAATATATCCCCCTGATCGATAACAACCGTATTTTTTTGTGCTTCCAGGCTATAGGCATCCGTCACATAATTTAATCTGATGTCATCATTAAATTGTGAAATATAACTGAACCCTTCACTATTGTTTGTCCATGACGGCCGGATAAAGATACCCCGATCAGTTTTCATCAGGCTGATTTCATAAGGCTTGTCATCCGTATAATCAATCATAGCGATTTCAGAATATCTGCCTTTAATTTCACGGGTAAATAACAGTCGCTCGCCATTATTGGATTTATTGGGATGACCTTCATCATCAGGATAGTTTGTCAATTTTTTCTCAGAACCATTTTTTACATTTATTTCCCAGATGTCGTAGCTGCCATCGCGGTCTGATGCGAAGACAATTGTATCACCATCCGCATTCCAAGATGGTTCACGATCATCATATAATCCTGATGTAATCTGTTTTAGCCCAGAACCATCACTATTAATTGTCCAGATATGAAAATAGCCCTGATAATAGCCCTGAAAGGCAATTTTTTTGCCATCCGGAGAAAAACTCGGTTCACGTGCTTCCGGCTGCTGCCCTGCTGTCAGCGGCTTTGCCATTCCCCCTTCGGCAGGCACAGTCCATAATACACCCTGCAAATCCATAGAGATCAATTTGCCATCAGATGAAACGCTGATCCCGAAATTTGTGCCTTGCGAAAATTTAATTTCCTTTGCTTCAACTGCGCCCATTAAAGCCAAAGACATAACCATAAATGAATATAGAGCCCGCATAACCATCCCTTGTATTTACTTGATTAATCCCTGTCACAGCTTTCCAGAAATTAGCCTGGATGTAAATAATTTTATCAAAATTACAGTTAATTCAGTCCTTGAAATTTTTTCCTGTCGTATTACTCTGCTGCCAACAAACCACCTATCATTCACCGCGAATAATAATTTTTTAAAATCAAGAAATGTGAAAAATGGATAATATAAAAACCCTTCTGAAAATTATGGAAACGTTGCGTGACCCAAAAGATGGCTGCGCCTGGGATGTTGAGCAGACTTTTAAGACCGTTGCCCCCTATACTATTGAGGAAGCCTATGAAGTGGCTGAGGCCATAGAAAATAATGATATGGACGGCCTTAAGGACGAATTGGGGGACCTGCTTTTTCAGGTGGTTTTCCATGCCCGCATGGCTGAAGAAGCCGGCTTTTTCAATTTTTCCGATGTGGTTGCAGCCATCGCTGATAAAATGATCCGCCGACATCCTCATGTATTTGCCGATGAAAATTTCAGAAATGCCGAAGAACAGACCATTGCCTGGGAAGAACAGAAGGCAAAGGAAAGAGCTGAAAAAAAACAGGCGAGCATTTTGGACGGGGTCACCATTGGCCTTCCGGCCCTAACTCGTGCTGTAAAACTACAAAAACGGGCAGCCAGAGTTGGTTTCGACTGGCCGGAAACATCGCAGGTCATAGACAAACTGAACGAAGAAATGACAGAACTTTCAGAAGAACTGGTCAAAAACAAACAGGATAAAGACAAAATAGAAGAAGAATTTGGGGATATGATGTTTGTCTATGCCAATCTGGCAAGGCATCTAAAAATTGATCCCGAAGAAGCCCTTCGCCGCGCCAATCACAAGTTCACAAAACGCTTTAATAAAATAGAGCAATATATTGAAAATGAAGAAAAAAATATAGATCAATATACGCTTGATGAACTTGATAGACTGTGGGAAAAAGCTAAGGAAACAGAGCGTCTTTGATATCTTTCCAAACAGCTTTATCACGGGCACAAAGCAGTCCTAATCCGTCACTAGCCGGCGTAAAGGGTTTATCATCAAGGGTTCGGACATATCCGCCCGCTTCCTCAAATAGAAGTGTTCCGGGTAAATGATCCCAAAGCAGGGTTCGGTAATAAACCGAAAAATCCTTTTGCCCCGTCAGAAGGCAAATATAATCATATCCGGCACAATAGGCCGGTCTGTTTTCTTTAAACAGTTTCAGATTTTCCCTTGCCGTTGATCTTAAATTTTCAGGCATTCGATTGATATGGGCGGCTCCCGTTAATTCACTGAGTTTCGCGCACGATGAGCGAAGCAGTATTTTTTCCCCGTCAAGATAGGTTCCTTTTCCTGCTTGTGCCATCGCCATAGCCCCAGATGCCGGTAGATAAATCCAACTGGCAGCGACTTTACCTTTTTGCAAGGCAACCGCCATCACCGCAAAGCGCTCATCTCCCTTAATAAAATTATTTGTCCCATCAATTGGATCAATCAAAAAACCACAGTCGGCCGCAAGAAGATCATTAAGGCTGTCTGGATTTTCCGCAAAATCCTCTTCACCTGTAATAACGGCATGAGGGTACAGATCCAGAAGTCCTTCCGTCAGGGCAGCCTCGGCAGCAATATCAGCAGCAGTAACAAATTCATTTGGTTCTTTAAAGTGGACCTCGTCCTCACGCAGATTACGAAAACGGGATAATATTTCCTTATCAGATACGTTTCTAATCAATGAATTTATTTCATCAATTTTCATCAAGTTTTCCCATTTTCGACAACTGTCCGATTGCCGCGTTATCCAGTCTGACTTTTATGATTGTCGATTTTTCAGTATCTTTTCGGTCCAGTACTTCGCCATATTTGTAAAAGAGTGCAATATCCGCACCCTCTTCATAGCTGAATTTAAGGGTATAAGTTTTTTTGTCCTTGGCCAGCAATTTATCCAAATTGTCGAGCAGTTGATCACAGCCATAACCCGTAATGGCCGATACCATTGCAGCATTATCATTTCTTGCTGCCATATTTTCCATTACTTCATGTTTTTCATCGCTTAAAAGATCCGCTTTATTCCATACCTCAAATAATATCTTGTTTTTATTATCCATCACCCCGAGCGATTTTAAAATACCTTCAACATCCTGTTTCTGCGCCTCTGTCTCAGGATGTGATATATCACGCACATGAATGATAATATCCGCTTCTGTGACCTCTTCCAGTGTTGCTCTGAATGCTGCGACCAGATGTGTCGGCAAATCTGAAATAAATCCAACCGTATCAGAAAAAATTGCTTTTTTACCATTTGGCATTTCGACATTACGCATGGTGGGATCAAGCGTGGCAAACAGAAGATCTTCGGCCATGACATTAGCTTTGGTCAAATAATTAAAAAGAGTTGATTTTCCGGCATTTGTGTACCCTACAAGGGCTATAATCGGGAACGGAACCTTGCGACGACTGTCCCGGTGCAGCTCACGGGTTCTGATAACGGATGCCAGCTGCTTCTTGATTTTCCCTATGCGCTCATCAATCTGCCTTCGGTCACTTTCAATCTGACTTTCACCAGGGCCACCCATAAATCCAAAACCGCCGCGCTGGCGTTCCAGATGGGTCCATGAACGAACCAGACGGCTTTTCTGATAAGTCAGATGGGCCAGTTCAACCTGCATAACGCCTTCTTTTGTCTGAGCCCGTTCACCAAATATTTCAAGGATAAGTCCGGTACGATCAATGACTTTGACCTTTAAATCACGTTCTAGATTTCTTTGCTGACCTGGGCTGAGTTCACAATCGGCGACCACCAGCTCAATATCATGGGCATCGATATAAACCGCCATTTCCTCTAACTTACCCTTACCCAGATAGGTAGCCGGACGGATTTTGGAAAGTGTCACTACCTCTGCCATAATTATTTCCAGATCAAGGGCAGCACATAATGAAACAGCTTCATCAAGCCTATTTTGCGCACTACGGTCTAATTGTTGTGAAGCCTGATTTCTGCTGGTTAGGTTCGGATGAAAAATAAAAGTGCGCGCACCGGTCGAATGGTTCGCCATTTCCGGTGCATCCACCTGATCATTCAAAAAACTGCTAAAGGTTTTTTTACGAAAGTCTAGAGAATTTTTTACATCATGATTGGTCATGATTGAAGGAAATTACTCCTCTTCAATATTCTCATCTTCATCAGCATCAAATAAGTTAATTGTGCCACCCGGCATAATTGTTGATATGGCATGTTTATAGACAAGCTGCACATTTGCGTCACGACGCAGTAATATACAAAAATTATCAAACCAGGTGATTATACCCTGCAGTTTTACACCGTTAACCAGAAATACCGTTATAGGTGTTTTATTTTTTCTTACATGGTTGAGAAAGGCATCTTGTAAGTTGTGCATTTTTTCGGACATTTTTTTATTCCACTTTTTTTTATTATTTTAGCCTTAAAACAGTATAGACCTGAATACTGCTGCAACTTAATGCCCACACAGTATAACACATCACTGTTTCTATTTAAACAGAGAAGATTACAACATGCAGCGGCAATATTAATATTTTATTAATATTTTAACTCTTTCGGAAGTCTGGCGACAAAAAAATCAATAATGGCATAATTTCCAGACGCCCGATTATCATAATTGCCGAGCTCAACCATTTAGCAGGGTAACTCATGCTGCTATAGCCAATAAAATCCTGAGCAATTAGTTCTGTCATAGACCCTGCACTGAAAAGGTTCACCACAGTAAGGCCGATAGCTATTCCAACATCATATCCAAGTATCCCGTAAATAAGGGAAAAAAAAGCAATCGACGATAAATAGAGAAAAAACAACGTCCAGACACTCATTAAAATTGTGTCCGTTACTGTCATATTATTAACTCGCATTGGCACGACACCATGTGGGTGAGCCAGTCGGCTTATCTCAATATCTGCATGTCTTAACAAAACTTTAAGGCGCATTATCTTAAATCCGCCTGCGCTAGAGCCCATCGATCCGCCGATAAAGAGTAAAATTATACAAACCACCACCGTACTGACCGGCATTGCACTTGCCCCGTCAGGAAGAAAACCAGTGGTGCTCAATGCTGAAACAGCCGTAAATATCGCCAGCCCAAGCTTGCCTATTAATGACGCGTCCGGACCAGTATTCGAATTAATCAAGGTCAGAAAAATGACCATGCTGGCTATCAGAATTATGATTAAAAAATATCGCAGCTCATAATCATCCTTATAAAGTCGCAATTTCCCACTGGTCAGAAATGACCAGTGATAGGTCAGATTGGTTGCTGCAATGATCATAAAGGGGATCAATATAATTTCACTTCTGAAATTAAGGGAGTTAACGCCAGAATTGGCATGATTGGTAAAGCCGCCACTGGACAAAGTAGCCATGGCTGTCGTCAAAGAATCAAATGTGGTCATTCCGCTGATTGCCAGAAGGATAACACAGACCAAAGTCAAGCCAGCATATATTAGTGCCAGATTTTTTAATGTGCTTTTTAATCTTTCAAGAAAGCCTTCCTGCTCACGGTGCACCAATGTACTTTTAAATAATTCAGATCCACCAATTGAACTTAAAGGGATGATAGATATTGCTAAAACAAATATAAAAATTCCCCCCTGCCACTGTAAAAAAGATCGCCAGAATAAAATTGCTTTGGGGGCTAGGGCAGTATTGGCAAGCATTGTAGCGCCGGATGTAGTAAAGGCTGACACCGCTTCGAAGTAGGCATTGGTAAATTTGGTCAGAACACCTGTGACCATAAAGGGGATAGACGCAAACACAGGTATAATCGTCCATACTAATATAAGAAATGATATAATATCAAAACGGCTAGGCTTTTCATGCTTGTAACTAAAGGCAAGGTAAAACCCGGTTCCGACAAAAATGGTCAGCATTGCACAGATAAAGAACGGCAATACCAGATGATTTTCACCAAAGGTTAAAGCCGCCAAAATCGGTACCAGCTCACTTATTCCCAAAATAATAAGCATATAACCGATTATATGACCGATATTTGTAATCATTTATGGACCAAAATTATCACAGCGAGCGATAGCTTTAGAAATATTCCAGGCGAACAGAAAAGAGCTCTTCGACCTTTTTAATCATGTCAGCACAGGTAAATACTATTACGGTATCGCCAGCCTTAATTATCGTTCCTCCCTTGGGGACGATAATAACACCGTCCTGAATAACCGATCCTATTATGATACCTGCCGGCAGTTTTACTTCCCTGAGCGGTTTTCCGACAAGGGGTGATGCTTCGACGGCTACTGCTTCAATGACCTCCGCTTCCCCTCCGGCAAGACTTTGCAGTGAGCTGATACGACCACGCCTCATATGTTGCAGAATACTCGAAACAGTGGTCTGACGCGGATCAACAAAAGCATCAATTCCAACAGATCTTGTCAGATCACCAAAAGAATGATCATTGATAAGTGTAATGGCACTTTTACAGCCCATCTGTTTCGCCAGTAGTGCTGAAAGTATATTAACCTTGTCATCATTGGTCACTGATATAATTGAATGTGTCCCCTGTATATTGGCTTCCTTTAAAATTTCCATATCAAGGGCGTCACCATGCAACACAACGGCCTTTGACACTTTTTCAGCAACTTGAATCGCCCTGTCCGCATTGCTTTCAATGATTTTAATCTGAAATTTATTCCCTGATTCAACAAGCTGTTCGCTTAGAAACTGTCCGACATTACCGCCGCCGACAATGATAACATTTCTGGCTTCTTCCTCTTCATGACCGAAAACATTAAGCGCTCTTGTCACATTCGTTTTTTCAGAAGCGATGTAGATATTATCCCCGACCATCAACTGATCATTGCCGCTGGGAACGATCAATTTACCGTTTCTCAATATTCCACACACAACAATGTGCAAGTCTGGAAATAATTCTGTCAATTGCCTTAGGGGCGTATCAACAACCGGGCAATCTTCCTCAAGCTTAACGCCAACAAGCCATATCCGGTCATTGGCAAAACGGATCATATCAGTCGCCCCCGGCACCTCAAGACGGTTAATGGCAGCCTTGGCCACTTCTATTTCCGGTGAAATAATGACATCTATGGGCATATGATCCCTGCTAAACAAAGCACGCCATTCAGGATTCAGGTAATTCTGGGCCCTTATCCTTGCAATTTTGGTCGGCACATTAAAAAGGGAATGGGCCACCTGACAGGCAACAATGTTCACCTCATCAAACAGCGTGACAGCAATAATCATATCAGCGTCTTCAGCACCAGCATCCTCAAGAAGATCAGGATAGGAGGCATACCCCACCAATGCATGCACATCCAAAGAATTTCTTACCTTGTTTATCAGTTCTTCCGAACGATCGATGACGGTAACATCATTCTGCTCATGCGACAAATGGCGGGCAATATTAAACCCGACCTGCCCGGCTCCACAAACAATAACTTTCATATGATATTTCCTTCACCCACTAATAAAGTAAAATTTAATTTCATTATCTTTTATCCGGACTGTTAATCCCTAGTCCTTTTAATTTTCTATGCAGGGCAGATCTCTCCATACCGACAAATTCTGCCGTTTTGGAAATATTGCCTTGAAACCTCTGTATCTGCACATTGAGATACTCGCGCTCAAACGTCTCTCTCGCTTCCCTAAGCGGCAGTGTCATAATTTCAGTACCGGAATTTGGCCTGATAATCTCACTATTTGCCAGCACATCCACCGGAAGCAAGTCCATAGTAATTGTTTCTTCTTCACCGGAAAGTATCAGCATGCGCTCAACCGTATTTTTCAGTTGCCTGACGTTTCCCGGCCAGTCATGTGCCTGTAATGCCGATAACGCCTCTTCATCAATATCCCTGGGTGGGCGACCGGTTGCACTGGTAAAGCTGATCATCATCTGCTTTACCAACAATGGGATATCTTCCCGTCTCTGGGTAAGGGATGGCACCTGTACGGGCACAACATTAAGCCTGTGATAAAGATCTTCCCTAAATCTGCCCGCATCAATTTCCTGACGCAAATCGCGACTGGTTGCACTGACAACCCGCACATTAACCTGAACCCTATTATTACCGCCGACACGTTCAAATGTCTGGTCTGTCAGAATTCTTAATATTTTTGCCTGTGTTGTCGGTGGCATATCCGCAACTTCATCAAAAAACAAAGTGCCCCCGTGAGATTTTTCAAAAACACCCGTTTTTACAACGGTTCCGCCTTCTTCCACACCAAAAAGCTCACGTTCCATATTTTCCGGTGACATACTGGCCGCATTGACAACAATAAATGCACCATTTGCCCTTTTTGACTGGCGATGAATAAGCCGCGCGACCAGTTCCTTACCTGTACCCGAAGCACCAGAAATAAGAACCCTGCTACCGCTTGGTGCTACTTTGGCGATTGTGTTTCTGACCAATGAAATGGCTGAAGACGTCCCGGTCAGTTCAGTTTCATATCCCGCTTTTTCCTTGAGCTCGAGATTTTCCCGCCGCAATCTGTCCACCTCAGTGGCCCGTTCAACAAGAATGAGCAGTTTTTCCGTTTCAAAAGGTTTGCTGATAAAATCATAAGCCCCTCTTTTAATGGCGGTAACTGCTGTTTCAATATTTCCATGACCGCTGATAATGATAACCGGAAGGTCTTTATGTTTTTTCTTAACTTCTGCCAGAATTTCAAGACCGTCAAGCCGACTTCCCTGCAGCCAGATATCAAGAATCAGTAAAGACGGCCTGCGGGCATCAATTTCCTTTAACGCACTATCACTATCCCCAGCGACCCTGGTCTCATAGCCTTCATCACTTAAAATGCCGGAAATTAACTCTCTGATATCGTCTTCATCATCAACAATTAATATATCAAGCGCCATGCACTATCCTTAAATTACTTTTACTTTTTACTGGCTCTTTTGCTGCGCTCTCCAGATCTTTTTCCTGTTTGATATCCTTTTTGAATATCAGGGTCGATTTCGCCCCGCGACCATCATTATTTTCAAGACTTAAATCACCCCCATGATCTTTCATAATCTTTTTCACAATGGCAAGCCCCAGACCTGTCCCCTTGGCTCTGGTAGTTACATAAGGTTCGGTCAGTCTGTCCATCATTTGCTCCGGCATACCGATACCATTGTCAGAAACAATAATTTCAATTGTTTCATCACTTTCTTTCAACTTAATCTTAATTTCACCATCCTTCTGATCAACAAGCGCTTCTGATGCGTTTTTGATAATATTGGTCAGTGCCTGCCCGATCTGACCGGCATCACAATTAAACACCACTGGATGATCGGGAAAATCAGTTGTAATTTTAATTTTCTTACTGCTGACATCCATCATAAATGTAGTCTGGGCAGTAATTTTCACCAAATCTTCCGGCTGAATTACCGGGCTTGGCATTCTGGCAAATGAAGAGAATTCATCAACCATCTGCCGCAGGTCACGAACCTGTCTGATAATCGTGTCAGTACATTGTAAAAATATTTCCGGCTCAGTTTCAATTTCTTTTAGATATTTTCTTTTAAGTCTTTCCGCCGATAACTGAATTGGTGTTAGCGGATTTTTAATTTCATGAGCAATCCGGCGGGCCACGTCTGCCCATGCTGCTGTTCTTTCAGCCGCCACCTGCTCTGTAATATCATCAAAACTGATCACAAATCCTTCTGCACGACGGCCTTTAAGTTCGGCGGTAAGGCGGACAAGAAGATTAAGTCTATTTTCTCCCCTCTCCAAAACGATCTGCGTTTCAACACCCTGATTCTTAGTTTTGACAATCTTGTCAAATAATTCTGAAACCTCTGGCATCACATCATTGATATTGTGACCCTTTAGCTCTTCCTCGCTTAAGCCAAGCATAATGGATGCTGAGCGGTTTGGCAGGGTAATATTTCCTTTGGGATCAAGTCCCATAATGCCCGGGGACACACCTGAAAGAACAGTCTCAGTAAATCTTCTTCTTTCATCAAGTTTCAGATTTGCGGAAAGAAGATCTTTCTGCTGCTTCTGAAGCTGCCATGTCATGGTGTTAAACGCCTTGGTCAGACCACCAAGATCATCATACCCTTCCTTGATGGGGGCTCGCACCGAAAAGTCTCCCTTACCGACACGGTCTGTCGCGCGAACAAGAATATTAATCGGTTTCATGAGCTTATTGGCCAGCTCCAGCCCCATCCAAGCCGCGCCAAACAGAACAATCAGTGCAATACCAATAAAACAGATATTAAAAAGCAATCTGTATTCAGAAAGTTCGGATTGCGATTGTTCAAAATCATTTTTGGCGTCACCGGTTCTTCGGATAAGCGTCAAGGCCTGTGCATCAACAAGACGGCTGATATATAAGAACTGGTCCAGAAAGCCGTCAAGACGAAGGATCACACGAATCTGACCATCATTATCACGGGGCGGGAAAAATTTAACGCCCCCTTCTGCTGCCGCATCAATGATGGTTTTATTCAACCGACCATCAAAAACACTGAATGTTGAAGACGCCCGCGCCGTAATCACCCCTTTACGGTTGATAATAATTGCTTCTGAAAGCCCTAGGGCCCGCGCCTGAATATTCAATGCCTGATCAAGCAGTTCTGGCTGCTGTGCAAAAACAAAGGCCTGCCGGTTTAGCTCATTGGCCATACCGATTACGTCAGCCCGGATAATTTTGTAATGTTCCTCAATGTATGTTTTCGCAACGCTTTCCGAGCTATCCAGTACGGTTTGAACCTTTTCACTGAACCATGCCTGTAGCCCAAATTCAAAAAACATCACCGAAAATATCGCCACAATTATGGTCGGCGTTATGGCAACAACAGAAAATAAAGTCACGATTCTTTTATGAAGTCTTGTCGCGGCAGCCCCTTTAAGTCCTGTATTCCAGAGCTGGATAATCTGACGTACAACAAGTGTCGCCAGAAGTAGCAGAATAATTGTAATCAACAGAACCAGAATTTTAAGATTATTTGGTGTTGGTGAAAGCGGTTCCGCCCCATTAAACAAGGCATAGGCAACCGCCCCGGAGGCCATAAGCCCAAGGAAAAGAACAAAAGCCGTCTTATTTTCCAGGTCCACTTTTCTGGCCCAGATTCTAATCCTGCTTAACAGTCTCGATTTTTTTCGTAACGCCTGTTCACTCATAACCATTTAGACTAACACATTGTTGCATTATTACAACATATTAGCATGGAATTAGCGCCAGCATAATAAAAAGTTTCAGATTTTGTGTTTTATGATTGGAATTTCCAGTTCCTTGATCTTTTTCCTGAGCGTATTTCGGTTCAGACCAAGAAGTTCTGCTGCTTTAATCTGATTTCCTCTGGTTGCGGCAAGTGTCAATTCAATCAGTGGTTTTTCAAGCTCCCCCAGCACTCTTGCATATAATCCGTTAGGGGGCAGTTCATCATAGGGATGAGCATCAAAATATTTTTTAAGATGACGATGTATGGATTGTTGCAGTGTTTCGTCACTATAGCCGGGTTGCTGGCTTGCCTTATTTTCTTCCGCTGCAGTATCATATTGAGTAGTGAGTTCATTTGAAACATTATCAAATGTGATAACCTCTTCAATATAAAGGGCAGCCAGTCTGTGAACAAGATTTTCCAGTTCTCTTATATTTCCCGGCCAGTTATGTTCTTTTAGAAGATCAAGTGCCTTTTTATCCATTATTTTTGGCACTTGATTATGATCTTCAGCATAACTTGCAAAAAAATGTCTTACCAGATCGGGAATATCATCTTTGCGGTCTCGTAATGGCGGCAAATTTATCGGAACCACATTAAGTCTGTAATATAGATCTTCCCTGAATAATCCCTGGGCAATCATCGATTTCAGGTTTCTGTGCGTTGCCGCAATAATTCGCACATCAACCTTAATCGGACTGGTGCCACCGACTGTTGTATACTCCCCTTCCTGCAATACCCGCAGCAATCTTGTCTGCGCTTCCATCGGCATATCGCCAATTTCATCAAGAAATAAAGTGCCGCCTTTTGCTTGTTCAAAGCGACCAATATTTTTAGATACTGCACCCGTAAAAGAGCCTTTCTCATGACCGAAAAGCTCACTTTCAATAAGTTCTCGCGGAATGGCCGCCATATTAATCGCGATAAATGGGGCATTACGCCGCCTTCCAAAATCATGAAGTGCTTTTGCCACCAATTCCTTACCCGTTCCGGTTTCCCCGGTAATCATGACTGTTAAATCCGTGTTCATGAGCCGGGCCATAACCCGGTAAACATCCTGCATCGCCGGTGAGCGGCCGATCAGGGGCATTTCCTCATCTTCTTCAACATTGCCTGCCTGAGGCGATTTGCTTTTCGGGCTTAATCCTTTTTTTATAACATGCTTAAGTTCATCAAGATCGAAAGGCTTGGGCAAATATTCATAGGCCCCTCGTTCCGTCGCCTTGAGAGCTGTCATTAAGGTATTCTGCGCACTCATAATGACAACTGGGAGGTCCGGCCTGATTTTTTTGATGCGTATCAGCATATCAAGCCCGTTTTCATCGGGCATCATCACATCAGAAATCACAAGATCCCCTTCACCATTTGATACCCAGCGCCATAGGGTTGATGCGTTGCTGCAAAGTTTAACATCATAGCCTTCACGTCCAAGTGCCCGGGATAGAACCGTTCTGATGGCTTTATCATCATCCGCTATTAAAATGGTTTTATTTTCCATATTTTTTCTGTCCCTGCTTTGGTGCCGCTGGCAGTAAAATTCTAAAAACCGTCTTTCCCGGTACGCTTTCACATTCAATTATACCGCCATGATCACTGATCGTTTTTGCCACAAGCGCAAGACCAAGTCCGGTTCCCCCTGCTTTTGTGGTTACAAACGGATCAAATATATTGGCCTTGATGTCCTCTGAAATACCACTCCCATTATCAATGATTGAAATCTCAAGGGGGAGATGCAGCATTTCATCCGACCCTGATGCTGCAACCCTTACACCCTGCCGATAGGCTGTTTTAATGGTAACCTTCCCATCACTTTTTGGAACAGCTTCACAGGCATTTTTAAGCAGATTTAGAAAAACCTGTATGAGTTTTCCGCGGTCCCCAAGTGTGTGTGGAAGCGAAGGATCATAATTTTCCGAAAATTTGACATGCTTGCCGAACCCGTTTTCTGCCAGTTTTTTCACATGCTCAAGAATGCTGTGAATGTTTATTTCCACTTTTTCCAGCTGACGGTGATCGGTAAAAACCTCCATCCGGTCAACCAGCATACAAATTCGGTCCACTTCTTCACAAATAAGATTGGTCAGTGCCCGATCATCCTCGCTGACGTCCTGCGACAGTATTTGTGCAGAGCCTTTAATGCCTGAAAGCGGATTTTTAATTTCATGGGCAAGCATGGCAGCCATCCCGGAAACCGATCTTGTGGCACTTCTATGGGTTTGCTGCTGATTAATTTTTTGGGCAATGCTTCTTTTCTGCAGCTGGATCAGAATCCCTTCCTCCTCCGGCAGATCAGTATCATTAATCAACACAGAGACATGAATGTCCGTGCTGAGTTCACCGATGTGGGGGTTGCCGATATTGACATCATATTCCGTAATGACCGCCTTGGTTTTTCGCGCCTGTTCGGTCAAGGCAATTAACGGGCTGTCATACGGGACAATATCCTGAATTTTTTTTCGTCGTAAAATAGGAAGACTGCTGCCAAGAAACTGTTCCGCTGACACATTGGCATAAGTAATATTATTATGCGCATCGATGGTGATAATAGCATCCGACATGCTGTTCAGGATAACGTCAGCCTGATCATATGGTGCAGCCTGACGTTCCGGGTTTTGGTTTGTTGCGGTCATCAATCAGGCCGCGCGTTCAGCAAGCAAAGGTTCAAAAAAGGCTTCAATCGTATCCAGAACCTCAGCCGTATCTGTCATTTTATTGACATTTTGTCTAAACGATGCACTGTCATGAAGGCCTTTGGTGTACCAGCTTATATGTTTTCTGGCTATTTTCTTGCCGACATCCTCGCCGTAATGATCAAGCATGGATTGATAATGCTCTATCATAATATCCTTAATTAACGGCAGGTCAGGATCAGGCAATTTTTCACCTGTTTTCAGATAATGAATAACCTGAGATAAAAACCATGGCCTTCCGTATGACCCTCGTCCGATCATCACCCCGTCAGCTCCGGACTGTCTTAATGCTTCACGCGCATCTTCACAGCTGACAATGTCACCATTGGCTATGACGGGAATGGACACGCTATCTTTTACGTCCCGGATAAAAGCCCAGTCGGCAACGCCCTTATACATCTGGTTTCTTGTCCGTCCATGGACAACGACCATTTTAATACCAAGATCTTCGGCAATTTTTGCAAGCTCCGGCGCATTCCGACAGCTGATATCCCATCCGGTTCTCATTTTCAGCGTTACCGGGATATCCACTGCATCCACAGTTGCCTTAATAATTTTTGCTGCCACGTCCAGATCCTGCATAAGGGCTGAACCGGCATATCCATTGACAATTTTTTTAGCAGGGCAGCCCATGTTAATATCAATGATCTCCGCGCCTTTGTCCTCATTCATTTTTGCGGCAATCGCCATCATTTCCGGATCACATCCGGCGAGCTGAACTGACATTAGATACTCATCGCTTTCAGCGGCCGCCATCTTATGGGTGCGATGGTGGTCACGGATCATGGCCTGACTGGCTATCATTTCTGAAGTAACCAGACCAGCCCCAAACCTTTTTACAAGACGACGAAACGGCAAATCGGTCACCCCGGCCATCGGGCACAGGAGAACCGGATCTTCGACCACGATCGGGCCAATATTTATAGGTTTAAGCGTTATGTTCATGATTAAAAAATAAGCAGCCAAAAAAAATGTCTAAAAAATAATCAATGCGGGCCGCACTATACCTGAAATGGACATTTAGGTCAAAGCAGAAAAAACTATAAAATATAGAGGACATTTTTTTGGAAAAATGATAGCGTCGACACATGACAATTAGGAATGCAGCTATCATTGTTGCCGCTGGACGCGGGCAACGGATCGGCGGGGAAATACCAAAACAATATCTCAGTGTGGGCGGGGAACCTGTTCTGCGACGCACGGTAAGAATTTTTTTGGAAAATCCCGATATAAATCTTGTTCAGGTTGTAATTCATCCTGATGACCTTGATCTTTATGAGCATGCCGTGGGTGATCTTGACCTACCCATCCCCGTTTTTGGAGGTGACACAAGACAGCAATCGGTTTTAAAAGGCCTGGAAGCTATAGATATTCATATGCCGGAATATGTATACATTCATGACGCGGCAAGACCATTTCTTAGTCAGCAAATTTTAAACAGCCTTATCCGGGAAGTATCTCACTGCGGCGCGGTCATTCCGGCGCTAAAAGTGACGGATACAATTAAATATATGTCCGGCGACAATATTGATAATACTCTTAACCGGGACTTCCTTTTCAGGGCGCAAACGCCGCAGGCTTTTCGTTATAAAGCCATTTTTATGGCCCATCGACGCTTTGAGAAAAGTGATCTGACCGATGATAGTGCCATTGCTGAAAAAAGCGGTATCAAGGTTCGGATAATTCCGGGGTCTGAGGATAATTTTAAAATAACCACTGAAAATGATTTAAAAAAAGCGGAAATGATGACCGGAAACAGCTATACAGATGTTCGCATCGGTTACGGGATCGATGTCCATGCCTTTGAAGATGGTGACCATGTCATCCTCGGCGGCATAAAAATACCCTATGATAAAAGCCTGAAAGGTCATTCCGATGCAGATGTTGCCCTTCACGCTATTACTGATGCAATTCTCGGGGCAATTGCAATGGGCGATATTGGTGATCATTTCCCGCCCTCAGATGATCAGTGGAAAGGGGCGACTTCAGATATATTTTTAAAACATGCGGCAAAGCTGGTTGATGAAAAAGACGGCGTTATTGCCAGTATCGATCTGACGATTATCTGCGAAGCTCCGAAAATTGCCCCCCACCGTGAAATGATCCGTGACCGTATATCTGAAATGATCGATCTGGATATTGACAGAATAAGCGTAAAGGCGACGACCACTGAAAAGCTCGGCTTTACCGGAAAGGGTGAAGGCATTATGGCCCAAGCCGTCGCAACCATTCGATTACCGGAATAGATATGCTTACAAACTGGTCCAAATCATTTTTTCATCCGTCAATAATGCTTTCAACATGGTTTTATACCGGACTTATTCCAGTTGCACCGGGAACATTTGGCAGCCTTGCCGCCCTGCCCTTTGCCTGGCTGATCCTCGATTTCAGCAACAAAATGATCCTTGCCAGCGCCACTCTTATCCTGTTTGTGGTGGGGCTTTGGTCATCACGGATATATATGGAGGAAACCGGTAAAACAGACCCCGGAGAAATTGTCATTGATGAAGTGGTCGGCCAGTGGCTCGTCTGCCTGATGATCACTGATCATACCCATGCGGGACAGTATATTCTTGCCCTGCTTGCTTTTCGACTATTTGATATTATGAAACCCTGGCCCATAAGTTTATATGACAAACGTCATGACGCTTTTGGCGTAATGGCCGATGATGTGGTTGCCGGCTTAATGGGGGCAGCGGTTCTATTCGCTGCAAATTATTATGTTCTCTGACCAGATTATAAATCTTGCCAATGAAATACTTGATCGGTGCCGGGCCGAAAAACTGCACCTCGCCACCGCAGAATCCTGCACCGGCGGCATGATCATTGGCGCACTTACGGAAATTGCCGGATCATCCGATGTTGTTGACCGGGGATTTATTACATATACCAATCAGGCAAAAATGGACATGCTCGGTGTATCCACTGATACATTAAATACATATGGCGCAGTCAGTGAAGAAACCGCCCGCGCCATGGTGCTTGGTGCACTTAACCATTCAGCGGCGGATATCGCGGTATCTGTGACTGGCATTGCCGGCCCCGGTGGTGGCAGCAAGGAAAAACCCGTTGGCCTGGTCCATATGGCAGCGGCAAAACGAAATGGGAAAACCATTCATGAAAAACATAATTTTGGTGATATTGGCCGCCAAAAAGTCAGGGAAGCGACCATCATCGCCGCTCTCACCCTTATTAAGCAGGTTATCTAAATCCCGCGTAATACCTGCGCCGGTCTGACCGACATCGCCTGCCAAATACTAAACATACCAAGCGACATAGTAATAAATATAGCAGCAATAACAGTCAGCAGTGGAATTTCCAGTGAGAATGTCCATTCAAGCTCCATAATGCCGACAACTATACCATAGGCGGCAACTGACCCCAGCAGTATGGCAACAAGACCCGTTGCCACCCCGAGCAGGATAAATTCAAAAATATAGGCTTTCAAAATATCCAGCCGGGTCGCGCCTACAACTTTAAGCACCGCACTGTCATAAATCCTGCCTTTATGCCCGGCGGCAATCGCACCACTTAAAACCAGAATACCGGCAACAATGGTAATAGACGCCATGACATCAATTGCCCCTTTTATCTGCATAAGCAGCAATTGAACATTTTCAAGAATTTCCTTTAACCTGACAGTCGTTACATTGGGAAATTCTTTTGTAATGGACAAATAATTTTCTGCTTCTTTATTCTCCGTCGATTTTATGGTCCCGACATAGGTAAATGGCGCACTGCTTAACACTTTGGGATCAAACATCAAAACATAATTAATGCCGAAAGTTCCCCAATCCACAGAACGAACTGATCTTACCTTTACATCAATATTTCGACCAAGAACATTCACTGAAATCATATCCCCCGGCGCCAGGTCCATACCATTCGCCATATCTTCGCTGATTGATACTTCCGGTTCCCCGTCATAGCCTTTTGGCCACCAGTCGCCAGCGACCAGTTTATTGTCCTCCGGCACCTCATCGGCAAATGTCATTCCGCGATCGCCACGCAGCATCCATCTGACATCAGGGCTTATATCTGCTTCTTCAGAAGGAACCCCTTTAATATGGGTGATACGCCCCCTCAGGTTCGGAACAGTCCTATAAAGGCTGACACCATCAAGTGATGTTGTGTATCCTTTAAACTGATCTTCCTGCGCTTTTTGAATATCAAGGAAAAAATAGCTTGGTGCATCCGTATCCACCCGACGTTCAATTTCGGAATCAAGACTGTATTCAACCAGCGAAATTGCGGTCAAAAGAATAAGACCGAGACCCAGTGACAATATAATCGAGAGCGTCGAATTCCCGGGTCTGGTGATATTTGACAATGCAATCCGAAGAGCTGGGCTATAGCGCCTGGGCAGGTAGCCAACACCCGCTTTTACCAGATATCCTGTACCAAGCAGAAGGGCAAATGAAGCCAGCATTCCGCCAATAAAATAGGCTGTCAGTTCGCGGTACTCGGCCGTATAAAAGACCATACCCAGCATAATGGCCGCCATTGCTGCGATGATCAGTATATAATTTCTTGATATTTTTTCACCCCCCGGCTCGGCAATTGCCATACGAAACAGCTGACGGGCGGAAATATCCTTTGCCTTGGCCAGGGGCCAAAGTGTAAAAATCAGGCTGATCAGAACACTGTAAAAGGCAGCAACACCAAGCGGAGCCGGGTAAAATTCCCGCGAAATTGTAATCGGCATTTTGCTTTCAAGAAAATCCGCAAATATAAATGGCAGACTCCCACCCGCTAAAAGCCCGAGTGAAATGGCAATTGCCGACATGATCAATATCTGTTGCAGGTAGATATGAAAAATTGTCTTTGATTGTGCTCCCAGAATTTTAAAGGTCGCGATGGTGTCTGTTTTTGAATTCAAATACCCATGAACAGCATTGCTCACCCCGACGCCGCCAACCAAAAGAGCGGTAAGCCCAACCAGGGTCATAAACTGTCCCATCCGGTCAATGAAGCGCTGGGTACTGTTGCCACCACTGCTTTTTTCACGCACACGCCAATCTGAATCCGGGAATGCCGCTTCGATCTGTTCTTCAAAGGCTTTACTATCTGCCCCCGGTGCCAGTCGAAGTCTGTATTTATATTCGATCAATGTGCCAAACGTGATAAGCCCCGTTTGCTCCATACTGTCATAAGCAACGATAACGGTTGGGGCAAACTGAAATCCGGCATTGGCGCTGTCCGGTTCTTTAACTGTTATGCCACGGATCTGATAAGCCAGATTGCCAATAGTCAGCAGATCCCCGACTTTTACATTCAGTCTCGTTGCAATCGCCTCAGACGGAACAATACCCCAATGTCCATCTTTAAATTCCAACAGTTCTTTTGGCGGCAATCCGCTTGATGTTTCAAGCTTGCCAAACATGGGATAGTGATTGTCCACCGCCTTCATTTCAATGAGTGTGCTGTCCGTAAATTCGGCAGTATGGGCCATGGCGCGAAGTTCGCTGATCAGGGATATTTCTTCCACTTTTGGCTTGATATAAGCCATTTCCTCATCACTTAAAAAGCGCTGATTGGTTCTGATCTCCACATCTCCGCCAAGAAATGTCTGCGCATCACGGGAAAGGCTGACGGCAATATTTTTTGTGACCGACCCCACCGCCGCAATAATTGCGGTCCCCAGAAAAAGACAGGCAATAAATATCCGGAAATGCCGGAAAGCAAACCTGATTTCACGAAGCGCAAATTTAAAGGCCGTCTTCATTCTGCAACTTTCCTGTCTTCACCTTTATCCGCAGTCTGATCATCGACAATCAGCCCGTCTTCAATATGGATTATTTCGTCGCATTTTCCGGCCAGCTCCTGATCATGGGTAATCAGGATCAGAGTTGCATCATTTTTTTCTTTGAGGGCGAAAATAAGTTCAATAATCTGATGGCCGGTTTTTCCATCAAGATTTCCTGTCGGCTCATCCGCAAAGAGTATTTTCGGCGCCGGCGCCATGGCCCGCGCAATCGCCACCCGTTGCTGTTCACCACCCGAAAGCTGGGTCGGGTAATGATCAAGCCGGTGATCAAGCCCCACATCATGGAGCATCTTCCTAGCCTTTTCCTCAGCATCGGCAATCCCCGCCAGCTCAAGTGGCACGGCAACATTTTCAAGGGCCGTCATCGTAGGAATTAAGTGAAATGCCTGCAGAATGATGCCGATATTTTCCCGGCGAAACATTGCAAGCTGGTCTTCATTCATTTTATCAAGTGTATGACCGGCAACAATGACGCTGCCTTCCGTTTGTCGTTCCAGGCCATTCATGACCGACATCATGCTTGATTTCCCTGATCCTGATGCCCCAAGAATGGCGACCGCCTTACCTTTGACAATTTTTAAATCTATACCATTTAATATTCTGACCTCAAAATCGTTGCTTTTTAGCCTTAGATGAATATTCTTAAGTTCAAGAATGATATTGTTGGTCATATTTATTTTACTCGTCAAACAATGAGGTATTGATTAGGTGTCTGTGTTGAAAGGGTTATACTATATTGTGGTAATGGCTCCAAGAGCGTTATTCAACCCAAATGCGTTTAAATATACGTTTTTTACGATATTATACGTTATTGCTTCCGCTAGCCATGCGCAGGAAGCCAAAAAAATCATAGCGTTCGGTGATAGCCTAACGGCAGGTGCAGGACTTGATCAGGGCGAGGGTTTTACCGACCAGCTTGAAGATACACTGAACCAGTACGGGCTTAAAGTGGACGTCGTCAATGCCGGCGTATCTGGGGACACCTCATCAGGCGGACTGGCCCGGCTTGAATGGGTTCTGGACAGTGTTGATAATATTGATCTGGTTATTCTTGAACTGGGGGCCAATGACGCACTTCGTGGTCTGCCTCCTAAAATAACCCGACGAAATATTGATAAAATGGTCAGTATTTTAAAGGAACGGAAAATTCCAACTTTATTGGCTGGCATGGTTGCACCACCCAATTTTGGCGAGCAGTTTATATCAGAATATAATCCTATCTTTCCGGATGTGGCCAAAAAATATGATGTCCTGCTTTATCCATTTTTTCTTGACGGTGTTGCCGGAATAAGAGAGCTGAACCAGAGCGATCTGATGCATCCAAACCCGCGCGGTGTAAAGATAATCGTTGATAAAATAGCCCCTTATGTACTGGAAGCACTGGTTCGGGTGCAAAAACCATAAATTCGTCTTGTCTCAAAATGATGACACCTTATCGCAATCCGCTTTAAGGGAGTAATTTTTCAGTTATAAATGGTTTAGCAAGCATGTTACTTCCTATAGCTACTTGCTCCCTTATTTGTTGTTCTCAGCGGAATAACAATGAACTGAAAAATAAACAGGTGTCATTTTTACTATAACAGTAATTTCCCTACTCCCCCTTCACCCTGTTTATGAAACCGGCCTCCTCAATTGAGGGGGCCGGATTTTTATTGACCTGTTATTTTTTAAATCTATCATTTGAACCAAGAGGAAAATGAAGATGATTAAAAAATATATTCTGCCGCTTTTCATAGTCTCAGTAATCTTTCCACTCCAGTCAGCCCTACCTCAAAGCAGGCTTTCTATCGGCGACAGGCATCATTTATATTCCAATATTCTTGAGCAGGACCGGGAAATTCTGGTCGGTCTGCCGCGGGATTATACCGAGAATGAGCAATATCCCGTCCTTTATCTTCTGGACGGTGGCAAATATTATCAAATGGCCCAGGGGCTTCTTGATTTTTTACAGGAAAGTGCCGGCAAAATTCCGAAGGTCATTCTTGTGGCAATCCCGAACGTCTACAGAAATACTGATTTAACACCGGTTTATCAATCGGATGACCCAAATGCCATCATGGTCGAAAATGGCGGCGGGGCAGATAAATTTCTTGAATTTATTAAAAGTGAGCTTAAGCCCTTTATCGAAGATCGCTATTCTACATCTGGTAATGATATATTGTTTGGACATTCACTTGCCGGGTTATTTGCGGCCTACAGCTTTCTTGAAGAACCGGGTTTATTTGAAAATTATATTTTGAGTGATCCAAGCCTCTGGTACGGTGAAAGCATGGTGGTTAATAAACTTGCTATAAATAAATTCAATTTCTTCAGTGCGGAAAAAAACTTCTTTCTGACCCAAATTGACCGCAGTCAGGACGAAGAAGACATTATGACAGGTCCGCAGGAAAAATTTTTGGCTGAACTAAAAGGGCTGCCAAAAGTCAAGTTTGGCAAATCCCTTATTGAGGGAGAAAATCATAGCAGTATGCCGCTAAAAAGTTTATATCAGGGGCTGCTTTATATTTTTAAGGATTATGATAGTAAAAAATGAAACTGAATTTTGACCAGTATGGCGATGATCCGTCCAAAAAACTTCTTATCATACTTCATGGACTTTATGGCTCCGCCAGTAATTTTCGTGGCCTTGCCAAGATTTATGCTGCTGATTTTAATGTTTACTGCCTTGACCTTAGAAATCATGGAAGCTCCCCTCATTCGGATCAGATGAGCTATCCTCTTATGGCGGCTGATGTTATTGAATTTATGGATGATCAAAATTTGGAAAAAGCCCATATCCTTGGCCATTCCATGGGTGGGAAAACCGCCATGCAGATTGCTCTGCATTTTCCGGACCGCGTTGATAAACTCGTTGTCGGCGATATCGCCCCGGTTGTTTATCCCCATCATCATGAAAGGATATTTGAGGGACTTCAGGCTATTCCCCTTGATCAAATAAGCTCGCGTGGTGAAGCCGATAAAATCCTTTCCCAATATGTTGATGAAGCGGGTGTAAGGTTATTTCTGCTGACCAACCTGGTCAGAAATGATGAAGGTATTTTTCAGTGGCGCATTAATCTGCCAGTGCTGATCCGTGAGTATGAACATATATCAGCCGCCCCTGATGGTACACCGTTTGACGGGGAAACTCTGTTCATCAGGGGGGACCGCTCCGATTATGTATCTGATGACTATGTACCGGAAATATTGGCACTATTTCCAAACGCAAAAATTGAAACCATAGATCACTGTGGCCATTGGCTTCACTCTGAAAAACCGAAAGAATTTTCAAAGCTTCTACTTGATTTTTTAAAGTAAATTCTGAACGGTTTTTATAATATAATCCGCCGTATAATTAATGTCGTCCTCTGTTGTCATCCGGCCAATGCCGATCCTGACCGATGCTTCGATTTCTGATTTATCCAGCCCCAAAGCCGCAAGCACATAAGACGGTTTATGTTTGGCCGATGAACAGGCCGAGCCGGTCGAAATGGCAACATCCTTAAGGTCGGCAATCAGCAGATCACTTTTTACACCGCGGAATGTCAGGTTCAGATTTCCCGGATAGCGCATATCTTCGCTACCGTTTAGAAAGGCAGAATTAAGCCCTTCCCTAATTTTGGAGAGCAATGCCGCAGAAAGAGTACTGATATGTTTAAAATCCTTATCCATATCCATTTGCGAAATGGCACAGGCACTGCCCAACCCAACACACAGCGCTGGAGAAAGCGTGCCGGAACGAAGTCCCATTTCCTGCCCACCCCCGTCAAAGAGCGGAATAATGCCTGTTCCTTTTTTCAGATAAAGGGCACCGACCCCTTTTGGTCCATATATTTTATGGCCGGAAATACTCATAACATCTATATGCATTTCCCTAACATCAAGCGGGATTTTTCCGACTGCTTGCGCCGCATCTGTATGAAAAATTACGCCATGTTTATGGCAAATTCTGCCAATTGCCTTTAATTCCTGAATGACGCCGATTTCGTTATTCACGGCCATGACCGAAACAAGAATTGTTTTGTCTGTCATCATTGCTTCTAGCTGGTCAAGATTGATCAGCCCATCTTTGTCAATATCAAGATAGCTGACCACAAACCCCATTTTTTCCATCGAACGCGCAGAAGCAAGAACGCATTCATGTTCGCTTTTTACGGTAATGACATGATTTTTTTGTGGATAATTCGCAAAGGCAATGCCTTTTATGGCCATATTATTGGATTCGGTTGCCCCGGACGTAAAAATAACTTCTTTCTCATCAGCCCCGATCAGATCGGCCACCTGCTTTCTTGCAACGTCAACGGCCGCTTCCGCTTCCCAGCCAAACCGATGCTCAACAGAATGCGGGTTGCCGAATTTTTCTGTCAGAAACGGCATCATCGCTTTCAATACCCGCTCGTCTAAAGGTGTCGTCGCCTGATAATCAAGATATATGGGCAAATTAACGGTTTTTTCGGTCATACTGCTTTTTCCAGCTCTTAATAAACGCTTCTGCATCAGAATGCTCGCTTGCCCAGCCCATGCTCATGCGTATGGTTGAGGAAGCGATATTTTTGTCCTTTACCATTGCCTCAATAACATGAGAGGCTTTGACCTTACCCGATGAACATGCAGACCCCGAACTGATACAGATTTTATCAAGATCAAAATTCATCACCTGCGTTTCACTGCTGACATTCGGCATATAAATTGTTGAAACATTCGGAAGCCGCGGTGCATTTTTACCAAAAAAGAGAGCTTCGTTTGAATAGTCCATAATTTTCTGCTCTATTTCATCGCGCCATTTTTCAACCAGTTTCATTTTCTGAAATGACTGTTCGATCATGGAAACCGCCTTGGCAAATCCGGCTATCCCGGCAATATTTTCGGTGCCACCTCGGCGGCCAAGTTCCTGTCCGCCACCAAGGATAAATGATTTAACAGGCAATTTTTCATGAGCCACCAACGCACCCACCCCCTGCGGTCCACCCGTCTTGTGTGATGATATACTCATCAGATCAACACCCATGTCCTTGAAATCAATTGGGACCTTGCTCAAGGCCTGGATCGCATCAATATGCAGTATTGCTCCGGCCTCATGACAAATGGCGGATATTTTCTTGATATCCTGTAAAACACCTGTTTCATTATTTGCATAAAGGATTGATACAATTGTATTTTCAGCATCTTCTTCAAGTAATTTTATAAGCGCTGAGTGATCAATCTGACCGTTATGATCCACCGCCAGATAGTCAACTTTTCCATCAAATCTGGCAGCAGCGGACCTGACACTGTCATGCTCAACTTGACTGGTAATTAAGCGGCTTTTACCCGTTGACAGGATTGCCATATTATTGGCCTCCGTCCCGCCGGAGGTAAAAATAATCATCTGCGGTCGGCAATTTATAACACTGGCGATGATTGATCTTGCGTTTTCCATTCGCGCCTTTGCCTTACGACCTAGTGCATGGACAGAGGACGGGTTACCCCCTTCTTCCATAACCTCTGCCATACGTTTTATAACCTCCGGCCGGATAGGGACAGTCGCGTTATAATCAAGATATATTAAGTCGTTATCTGCCATTATTTTGGTCTTGCCTAATTTCTTAGTTGAAATTTTACCTTGGTTTTATGCTATAAGAAGACGGAATCATCAACACGGTATTTTGATGGCACCTATTTTGCCATAATAAACATAAATTTTTAAGGTTACATTTAATATGCCAGAAGTCATAATTAATGGTCCAGAAGGCCGTCTCGAGGGCCGTTATCATCCTAGTAAAAATGAAAATGCTCCTATTGCTCTAATCCTACACGCTGACCCCCAGTTTAATGGTAACATGAATGCAAAGATATGTTATTATCTTTATCATTCTTTTGTTCGCCGTGGTTTTTCCGTATTGCGCTTTAATTTTCGTGGCGTTGGACGAAGCGAAGGCATATATGACAGTGGCATCGGCGAATTAAGTGATGCAGCATCCGCCCTTGACTGGCTTCATACAGTGAACCGTGATTCTCCGCAAGTGTGGATCGCCGGTTTTTCCTTTGGCGCCTGGATAGGAATGCAGTTGCTTATGCGCCGTCCTGAAATCACCGGGTTTTTGTCTATATCCCCACCAGCAAATCTTTATGATTTTTCATTTCTTGCCCCCTGCCCGTCTTCAGGCTTAATCACTCAGGGAACGGAAGACACGGTTGTCAGCGAGGATTCGGTCCGCAAACTCGTGGACAAACTTCAGGCACAAAAAGGCATCACCATTGATTACGATAAAATCGAAGGGGCCAGCCATTTTTATGAAGATCATCATCAGCCCCTCGTTCAGTCAATTGACAGGTATCTGACGAAACGCCTTGGCTATTAAGGCTTATTAAGTATTCCCCCGGTGGACGGCTTGCTAATCCCGGTCGTCCCCGGAAAAGTAATCGGCAGATTATAAAGATGCCTGACGGCGAGATAGGCAAAGGCCTCTGCCTCGATAAAATCACCATTGAACCCAAGATCACTTATTGGCCTTACATCGCAGGCCAAAGCGTCCTCCAGCATTTTCATAATTGTCGGATTATGGGCACCACCCCCACAAACATACCATTTTTTAACAGGTTCCGGGCATTGTCCACTGGCGACCTTAAGTGCCTCCACAGAAAAAGCTGCCAATGTTGCTGCCCCATCTTCCAGTGAAAGTTCATTCACTTCATCCACATTAAAATCATCCCGGTCCAGTGACTTTGGCGGTTTTATTTCAAAATATTTATTTTTCATCCATTCGGATAAAATTTCTCTGTGAACTGTCCCTTTTTTTGAAAACATACCGTCCTGATCATAAATATAATCTGTATGCTTTCTGATCCAATCATCAAGCAATGCATTTGCCGGACCGGTATCAAACGCAAGCAAATTATCCGTATCCCTGCCACCGATCCAGGTAATATTGGCAACCCCGCCAAAATTTATAAGTCCCACTGGAAAGCTATCGGCAATGTCCCTGACAATTGCCTGATGATATACGGGCACCATCGGTGCGCCCTGTCCGCCATGTTCAACATCATTACGTCTTAAGTCATTTACAACCTGAATTTCGAGCATTTCAGCCAGTTTCCTGCCGTCCCCAATTTGCCAGCTCCACCCGTCATCAGGACCATGAAGCAAGGTCTGACCGTGAAATCCGATTACATCAACGTCATGAGTTTCAAGATTATTTTGCTTAAGCAATTCCCTAATCACTTCAGCATGCAGGGCCGTGATAAGCTGCTCTGTTTCATTAATCAGGTTATTAGAACTGGTCGGTCTTCCTGCTTCACGAGCGGCTTTAAGCGCGGCTTTAAGCTGGTCTCTTTGGCCCCGGCTATAGGTCATGTGAAATGGGCGGCCAAACCGTTTTATACTTTGTCCATCCGATTTTATGAGTGCCGCATCTATTCCGTCCAGCGAAGTTCCGCTCATCAGTCCAATGGCCGTTAATTCAGCATTTCCATTTTTCATATGGCCAATTTCCTTAAATTTCCATTTTGGTCTTTGCCAAACATGTGTTACATGATCTTTCTTTATATATATAGCATAACAGTTGACCATAATATGACCGAAACAATTGATAATTATACCCCTAAATCAGAATTTCTGAAAATAATGCTCGAACGCGGCTTTATACACCAGTGTACAGATCCGGAAGCTTTGGATAAAAGGCTGCAATCTGAAATTATTCCTGCATATATAGGGTTTGACTGCACTGCCAGCAGTCTTCATGTCGGTTCTCTGGTACAAATAATGATGCTGCGTCATTTACAGAAATCAGGTCATAAGCCAATTGCCCTTATGGGTGGCGGCACAACAAAAATCGGTGATCCAAGCGGCAAGGATGAAAGCCGTCAGATACTGACATACGAAAAAATAAATGAAAATATGAACGGTATCAAAAGCGTTTTTACAAAATATCTGAACTTTGGGGATAACCCCACAGACGCCATTATGCCAAATAATGCAGACTGGCTTGATGAGCTTAAATATATTGAACTTTTAAGGGATGTCGGTCCGCATTTTACCATCAACCGTATGCTGACTTTCGACAGTGTCAAAACACGTCTTGACCGCGAAAGTCCACTGACGTTCCTTGAATTTAACTATATGATCCTTCAGGCATATGATTTTCTGGAACTACAGCGACGGGTTGGTTGTGCAATGCAAATGGGCGGTTCCGACCAGTGGGGCAATATCATTAACGGGGTTGAGCTTAATCGACGTATGGACAGAAAAGAAGTATTTGGCCTGACCACACCGCTTATTACGTTAGCGAGCGGTGCAAAAATGGGAAAAACGGCAACCGGTGCCGTCTGGCTTAATGAGGATTTATGTTCAAGTTATGATTTCTGGCAATTCTGGCGCAATACGGCTGACGCCGATGTCGGGCGGTTTTTGCGTCTCTTTACCGAGCTTCCGATGGATGAGGTCAGAAAACTTGAAGCACTCGAAGGTCAGGAAATAAACGAAGCCAAAAAAATTCTGGCCAATGAAGCCACAAGCATGCTTCATGGTGCTGAAGCAGCACAAAAAGCGGAAGAAACAGCCAGAAAAGCCTTTGAAGACCGCTCACTTGGCGCTGATCTTCCGACCGTAAATGTTTTAAAAGCTGATCTGGAAGCTGGCATTTCAATTGCGGACCTTTATGTAATTGCCGGACTTGGCAGCTCTAAAGGTGAAATCCGCCGCCTTATTAAAGGGGGCGGCGCAAAACTGAATGATGAGAAAATTGTGGACGGCGAAATGCTTATTAATCTTGATCAGTTGAATGATCAGGGCAATATTAAATTATCTGCTGGCAAAAAACGCCATATTCTGGTGGTGCCAAATTAGACCTAACCATATAATTTAAGGTGATTGTGATGACAAAATTAGACAGACGCGAATTTATGACTGCTGGTATTGCCGGCGGAGCCGCTATGGCCCTGGCAACTTCCCCAAAATTAGCATCTGCACAATCGATGAAGGCCCCGACTAAACCTGAACGATTAAAAAAAGGTGATACGGTAACAATTTTTGCGCCGTCCGGTGTCGAATATCAGAAACTGCGTTTGCAGCTTTCCATTGAATCTCTGGAAGCACTGGGACTAAAAGTGAAGGTTTCAGAACATGTCATGGATCGATATGGATATTTTCCTGCTCAAGATGAAGTGCGGGCTGATGATATTAACAAAGCATTTGCAGATAACGAAACAAAAGCACTCATCGCCTTAAAAGGCGGCTGGGGCGCAGCACGTGTACTGCCATATCTTGATTATGATCTGATTGCCAAAAACCCAAAAATACTTCTTGGTTATAGCGATATTACGGCACTTTTGAATGCGCTTTATATCAAATCCAATCTGATGACATTCCATGGCCCGATTGCCGGCAGTGACTGGAGCCATTTCAGTGCTGAAAATGTTCGTGAAGTACTGTTTGAAGGAAAAGCACAGCATATGGTAAATCCACAGGATAAGGGTGAATATCTTACAGTGCGTAAAAACAGAATACAGACCATCGTATCCGGTACTGCTGAAGGCCGTTTGATCGGTGGCAATCTGACAGTATTTACCGCCGTACAGGGAACCCCCTATTTTCCGGACACAAAAGATAAAATTCTGATGTTTGAAGATATCGGTGAAAATATTTACCGGGTCGACCGCATGCTGACCCAACTCGCTCTCGGCGGACATCTTGATGATTGTGCCGGTGTCGTGCTCGGCGGCTGGACAGATGTGGATACAGATGGCGGCTTTGGTGATTTCACCTTAATGGATATTTTTGAACAGCATTTCGGCAAAAGAGGAAAGCCGGTCTTTACTGGTGCGATGTTTGGTCATATTCCGGAAAAACGTACTATGCCCGTTGGCTGCCGTGTTAAAATTAACGCCGACGAGGGATCAGTTACAATGCTTGAAAGTGCTGTCGTCTGATTTTATTCTAGCGGTCCTTTATCCAACGGGTCTGGCGATTCTCCTTCGGGCTGGTTTTCTTCTTCCACCGGCGGATTTTGCTGTTCCTTATTGCTTTCGAGCTGCTCGGCTTCTGACCTGGCACTTGGGTTGTTGTTGCCACCGCCAATGGCCCCAAAAATTTTTCTTAATATCCCCGGAGCAAGTGCCATTAACGGATTTATTTTAACCTCAGGGTCATCAATTGTACCGGTCATATTATAGGTTGCTGCAAATACGCCTTCACCCTTGCCTCCGGCCAGTATGGTCCCGATCAGAGGAATATTACTTAGAAGCGAATTTAACCCATATGCCGGAATGATAGTCCCGCCCAGTGAAATCTGATCAAACTTCTGATCAACAAATCCGTCAATTGTAACACCAAGTGTTGGTCCTTTTGCCGTTCCGGATATAAAGGTCAGGACATCATCATACTGCTTAAACTCACTGTCAAAGCTGGTAAAGGTAAGTCCGTTTGCTTCCAGCTCTTCCTGTGCTTTGGAAAATTCCTTTTCTTTAAGCAGTTCGCTGAAAACCTTTGAATTGGCAACCGTGAAATCTTTAGCCTTAATAATTCCAGAAAGAGAATAGCCCTTATCCATCCGTTCCATACTGGCTTCCACAAGCAGATCGCCCCGATCACCGCTGGTGAAAAAATCCAGTGAACGAAGGGCCTGACCGGCATCATTGGTTTGCAGTGTCAGTTTTTGTGGTGCTGATGGATCGTCAAGTGCACTTGCAATTATAATTGAAAGTTTCTTATCCTCACCCCATTTACCATTATAGCCAAAATCAATAACAGCATTATTAACATACCCGGTCAGAACAGTAGTATCCTGCATTTCAATGTCATTATACATTTTCACTTTTTCTACTGATCCCGCCAGGTTAAAATCAGGAAGCTCAGTCTTTTCTCCGTCCTTAACGGGGCTTAAAACGATATCCATAATAGGAATGGCGTTAAACAGATGACCATTTAAAGAAACCTGATAAAGTTCATTTTCACTGTCCCATTCAAAAAGTCCGGAAAAGTCATTGTCGGGCATTTTTAAATTTTTAATATAAAGCCTTGAAGTACGCTCCCCATCATAAATAAGATCAAGATCACTCATCAGGCCATCAGATTTAAACGCAATATTATTGACGTTGATGGTTTCATTATCGTCAAAAACTAGCGTGAAATCGGTGCCAGCGGTCTCTCCTGCATCTTTAACCCAGCCTAACGGTTCTAATGTAATTCTAGTATCTTTTAAATCAAAATGACCGCTGCCGCTTTTGAGCCCCGCCCCTTCGCCATTCAGCGTTAGTTTGGCATGTGATGGACCATCAATATAGTCAATAAACGGAAGGTAAAGATTGTCCCAGTCTTTTCCCTCTACATCACCTTCAATTGTATAACTTGTTGGAAATTCAGCTTTATTGGTAAAATCTTCGGTCCAGTTTGCTTTAAAATCAACACCATTTAGAATAATATCGCCATTTGACATTATCCCCTGTCTGTTGACTGATAATTTCATAACGCCTTCAGAAAGTGAAAAATTGTCAGATAACTTGGGGATATAAAGCGCATCTATATCTGCCTGAACATCAAATTCAACATCTTTCATCATAAGATCTTTTATTAACGGGAAATCAAGTGTCAGAACGGTATCTGCATTTCCCAATACCGTATCCGGCTTAATTCCATAATCGCTTGGATAGCCGAGTGGTTCATTATCAATGACTTTTAGAATTTCCTCAACCCGCCCCTTAATTGGTAAGACAAAATGGGCAATGGCGTCTCCTTTATGAGAAATATCATTAAAATCAAGAACACCATTTTCAATATCCACTTTTTCTATTTTGGCACTTTGAATATTGAGCTGAAAACGGTTTAGTCTAAGCGTTGCGGAACCCATAATATTCGTCAGTTCAGGCATGGGTTTTAAATAATGTGAACTACCGTTAATCAGATTAAAATTAAATATAAAACTATTGGGCGGCAGGGTTTCCAAAGTCCACATTTCAGGACGAATATTTACGTCAATAACACCATCGGTGATCATGCCTCCGGTTATATTATCTTCAATCCAGTTACGGGCGTTGGCAAGTAATTCCGGCGGCCAATAGGTTTTTAAATTGATCAAGGGCATATTTTCAACATTTGCCGAAAGGAGTATATCAGGATTATTTCTCATACTCCTGATCGTTCCCTGTGCTTCCACACGTGCCCCGTCAAACTGTAGAAAAAATTCATCGAGCGATATTTCATCGGATGCCGAAATAAATTGCCCTGACAACATAGCCTGATCAATTTTTATGGGGCTTTTATAAATTTTTCCCGGATTTATCAAGCCATCCCCCACATCAAATTCAAAATTAAATACAGGCAACTCAAATTTATTGTCGATAGAAAAATTAATATTACCGCCCACGGGAATATTTAATGTTGAAAGATTTGAAAGTCCTTCTACCTCACCCGCAATTTTTGAAGGGATAAAATTTGAAAATCCAAGTTCGGTTGTCGCCTTTTCGGCCGCAATATTATAGGTAATAGACAAATGTAGCGGGATGTCGTTATTTTCTTCGAAATCAATTGCCCCGTCAACAATCATACTAATGCCACCATCAAACCGCTTTACGTCAAGCTGTGCATCAGGAATTTGCCAAGTGTCCCCAGATAATTCATCTTTTAGATTAATTTCCGTATCAACCAATGTCAGATGCTGAAGATAGCCCGTTGAATTAAAGGCACTTGGAGGAGCGAGTAACTGTTTTGTCAGCCGCGGGACCAGATTTTCTGAACTGTTAAATTCCGCCAGATATGCTCTCATGGTTGCCACAAATTCATCCTGATCAAATGTCTGACTGTTCCATGTTTCCTTTGGCAACAAAAGATTAAGTTCCAATCCACTGAATTCAACAAAAGTTGGGGCCAACACGCCCCTAAAAAATGCAGCAGGACTGAACTGCATTCCTGCTTCGGGAATTTCAAGCTTGAGTGATGTCGTTGGGTTTTCTATTTCAACATTTAGAAATCTGACTTCGAAGGAGCTGTTCCCGGTCGGGTTGTTTTTAGCAGGTCTCCAGGTTAAGATCGTTTTGTCAATTGCAACATTTTGACCAATTCCCTGTTCAATCAGAAGATTTCGAAAAAATGTTGAATAACCGTCAAGTTCAACAGGCCCATTGCTCACTCTCCAGATAAAAAGCAGCATCGCCAAAGTCATGATGGCCATAAACGATACCAGAAATTTTACTGTGAATCTTAAAGCTTTGAGCAATATATATTTCTCTTTAATTTCAATTAGTTTGTTTGGCTAACACTAATTATGATGCTAACTATATAATAAACATGTCAATAATATGATTTTTGGATCGATTTAAATGTCTCAGGTGTCAGCAGGTACATCAAACAACTCTTTTCATTTTCCTCTTATTTCAGATAAGGGGCTCGCTGAGGAGAAATTAAAGGATTTTATTTTAATTTACAATGAATCTTACCCGGATGACCTTAAAAAGATACTGGAAAATGAGCAGCAAAAGAACCTCCTGCTTTCTATTTTTTCAAACAGCCCGTATCTGACCAGCCTGTTTTTTAAATATTCAGACTTTTCAATCAGGCTTTTTAAAAAAACACCGGATGATTTGATTGAAGAGATATATTCAGAATTAAAAGAAAAGCAGTTCCTAAATCAGAATGAACTGACACACTCATTAAGAATTGCGAAAGCCAAAACGGCACTAACAATTGCATTTGCTGACCTGTCCGGCCACTGGCCACTGGATAAAATCACCAGAACTTTATCCACTTTTGCTGAACTTTGCCTTAACCTCAGTGTCAATTTCATGATCCGAGAGGCAATAGACAATGGTGATCTTTCCCATAATATTAAGGATAATGTCAGTTCAAACTCGGGCTATGTCATATTGGCAATGGGAAAACTTGGCGGATATGAACTTAATTATTCAAGCGATATTGATCTGATTGTTCTTTATGACCTTGATATAGTCAAATATACGGGTCGAAAAAGTATTCAGGACTTTTTCATTCGCATGACGCAAAGACTTGTAAAAATAATGTCTGAGCGTACAGCTGATGGATATGTTTTCAGAACTGACCTTCGGCTTCGTCCAGATCCAGGGGCAACACCGGTTGCTCTTTCAATGGAAGGAGCAGAATTTTATTATCAGAGTGTGGGACTAAACTGGGAACGGGCAGCAATGATTAAAGCCCGTCCAATTGCAGGAGATATTTCAGCCGGACTGGCTTTTCTTGAACGAATTCGGGGATTTGTCTGGAGAAAGCATCTTGATTATGCGGCCATTGACGATATTCATGCAATCAAAAAACTGATCCATGAGCATCATAGCCATACCAGGATAAAACTGGAAGGACATGATGTAAAACTAGGGCCCGGCGGCATCAGGGAAATTGAGTTTATTGCCCAGATACATCAGCTTATTGCAGGAGGAAGAGAGCCCGCCCTCAGAATTGCGCCAACTCTGCCTGCCCTTGAGGCCCTTTGCAAAAGCGGAAAAGTTGACACCGCTGAATATGAAATCCTTAAGGATGCCTATATTTATTTGCGAACTCTTGAACATCGGCTTCAGATGGTCAATGATGATCAAACGCATATAATGCCCACGTCAAACAGCGATATTGAGCGTATGTCCAAATTCATGGGATATGTGGACAGAGCAAAATTTGAGAAAGACCTGATCAATCATTTAAACTGTGTTCAGGATATTTTTAACGGGTTACTTCAGGACACCAATCAGACACAGGCTGAAGATATCAGTCTGTCGTTCCCCCTTGATGAATTTCATCCGACAACACTGAAAGCAATTGAAGAAGCCGGATTTAGCGATTCCAAGAAAATTTATACAATCATTCAGAACTGGCAGCTTGGAAGATATCGTGCCTGCCGTACCGAACGGGCAAGAACCATTTTAAAACAGTTGGTCCCGGACATTTTAAAAATATTTGGCCAGCATAAGGACCCGGATTCAGGAATTATTAAATTTGATGAATTTCTTTCCCGTCTACCTTCCGGAGTACAGCTTTTCTCATTTATAAAAGCGCAGCCCTGGCTTCTTGACCTTCTGGCACAAATAACCGGAATTGCTCCGTTTCTGGCAAATCAGCTTGCAAAAAGACCACTTCTTCTGGATTCAGTATTAAATGCGGAAAATTTTAAAAAAAATTCTTCCCTGAAAAAGCTGCAAGATAATCTTGATGAGCAACTTCGGACAGCTCTTGATTTTCAGGATGTTCTCGATATTACGAGAAAATGGACAAATGAAGGAAAATTTCAGGTTGGACTTCAGATTCTGAGAGGGGATACTGATGTCATTGAGTTTTCAAAAACTCTATCCAATATTGCTCAGACATCACTTAAGACAATGCTCAAATATGTAGAAAGGGAATTTGCAAAAAAACACGGAATAATCAAGAATTCATCAATTTGCGTTCTGGCCATGGGAAAATTTGGTGGTTTTGAAATGTCCACGACCTCGGATATTGATATGGTTCTGATTTACGAAGCTAATGATATGGAGAGCTATTCTGATGGAAGCAAGCCTTTTTCAGTCAATCACTATTATGCCCGGCTTTGCCAGAATTTCATTACCAGCATCACGGCCTTAACCGCCGAAGGGAAATTATACGAAGTTGACATGCGACTTCGTCCATCGGGAACAGCGGGACCTCTTGCCGTATCTTTTGAAAGTTTTAAAGATTATCAATCGGGTCAGGCCTGGACCTGGGAGCATATGGCTTTAACCCGTGGCAGGGTTATTGCCGGCCCAAAGCCGTTACAGAAAAAAATTGAAGAGGCAATTTTAAATACTTTAAGCAATAAAAACCGCGACCCAGGAAAACTGCTTCTTGATGTCGCAAATATGAGAAAAAAACTGGTCGATAATTTTGCCACCAGCAATATCTGGGCCATGAAACATATTCGTGGCGGTATTATTGATGTAGAATTTATCTGTCAGTATTTGCTATTGAGGCATGGGGCAGATCATCCAGAGATACTGAAAAAAAACACGCTGGAGCAAATAACAGCTCTATCCAAAGCAAATATTCTGGAAAAAGAGATTGCCAACGAACTTTATAAAGCATCGCATATTCTTTCTGCTATCCAGGCCATGCTTCGACTTTGTCTTGACAATGAGAACGTTGATCAGGAAAAACCTTATGCCCTTCTCCTTACTCTGGCTGAACGTTTCAATACTGAACCGGATAAGGTTGAAGCCCTCATACTGGAAAATCAGAATTTTATACATAATTTATATTATGAAATCATTGAAACACCGGCATCGGAAATGCTAATTGATGAGCCATCAACAAATCTAAATAACAAATAGGACGTTACTATGCCCGAAATTGGTCAAAAGGCCCCCGACTTTACTCTCCCCGACGAAACAGGAAATATTGTATCCCTGTCCGATTTTGACGGTAAGAATATTGTTCTTTATTTTTATCCCAAGGACAACACACCTGGATGCACAAAGGAATCCATAGAATTTAGCCAGCTTAAAGGAAAATTTGAGGATATGGATACTATTATTCTTGGGGCCTCAAAAGACAGCGTAAAAATGCATCAGAATTTTATTAAGAAACAAAATCTGACAGTTAAGCTGCTGGTCGATGAACACGGAACACTTTGCGAAGATTATGGTGTCTGGGTTCAAAAAAAACTTTATGGCCGCGAATATATGGGCATTGAACGCGCTACATTCCTGATTGGAAAAGACGGTCTCATTAAAAATATCTGGCGAAAAGTGAAAGTTGACGGCCATGTTGAAGAGGTTCTTGACGCCGTAAAAGCCCTATGAATGAAAAACTGCAGACATTAGCTGACGCCGCACATAATGCACTAAGCGCTGCTGATATTGATGATAAGATATATCTTACCTTTAAAGCGGCGGCAGACTGGCGAAATGGACTGCTTGAGTTTAAATTTGACATTCAAGCACCGGAAAGACCGGGAAGACTGGAAAAGCCGGAGCTTTTAATGCCCAAGGATATGCCTAAAAGGCGCAATGCCAAAGCCCGAGCCGCCCGGATTGCTATGCTTCATGCAATTTCCCATATTGAGCTGAATGCCATCGACCTGGCCTGGGATATCGTGCTGAGGTTCGGACATAAAATGCCCCGTGATTTTTGTGACGACTGGATAAAGGTTGCCGAAGATGAAGCAAGACATTTTGAATTATTAAATGATCGTCTGAAGGCGTTTGACAGTTTTTATGGTGCCCTGCCCGCTCATGATGGGCTCTGGCAATCTGCAGAAGTCACGGCACATGACCTGTTGGCGCGTCTGGCAATTGTTCCACTGGTTCTGGAAGCCAGGGGACTTGATGTAACGCCGGCAATGATCAAAAAATTTTCTGATAGTGGGGATAAGGACAGTGTTCGGGCACTTGAAATTATCTATAAAGAAGAAATTGATCATGTCCGTTCAGGGCAAAAATGGTTTAATTTTTTATGTGAAAAAAATGATCTGAATCCTCAGAAAACTTATCAAAAAATGGTTCGAAAATATTTTGCCGGGCATTTAAAACCGCCGTTTAACAGCCCTGCTAGAGACGAAGCCGGACTGTCAGAAGCGTATTATTTGCCACTGGTTGAGAATATACAAACTCATTAAAAATGTTTGCATTCTTTAATTATTTGATATCATATTCAGGGTACTTTTGAACGATTCGTCCATAATAAAAGAAATTCTTTTGGGCAGAATTTTTATTTATGAGAGAATTAATTGAAAATAGACAATATTATCAAATGGTTAAGTGAGAAAGCCGATCGTTACTATCCTGACAGGCAGTTATACTTCAGGACAAATGGTGACGTAAAATTCATCACAATTTCTCAAAAAGTTCAGATTGGAAGCAGCCTGTTTCTGCTTGGATTTACGATCTGGTTTCTGGTGGCATCGTATAATTATGTTTATATAACGGAAATTATTGACGAAAAAAACGGCGAGGTAAAAATATCCAGCCAAAATTACCTGGAACTTGAAGCACAATATAATCAATTAAAAAACGACATTCAAAAATCCGCCACAGCACTTGAACAGCGCCAGCAATATATACAACAGGTCCTCGAAGAGGACGGCAGCCTCACAAAACCTACCACGCAAACTCCCGCATTCGATAATTCTTCCGGCAATGATGAAGATTTTGATGATGACGCTGACCAGCAAACACGAAATATAATTCGTGATAAAGATCTGGATAAAATTTTTGTAGGACTTAAGCGCATAGAAATGCAGCAGAATACCACTGTCAAAATGATGATGAACAAAGTGGATAAGAAACTGGCCTTTATGGAAAATGTTCTGGACAGTGCCGGCATTAGCCCCGATAAAATACTGGAACTGTCGGGAGACCAACCATCTGCAAAAGCGCAAGGGGGGCCATTTATTGGCCTTGAAGAAGGCATAAATGAAGCTTCTATTGACAGCAGTGCTTTTGATGAACTTTATATTAAAAGAGAGAATTTAAATAATCTCGAAGCGGCAATCTCATATCTTCCAATCGCCGTTCCACCTGAAAAATATTATATTTCAGGAAAATTTGGTATGAGACGCGACCCTATTACAAAAAAATGGGCAAATCATAAAGGTATTGATATGGCAGGTTGGCATAAAACGCCAATCAGATCAGGTGGACCAGGTGTCGTCGTAAGAGCGGGCCGGTTTGGCACTTTCGGACTTTATGTTGAAATTGATCACGGTAACGGATTTCGGTCTAAATATGGCCATCTTTCGCAAGTAAAGGTAAAAAAAGGTGAAAAAGTAACGGAAAATCAACTAATTGGCCTTATGGGTAGTACAGGAAGATCCGTTAGTACTCATCTTCATTATGAAATTTGGTTTAATGGGAAACCACTTGACCCTTTAAAAGTGCTAAAGGCAGCAAAAGATGTTCAAAAGATCAGACAACAAAGCTACGACAGCTAACCAAGATAAAACCGAAAAACCTGAGGAAATTAAGGCTATGAAACCACCTGCAAATTCAGTACCGTCAATAATCAGTTCAGATGTTGTTATTAAAGGAAATCTTACCACATCCGGAGAAATTCAATTAGATGGCACAATTGAAGGCGATTTAAAAAGCAACTCAGTCACTATTGGTGAGCACGGTACCGTCAAGGGAAAAGTGACCGCTGATGATGCCGTTGTTAAAGGCACCGTTAAAGGCAGCATTACTGGCAGAAATATTCGCGTTGAAAAATCAGCAAAAATTACCGGTGATCTTTGCCACCAGACGCTCAGTATAGAAGCCGGTGCATTTATTGAAGGTAATTTAAGTCATCAGAATACTAATGCTGCAGGTAATCTTGCCAGTTCCAACAATAATACAACCAAAGTCGTTTCTGCAAATACCGATAATAAAGAACCAGAAAAAAAAACAATCTTATAGATTTGATTTAAATAATATTTAATGAAGAGAACGAAAAGCGGGATTTAAACCCGCTTTTTTTATTCTATATCTTCCACCTCAGTACTGCTGCCATGCACTCTTGCCGCCAATGCGGCATTCAGGAACATGTCAATATCACCATCCAATATTTTATCGGGCTGTCCGCTTTCAACACCTGTCCGCAGATCTTTTACCATCTGATATGGCTGAAGCACGTATGACCGGATCTGGTGTCCCCAACCAATATCGGTTTTGGAATCATGTTCACTATGGGCTTCCTGTTCCCGGCGCTGCAGTTCTTCTTCATAAAGACGCGCTTTAAGCATATTCATGGCCGTGGCCCGGTTTTTATGCTGGCTTCTGTCATTCTGACACTGGACTACAATATTTGTAGGTATATGGGTAATTCTGACGGCACTGTCAGTGGTATTCACATGCTGACCACCGGCGCCTGATGCACGATATGTATCAATACGCAAATCACTTTCATTGACATCTACTTCAAAATCATCGTCAATTACAGGATAAACCCAGACACTGGCAAAGCTGGTATGGCGTTTGGCATTGCTGTCAAACGGGGAAATGCGGACCAGCCGGTGGACCCCGCTTTCCGTTTTAAGCCAGCCATAGGCATTTTCACCTTTCACTTCAATGGTTGCCGATTTAATGCCTGCTTCTTCGCCATTATGAATTTCAATTAAGTCTACTTTATAACCATGAGCAGAAGCCCACCGACTATACATCCGTAACAACATATTAGCCCAGTCCTGGCTTTCAGTGCCGCCAGCACCGGAGTTGATTTCAAGATAAGCCGGGTTGGCATCCGCTTCCCCACTCAGCAAGGTCTGCATTTCCAGTACGGACGCTTTATCAGTCAGTCTCGTGATGGCCGCTTCGGCTTCTGAAATAATGTCCTGATCATCTTCGAGTTCACCAAGCTCTATAAGCTCAATATTATCATTAAGCTCAGTTTGCACATTTTTACAAAGCGTAATAGCTTGTTCAAGCTTTGTACGTTTTTTCATAAGACTTTGAGCATTTTTTGGATTGTCCCAGAGTTTGGGATCTTCAGAGAGGGCCGTTAATTCCTCATATCGTTCAAGTGCAACATCCCAGTCAAAGATGCCTCCTCAGCAGTGCGAGCGACTGCTTGATTTTTTCCACACTATTTTGGATTTCAGCTTTCATTTTTAAAGACCATTATTATGAATTAATATATGCCGCCAGTACCTGTTCGCAGCTTGGTCTTTGTTTGCACGAGAGAATTAAATCCGTCAAGTACTTGTTCTTCTTTATTTGGGAAGGTTCCCTGTCTGAAAGCTTCCAGGATAGTATTTTTAGTTTCAGCACTTGCAAGTTGGCCAGAAACCGGATCAACACGAACCAGTCTCACGCCTTCAGGTACCCGGAATGGAATGGGTTTCTCATCATGAAGAGCACCTGCCATGAAGTCACGAAAGATTGGAACTGCTGTAGACGCACCCTCTTCACCATCTCCGAGTGAACGGGGTCTATCGAAACCAACAAATACACCGACAACAAGATCCGGTGAAAACCCGACAAACCAGGTATCAAAACTTTCATCCGTTGTACCAGTTTTTCCAGCGAGAGGGCGGTTTAATACTTTAATACGAATACCAGTTCCGCGCTGCACCACACCTTCCATCATTGAGACCAGCTGATATGCTGTCACCTGATCCAACACCCTGTCCCTGACATCAGGAAGCACTGGTTCTTGCTGATAATCCCATTTATCAACAATACACCCATCACACTGCCGTTGATCATGCTTATATATGGTAACGCCATGTCTGTCCTGAATACGGTCAATCAGGGTCGGTTCAATTTTCTTACCACCATTGACGATCATTCCATATGCTGCTGTAAGTCTTAGTAATGTTGTCTCCCCCGCGCCGAGCGACATTGAAAGGAGATCCGGCATATTGTGTGTAATATTAAACCGATCAGCAACTTCAACAATTCTATCCATTTTAAGGTTTTGAGCCAGTCGGACAGTCATAAGGTTTCTTGATTTTTCAATGCCTAGTCTAAGCGTACTCGGACCATAATATTTGTTGCTTGAATTGCGTGGTTTCCATTTCCCATTTCCAAACCCCTGATCGATCACGAATGGGGCATCAAGCACGAGACTCGATGGTGTAAAGCCGTTATCAAGAGCAACACTGTAAACAAATGGCTTAAAAGCACTGCCTGGCTGACGTTTTGCCTGGGTTGCTCTGTTATATTCACTTCGTTTAAAGTCATACCCGCCAACCATAGCCAGTACCCGTCCTGTATGCGGGTCCAGAGCCACCAAGGCTCCATTCACTTCAGGTATCTGACGTAAGCCATAAGCAGTTCCATTGCTTATAGTCGTGGTTTCAGCTTTTGATGGATCAATTTTTTCAACGGCTATTATATCGCCCTGGCTTAAAACCTCTGTTACAGATTTAACCGCCGGTCCGCGTCTTTCTTCCGGTAGCCATTTACGTGCCCAGCTCACTTCATCCAATGAAATAGTCTCAAGTGGCAGACGCTCATATGTTGCTGCGTCATGAATGGACTTTTGAGTTGCTATTGTCGCTTTCTGATCATCTACATCCAGAACAACAGCAATTTCCCAGCTATCAATACCGAGCGGTGTACTAATTTCCAGAAAGCTTTTTTTCCACTCTTCAAATGGCGCAGAAAATAAGTCCATTTTATCCAGCGGGCCTTTCCATCCATGGCGGCGATCATAAACCACAAGACCATTTTTTAATTCGCGTTCTGCGATGGTTTGAAGTCTTGGTGAAAGTGACGTCCTAACCGCCAGTCCACCCCCATAGAGTTCTTCGTCACCGAATGATTCCTTAAGTTCACGTCGGACATCTTCTGCAAAATAATCTGCCTGAAATGTTCTTGCCTGCCCGGACTCAACAGCTACAAGCGGTTTTTTAACGGCTTCATCTTTTTCGTTTTCACTGATATAGCCTTCTATGGCCATTCGGCCCAGAACCCAGTTACGACGACCGATGGCCGCATTATAATGGCGAACGGGGTGATAATTACTGGGCCCCTTGGGCACAGCCGCAAGATACGCAATTTCCTCAACGTCAAGCTCATCAAGCGACTTACCAAAATAATTGAGAGCAGCCGCGGCCACGCCATAAGAATTCTGACCAAGATAAATTTCGTTTAGATAAAGTTCTAAAATTTGATCTTTGGTAAAGGTCTGCTCAATTCTATAGGAAAGAATGGCTTCCTTAATTTTGCGCTCCAATCGCACTTCACCACTTAGCAGGAAGTTTTTTGCAACCTGTTGCGTGATTGTTGAGGCCCCGACCGGACGCCTTCCTGTAATGACATTTTTGACATTGACCAGAACCGCTCGAAACAGACCCTTAAAATCAATTCCTATATGAGAATAAAAATTCTGATCTTCAGCAGAAATAAAGGCTTGTATTACTTTTGGCGGTATTGCTGAAATTGGAACAAAAAGCCGTTTTTCACGGGCATATTCTTTGATCAGACTACCATCACCGGCATATACCCGGCTTACGACTGGTGGCTCATAATCTGCAAGCTGTTTATAGTCAGGTAGATCGCGACCATAGGAATAAAGGACATAAAGGCCGCCAATGACCGTGACAATACCCGAAACAAGGGTAAAAACCACTAATCCGCCTATAATATTTTTCCACTTTTTTGACAGTTTAAACAACCACTTCGCCTGATATGTTAGAATCGCTGTAATTTTAGGTGCAAATTATGACATACATAAGGCACAATCAAGTTAATAAAAATTAGAATTTTACCTAGTTAAACGCAAAGTTTTTGGCAAAATATCGATCAGTTGCATTTAAAATTGCTCTGCCGATTTTATCGTGTGTTTCTTTCTGCATAAGCAGTTTTGCATCCGTGCTATTAGTTAAATATCCCATTTCAATCAGGACGGATGGCACATCTATGCCTTTTAAAACGACAAAGCCCGCAGATCTAAGGCTTCTTTTTCTCATCGTCACCGCTTTTTTAAGCTCTGAATCCAATTCACCTGCAAAGCGATTGGATAAATTCATTGTTTCCTGTTTAACCAAATCAATCAGGATATTTTGCACCATATCCGTTTCATCACCAAGATTGACCCCTGCTATAACATCAGACTTGTTTTCACGAGCCGCCAGCAATGCTGCTTCCCGATCCGATGCATTTTCCGAGAGAGTATAAACAGTTGCACCTCTTACAGAAGATTGTGTGAATGAATCTGCATGAATGGAAATAAATAAATCGGCATTGTTTTGATGAGCAACCTGTGGTCTGTCACGAAGGTTGACATAGATATCCCGATCCCTTGTCAGAATAACTTTATACCGTCCTGATGCTTCAAGAATATTTTTAATATTTCGAGCTGCCGTAATGGTCACGTTTTTTTCTGAAATACCATTGATTTTAACCCCGCCCAGATTGCCAGGATCATGACCACCATGGCCAGGGTCAAGGACAATGATTTTTTTGTTTGAAATAGGCCTGCTGGCAGGGGTTCTTGTACTATTAACCGCCTGTGCTCTTACAGCTGGCGCTGAAATACTGCTGGAAAATGATGCCTGAGATATTTTTTCGAAATCAAAAACCATCCGGTCCGGGTTTCCGGCTTTGCCCTTAATGACAAATGAATTCGCTATTTTTACCGGATATTTCAGATCAAGCACAATTCTGGACGTACCTGGCATATAGAGCCCATACCGATAATTTTTGATAAGCCCCATCCCTTCAGCACCACCCGGACCTATATTCCAGTTGACTTCATCAAGATCAATAACAATCCTGTTCGGATTTGCCAGGCTGAATGTTCGGAATGCAGATTTCCCTTTTATTTCAAGGACAAAGCGGGTCTTATTGTCGTCACCGCCAAATCGAACAGCTGATATTTCCGGTGATGCAGCAAGCGAATAGCCTGCCAAAAGTGCCGAAAAAATCAGTGCAGAAAGAAAAATTCTTATTGGCAAAAACAGGGTTCGATCCACTATGATCATCCTAATTATCTTCGTATTCAGTTGCCTATACATAACAAAATACAGGACATTGGTTAATATTTATTAACATTTCTAATATAAAATAATGATTTCAAAAAGTATTTTTTAATTTTTGTTATTTTCAGTTGTTTATCGTCAACATGTTTATTATGTTATAATCCAGTCGTATTGACGCGTAAGAAATGATCGAAAATACGATGCTGAAAATCAATGTGATGATTAGGCTTTATAAGAAATACTTATAAGAAAAAGAAAAAAGAATAGAGATTACAATCAAACCAAAAACAAGTTTGATAAAAAAATTATGAATTCAAGCATTAAAAGCAGCAAGAGTAGTCACCCAGCATCAAAGGAAAAAACCTTTGGTGATAATGGCGTATTTGTTCTCTTTCCTAAGTCTTTTAATGCATTGCCCCAAAAATTATTAAAAACAACAAACCAAAAACCTGCACGCTTTATGGCAGTAAATGACCATAATAGCTCGAGCGGTTTTTTGAGTGGAGAATATTTATATGTCAATACGTATGTTAATCGACGCCTCCCACCAGGAAGAGACCCGTGTGGCCATCGTCGACGGAAATCGAGTGGAGGACTTTGATTATGAAAGTTCCTCTAAAAAGCAATTAAAAGGCAGCATTTACCTAGCGAAAGTAACTCGTGTCGAACCTTCACTGCAAGCCGCATTTGTGGATTACGGTGGAAATCGTCATGGATTTCTGGCCTTTAGTGAAATTCACCCTGATTATTATCAAATCCCGGTTGCTGACCGCGAAGCATTAATCGCGGAAGAAGCAGCAGCCAATGTTGATCTTTTTGAAGTTGAAGCTAAAGAACAACAGGAAAAACCAAAAAAGAGAAGAAGACGCCCCCGCAGAAGGCACAGCGAAAGCGACACTGAAAATCATGTTGAGAAAACTGATGATGCTGGAGAATTAATTGTCAGTGATATTCAGGAAACTGACGAAAATTCTGAAAAGAAAGTTGAGCCGGAAGATAATGAAAAAGATCTAGCAGCCAAACGCAAACCCCGCAGAAAAAAATCTAATACGAAAGCTGAATCAACAAAAGCTGATGATGTTATTACAGAAGAACTTGCTGATGATGCTAATAATGCTGAAGAACATGATGATGATGACGATCATAATCATGATCACGGTCATGATGAAAATGAATTTACAGATGATGAATTTATAGAAAATGGTGATTTGGCCATTGAAAGCCATGAAGAGGTTAATTCCCCCTCTGAGGAAGAAGAAGAAGAACGTTTACGCATTAAAATGGCAAAACGTCTGCGCTATAAATATAAAATTCAGGAAGTGATTAAGAAAAACCAGATTATTCTTATACAGGTTGTTAAAGAAGAACGCGGTAATAAGGGTGCTGCCCTCACAACTTATCTTTCTCTACCCGGCCGTTATTGTGTACTTATGCCAAATACACTTCACGGTGGTGGCGTTAGTCGTAAAATAGCCAATGTCAAAGACCGCAAAAAGCTAAAAAATATTCTATCAGAGCTAAATATGCCTAAGGGGCATGCCTGTATCATCCGCACAGCGGGCAGTGACCGCACCAAATTGGAAATTAAACGTGATTATGATTATCTTAAACGAATGTGGGATGCGATCCGAGAACTTACACTTAAATCTATTGCTCCAACGCAGATTTATGAAGAAGGCAACCTGATCAAGCGCAGCATTCGTGATCTTTATACCAGAGACATCAGTGAAATACTGGTTGAAGGGGAAAGAGGATATAAAACAGCAAAAAATTTCATGAGCATGTTAATGCCCAGCCATGCCAAGAAAATCCATCATTATGTTGATCCAATTCCGCTTTTTCAGCGCTATAAAGTGGAAGCTCATCTCGATTCCATGTATAGCCCGACAGCACAACTAAAATCTGGAGGTTATATTGTTATAAACCCGACGGAAGCATTGGTTTCGATTGATGTAAACTCAGGAAGAGCAACAAAAGAACATAATATCGAGGAAACGGCGCTTAAAACAAATCTTGAAGCAGCTGAGGAAATTGCCCGTCAGTTAAAATTAAGGGATATGGCAGGGCTCGTTGTCATTGATTTTATCGACATGGAAGAGAACCGGAATAACCGGGCTGTTGAAAGAAAAATGAAGGATTGTCTAAAAGCTGACCGTGCCCGCATTCAGGTAGGAAGGATCAGTTCTTTTGGCCTGATGGAAATGTCAAGACAGAGATTAAGGGTCGGCGTGCTTGAATCAAGCACAACCCCCTGCCCGCATTGCGAAGGCAGCGGTGTATTAAGATCTGTTGAATCACAGAGCCTTCATATATTAAGAATTATTGAAGAAGAAGGCAGCCGAAGTAACAATTCCCATTTTACCGTCTATCTTCCTTCAAGAGTTGCTATATATCTTCTTAATAATAAAAGAGAAAATCTAATCAGCCTTGAAAAGCGGAATAAATTCAGCGTTACAATTGCCATTGATAATGATCTGACCGCATCTGCTTACCGCATGGATAAATCAGGCAAGCCTTCCGGCACTCTGCAAAACAGAAATGACTCTTTAAGGCTAGGACACGATGTCAATAAACTGATTGATGTAACGGAAGAAGACGTCACCCCTAAAGAAACAAATAAAGAAACAAATAAAGAAGCAAATAACGAAACAAACAACGAAAAATCAAAACGACGCAGAAGAAGAAGAAAACCTTCGCAAAATAAAAGTAACCTTCCTACAAACGAGCCGGATGAAAATTCTGTATTAGGGGAAGAAGACCATGATCGCCCGCGCCGCAAACGCCGTCCAAGACGGGGGAAAAGACGTGACTTTGATAATAAAATCGAAAACAAGACTGATGAATCAAATAGTAAAAGCGACAAAGATCTTTCCGATGAAACGAAAACTGTAACTGCGGACGTTACCGATAAACAGGAAATTAAGGAAGAAGCTAAAACAAACCCTAAGCCACGTCAAAAAAGAAAAGTTCAGGACGACGATAAAAAGGAAGAAAATACCGATCAGAATAAGCAATTAGCCGAAGTTTCTGAAACAGCAGCGGCAAAAGAGGAAGTAAAGCCAAAACCTAAACGGGCACCACGTGCACGTAAAAAGTCAGTTGAGGATAAATCTGAGGCCAATGAAGAAAGCCAGACTGAAAAGAAACCAGCAAGAAGCCCCAGAAAAAGAACCACTAAAAAAACAGAAACAGCGAGTGAGACAGCCCCCATTCCTGATAAAGAAGCTGTTTCAGTAGCAAATACAGCACCAGTTGAAGTCAAACCAAAGAAAAAAGGCTGGTGGTCCAGATAAGCCATTCATTACATTAAAGCCCGAAACTTTATTCGGGCTTTAATTTTGTCACAATTCTGAAATACCATTATGTTCATTCTCCATTAAGCCGTTAATGAATATATGGAGCTGCAATTGACGAAACAGGCCTTTAAGAATAGACTTGGCAAATGATTATTAGAACCATTAAGGGTGTACTACACAGACTATTTGTTGTGACGCTTATTTACAGCTTCACTATGACAAATATTACATTTGCAAAAGAGCGTGGACTTTCCATTTTACGGGATGCTGAAATTGAGCAGATCATAAGAGACATTACAGAACCAATTTTTAAAGCAGCCGACCTTGAGCCAAATGCAGTTGAAACTTATCTTCTTGATGACAGTTCAATCAATGCCTTTGTCATGGGTGGTCAGAATGTGTTCATTAATTCCGGTCTTCTGCTTGCGGCACAAAATACAAATCAGGTTATCGGGGTCATTGCCCATGAAACAGGTCATATTAAAGGTGGCCATCTTTCAAGATTTAGTGAAGGCATGTCTCAAATGACCGCATACAGCCTCATGGGGTTGTTACTAGGTGTTGCTGCAATGGCAGCGGGCTCCGCAGATGCCGGAATGGCAATTATGATGGGCGGGCAGCAGGTTGGCTATCGGACACTGCTGCGTTTCAGTCGAACACAAGAATCATCAGCTGATCAGTCAGCCCTTACAATTCTGGATAAAATGGGACAGTCTGGAAAAGGTCTCATTGAATTTTTTGAAATTCTCGGTGACCAGGACCTCGTCCCAGAGAGATACCAAGATCCTTACGCAAGTACTCATCCTTTAACCTCAGACCGTATAGAGCGCGTTGAGGAAAGGGTAAAAGCGTCCCCATTTTACGATGTAAAAACAGATCCTGAACTTGAAAAAGAGTTTCTCAGATTACAGGCGAAATTATATGGTTATATTAAACCCTTGCAGGCAACATTGGTAAAATACCCTCTTAGTGATCAAAGCGTCAATGCACGTTATGCCCGCACGTTCGGCTATCAAAGAAGTAAGCAGATAAAACTGGCACTGGCTGAAATTGATTCACTTATAAATGAATTTCCTGATAATCCTTACTTTCAGGAAACAAAAGGACAAATTTTATTTGAAGACGGGAGAGTGGAAGAATCACTTGAACCCTATAAAAAGGCAGTAGAGAATTTACCGTCTTCAACCTTAATCCGCATGTCATATGCACGATCCCTTATAAGCACCGAAAATGACACATATCTTGATGAAGCAATCAGCAATCTTGAAATCGTGCTTAGAGAAGAGCCTAATGACAGTTTTAGCTGGAAAGAAGCCTCAATTGCCTACCATAGGAAAAATGATGAAGCGATGACACATTACTCTACAGCTCAACATTTTTTACTTACTGGTAATATTAGAGGTGCTATGATAAATGCTAAGAAAGCTGTAGACTTACTTCCTAAGAACTCTCCAAACTGGTTTAAAGCCCAGGATATTATGATGGCTAGCCAGACAAATATGGATAAACAGGAGAGAGATCAGCAGGAACAGGAACAAAAAGAAAAAGCAGAACGCCAAAAAGAAAGAAATAGGAGTTAGGGTATGAGATTTCCAAAATTGATCGCCGCAATAATGCTGGTCATCGTTTCAGCAGGATTATTTACCCTGTTCGGAAACGCACAGCAAAGCGGCACATCATTTAACGATGCTCAAAAGGAAGAAATTAATACGCTAATCCGTAATTATATTCTTGAAAATCCGGAAATCATCCCGGAAGCCGTAAACGTTCTTCGCAAACGCCAGAACGCAAGCATGCTATTGGATGCTCATGATCAGCTTTATAATGACGGTTATAGTTATGTTGCCGGAAATAAAGACGGTGATGTTACTTTGGTTGAATTTTACGATTATAATTGCGGTTATTGCAAACAGGTCCCCAGCATTCTGAGCAAGCTGCTTGATGAAGATAAGAATTTAAAAGTGATTTATAAGGAACTCCCTATTCTTGCAGAATCATCAAATTATGCCTCTGCAGCCGCAATGGCGGCAATGAAGCAAGGGAAATTTATGGAATTCCATAATGCCATGATGAAGAATAAACGCGCACTAACAGAAGATCTAGTGATGAAAATTGCCCAAGATGCCGGTCTTGACGAAGAAAAATTAAAGCAGGATATGAAAGATCCTGAAATAGAAAGCAATATAACAAAGACTAAATATCTGGTTCAGAATATTGGAATTTCAGGCACACCAGGCTTTGTCATTGGTGATCAGATCATAGCCGGTTACGTCCCTTACGAGCACTTAAAAGAAGTTATTGAAAAGGTGCGTGAAACACAAAAAATGTAATTTTTAGAATGATTATAAATTTATAAAAACCGGACTTCACAGTCCGGTTTTTTCGTGCCATAAGAGACCAACAAAATTTATGAATATTACATACTAATTCTGGAGCTTTCATTTATGGCAACTGAACATCGCACTAAAGTCCTTATTATTGGGTCCGGCCCTGCTGGCTATACTGCTGCAATCTATGCTGCAAGGGCAAATTTAAAACCCATAATTGTTCAGGGTATGGAACCAGGTGGACAACTTACAATTACGACTGATGTAGAAAATTATCCGGGCTTTGCTGAGGCCATACAGGGTCCATGGCTTATGGAACAAATGAAAGCACAGGCCGAACATGTTGAAACAACCATAATTTCTGATTTCATTAGCGATGTTGATTTTTCGAAACGACCTTTTGTCTGCAAGGGCGATAGTGGTGATACGTATATCGGGGATACGGTCATAATTGCAACGGGCGCACAGGCAAAATGGCTTGGGCTGCCATCGGAGACAAAATTTCAGGGGACTGGCGTATCCGCTTGTGCAACCTGCGACGGTTTCTTTTACCGCGGGAAAGACGTTATCGTCGTCGGTGGTGGGAACACAGCGGTCGAAGAAGCCATATTCCTAACCAACTTCGCTTCCAAAGTAACGTTGGTTCACAGACGCGACGAACTGCGATCAGAAAAAATTCTTCAGGACCGTTTATTTGCCAATGAAAAAATTGAATGCCTTTGGAATCATGAAATTGATGAAATTCTTGGCGATGAGCCACCAATGGGCGGTGTAACAGCGGCAAGAGTAAAAAATGTAAAAACAGGCGAGACCAATGAAATTCCAGTTCATGGTGTATTTATTGCCATTGGTCACGCCCCGGCAACGTCACTTTTTACAGGAAAAATTGATATTAATGAACGCGGGTATATCAATACGGCACCGGATAGCACTATAACCAATATTCCCGGTGTTTATGCAGCAGGTGATGTCACGGATGAGAAATACAGACAAGCCGTTACTGCCGCAGGTATGGGCTGTATGGCCGCACTTGAAGCAGAACGCTTTATAGCTGAGAATGAATAATAAATAATAAAGCCTTATAATGGATGTTCTGAGAGAGATAACGGAATATCCAAGGCTATTAATGGCAAAATATAAGGGAGACTATCCATGGATTGGGATAAACTTCGCATATTCCATGCGGTCGCTACCGCTGGTAGTTTTACGCGTGCCGGTGACACACTTGGCTTAAGTCAGTCAGCTATCAGCCGTCAAATCCGTACCCTTGAAGACAGTCTTCAGACTTCGTTATTTAATCGCCACGCACGTGGACTTATCCTAACCGATGAAGGGGAATCATTATTTGAGACAACAAGAGAAGTTGTTTCAAAAATTCATGTTACAGAACAAAAAATTCTTGAAGGGACAGAAAGCCCAAGAGGGAAACTTAAAATAACCACGACCAACTCTTTCGGATCAACCTGGATGATGAATAATATCTGGAAATTTATAAATAAATATCCGGATATACAGGTACAGATGTTAATCGGTGACAGTGATTTTGATTTGTTTACCCGACAGGCCGATGTGGCAATCCGTTTTCATCCATCGGAGCATCTGGATCTGATACAAAAACAGATCGGTACATTTCATTATAATATTTATGCATCGCCAGATTATCTTAATAAATACGGTCGTCCACGGTCGCTTGCGGAACTTGACCATCATCGGCTGATCACATATGGCGACATAACCAACAGCCCCATTGAAAATATTGATTGGATTCTTGAAGCTGGTGCAACACAAAAACGAACACCGATTCTAGAAGTTAATAATATTTATGGTATGTTACAGGCAATTAAGTCCGGGCTTGGCGTCGGCTCACTTCCCGATTATCTGGTTCAGGGGTCTACAAATGTGTTACGAATACTTGCTGATACACAGACACATGAATTTCCAGCGTATTTTGTATATACTCAGGAACTAAGGAAATCTCAGAGAATCTCTGCGTTTAGGGACTTTATAATTGAGGAATTCAAACACTCAAGATTTTAGTATAATCTAACATAATGTCCTAAATAAGGCATTAGCTATGCAATTTTTGCATAGGAGCAACGAGTTTTTGCTAGGTACTCATTCCAAAAACAATCGGCTATAACTTTACTCAGATGTTGAGAAACATCGCTGAGTAATTCTTTAATTATTTCAGTTCGTGGTGGTGCCGCATCCTCCCCCTTTTCGGCCCATCACTGTTTCATAATCTCCCCAAGATATGAAACCTCCCTATATTTTGTGAACTTGCCGGGTCATTGACCCGGCATTTTTTTTAATGAATATGTTTTTTAATTTCGCTCATCTGCTTAAAGACCAGCCCGCCTGCTTTTTTGCATTTTTCATCCTGACCGTTCACGCAGTAAGCAATTACCTCCATCCCCGCAGCGACAGCCCCCTGAACACCTGGAAGGCTGTCTTCAATCACAAGGCACTTGGCTGGCTCAACTTTCATCCGTTCAGCAGCATAAAGATATAAATCAGGATAAGGTTTTCCCCGCTTTACCTGAGAAGAATTATATATATGGTCCCCGAAATAATGACGAAGTCCAGTAAGGCCAAGGGTAAAGTCCATTTTCTCAAAACTGCCGCTTGAAGCCACACAGATTTTTTTCTTCTGCAGTAATATATGATTAATCAGGTCTTCCACCCCATCAACCGCTTTCAATTTTTCTTTAAAAGCCGCAAAAGTCTCAACCTGAAGAACATCAAGAAAATCTGCTGGCAATGACCTTCCCAGCAAATCTTCCGAAATGGTGACTACTGCTGACATTGATCGGCCGACATAAGTATCAACAACCTGATCCAACGTCATCTCAAGACCGTTTTTTGCCAGAGCATCCCTTAAAAGCCGATTGGCAATCGGCTCGCTATCAACAAGAACCCCGTCACAGTCAAATATGATCAGATCAAAATCCATCAATCAGGATAATGCTTCACACGCTTTTTTAATGCGGCCACAGGCTTCTTTCAGCACATCTTCCGATGTCGCATAGGAAATACGGAAATGCGGTGAAAGACCAAATGCCTCTCCATGGACAACGGCGACCCCAACGCTCTCCAGAAGATATGTTGACACATCCAGATCCGTTTCAATGACCTTACCATCGGGTGTTTTCTTGCCGATCAGTTCTGCGCAACTCGGATAGACATAAAATGCCCCCTCCGGTGTCGGGCAGCTCAGTCCCGGTACATCATTGATCATAGAAACCACCATATCACGGCGTTTTTGAAATTCTGCTGCACGCTCTTTCAGATAGCCCTGCGGTCCGGTAAGTGCCGCAACTGCTGCAACCTGTGAGATTGAACAGGGATTTGAAGTGCTTTGCGACTGCACTTTGCGCATGGCATTGATCAGTTCCACCGGACCGCCTGCAAAGCCAATCCGCCAGCCAGTCATGGCATAGGCTTTTGCAACACCATTCATTGTCAGGGTGCGGTCTTTTAGTTTTGGTTCGACCTGCGCTGGTGTATGGAATTTGAAATTGTCATAAATAATATGCTCATAAATATCATCAGCAAAAATCCAGACATGCGGGTGCTTAAGCACAACATCGGTCAGCGCTTTCATTTCATCATATGTATAGGCGGCGCCAGATGGGTTTGATGGCGAATTTAGAATGATCCACTTCGTTTTTGGTGTTATAGCCGCATCAAGCTGCGCAGCGGTAATTTTAAAGCCGGTATCGATTGTTGCTTCAACAAAAACTGGTGTTCCACCAGCAAGCAACGTCATATCAGGATAGGAAACCCAGTAAGGTGTTGGAATAATAACTTCATCACCCGGATTTAGTGTCGCAATTAAAGCATTGAAAATTGTGTGCTTACCGCCACAATTCACACTGATATTTTCACGTTTATAATCAAGGTCGTTATCACGCTTGAATTTCTGACAAATCGCATCTTTAAGCTCCGGCGTGCCGTCTGCGGCAGTATATTTTGTCTGTCCATCCCTGATGGCCTTGATCCCTGCTTCTTTTACATAATCAATCGTATCGAAATCCGGCTCCCCGGCACCAAGACCGATAACATCCTTGCCAGCGGCACGAAGCTCCGCTGCTTTACTGGTTACCGCAATAGTAGGAGAAGGTTTTATACGCCCGAGCGCATCCGCAATAAACGCCATAATAATATCCATTTATGAATCAGTTGAGTTATTGAGGCGAAATTAAGTGAAGTTCCAAAATTGTGCAAGAGAGAGATTGCAAAATGAGGCCAATCAACACATATTAGTCACATGAAATTTGAATATAATCTGAAATCACCGACAATTACCAAGCCACGTGTCTTTTATGACAGACCGGCGAAGACCGAAGGCGGCATAAAATTCAAAATCGAATCCGATTTTGAACCTGCCGGCGATCAGCCCAAGGCCATAAAAGCGCTTACCGAAGGGCTGAATAATGGCCTGACCGATCAGGTTTTGCTCGGTGTAACGGGGTCAGGTAAAACCTATACTATGGCCAAAATAATTGAGGAAACGCAGCGTCCGGCCCTGATCATGGCCCATAACAAAACCCTTGCCGCACAGCTTTACGGTGAAATGAAAAGCTTTTTCCCCAATAATTCCGTTGAATATTTCGTATCCTACTATGATTATTATCAGCCGGAAGCCTATGTACCGCGTTCCGATACATTTATCGAAAAAGATGCCAATATTAATGAAAGCATTGACCGTATGCGTCATGCCGCCACCCGGGCAGTGTTTGAACGCGATGATGTGATTATTGTTGCCAGTGTGTCCTGTATTTATGGTATGGGCGCGGCTGAAACATATTTGCAAATGGCCATTACGTTTAAACTGGGCATGATTTATGATCAGCGAAAACTTCTTCGTCATCTTGTGGAACTGCAATATAAGCGCAACGATATATCCTTTACCCGTGGTACGTTCCGTGTGCGTGGTGACGTCATCGAAATTTTCCCAAGCCATTTTGAGGATCGTGCCTGGCGGCTTGATTTTTTTGGTGATGAACTGGAGAAAATAACCCTGTTTGATCCACTGACCGGTGAAAAAATTGAGGACCTGCAATCGGTCAAGCTTTATGCCAACAGCCATTATGTAACCCCCGGCCCCAGCATGGACCAGGCCATCAAAACCATCAAAGCAGAGCTTGAATTAAGACTTAAGGACTATCATGAAAGAGGTATGTTGCTTGAAGCAGCCCGCCTTGAGCAAAGAACAAAATTTGATCTTGAAATGCTCAGCGCCAGTGGCGTCTGTCCCGGCATTGAAAATTATTCACGCCATCTGACCGGGCGTGGTCCCGGCGAGGCCCCACCTACCCTTTTTGAATATCTGCCGGAAAATATGCTGCTCTTTATGGATGAAAGCCATGTCAGTGTGCCCCAGATCGGTGGTATGTCAAAAGGCGACTATTCACGGAAAAGCACCCTCGCCGAGTATGGCTTCCGCTTGCCAAGTTGCATTGATAACCGGCCCTTAAAATTCAGCGAGTGGGAATATTTCAGACCCCAGTCAATTTATGTTTCTGCCACCCCCGGCAAATGGGAACTTGAACAAACTGGCGGCGAATTTGTCGAACAGGTTATCCGGCCAACCGGGCTCACCGACCCTCCGGTTGAAATCCGCCCGGTTGAAAGCCAGGTTGATGATCTTCTACATGAAGTTCAGGAAGTGATTAAAAAAGGCCACCGTGTTCTTGTCACCACCCTAACCAAACGCATGGCAGAAGACCTTTCCGAATATATGCACGATAACGGCCTTAAAGTTCGTTACATGCACTCGGACATAGATACTCTTGAACGGATTGAAATTATACGTGATTTACGGCTTGGTGTCTTTGATATTCTGATTGGCATCAACCTACTTCGGGAAGGGCTTGATATTCCGGAAACCGGTCTTGTCGCTATCCTTGACGCCGACAAGGAAGGGTTTCTTCGCTCCGAAACCTCGCTCATCCAGACCATCGGCCGGGCGGCCCGGAATGTTGACAGCAAAGTCATACTTTATGCGGATAAGGAAACCAACAGCATCAAAGCGGCAATCAGTGAAACAGATCGCCGCCGTGCCATTCAGGAAGCCTTTAACAAAGAACATGGTATAACGCCGGAAAGCATCAAAAAATCGATCGGTGATATTATTGGGGACACCGCCGAAAGAGATCACGTGACTGTGTCTTTGGGGACGGAGAGCACCAATAATCTGGTCGGTCATAATTTAAGAAGTTATATCGAAGGTTTGGAGAAAAATATGCTCGAAGCCGCAGGAAACCTTGAGTTTGAGGAAGCGGCCAGATTGCGGGACGAGATTAAGCAGCTTGAGGAAAAAGAGTTCGGGATTAATCTTGACCCTATGGCCCGCTTCAGTAAAACTGAGGGCCGCTCAACACTGGGTAAACCGGGCACCCGGCAGTACCGCAAAAAACGCGGCACATCGAGCCCCAGAAAACATTAAGATATTAAAACAATTAAGCTTTAAATTACCCGGCCCACTCAGAAAAGAGCTGGTGCCAGATACGCATAGAGCGTTCAAGATTGTCCTTTGGCACCCGTTCGTTAAGCCCGTGGGAAAATCCGTCCGATGCCTTAATAAAAATCCCGGTCAGGGCATAACTTGGAATTCCTGCAGAACGGAAATGCTTACCGTCACTGGCGCCGAGTGCCATCGCGGGAACGATTGGAATATCGGGAAATTCAACATGAATGGCTCTCTCCACCGCGGAAAGCACCTCCTCATTCAGGGGTGATTCCGGGGCCGCTTCCACAGTGTTAATCACTTTCCAGTCCAGCTTATCATTTTTCATTACCGCTTTAAGCTGATTAATGGTTTCCTCTTCACTTATCCCCGGAAAAATGCGGCAGTTAACCGTTGCTGTGGCCGATTGTGGCAACGCATTATCTGCATGCCCGCCACGCAACATGGTTGCAACGCATGTGGTTCCCGTTGCACCGATATACTGGGGATATGACCTTAAAGTTGCCACCGCTTCCTTATCATTTTTATTTTTGGCGAAATCGGCCATCGCTTTGCTGATTTTGGGGTCCGTCACCAGCTTCGCCGTTTTTTCAAAATATGTTTTGGTCAGTTCGCTTTGAATAACCGGGAATTCATAATTTGACAAATTGATCATCGCCCGTGAAATATCATAGATGGCATTATCCTTGCGCGGACGTGAACTATGACCGCCGGGATTATGGGCTGTGACTTCGATAGAGGCGAATGTCTTTTCCGAATGGGTCACTGTGAAGGAAAATGCCTTGCCATTTTCATCAAGACTGCCACCACCGCCATCGGCAACGATGGCAAATTCCGCATCAATCTGATCCCTATAATCGCTGGTGATAATTTTCGTGGTCGCCATGGATGTTTCCTCATCACCACTGAGCACCATTATGATATCACGACTGGGGACAAACCCTTCGGATTTAAGCCTTAAAAGGGTTGCAACAATGGCTGCAACATTCAGCTTCGTATCCAGCGTGCCGCGCCCGAAATACATATCTCCCTCTTCTATCATGGTGAAGGGATCGCGTTCCCAGTCCTGACGGAGCGCTTCAACCACATCCATATGTGCGGAAATGATAAATGGTTTTTTGCCCGAACGGCCATCGCCCCTGAATTTAACAATCATCCCTGCCGTATCTTCATAAGGGATAATGGTAATGTCATCCTTCGAAAAGCCCGCTTTTTGAAATAAATCAGCAATATAGGCCGCAAATTTTGGTGTTTCGTTCCCTTCACCGACAACAGTGCGCATCGAAATACTGTCTTTTAAAATTGTGTAAGCAACATCCTGAAACGGCTCATCAGCATTGGCAAGTTGAGAGGTCATCATTACGGCGAAAGCAACCCCGGTCCTCAGTTTTTTTATGCTCATTTTTCCCTCTTTTTAATAGTTATGATCAAACACTATCATAGGGTTTCCCACTTGCCAATTTTTAGTTTTGCTTGACCCAAGACTTAAGTAAGCTACGATATTATCTGCAATAAAAAGGGGTGGTTTCATGTTTAAAATCAGCAAGGATTTCATCGACAATAGAATTGATCGCAGAACATTTATTACAAAGCTTCGCAATATCGGCATTTCCAGTATCGGGGCTGGAACAATTGCCGGCAGTCTGTCACTATCCGTAAAAGCGTCGGCGGCCGAACCCTATTCAGGGGAAAAGCCCGAACAAAGTCGGACGGTCAAAGGGCTGAGCGGCGGGGAAATTATGGCTGAATTTCTGATTGACTGGGATGTTCCATATGTTTTTGGACTGGCCGGGTCGGAAGAAGTCGGATTTCTGGATGCACTCGTTGATCGTGACAAACTAAAATATGTTACCTGTATTCACGAAAATGCTGCAATGGCAATGGCCGATGGCTTTAGCCGCGCAACAGGAAAAACATCCCTTGTACAGCTCCATTCTGTGGCTGGCGCATCATATGCACTCGGTCAAATGGTAAGCTGTTATCGTGACCGAACACCAGTTGTGGTTACTGCAGGGCGGCAACATAGTGAATATCGCGGTAGCAACGGGTTTCTTGAAGCCCCGAACCTTCATAAACTTCCTGCCGACTATGCCCAGTGGACATGGGATGTGACAAACGCCAAAACTATACCCGAAACATTGCGCCGTGCATTTATGCTTTCGGAAGCACCGCCCGGTGGCCCCACCTTCCTAACATTTTCTAAGGATCACTGGGAAACGAAAGTTGAAAGTACGGAAATTATCCCCCGCTCAAGATCAAGGGTAAGCATTGAAGTGGCACCACGGGAACAGGATGTCAAAAAAATTGCTGATTTTCTGATTGCTGCTGAAAGACCTATGCTGTTTCTTGATGATGATTGTGTCCGTCATGAAATAAGCGAAGAAGTCCAGACAATCGCTGAACTTGTTGGGGCGGCCGTATCCTTTGGAGCACGAATGCCCGTGGTTTTTCCCAACACTCATCCGCATTTTGTTGGCAATTATGGAATTGACCAAACGCTTGCCCAATCCATTGATTGTTTCTGGGCCCTTGGAGGTCACATGTTTAAAGTGGTCAATAAACCGGATATACCCTGGGTCAGGAGGGATGCTCGAATTATCCATACCAGTCTTGCCGGATCAGAAGTCGGACGTAACTATCCGGTCGATATCGCCGTCGTCGCCAGTGTCAAGACAACCGCCAAAGCCGTCATTGAAGAACTTAAAGCCCGTAATACCACCCCCAGGGATGCCAAATGGGTCACAGATTATACTAAAGATCGCCGTGCTAACCTGGATCAAATCGCGCGCAAAGAATGGGAAATGCCGATTATTTCAACATCACGTCTTATGCTTGAACTGGATCGGCAGATTGCTGATGATGCATTGGTGGTTACTGAACTCATCCTGTCCAAATATCATTTTTGGGATTATTTTAAAATTGATCATCAAAAGTCATTTGACAGAAGGCGCAGAAATTTTGCCACCAATTCCGGTGTTCTTGGCTGGGGACTTGCGGCATCCATCGGTGTTAAGATGGGCCGACCAGAAAAGGAAACCTGGTGCCTGACAGGGGATGGGTCCTTTAATTTTGGCTCACAGGCCCTCTGGAGCGCATCGCGCTATGATGTGCCTATCGGCATTGTAATTTTTAATAATGGTGAATATGCCGCCAACCGCAAAGCGCAGAATTTTTATAAGGGGCGCAGCTCACAAACCGGCAATTATATCGGCTGCAACCTCAAACATCCTGATATTCACTATGCAAAAATGGCAGAAAGTTACGATATCAATGGCGAACGCGTTGAAAAGGCAGAAGACCTTAAAGACGCCATTGCCCGTTGCCGCGCTGAAATGGCTCGTGGGCGTCCATACCTGCTTGATGTCAGGATTGAGCGTTTCGGACAAGGTATGGAAAGCGAATATTACGACCATTTTTCAGTTGCCAAGAATTAATGCACCCAGGGGTAAAGACCCCGGCTTTCCTTTACGTTGATCATTTTTACCTGTCCTCCTCCTTCATCAGGAAGCCAAATCGCATAACCGCCATTATGGTAAAAATCCCAGCGGTCAAGGACCACATCGGCCGGGCAGCTTATTTCGACGGGCACCAAACTTATAATTATATCAGCATTTTGACAGTCTTCCGGTAAAGCCAGTTCATTTTGAACCAGTGAAATCAGCATATGGTCGGTTCTTTCCGGGCGGTAAAGACAGCTGAACGCATCACAGGAAAGCTCCCTGCCCGCTGCATTTTCAGGGGCAAAGCTTTCATAGTCCCATCTTGAAATTCCGGTTAAGCCATATCGCTGCTGCCAGCGTTCACGCACTATACGGCTGCCATTTGTGCGGGACAGGCTCAGGCTGTCATCTTCACCGCGAAGGGCAATGGTTTTTCCGGCATTATCAATTAAAATATCGGGGCGGACATAACCAACGGCCAGATAAATACCATAAATCATTACCGGAATACCGGCATAACGCCATTTTAGCCGCCAGATCCCAAACCACAAAGTGCCAATGACCAGAAAGACAAGCGCCTTTAAACTGATCGCTGGAATTTCAAGTGTCGCCCCGGGAAGGTTTGATACCCAATATGCCGTTCTCATTATCACTTCAAGTCCCCAGGACATCGGGATCAAGGCTATTTTCTCAATCCCAAACGGCATCAAGACCAGGGTTGCGACAATGCACGGCATGACCCATGACCCCATCACCGGCATGGCAATGAGATTGGCGAGCAGGCCAAACAATACAATTTTGTTAAAATGATATAGGGCAAAAGGGGCAATGGCGAGTTCTGAAACCAATGACGTAAAAAGGCTACCAATAATAAATAAGAGTATTTTTTGTCTTAACCCACTATCACTGCGAAAGCGCTTTAAAAAATCATTGCCGAAGCGTTCAAATACAACCACCAGTGCGACCACAGCGGCAAATGACATCTGAAAACTGACCCCGATTAAAGCTTCAGGTGTTGTAACAAGAATAAATGTAGCAGCAATTGCCACCAATCTTAATGAAATGGCTTTCCGGTCCGTTAATACCCCAATGAATACGATTATAACCATTATAAAGGCACGTACCGTTGGAATGGATGCTCCACTGATAAACAGATATCCAAGCCCCGCCAAAGACGCGATGACCGCCGACCATTTTTTAATCGGATAATTAAGGGTAAGGGTCGGTGACAAGGCCAGCAACATTCTTGACATAAAAAACACAACGCCACAAAGAAGTCCCATATGAAGCCCGGATATCGCCAGCAGGTGGGCAAGTCCGGCATTTCTCATGGCTTCTGCCAGATTTTCCGGCATGCCGCCTCTAATTCCTGTAATCAGGGCCGCGGCCAATGTCCCGGCCTCCCCGGGCAATTCAGACCTGATCCGCTCAGCCATTTGCTGCCTTAACTGGTTGAATGATGCTTTTATACCGCTATTTTTTTCCAATATTTCCAAATCAGATACCGCATAGCCAACTGCACTTAACCCCTGAAACCAGACTTGTCTTGCATAATCATAATCTCCCGGCATGGATGGTCCGGGCGGGGGCATTAATCCTGCTCTTATTCTGACTTTATCCCCTGGATAGGGCATATCCGTAAATTTATTGACTTTAATGTTGACCAGATCAAGCGGCTCCACCCTTCTGATTTCAGGATTCTTTAGTGTCAATCTGATTTTACCATCTTCATAAAGATGTACTTTATGAACTATGCCGGTAACACTGGTGGGACTTAGTTCTTTTTCAAGTGTGACTGTTGCAAGGGATAATACACGATAGTTTGCAAGTGAATATCCCGCACTAATAAAGATTATGGAAAGAAGAATATATTTTGCAAAAGGAAACTGCTTACGGATTAAGAAAAAAAATATCCCTAAAACGGTCAAAAAGATAAGCTGATAAATAAAATTAATTTCAAGATTATATGAAAAATAAAAACCAATCCCAAGCGCCAGCAGGACGGGCACAACCAGCAAATATTGTTCATGTTCCCGGAAAAATGCTTCCCTCAACTTTTCTGTAAGCTTTAGAATTTTGTATCCCCCAAAAAATCTAAAATAATTAATAAAAAAGCTTCCATTCTGACTGGATAGTATGCTAGTAAAAACTCAACAAAATCAAGCAGTGTTGGTATTTATATCATTTGAGCACAATCATGTGAATTTCAAACGAGTCACTGCGTAAATTCAAGATTTAATCTTACCGGAGCTTCATAAACAGTCAAATGAAGAAAGTAGTGACACGATTTGCCCCCTCGCCAACGGGATTTTTACACATAGGTGGCGCCAGAACGGCCCTGTTTAACTGGCTGTTTACACGTCATCATGGTGGTGACTTTAGAATTCGGATCGAAGATACAGATCGCCAGCGGTCAACACAGGAAGCCGTGGATGCAATCTTTGATGGTTTGAACTGGCTTGGCCTTAAAGCGGACGGCGAAATTATTTTCCAATATGATTATCGTGAACGCCATGCTGAGGTCGCTCATCAACTGCTTGCACAGGGAAAAGCTTATAAATGCTATTGCTCGAAAGAGGAACTGGCAGAAATGCGTGAAACAGCAAAAGCAAAGGGATTGCCCCTTGGCTATGACGGGCGCTGGCGGGACCGTGACCCGGCCGATGGCCCCAAGGATATCGCGCCCGTTATTCGCTTTAAAGCCCCCAAAGACGGTGAAATTATCATCAAAGATCACGTTCAGGGTAATGTTACGGTAAAGAATAAAGAGCTTGATGATATGATCCTGCTTCGCGCGGACGGGACGCCAACCTATATGCTTTCTGTCGTAGTTGATGATCATGATATGGGCGTTACACATATTATACGTGGTGATGATCATTTAACCAATGCAGCTAGACAGGCACAACTGATCAATGCAATTGGATGGGACCTGCCGGAATATGCGCATATTCCCCTCATTCATGGGCAGGACGGAGCGAAACTTTCAAAACGCCACGGCGCTCTTGGGGTTGATGCTTACCGTGATATGGGGTATCTTCCTGATGCCTTAAAAAATTACCTGCTCAGATTAGGCTGGGCACACGGCGATGACGAAGTTATTTCAGAAAAACAGGCTATTGAGTGGTTTGATCTGGATGCAATTGGTAAGTCACCTTCAAGATTTGATTTTAATAAACTTGAAAATTTAAACGGCATCTACATGCGCGAAACCGCAAGTGATCAGACTCTGTTTGAAGGATGCCTGCCGTTTCTTGAAAGTAAGCTTAATCGCCAACTGACAGAAGTTGAGCAAGAAACACTTCTTAAAGCCTTGAGCGAACTTAAAAACAGGGCAAAGAATTTGATTGACCTGGCTGAAAGTGCCTTATTCCTATTCGCTGAACGGCCGCTGGATATTTTACCAAAAGCAATGAAATCACTTGGTGATGAGGCAAAACCGATATTAAGCAAAATATATTATGCACTTGAAAATATATCAGATTGGAACCGGGAAAATTTACAAAAAACCATAGAGAATTTTGTTGAAAAGGAAGAAATTGGATTTGGCAAAGTGGCCCAGCCACTTAGAGCAGCATTAACAGGCAGTAACGTATCACCAGGCATTTCAGAAGTACTGGACTGGCTTGGAAAAAACGAAAGCATGGCGAGGATTAAAGACCAGATGTAAAAATTGTTTAATTTCACAAAAAATAAACAATTTGTTTAAGAAAACAGTGTATAGAAACTCATAAATAGAAGTTTTAAGAGGCAACTGTCTTTTAAAACTTGCAAAATACGAAAAGGATGGAGACATATGGAAGAAAAATATAAAAAAACTGTGGCATCAGATACGGCCTCATTAACAGTTCGCGGAAATACTTTTGAACTGCCAATATACGGTGGCTCAACTGGACCAGATGTCATAGATATCCGTACACTTTACCGTGATACCGGCATGTTCACATTTGATCCCGGCTTTACTTCAACAGCCAGCTGTGAAAGTGCCATTACCTATATTGATGGCGATAAAGGTGAATTGCTTTATCGTGGATATCCGATTGACCAGCTCGCTGAAAAAAGTGATTTTCTTGAAGTCGCATATTTGTTGTTAAATGGGGAACTTCCAAACAAACAGCAGGATGAAGAGTTCAAACATGCCATTACCTATCATACAATGGTTCATGAACAACTTAGCAAATTCTTTGGTGGTTTCCGCCGCGATGCTCATCCGATGGCTATTATGTGTGGTGTTGTTGGCGCAATGTCAGCTTTCTATCATGACAGCACAGATATTAACGATCCAGAACAACGCAAGGTGGCTTCTAACCGACTGATTGCTAAAATCCCAACGATTGCGGCGATGACTTACAAATATTCAATTGGTCAGCCATTCGTTTATCCCCGTAATGACCTTAATTATGCAGAAAACTTTCTTTACATGACTTTTGGCGTTCCAAGTTGTGAAGAATATAAAGTAAATCCGATCCTGGCCAACGCCATGGATAAAATCTTTATTCTGCATGCTGATCATGAACAAAATGCATCAACCTCAACCGTGCGCCTTGCCGGATCATCTGGTGCAAATCCATTTGCCTGTATTGCGGCTGGTATTGCTTCCCTTTGGGGTCCTGCTCACGGCGGTGCAAATGAAGCCTGCCTTAAAATGCTTAGTGAAATTGGGACTGTTGACAGAATTCCTGAATATATTGATAAAGCTAAGGATAAGAACGATCCTTTCCGTCTTATGGGATTTGGGCACCGCGTTTATAAAAACTTTGATCCACGTGCCAAAGTTCTTCAACAGGCCGCCAATGAAGTGCTTGGCGAGCTTGGTATAAATGATCCGCTCCTTGAAGTGGCAAAGGAACTTGAGCGTATTGCTCTTGAAGATCCATATTTCATTGAAAAGAAACTTTATCCTAATGTGGACTTCTATTCTGGTATCATTCTTAAAGCCATGGGCTTCCCGACTGAAATGTTTACAGTGTTGTTTGCACTTGCCCGTACAGTTGGCTGGGTATCACAGTGGAGCGAAATGATTGAAGATCCTACCCAGAAAATCGGTCGTCCACGTCAACTCTTTATTGGTGAAAGTGAACGCCAGTATGTGAGCATTGATAAACGCTAAACAGTAATTTAATTCAAAAAGAAAACCCGGCTTTTAAATGCCGGGTTTTTTTATTTCTTCTCTATGAGTTCAATCATATATCCGTCTGGGTCTTTAATAAAGGCAATTACCGTCTTACCGTGTTTCATAGGGCCAGGTGGTCTCGGTATTTCGATGCCTGCACTTTCAAGCTCTTCACAGGTTTTATATATATCCGGCACACCCAGAGCGAGATGACCAAAACCATTGCCCAGGTCATACCCCTCTTCCCTGTCCCAGTTATACGTTAATTCGACGACAGTATTATTTTCCTCGTCTCCATAACCGACAAAGGCCAATGTAAATTTACCTTCCGGGTAATCCTTTTTTCTTAGCAATTTCATTTTTAAAAAATTGCAATAAAATGCAATAGATTTATCCAGGTCTTTTACCCGGATCATTGTATGGAGCATTTTAAAATGTTCAGTCATTGATCATCAGTTCGCTATCATTGCTGTAAATGTGGCTTCGGCGACAACAGCACCATCCACTTTTCCCTGGGCTGAGAAACGCCAGATATTTCTACGACTTTGTTCTTTCTGAACATGAAGCTCCAGCATATCACCTGGCTCTACTGGCTTTCTGAATTTCGCGCCATCAATTGACATAAAATAAACCAGTTTACCTTTTGCATCTTCACCCAGACTAAGCATAACCAGAGCGGCAGCAGTCTGCGCCATAGACTCAACAATCAACACACCAGGCATCACAGGTTTTTCAGGAAAATGCCCTTGAAAAAACGGCTCATTTATTGTGACAGCTTTTTTCCCAACTGCACTTTCGCCAGGATTAATGTCGCACAATCTGTCTACCAGTAGCATAGGGTAGCGATGGGGAATTAATTCCTTAATTTTATTAGTGTCAATATCATCAACTTTCTCGAGAGACATAATTATTGATCTTCCATTATAATTATTGTTTAGACCAGTATAATAAGCTCGAAAAAAATTTAAAAGCCTCAATAAAAAAAACCTGCCATAAATGACAGGTTTTTTCTTCAGATATGTATTTTTTAATTCTCTTGCGGGGCCGCAGCACCCGCTGCTGGTGCTGCTTCAGGAAGCGGCGGCAGAGACACTGTGGTTGAAGGCATTACCAAATCTAACTGTTCAATAACTCTTGTGGTTACATCAAGACCAGGAATTTGTTCTCTGATCAGATTTTTATCCAACATCATTGTTGCACCAGTATCTTTTAGAATTTTTTGTAAAATGGGTTTTAATTCTCTTTCAATGGCATTATTTGCATTCACGATCGCTGTTTCGAGCTGACGACTCTTAATCTGCACTTCCTGCTGATATTGATTAACCTTTACCTGAAAGGCCTGCTGCAACTGGTTATATGATTCTTGTGGAATAATATTGATTTTTGTTTTTAAATCTTCCTGTTCAGCTCTTAAAGCATTTTCCTTTGTCTGGAGTTCTGCTTCCATCGTTGCTTTAATTTGTGCAGTTTGTCTGTTTATATCTTTGGCTACGGCAGCATTTGTGCTGATGACCCTGTTATCAATCACGATGATTTTTGCCACAGGTATTTCTTGCGAAAATGCCACGTTGTTTACTAAAAACACTGTCAGCATTGTAAGCAGTGCAATTGATATATTTTTTACATTCATAATATTATTCATTTTAAAATCTCGTTCCGACATTAAATTGGAAAAACTCCGTTTCATCGCTTGGTTGACTTCTGATTGCTTTGGCCAAATCAATTCTAAATGGACCAAAAGGTGACGCCCATGAGAAACCTATTCCTACAGATACCCTCGGTGTTGGTGTATCTCCAAGCTTGCTATATACCACGCCTGCTGCTGAGGTCAAACTATCTTCTGCATCGACATTAAACAAGGCTCCTGCATCCACATATGCACTTGCTTCAATTCCAAGGTCTCTTGCTCCTCCGCCAAGCGGAATAAACAACTCCGCTTTAGTGGTATAATAGGTGTTCCCGCCAAGGGTATAACCCGAATATAATTCAGTGAAACCTTCTCTCCATTCTCTAGGTCCTAACCCTGCTTCTTTAAAACCACGAATTTTTGGGTTTCCTAGGAAAAATCTTTTATTTAATCTAATGTCTTTTCCTAAACCCTCAATATGCCCACCTTCGGCACTAATATTAAATACCCAAGTTTTATATATTGGATAATAAAAGTCATATTTAGCAGTCGTTCTAATATATTTCTCGTTACCACCTAGTCCTGCAACTTCCTGATTTACCGTGAATAGTTGACCCCTATTTGGCTTTTGAGGATAATCAAGTGAATTATATGAAATACCATAACTAATGAAAGAAGTAATATATTCACCATTATTACCCCTTATATAAGGACTTTCAGTAAAGAAACTGGTTAGAACAGTATCTTTTGTAAGCCCATAAGAAAAGCTCATAATTATATATTCAGTTAGTGGAAACCCTGTACGTAACGTAGTTCCAAGTGTCTTCTGTCTAAATCCACTTTCAATAAAGTTAACGTCACGTAAGAAAATATCAGCTCCTACAGCAAGTCTTCTATTAAGAAAATAAGGTTCGGTAAACCCTAACTCCACCTGTTTACGCCGTTTTGAAACATCAGCTCCAAGTCTTACGAATTGACCTTTACCAAGTAAATTTCGTTCCGCAACACTAAAATTGACCAGCAATCCTTCATAACTTGAAAAACCAAGGCCAGCTGTCAATTCTCCTGTCGGCTGCTCCTCAACCGTTATTTCAAGAACTGTTTTGTCAGCTGCCGATCCTTCAATCTGTTCAATTGTAACTTCTTTAAAGAATTGAAGTGCACGAACCCTAATCTCAGACCTTTTTACCTTTTGAGAATTGTAGGCATCCCCTTCAACCAGATTTAATTCCCGCCTGATAACTTTGTCATGAGTTCTGACATTATCGATAATTTTTATTTCTTCTACATAAACTCGTGGCGTTTCATTAATTACATATACAATATCAACTGTTCGTTCAGCCCGATTACGTCTAACTTGAGGTCGAATGTCAACAAAGGCATAGCCTCTCAATCCAGCGATGTCCGTTAAAATCTCAACTGACGAATCAATAGCGGATGAATCATACTGTTGACCTTTTTTGGTATATATGGCCTTTACGAGAATCTCAGGATCGAGCTCCTCAATTTCACTTTCAACGGAAATATCGCCAAAGGAGTAAAGTTCTCCTTCTTCTACTGAGATATTTATAAAAAAGAATTTTTTATCTGGCGAAAGCTCTGCTACAGCAGACGTTATTCTAAAATCCGCATACCCTTGCTCTCGATAAAAATCCCTGAGCAACTGCTTGTCATAGTTCAATCTGTCTGGATCGTATGTGTCTTCAGAAGCCAGGAATTTCCACCAGCGGCTTTCGACTGATGCCATTTTTTCACGAAGAATATTATTATCAAAAACCTTGTTTCCCATGAAATTGATTTTACCAATGACACTTTTCGCACCTTCTGATATTTCAAAAACCAAATTAACCCTGTTTTGATCAAGCTGAATAATTTTAGGATCAACAGCAGCGGCAAATCGTCCCCCTCTTCTGTATATCTCGAGGATACGCTGCACATCAGCTCTTACTTTCGCTCGCGAGAAAACAATCCGGGGTCGCAATTGAATTTCTTCATATAAATCATCATCATCTTTATATTTGTTGCCTTCGAAAACAATTCTGTTGATGATCGGGTTTTCGGCTACAGTAACAACCAGTGTCGTGCCACGACGACCAACATCTACATCTGAAAATAATCCAGTATTATATAAACGTTTAAGAGAAGCATCTCCGAGTTGCTCAGTGTACGCATCGCCAATATTAATCAAAAGATAGGACTCAATAGTACTTTTCTCAATCCGTTGATTTCCGTTCACTTCAACACTTGAGATAATAACACCTGGCTCTTCAGGAAGTGCTGTTTCCTGCGCATTAACCAAGCTTACCAAATTAAATTGAGCAAATAAGGCAATTAAACAGATACTAATAAGTTTATATTTTTTTGATATCACTAAATCTTACCTTATATTATCCGACCAGATTAATAATTGCCGAAATGTCATTATAGAAGACAAAAACCATCAGGCTTAATACTACAGCAGCGCCAATCTTGAAACCAATTTCTTGTGCCTTCAGGCTCATTTTTTTTCTTCTGACAGCTTCTATCGCGTAATATAGCAAATGGCCACCGTCAAGCATTGGTATTGGAAAAAGATTTATAAGCCCTAACCCCATGGAAACCATTGCCATTATATTTAAAAACTCAATAAGACCAAATTCCGCCGCTTTTCCTGCAACCCTGGCAATGGCTATTGGACCACCTAATTCTTTTGCTGAGCGATCCCCCATTATAATTTGCCCCAACCCCATAAGATTAGCATAGGTCAGATCTTTTATTTCCCCTGATGCTTCCCAAATAGCCCCAAAAACACCAAAGTGTAATATTTTTCGTTCTTCTGGATTATTTCTAATGCCGATCTGGTATATTTTTTTATCTTCACCAAGAAAGTTTTTAATTTCAACGGTTTTAAGTGGAAAATTAAGGGTTAAGTTCTGACCATTTCTTGTAACAATCAAGGATACTTTATCATCAACTTTCAATGCCAGATGTTTGCTGATATCGCGAAATGCTGTAACAGGGGATCCATCAATCTCAATTATACGATCGCCGGGCATGATACCCGCTTTTTCAGCGGCGCCTTCCGCAATAACTTCTCCAACAACAGGCTCGTAAACCAGCTTTCCATAGGAAATAAGCATTCCTGAAAAAATCAATATAGCAAAAATAAAATTGATGGCAGGTCCAGCAAATACAATGGCCGATTTCTGCAATAGATTTTTATGGTGAAAAGAAACTTTTTTCTCTTCTTCATTCATTGCAAGAAGTTCCTGGGAAGGGGCACTTGATTCTGTTGCATCACCAAAAAATTTCACATATCCACCGAGTGGTATCCAGCTAACTTTCCAGCGAGTTCCATGACGATCATAAAAACCGGTTATTTCAGGGCCAAATCCTATTGAAAAAACTTCCACTTTTACGCCACATAGCCTTGCTACGATGTAATGTCCCCATTCATGCACAAAAACGAGCACTGTTAGAATAATGAGAAATGCCAATGCAGGCTGAATAGTCGAGAATAAAAAATCCATATTACATGCCCATTCCAGTTATTATCTCCTGCGCCACTCTTCGCGCATTCTCATCCACTTCATGTACATCGCTCAGGCTTGTCATTTTATGGAAACTGATTTTTTCAAGAGTTTCCTCAACAATTCTTGCAATATCCAGAAATTTTATTTTCCCATCAAGAAAAGCATAAACCGCAACTTCGTTAGAAGCGTTGAGGATAGTAGGCGCACTTCCGCCAATTTGCAACACCTGTCGTGTAATATTAAGCGCAGGAAATTTTTCCTCATCCGGTTTAATAAAATTAAGACGTCCGACTTCTGTCAGATCCAGCTTTTTTGATGGTGTCTTCATTCTTTTGGGCCAAGCCAATGCATAGGAAATGGGTGTTCTCATATCCGGCGTCCCAAGTTGGGCAAGAACTGAGCCATCCATATAGGAAACCATACTGTGAATAATGGATTCAGGGTGTATAATGATTTCCAGCTGATCTTTTTCGACAGGAAAAAGATAATAAGCTTCAATGAGTTCCAGCCCTTTGTTCATCATGGTTGCGCTGTCAATTGATATCTTTGCCCCCATTGACCAATTGGGATGATTTATTGCCTGTTCTGGTGTAATTGAAGTCATTTCTGAGAGTTCACAATTCCAGAACGGACCACCGGAGGCCGTTAAAATAATTTTTTCAACATTCTGCGGATCTTCAAAATCAAATATCTGAAAGATGGCATTATGTTCTGAATCCACCGGCAACATTGTTGCCCCAAATTCCACAACCTGCTCCATCATAAAGTCACCCGCACAGACAAGACATTCTTTATTAGCAAGGGCAATTGTTGCTCCGCGCCTTATTGCTGTTAATGTTGGACGAAGTCCGGCTGCTCCGACGATAGATGACATAACAAGTTCAGCAGGCAATTCAGCTGCATCATTCAATGCATTCTCGCCTGCGGCAGCAATAATTTGGGTTCCTGATAAAGCGGCTTTTAGGTCCTCATAAAGGCTATTATCTGCAATAACCGCCATTTCAGCATTATATTTTATGGCCTGCGCTGCCAGCTTTTCAACACTTTGGTTCGCCGTTAATGCTTTGACTGAATAACTTTCGGGATTTCTGGAAATCAAATCAAGAGTATTGCAGCCGATTGACCCCGTGGAGCCTAATATGGTTACGTCTTTTCTCGTTCGCCCTAACGTGCTCGTCAGGTGATCTATGTCTGGTAAACTCATATTCATATCAACAACTTATTTCCATTCATCAGGCATATAGCACATTAGATACAATAAGAACAGCCGGTGCTACAAATAACACACCATCAACCCGGTCCATTACACCACCATGTCCTGGAATGATCGAACCGGAGTCCTTTACGGAAAATTTCCTTTTAACCGCTGACTCTGCCAGATCACCCATTTGGCTCAATATTGCAAACAAACCACTTAATAAAAGCAGAATTGTGGCATCTGAGAATAAGGATATATTTTGATCCTGCATATAAAAACCATATATTCCACCAATTAAGATTGCCGCTATTGCACCACCAATAAGCCCTGACCAAGTTTTATTCGGGCTGATTTTTGGAGACATTTTAGGACCACCAATATTTTTCCCCGCAAAATAAGCCCCCGTATCCATTGACCAGATCACTATCATCATCCAAAGCACCAAAACACCGCCAAACTGCTTTTCAATAAGCAAAAAACTGGCCGATGGAATTATAGCGTAAAGAAATCCTGTGACCGCCCAAATCATTTTGGCTTTTATGAGTAAAGCAATAGCCATTATTGAAATTAAACTTGAAACAAATGAAATCCAAATGAAGGAACTTTCAATATTTAGCTGGTAAATCAATAATAATGCACATAATGCCTGTACGGCAAACAACCATGATAATGGTTTTTTCTCACAAATCCCATTCCATTCAGAAAGGATCAGAACCGTAAGTAAGCTGATCAGAATTAAGAAGGCCATTCCACCTTTTAATATGATAAGAACGGCCAGCGGCAACATAATAAGTGCCGAAAGTATACGTATCAGCAGATTATTTTTTTTAGCTGGCTTCTTATTCTCAATGTCTGGCACCATACCGCCTGTCTCTTTTGTAATATTCATTTATGGCACTTAGTAAGCTGTCTTGGGTAAAATCAGGCCATAATACGTCCTGAAATACGAATTCCGCGTAAGCCGCCTGCCAAAGCATGAAATTACTGAGGCGTTGTTCCCCACTGGTACGGATTATAAGATCCGGTTCCGGCATATCATTTGTATAAAGATTCTGAGAAAATACTTTTTCATCAATTTCCTCAATATCCAGACTACCTTCTTTTACTTTTCTGGCCAAATTTTTAGCGGCACAGACTATTTCTTCCTGTCCACCATAGTTCAGCGCGAGTGTTAATCGAAGCTTCTTGTTATTTTTTGTCTTTTCTTCTGCATCTTCAATCAGGTTTATAAGATTCTTGCTCAAGCGTTTTCTGCTGCCAATAAAACTGATACGAATATTTTTTTTATGAAGTTCCTCAATTTCCTTGGTCAGATAGATTTTCAGAAGTCCCATCAGGTCATTCACTTCTTCTATCGGTCTGTTCCAGTTTTCAGAGGAAAATGCATAGAGTGTAAGATATTCAATATCCAGGTCAGCACATTTTTCAACAATTCCACGAACAGCATCTGCACCTTTTTTGTGCCCTGCAAATTTGGGAAGACGATGTAATTTGGCCCAACGTCCATTACCATCCATAATAATGGCTATATGAGTAAGCCGCTTTTCTGCCCGGCCCTCATTTTCTGCCACTTTATTGTCTTCCTTAACAAGCAACATTGCTTTTACACCTGCATTATCTCTTCTTCTTTTACCGCAGTAATTTTATCAATATTTTGAACAGCATCATCCGTTAATTTCTGAATTTCCGCTTCCAATGATTTTTGTTCATCCTGACTGATATCGCCGTCTTTTTCCATGTGCTTAACGGTTTCCATTCCATCCCGTCGAACATTCCTTACCGCAATTTTTGACTGTTCAGAATAATTTCTGGCAAGCTTTGTCAGCTCAACCCGACGCTCCTGATTAAGCTCAGGAATTGGAAGGCGTAATGTATCTCCATCCACAATAGGATTAAGACCAATACCGGAATTTCGGATTGCCTTTTCCACTGAAGAAACAAGCCCTCTGTCCCAAACATGAACGCTGATCAATCTTGGTTCCGGTGTTGAAACAGTCCCTAGCTGGTTTATAGGCATTTGAGCCCCATAAGCATCCACAACAACCGGATCTAATAAATTCACCGATGCTCTTCCGGTTCTAAGACCCTTAAATTCGCTTTTTAAATTTTCTATTGCACCATTCATCCTGCGTTTAATATCCGCAAGGTCCAGTTCCGATGACATTATATCACTCCTGTTTTATTATTTTTTTATAATTTATAAATCATTGCCCCAAGATTAACAAACACTGCTTTAATTACAGATTTTAGTATGAGGACCCTTTCCAAGCAATACTTTGGCAAAATTTCCTGGTTCATGAATAGAAAATACCAGAATTGGTATATTATTCTCACGCGCCAGTGAAATTGCCGAAGCATCCATGACCTTCAGGTCATTTTTCAGAACGTCCATATAACTTAATGTATCATATTTAACGGCGTTTGGATCAAGTTTCGGATCAGCATTATAAACGCCATCAACCTGGGTCCCTTTAAGAATCGCATCACAGTTCATTTCTGCTGCCCTCAGTGCCGCTGCACTATCCGTTGTAAAAAACGGATTTCCTGTTCCCGCTGCAAATACAACCACACGGCCCTTTTCCATATGCCGGATTGCTTTTCTTCTGATATATGGTTCACAAACGGATGCAATCGGAAAAGCTGACTGAACCCGAGTATCCACACCATTTTGTTCCAGGGCATTCTGCAAAGCCAGACTGTTCATCACCGTTGCCAGCATCCCCATATGATCGGCAGATGTGCGGTCAAAGCCGCTGGCGACGCCCGTCATCCCACGGAAAATATTTCCGGCACCAACGACAAGACAAACCTGGGTCCCCATTTCAACGACAGTTTTTACTTCTTCAGCAATTCTTTTTACCACTTTTGGTGAAATACCATAATTCTGATCCCCCATCAGGGCTTCACCGGATAATTTTAACAAAACACGTTTATACTGAAGGTCTTCTGTCATGAAAATTTTTCTCCTATTTTGATCATGTGTACTTTGCTCGCAAATTACCCATATGTCCATTATGTTTTTATAAAAAATTGGACGATACATATAATTCGGGCCCAAATACGGATAAAGCACTCTTTAATCCATATATGAGCCCGAAATACTTTTATTTTTAGCTGCTGACGGCTGCGGCTACTTCAGCGGCAAAATCACCTACTTCTTTTTCGATACCTTCACCAAGCTCAAGTCTTACATAACCTGTAAGTTTAATGTCAGAGCCAGCATCTTTGGCAGCTTTTTCAATGACTTTGCTAACTTTAGTTTCACCGTCGATAACAAAAGTCTGTTCCAGGAACACAACTTCCTGGAAGAATTTATTCATACGGCCGCCAATCATTTTCTCAATAATGTTATCTGGCTTACCGGATTCGCGGGCCTGCTCAACAAGTATGGTTTTTTCACGCTCTACGGCTTCTTCGGACAGTTCCTCAATCGTCATTGATTGTGGATTTGTCGCTGCAACATGCATAGCAAGCTGTTTGCCAAGTGCATCGAGCGCACCTTGATCAGCATCAGATTCCAATGCCACCAATACGGCAAGCTTACCGAGGCCGGGAGCAACAGCATTATGAATATAAGTTGAAACAACACCGTTTGAAACAGAAAGTCCGGCTGAACGGCGGAAATTCATATTTTCACCAATTGTACCAACAGCTTCAGTCACTTCCGCTTCCACACTGTGGCCTTCGCCAGGATATGTTGCAGATTTTGTAGCTTCATAATCACCATTATTGGCCAGAGCAACGTCAGCTACCCCTTTAACCAGAGACTGGAATTTTTCGTTACGGGCCACAAAGTCTGTTTCCGAGTTCACTTCAACTGCAACCGCTGTTGTTCCGTTTGAAGCAACGGCAACAAGACCTTCAGCAGCTACACGGCCTGATTTTTTCTCAGCTTTCGCAATACCTTTTTGGCGCAGCCAGTCCATTGACGCTTCGATGTCACCATCATTCTCACTAAGCGCTTTTTTACAATCCATCATTCCTGCGCCGGATTTTTCACGCAGTTCTTTAACAAGAGCGGCAGTAATCTGAGCCATCATTCTTTCCTTGTTTTAAATTCTAATTAAGAAGATTTCTCTTCGCTAGTTTCTTCAGCAGCCGGGGCTTCTTCCTCAGCTGGAGCTTCTTCAGCAACGTCCGGGATTTCCTCTACCGGTGCTTCCATCGCACCAATATCAACGCCCTGTGATGAAAGCTCCTGTTGGATTCCTTCAAGAACGGCATCAGCAACAAGATTACAGTAAAGATCAATAGCACGCGTTGCATCGTCGTTTCCAGGGATCGGGAAATCAATATTTTCCGGATCACAGTTTGTATCAAGAATAGCAACCACTGGAATACCCAGTTTTTTACCTTCTGCGATAGCAAGCTCTTCTTTATTTGTATCGATCACAAAAATCGCACTCGGAATACCACCCATTTCCTTAATGCCACCGAGGGAGCGTTCCAGCTTGTCGCGCTCACGTGTCATTTGCAGGGTTTCTTTTTTGGTAAATCCGGCCAGATCGCCTGAAAGTTTTTCATCAAGGTCGTTAAGACGTTTGATCGAATTGGAAATCGTTTCCCAGTTTGTCAGCATACCACCGAGCCAGCGGTGATTAACATAATATTGCCCGCAACGCTTCGCTGCTTCGGCAATTGGGCCTGATGCCTGTCTTTTTGTACCGACAAACAGCACACGACCACCTGCGGCAGTAATGTCGCGAATCTGCTCAAGCGCACGATGCAAAAGCGGAACAGTGATTGAAAGGTTGATAATATGAACTTTATTTCTAACGCCAAAAATATAATCACCCATACGTGGGTTCCAACGGTGTTTTTGGTGTCCAAAGTGAACGCCAGCTTCCAATAGCTCGCGCATAGTAAATGTAGGCATTGCCATTCTATAAATTCCTTTTCCGGTTAATCCTCTGCAGGTTCTGAGTTCATTAGAACACCGGTGTGTCGATCCCAATATGTAGGGGATAAACAAATACCTGCATGTGAAAGTAAGCGGGTAATACACGCTGAAGCAGAGGATATCAAGGGTTTTCTTGAAAATCCGACAAAAAATTACCCCTAATCAGCTTTAAAGCCATTATGAAGCCCGCCATAATCCAGATCACCATATCCGGCTCTAGGATCAACTGAGGGAATACCATTGGTCCATTTTGGCTCGACCGTGATAATTTTACGTCTCTTGGCCTGAGAAATAGCCTCTTCAACGGATGAGGCCTGACCCAGAAGTTTTAAATTCATTAATGTTGGAAACATAATTTCATTTCTGAATTGATCAATAAATTCAAGTGGTTCAACCCATTTTGCTTCAATAATCTCCTTAAAATCGGGAATAACCTGCTGATTCTGGGGTGCTTTGGCCAGATAAAACCGTGTATCAAATCTTTTCGCATAGTGCTTTGGTGTTACCCAACGCGCATAGGGAATAATATCATCTGGGTTAAGGATTATATTTTCTTGCTTAATAATGTCAGAAAAGGCTATTTCGCCATTAAGCAATGCATTTCTATAGTCGCCAGAATCACCGCAACTCCCAATTATCAGGCCCGATTCTTCAAATACTTCCCTAAAGGCCGTATAAATAAATTCAGAAAACCCCGTCGGATGGATCCGAACATTTTTTGATAGAGTTAAATCATCCGGATCCACTTTACCACCCGGAAAAACATAAGCACCACCAGCAAAATCAATATCCGGATGGCGTTTAACCATCAGCACTTCCAGATTACCGGTTACATCATTATCCCGGATAACAAGAATGGATGCTGAATCAATGATAATTGCTTCGTCATTCATATATATTTCTTTGGCTGTTAAATTTCTTTGGCATCAATGACACCCTTAAGGGATGCGACAGCATTCCTGATTGCAGGTGAAATTTTATAACGGTCTTTAAGCTCAACATCCACATCACAATCCGGAAATTCATCATGTTTTATATTCATGCGGAACGTAACCCGTCCGCGACCATTTTTACTGTTTTTCAGGATTTCTTTAATGGCTTCCAGATTACTCGCGTCTTTCAGGTAAATATCAAGTCCCGTCCCGGTGCGCATTGCCACACTGTCAATCGTTTCAAGCCCCTGAGCCGTAATCCTTAAAGCACCATCATCAGTATGCTTAACCTCCGCACTGATAATAACCGAATTACCATTATCCAGAAAATCATCCACAGCATCCAGAAGCTCAGAAAAAAGGGTGACTTCAAATCCGCCGGATGGGTCAGATAAACTCAGGAAGGCATATGGCTTGCCACTTTTTGATTTCATGCGCCTGATACCCTGAATGGTACCGGCAAGTTTTATAAAACCACCCTTTCCTGCTGCTCTTTCCGCGATTTCAGTGCTTGGCACAACTTTTTGTCGTGCAAGGACATTTGTATAAGCGTCAAGCGGATGAGCGGACAGATAAAAGCCAACCGCTTCCTGCTCACACTTCAATCTTTCAATGAGATCCCAGTCATTGACATCCGCCAATATAATCGACTGTACTTCAACCTGATCCCCAAACAGACTAACCTGATTTGAGTTTCGTTCCTGGGTAGCAAGGCTCATCTGGCGCAATATCATCTCGACGCCACTATAAAGCTGGGCGCGATTGGGGTTCAGGCTGTCAAATGCCCCGGCTTTTATGAGATTTTCAAGTGCTCTCTTATTAATCTGTCTTGTATCTACCCGGTTGCAAAAATCGGATATATCTTTAAATGGTCCATTTTTATCACGCTCGGCTATAAGGTTTTCCATCGCGGCCACACCAACATTTTTTAGCCCGGCAAGACCATATCTTACCCCTCTGAGCTTTCCATCACTCATAGCGCCGCCAATATTCTGTTCGTCTTTCTCCCCTTCGATTACCTCTGCCGAAAATTCCACCAGGGATTTATTTATGTCCGGCGGCAATACAGGAATATTCAGATTACCAAGTTCCTGTTTAAAAATGTGAAGCTTATCGGTATTCGTCAGATCAAGCGTCATGATTGCCGCCATAAACTCAACCGTGTAATTGGCCTTTAAATAAGCAGTATGATAAGAAACCAGCGCATAGGCTGCCGCATGACTTTTATTAAAACCGTAGCCGGCGAATTTCGCGACCTGATCAAAAATAGTAGCGGCCTGTTTCGGGTCAACCCCTTTTTTATCGGCGCCATCCTGGAACCGTGCACGCTGGGCATCCATCTCTGATGCAATTTTCTTACCCATGGCACGGCGGAGAATATCCGCATCCCCCAGTGTGTAATCGGCAAGAATCTGGGCGATCTGCATCACCTGCTCCTGATAAATGATCACGCCGTAGGTTTCTGTAAGAATCTCTTCCAGTAACGGGTGAAGATAGTCCGGCTCCACATCTCCGTGCTTACAGGAAATATAACGTGGAATATTATCCATTGGCCCTGGTCGATAAAGAGCAACCACCGCAATAATATCTTCAAACATATCAGGTTTAAGATTAATGAGAACGCTCTGCATTCCCGAACTTTCAAGCTGGAATATGCCTGTGGTTTTGCCACTACACATAAGATCGAACGATGGCTTATCATCAAGTGGGACATTTTCCAGGTCGACTTCAATATTTCTTGCTGCAATAAATTCTTGCGCTTTTTTAAGTACAGTCAGCGTTTTAAGACCAAGAAAATCGAATTTCACCAGGCCGGCCTGCTCAACATATTTCATGTTAAACTGGGTTACCGGCATGTCTGATCGTGGATCGCGGTAAAGAGGGACCAGCTGATCAAGCGGTCGATCCCCAATCACGACCCCAGCGGCATGGGTTGACGCATGTCTGAATAACCCTTCAAGCTGGAGCGCTATTTCAATCAGATGAGAAGTATTGGGGTCGCTGCTTATTTCTTCCCGCAATTTTTTTTCACTTTCAATCGCTTCCGAAAGCGTTATCGGGTTTGCCGGATTACTGGGAATAAGCTTTGAAAGTCTATCCACCTGCATATATGGCATCTGGAGCACACGCCCAACATCACGCACCACCGCGCGTGCTTGTAATTTACCAAAGGTGATTATCTGAGCGACCTGGTCGTGGCCGTATTTATCCTGCACATATTTTATAACCCGCTCACGCTTGTCCTGACAAAAGTCGATATCAAAATCGGGCATTGAAATACGTTCCGGGTTAAGGAACCGTTCAAACAGAAGGCCGAATTTAAGCGGATCCAGATCAGTGATCTTAAGCGCCCAGGCCACAACTGACCCTGCCCCTGATCCCCGCCCCGGTCCAACCGGTATGCCATGATCTTTAGACCATTGAATAAAATCGGCAACGATAAGAAAATAACCTGGAAATCCCATTTTATTAATAATATCAAGCTCATATGCCAGACGATCAAAATATGGTTTTCCAAGTTCCTGGTCATTTTCTCCGTCATAGACACGGCGCTTGAGCCGCTCTTCAAGTCCTTTTTTCGCCATGAGCTTCAGGCTTTCAGCCTCGTCCATCGTATCATCAATGGTGAATTTCGGCAAAATAGGATCAATTGTCGGCACTTTAAAAGCGCACCTGCGGGCAATGACAACCGTATTGTCAACTGCTTCCGGAATATCTTTAAAAAGCTCAATCATCTCGGCCGATGACTTGAAATAATTTTCCGGTGATTCTTTACGCCGGTCTGTCTGATCCACATAATTGCCCCCAGCAATGCAGAGCAGTGCATCATGGGCTTGATACATTTTCCGTGTCGGGAAAAAGACCTGATTGGTTGCCACCAGCGGAATATCATATTTATAGGCTAGCTCTATAAACGTTTCTTCCAGGTCATTTTCTATTTTATGGCCATGGCGGGCAATTTCCATATAAAAATGCCCGGAGAAAAGATCATTTAAATATTTGAGACACTCTTCAGCTTTTTCGGCTTCACTATTCTGGAGATATTTTCCGATGGGCCCGTTAACACCGCCACTCAGGCAGATAATATCTTCAGCATGACCATCAAGGTCAGTAATAGAAATCTGCGGACTTTCACTTGGATCAGATTCCAGGTGGGCTTTACTGACCAAAACCATAAGATTTTGGTATCCACGCTGGGTTTGTGCCAGAAGCACCAGCCACCCCGGATCCGGCGCTTTCATATGTGGATTATCAGACCTTTCACCATGACGAATGGCCAGCGTCACACCGATGATTGGCTGAATGCCCCCTGCTGGCAGATTAAGAGAAGCATCAAGTGCGCCAAACATATTATTGGTATCCGTAATTGCTACGGCGGGCATATTGTTGCCAACGCAGTGCTTCACCAGATCCTTAATATGAACCGCGCCTTCAGCCAGGGAATAGGCTGAATGAACTCTAAGATGTATAAATGTTTTCTCGTCGGGCATTTATGCTATTTTTCCGATCTTCACATCAGTTTTAAAATCAGTACAACCGTAGCAAATTCAACAACTGATTGCGCGGCATAAATCAAAAATAATTTTAAGGATCTGTTCTCAAAAGCAAATGACAACCCCATTTGTGCCGATGAAATGCCAATAGCAATGATGATCGCCACAGCTAGGCTGGATTTCAGATCAAGCTGCAATAAAGATAAAACTATAGCAAAAGAAAATGATACAAAAAAACAGAGGCCAAAACCGATCATCATTGCATTACGCGGATTTCCCATATCCTCCGGTTTAAGAGCCGTTTCCTTCAGCCATACCCTGCTGAACAGTACATTTGAAAACCAGGCACCGCCAACAATAAATTTTGCAATTGCGGCTATGATAATCGCCAAATAATTTAGGTCACCCAGCTCAAGCATGCCTTACCCTTATTTTCTATGACAGATGTTTAGAAGCGCTAAAGTGTATCCTGAATAACGCCTTCTTTCAATATTACGGTCCGGTCCATCCTCTTGGCAAGGGCATTATTATGGGTGGCGATTAAAGCGGACACGCCTTCTTCCTTGGAGAGTTTAAGTAGGACATCCATCACATCATTTCCTGTTTTTTCATCAAGATTGCCAGTTGGCTCATCCGCCAAAATCAACCGAGGTCGGTTGGCAAGGCCTCTTGCGATCGCAACCCGCTGCTGTTCACCACCTGAAAGTTCAGACGGCCTGTGTTCCAGTCGCTGCCCCAGCCCCATTTTTTCAAGCAGTTCAATTGCACGCGTCATTGCATCTTTTTTTGATGATCCAGCAATAAGCTGCGGGATTATAACATTTTCCAGCGCTGTAAATTCAGGAAGCAGATTATGAAACTGATAAACAAATCCAATTTCCAGACGACGTATTTTTGTGCGCCTAATATCATTTAAATCCTTGGTTGGAATTCCCGAAATTACCACATCTCCACTATCGGCACGCTCAAGAAGTCCCATAATATGAAGAAGTGTTGATTTGCCTGCACCGGATGCTCCGACAAGGGCCACGACTTCACCACTCGTAATGGAAAGGGAAATACCCTTTAATATTTCAAGATGCTGAGTTCCCTGATCAAAACTTTTATATATTTCGCTTAGTTCAATAATATTACTCATACTTAAGTGCCTTTACCGGGTCAGTGTTAGCGGCCTTAAGTGCCGGAAATATAGTTGCCAGAAGAGATAAGGTAAGCGCAACAATTGTGATAGCTATCACTTCCATATTATCGACTTTTGACGGAATTTCACTGATAAATCTTGTTTCCGCATCCCAAACAGTTGCCCCGGTCATTTTTTCAATCAGATCCGCCACCCATTGGAGATGATTGGCCAGATAAACACCACCGACAACCCCCAGGAATGTACCAACAAAACCTATACTTGAGCCGATAATGAAAAATATCCGGGTAATAGACGAACGGGACGCCCCCATGGTCCGCAGAACGGCAATATCCCTGGTTTTACTTTTTACCAGCATAATCATCGTTGAAATAACATTAAAAACTGCCACCAGGATAATCAGGGACAAAATGATAAACATGGCATTTTTTTCTATTTGCAGCGCATTAAAAAATGAGCGGTTAAGCTGCTGCCAATCGATGATACGGCCGGCAAGACCGGCATCAACGATACGCTGGGCAAGAAGCGGATAAACCTTCCCCACCATATCTGCGTGGGTCAATGTTATTTCAAGCCCCCCTGCCTGATCTCCATACTGAAAATAGGTCTGTGCCGCTTTCAGGGGGACAAAAAAGTAACTTGAATCATAATTAAATTCACCAACTTCAAAAATAGCGACAACTGTGAACTGCTGAATTCGCGGTACGGTTCCAAATGCCGTAATTCGCCCCCTTGGCGACATAAGCGTTACATCACTACCGATTTGCAGACTGTATTTTTCCGTCAGTCTTTTGCCGATAACAATGTCATTTTCGCCTTCACCAAAATGATCAAGACTGCCTTCAACAATATTTGATGAGACCAGATCTTTTGATTTAAGATCTTCCGGCTTAACACCGCGGACAAGAGCAAATGTTCCATTATCCCCCATCATTGCCAATGCCTGCCCTTCAATGATCGGGCGAACTTTGACCACATCTTTAACCGTACTTAAATCAGACGCCGCCTGATCATAATTTTCCATTTTTCCACCAAACGGCTGATACAGAACATGACCGTTAAAACCGATCACTTTATTGAGGAGTTCCTCGCGGAAGCCCCCCATCACCGACATGGTAACAACCAATGCCCCTACCCCCAGAAAAATTCCGAAAAGTGAGAATAAAGCTATTACTGTGACAAAGCCGTCATGACCCTTAATGCTTAAATATTTGAGCGCGACTTTCCACTCATAACTTCTGAACATATATTATCCTAATTTATTGAGCAGTTCTTCAAGGCTAAGTTCTAACCGTTCATCTGTACGGCGGTTTTTAAGTTCGTAAACCCCTTTTTCGAGTCCTTTTGGACCAACAACCACCTGCCACGGCAGACCGATCAGGTCCATATCGGCAAATTTGGCACCGGGACCCGCATCACGGTCATCATAAAGCACTTCAATGCCACTATCCTGCATCTTTTGATAAAGATCATCACAAGCCGCTGTGCAATTTTCATCTTTGGAGCGTAAATTAATAATCCCCACTTTAAATGGAGCAACCGCTTCCGGCCAGATGATCCCATTATCGTCATGGTTGGCTTCAATCAGCGCGCCGACCAGTCGCGATACGCCAATACCATATGAACCCATTTCAACAACTACTTCTTTTCCATCAGGACCGGCGACTTTTGCCCCCATAGGTTCAGAGTATTTTTTACCGAAATAGAAAATATGCCCGACTTCAATACCCTTGGCCGTTCTTAAGCTTTCTGCCGGTACTGGGCAATTATCCGCATCATGCTTTTCTTCTTCCATGGCATAATAGCTTTGCAGTTTACTTACAGTCTCACTTTTAATATCGCCGGTCAGGGACGCCAGATCAAAACTTTCAATACCTTTATCATAATAAAGGGTGCTTTCACCTGTTTCCGCCAGAATCTGAAATTCATGGCTAAGATCACCACCGATCGCTCCCGCATCGGCCCGCACAGGAATAGCCACAAGGCCAAGCCGCGCAAATGTTCGAAGGTAAGCCACATACATTTTATTGTAGGAGTCTTTCGCCCCTTCAAAATCCAGATCGAAGGAATAAGTATCTTTCATCAGAAATTCGCGTCCCCGCATGATCCCAAAACGCGGGCGGACCTCGTCCCGGAATTTCCATTGAATATGGTAAAGACTAAGTGGAAGGTCTTTATAGGTTTTCACATTATTCTTAAAAAGATCAGTGATCATTTCCTCATTGGTTGGTCCGTAAAGCATTTCCCGCTCACTTCGATCTGTGATCCTGAGCATTTCTTTACCGTAAGCGTCATAACGGCCACTTTGCTGCCAGAGCTCGGCAGGTTGAATAGTCGGCATCAATAATTCAATTGCCCCGGCACGATTCTGTTCCTCGCGGACAATATCGGCAATTTTATTCAGAACCCTAAGTCCGGTCGGCAGCCAAATATAAATCCCGGCACTGGATTGACGGATCATACCGGAACGAAGCATCAGACGGTGGGAGACGATTTGTGCCTCTGCCGGATTTTCCTTGATGGTCGGGATAAAATATTTTGAAAGACGCATTTGAGACCTTGAAAAATTATAATTTAAAAAATGATATATTGCTTTATAGCAAAGGTTGCGGTTTCTTCAATTACCTTTTGATAATCGGTCGTCTTTTTCTTTGCTGATCGCAAAGCATATAAATACGGCTTTTGTCACTTTCCTTAAGTGATTGTCCATTCCAAAGCACATCCCCATTTTTTACTGTTACCTGCCCTAAAATGATTTTTCCCTCTTCACTGCCCGTGAGGCCCGCGTCTTTATTTTCGTTCATTTCTTTTAAGGCATCATGGGTTAAATAAAATGAGTATCCATTATTGCCAATCATTAGATCATTTTCATTTTTAATTTCGGCTGACACCAGACGCTTTCCGCGCACATCCTGATCGGGTTTATAGGTGACATCTTCATCCGGAATATATGGTCTTAACAGCTGGCAATCTTTATGGGTTACCAGGAGGATACGATCAGGTGTTTTTACAGCTTCCATCTCATTCTTATCAGAGTTTTCCTGTGCGTATATTGTTGGTGACAATGCTGAAAAAGCTATCAATATCAGAATAGTTACATTAAGTCGCATCATAATCTCTCCTACACTGCATCATAGATGACTTTTCTTAGTAAGATCAATATGTGGCAGAAATACAACAAGTTACAAAAATATTACAATTTTACTCATTTTTAGAGTGACAGAACAGCATGCCAAATGTAACTTAACCCCATTAGTGAAGCCCAAGTTTGGGAGCGAGGAAACTCTTAAGTAACAAAAAATAAAAATTTGGACAAAAATCACTACACCAAATAAAAAAAGCAAGGTTCAATCCTTGCTTTTTTTATGTCTGAAAATTGTAAAATCCGTTTACTTAATTGATATCAGATCAAAGTAGTCAATTATTGCCACCAGTATCATAAAACAGACTGTAAGCCCTGTTGCCATTAGCATCTTTTTCTTGATATTTGCATGTACGGGTGAACCGACCTCGATCCCATCTTCAACATCTTCATCCAGTTCACTATGGGTCGTCACACCAATCGGCAGAACAATAAATAAGAAAAACCACCAGGACAGGAAAAAAGTAATGCTATATCCGATATAATTCATGATGAAACCTCAAATCTGCTCAAGCTCAATAAGTGTGCCGCAAAAATCCTTCGGGTGAAGAAAGAGTACCGGCTTGCCGTGGGCACCCAGGGCCGGTTCTGATTTTCCGATTACCCTCATACCTCTTTCGAGCAATCGGTCACGCGCCTCTTTTATATCTTCTACTTCAAAACAAATGTGATGAATACCCCCAGACGCATTTTTATGTAAATAAGACAGAATTGGTGAATTATCACCAAACGGATAAAGCAGTTCAATTTTCGTATTCCCAAGATCAACAAATGCGACTGTAACCCCATGTGCAGGAAGGTCAACAACCCGCGTGACATCCGCCCCCAGCACGTCTTTATAAAGCTTTATCGCCGCATCCAAATCCGGTACGGCAATTGCCACATGATTTAATTTTTTAATCATTTTCTGGTCATCCTTGTCAGATTGACGGTTGTTACCGGGCCAGTTTCCTTTCCGGTATATTGTTTTGATGCCTTTCGCGCTGAAACACGTATAATTTCCTTGATAATATCATCATCAACCAGATGTGACCTCTGTGCCCGTTCAAGCGCCCGATGTATTTTATCATCGATAAATTTAGCAAGTTTATTTCCCCCTTCATCCGGAAGTCCAATGGGGGTAATTTCAAGAGGTGCCAATAATGAGCCATCCATATCAAGCACCGCATGAACAACAAGCGCACCATTAAATAAAACGCGCCGCCGCTCAATAATGGCCATATCATCATCTCTGATCAATATCCTGCCATCAAGCGCAAGTCTTCCTGACGGAACTTCATTAATAATTTCCGCCGGACCCGGAGCAAGTCTGATAACGGTTCCGTTTTTAGGAACGATCGACTTTTTAAATCCAAGCGAGGCCGCAAACTCTGCCTGCTTGACCATATGTACACGCTCCCCATGGGTCGGGACAACAATTTCCGGTCTGATCCATTCATACATCTGTTTCAGTTCTTCCTGTCCCGGGTGACCAGACACATGGACAAAAGCATTTTTTTCAGTAATGACCTCAACCGATTTTTCAATCAACAGATTATAAATACGGAAGATCGCCAGTTCATTGCCCGGGATAATTTTTGATGAAAAAACCACCGTATCCTTTTTGGCAATATGTACATGCTTGCTGTTATCCTGCACGATCCTCAGAAGGGCAGCTCTTGCCTCTCCCTGACAGCCGGTACAAACATAAAGAACCTTATTTCGCGGCAAATGTGCCGCATCCTCCTCATCCAGGATTGCCGGAAACTCATGCAAATACCCACACTCGCGTGCCGCTGCCACATTTCGTTTTATTGACCGCCCAATCAGACATAAATGGCGGTCAGTTTGTCTTGCCACATGCCCAAGCGTTTCCACACGGGCAACATTTGATGAGAAAGTCGTACAGAATATTGCCCCCTCTTTATCCTTTAAGAGTTCAAGCAGACTTTCCCGCACCGCCGTTTCCGACCCGGATGATTTTTCATTAAAAACATTGGTGCTGTCACAGACAATCGCCAAGACACCTGCATCACCAATTTCCTTAAGCCTTTTGATATTGCTGACATCACCGATAATTGGTGCGGGGTCCAGTTTCCAGTCCCCGGTATGGAAAATTGTCCCAAGCGGTGTTGTTATCCTCAGCGCATTTGGCTCCGGAATGGAATGGGTTAATGTGACATATTCGATTTCGAAATCGCCAAGATTAAAAATCCCGCTTAAGGCAATTTCATGGATGGTAACCTGATCAAGCAGCCCTGCTTCAGCGAGCTTTGAGCGAAGTATAATGGCGCTAAACGGCGTAACATAGATAGGACAGCGAAAACGCGGCCATAAATGGACAACAGCCCCGATATGATCTTCATGGGCATGGGTCAGCACTAACCCAAGCAGATCATCCTTTATATTATCAATAAAGCTGACATCCGGCATGATGAGATCAATTCCCGGCAGGTAGTCATCGGCAAATGAAATGCCGCAGTCCACCATAATCCACTGATTATCATAGGAATAAAGGTTTAAATTCATTCCTATTTCGCCGGACCCGCCAAGCGGCAAAAACAATAGCTGTTTATGGTTTCTGCTCATTACGTCCTGTCAATATTGGCTGAATAAATTTCAAACAGACCATATGTTGTCAGTTCCTGGTCAACATATTCAATGATATTCGTTGCATCACTGAAAAGTGGTGCAAGACCCCCAGTGGCCAATACTTTCATTGGGCCACCATATTCGGCAGTAATTCGGGCAACCATCCCTTCAATCATGGAAAGATACCCATAAAAAATGCCCGACTGGATAGCAGATATGGTGCTGTTTCCGATTACCTTATCCGGTTTTTCAACCGCCACTCTTGGCAGTTTTGCAGCCGCCATGCTGAGCGCTTCCACCGAAAGGTTTACACCCGGGGCAATGACACCGCCGTAATAATCCCCTTTATCATCAATGACGTCAAATGTCGTTGCCGTTCCAAAATCAATGATGATCATCGGGCCACCATATTTTTTCTGTGCCGCCACGGCATTGACCAGTCTGTCGGCACCAACTTCCTCCGGATTTGGCAGTTTTACATTTACATTCAGTTTGACTTTCGCGTCACCGACCACCATGGCTTCACAGCGAAAATATCGGCGACATAATAATTGCAGGGGAAACAAAGTCTGCGGCACCACTGTGGCAATGATCGCACCTGTAATGACGGAAGCATCCAAATCTTCAAATTTTAAAAGCTGTGACAGCCACACCATATATTCATCGGCTGTTCTGCTGTTGGCGCTGGATATACGCCATTTATGAATTATCCTGTCCTCGTCATGAAGGGCAAAGACAATATTGGTATTTCCGGCATCAATCGCTAGCAGCATGGTATTCTCTCTTTTTAAGAGGTGAAAAAAACATCACCCGAATGAATTAATTTTATTTGGGTACCAGTATCCAGTTTTAGCGCACCATCACGGTCGAGATCAATAAAACGCCCGGCAACTTCCTGATCTGATGTCCTTACTGTAATCATTTCATTCAATCCTTTACAGCAATTCAGCCACTGTTTTCTAATTTCACCAAAGCCATTATTCTGCCAGAAATCGATCCAGAAAGCCATTTTTTGTGTAAGTCTATTAAATACGTCCTCTGGCATTATAGATTTTTTGGCATATTCATTCAAATGTGTTGATCCATAACTGGTAACTTCCGGATGTTGGGCAATATTAATACCAATGCCGATGATAATATGATTTGGAGTGCCTGACCCCATACTGTGACTTTCAAGAAGAATGCCCGAAATTTTTTTGTTTTCAAGCAACACATCATTGGGCCATTTGCATTTAACAGTATTATCCGGCAGAAATTCAAGAATTGTTTGACGAACAGCGAGCGAAGTTACAAAACTTAACTGTGCCGCCGTATAAATATCTTTGCCACAATCATAAATTAGTGAACTATATAAATTTCCGGGTTCGGATATCCAGACCCGCCCCCCACGGCCACGGCCACCTGTCTGCTCTCCCGAGGTGATCCATAAGCCGCTTGCAGCACCAGCTTCAAGCTGTCGGATTGCTTCCTTATTGGTGCTGTCCAATGAAACAAATGCCTGATGGCTAAAACCATCAGGCACATTCATTTTTTTTTGGTCTGTCATTTGGGACTATTTCTGGGAAAGACCCTGTGCTGCAGCTTGCGCATGATCAAGGACTGGGCTTGAAATTTGCGGCGCGATAAAGGCCAGAACAAGGATTGCCGACAATGTTACAATCACTTTCATTGGCAAAGATTTCTGAGGCACAAATTCTTCTGCCGGCGCATCAAAATACATCACTTTGACAATACGGATATAGTAATAGGCGCCAACAACACTGGCCAACACGGCAATAGTGGCAAGGGTGAAATATCCGGCGTTTACGATCGGGATAATCACATACCATTTTGCGAAAAAGCCAGCAAGCGGCGGAACCCCGGCAAGTGAGAACATAAAGATACTTATAAATGCCGCCATGACCGGATGATTTTGGGCAAGTCCGGAAAGATCAGCAATATCCTCTACCATGCCCTCTTCTTTACGGCGCATTGACATGATACAGACAAACATACCAACATTCATCACTAGATAAATGGTCATGTAAATCATGACGCCTCTGATCCCTTCAGCATTTCCAGCGATAAGGCCGAGAAGCGCAAATCCGACATGCCCGATGGAGCTATAAGCCATCAGCCGTTTGATATTGGTTTGCATAATGGCTGCAAATGACCCCAGTATCATGGAGGCAACAGACATAAAGATCACAACCTGAGCCCATGAACCGCTGAGGTCCCCAAACGGCACATAAAGTGTGCGAGCAAGAAGGGCCAGAGCTGCCACCTTCGGCGCAACCGAGAAAAAGGCTGTAACCGGTGTCTGTGATCCTTCATAAACATCCGGTGTCCACATGTGAAACGGAACAGCAGACACTTTAAATGCAAGCCCGGCCAAAACAAAGACCAGACCAACAACCACGCCAACTGATGCACTGCCCTCTTCTATACCGCCAACTGCTGTGGCAATGGATGAAAAATTCGTGCTGCCGATAAACCCGTAAATCAGAGAACAACCGTAAAGCAATATGCCGGATGACAAGGCACCCAGCACAAAATATTTAAGACCCGCTTCTGTTGATTTTTCACTGTCACGTTTAAAGGCCGCCAGGACATAAAGGCTAAGGCTTTGAAGTTCAATCCCCATATAAAGGCTCATCAGGTCATTGGCACTGACCATTATCATCATGCCTACAGTTGCCAGAACCATCAGAACCGGAAATTCAAACCTGTCTTCCCCTTCAAGCCTGAAAAATTCGCGGGACATAATGACCGCCAAAGCCGACGCAACAAGCACCAGTATTTTCATAAACTGGGTAAAGCCATCAACGACAAACAGGTTCGATAATGTAAATGTCTGCTCGGACCCAACCGCCAGAGAAAGAAACATGGTAATGACAATAAATCCAACAGCCAGCCAGCTGACCAGATTGACACTGTCCTTTTTAAACACACCAACCATCAAAAGCAGCATTGCCCCAATTGAAAGGAATATTTCACCATAAGCAATTTCGAGATTAGGGAATATTTCAGTCATCATTTATCTCCTAATTTCCGGCTACAGTTTGAACGGCAGCATGATATGTCGCCATTGAGGCTTCATGCTGGGTGACAAGATTATCAACAGACACATGTATAAAATCCATGAATGAAGTCGGATAGACGCCCATCCATAAGGTCAGAATAACAAGCGGCGCAAAGATTAATATTTCACGCTTATCAAGATCAAGCATGGCTTTAAGATCTTCCTTGGTAAGATCACCAAATACAACCCTGCGGTAAAGATAAAGCATATAGGCTGCACCGAGAATAACCCCGAAGAGTGCAAAGAAGGTTGTCCAGGTGCTGACTTTAAAGATACCAACAAGCACCAGCACCTCACCCACGAAGTTTGCTGTTCCCGGCAGGCCAACAGAGGCCATTGTAAAGAACATAAAGACCAGTGCATATTTCGGCATGATGTTGACAAGACCGCCGTAACGGTCAATATCCCGCGTATGCAGGCGGTCATAAACAACCCCGACACAAAGGAAGAGTGCTGAAGCAACAAAACCATGAGCCAGCATCACCACAATCGATCCTTCGATCCCCTGAATGTTAAAGGCGAAAATACCAATGGTCACAAATCCCATATGGGCAACCGATGAATAGGCAATCAGCTTTTTCATATCTGTCTGACGCAACGCCACCAGTGATGTATAGATAATCGCAATACAGCTCAGCAGGTAAATAAGCCAGGCAAGCTGTTCGGATGCCACTGGGAACATGGGAAGCGAAAACCGAAGGAAACCGTATCCACCCATTTTAAGCAAAATACCGGCCAGGATTACGGACCCGGCAGTCGGTGCCTGTACGTGTGCATCCGGCAACCAGGTATGGACCGGCCACATCGGCATCTTCACCGCAAAAGATGCAAAAAACGCCAGGAACAACCAGGTCTGCGCATGCGGATCAAAATTAAACTGCATCAATGTCGGAATATCTGTGGTTCCGGCCTGCCCATACATATAAAGCATGGCCACCAGCATCAATACAGACCCCAATAGTGTATAAAGGAACAGTTTATATGCCGCATAGACACGGTTATCACCACCCCAGATCCCGATAATCAGGAACATCGGAATCAGACCCGCTTCAAAAAATACATAGAACAACACAAGATCAAGTGTACAGAATACACCAATCATAAAACATTCCAGAAGCAGGAAGGCAATCATATATTCCTTAACCCGTTTCTTAATGGTATCCCAGCCGCACAAAATACAGATCGGCATAATAAAAGTGGTCAGCAATACAAATAAAACTGAAATGCCATCAATGCCCATCTTATACTGGATGCCACCACCAAGCCATTTTGCTTCTTCGACAAACTGGAACCCGGCCGTTGATTTATCGAAACTGAACCAGAGAACCAATGAAAACAGAAATGTCGCAACAGTGGTTAATAAGGCCGCATTACGTGAATTTCGTTCAACGATTTCCTTTTCCCCATTGATGCTTAAAATAATAAGAACACCAAGAAGGGGCAGGAAAGTGATGGTGGAAAGTATTGGGAAATATTCCATTTTACTGTCCTCCCAACACGAACCAGCTGACAAAGGCTGAAAGCCCGATCAGCATTGCAAACGCGTAATGATATAAATAGCCTGTCTGCATTTGTTTAAATTTATCCGCCACCCGAACAACGAGTGCCGATACACCATCAGGACCAAAGCGGTCAATGGTATCCTCGTCTCCACGCTTCCAGAAGATCATGCCCAGTTTCATTGCGCTTCGGACAAAAAGAATGTCGTAAAGCTCGTCAAAATACCATTTGTTATAGCTCAGCGCATGGGCAAAGCGGAATGTTTTAACAAATTTACCCGGCATATCAGGCTGTTTGATATAGAAATACCAGGCCGTTGCCAATCCAATAACCATGGCAATGAACGGGGATATCACAACCCAGGTCGGTACGTGGTGTGCTTCTTCCATAACATTTTCACCGGCAAGGAACAGGGCGCTGCCCCAGAATTCTTCATAATGTTCCCCAACAAAATAATTATGGAATATATACCCGGCGAAGAGTGCACCGGCTGCCAGAACATAAAGCGGAACCAACATAACCTGCGGGCTTTCATGGACATGATCCTGCACATGTTTACTGGCACGGCTTTCACCGAAGAATGTCATAAAGACAAGCCGCCAAGAATAGAATGATGTCATAAGTGCTGCAACGACCCCAAGACCGAATGCATACTGACCGACCCCGGTCCCGGCTGCAAAAGCCGATTCAATAATCATATCTTTTGAATAATATCCTGCGAAGAACGGAAATCCGGTAAGGGCCAATGTCCCGATTGTCATCATCCAGAATGTCACAGGAATTTTTTTGCGAAGACCCCCCATATTTCGCATATCCTGTTCATCGGAGCTGGCATGGATCACCGAACCGGAACCAAGGAATAAAAGCGCTTTGAAGAAAGCATGGGTAAACAGATGGAAAATCGCCGCACCATAGGCACCAACACCAAGTGCAAAGAACATATAGCCAAGCTGAGAACAGGTAGAATAGGCAATCACCCGCTTAATATCAAATTGTGACATACCGACAGTTGCCGCAAAGAATGCCGTTGATGCACCAATGATACAGACAAATTCAAGAGCGCCCGGCGCATATTCAAAGAGGGGCGAACAACGTGCCACCATAAAGACCCCGGCGGTCACCATGGTCGCAGCATGGATCAGGGCAGACACCGGTGTCGGGCCTTCCATCGCGTCGGGAAGCCAGGTATGGAGGCCAAGTTGAGCCGATTTACCCATAGCCCCAATGAAAAGTAGAATGCAGATCGTTGTCAGCAGATCGAGTTCCATACCTAGGAAATGAATTGATTTATCGGTATAGGACGCAACATCGGAAAAGACGACAGCAAAATCAGCACTGCCGAATGTCATGAAAATGGCAAAAATACCAAGAGCAAAACCAAAGTCACCAACCCGGTTAACCACAAAAGCTTTTATTGCCGCCGCACAGGCGCTTGGCTTTTTATACCAGAACCCGATCAGAAGGTATGAAGCAAGGCCAACCCCTTCCCAGCCGAAGAACATCTGTACAAAATTGTCGGATGTTACAAGCATCAACATAGCAAATGTAAAAAGCGAGAGATAAGCCATAAAGCGCGGGATATGCGGATCATGGCTCATATAGCCGACGCTGTAAATATGAACAAGACAGGAAACGGTGTTGACAACCACCAGCATGACAGCGGTCAAAGTATCAATTTTAAACGCCCAGTTAATATTAAAATCCCCTGAGACAATCCAGCTTAGAACCTGAACATGCTCGGCGTGATCGCCGTGGGCAAGCGCAACACTAAAAAAGGCCACCCATGACAGAATAGCGGAAATGATCAATGCGCCGCACGTTATTATTTGCGAACCACGATCACCAATCCGATTGCCAAACAGTCCGGCAATGAGCGCAGCAATAAGCGGGAGGAAGACAATAGCCTGATACATATTATTATTATCCCTTCATCAGATGAATGTCTTCAACCGCAATCGATCCCCGGTTACGGAAGTATACCACGAGTATGGCAAGTCCGATCGAGGCCTCGGCGGCTGCAACAGTTAAAATTAACATGGTAAAGACCTGACCGACCAGATCACCCATATAGGATGAAAAAGCAACCAGATTAATATTCACCGAAAGCAGAATAAGCTCCACAGAAAGCAATATGATAATCACATTCTTTCTGTTCAGGAATATACCAAAAACACCCAGCGTAAAGAGCATGGCTGCAACTGTCAGGTAATGTTCGATTCCAATTTCCATCATCTATTCCCTTATATTCCTTCACCCGGTTTTACTTTAACGGCCTCATAGGCCTCATGACGGCGGCGGCGAACCTGTTTGCCGATATCCTGTTTCTTGACGCCAGAACGGTTTCTGTGGGTCAGTACAATAGCCCCAATCATAGCCACCAGCAGGATCAGCCCTGCAACCTGAAACAGGAATATATAATCCGTATATAAAACCCGGCCGATTGCGTCTGTGTTGGTCACTTCACTTGCCGGCGGTGTTGCGGAAGTAATCGTTGTTGCGATACCGTCTGTCATGCTCCAGCCACCGGCAATTGCCGCTATTTCAGCAAGCAGAATAAATCCGATCAAAAGCCCGATTGGCAGATAATCCTGAACACCTTTTCGAAGTTCGGTAAAATTAATATCAAGCATCATCACAACGAACAGGAACATTACCGCAACCGCGCCGACATAGACAATGACCAAAATCATCGCCACAAATTCAGCGCCGAGCAGTACAAAAAGCCCCGCTGCATTAAAGAATGCCAGAATCAGAAACAAGACGGAATGGACAGGGTTTTTGCTGAAAACCACCATCACCGCCGATCCGACAAGGACCGCTGCAAAGATATAAAAACAGATCGCTACTATCATTTCATTTTCCCTTTACCGATATGGCGCATCTAGCTCAATATTAAGGGCGAGCTGACTTTCCCATCGGTCCCCGTTATCAAGAAGCTTTTCTTTATCATAAAGAAGCTCTTCCCGTGTTTCGGTGCTATATTCAAAATTCGGCCCCTCAACAATCGCTTCCACAGGACAGGCCTCCTGACAGAACCCGCAATAGATACATTTGGTCATATCAATATCGTACCGTGTCGTACGGCGTGATCCGTCTTCTCTAATGTCCGCTTCAATTGTAATGGCCTGGGCAGGGCAAATAGCTTCACATAATTTACAGGCGATGCAGCGCTCTTCACCATTTTCATAGCGGCGTAATGCGTGCTCACCTCTGAATCTTGGACTTAGCGGCCCCTTTTCATGCGGATAGTTCAAGGTGACTTTTTTGCTGAAAAAATATTTCAGCGTCATTGCCATACCTTTCGCGAACTCCGTCAGAAAAATGGTTCTTGCTGCGTGATCTAAAAATGCCATAAATTAAGCTCCTAACTCGCAAATCTGCCAAAAAAGACAAGATAGCCAGATGTTAAAATGACCCATACAAGGGATACCGGCAAAAACACTTTCCACCCCAGACGCATCAGCTGATCATAACGATATCTTGGAACCGATGCCTTGATCCATGCAAAACAGAAAAAGAAGAAGAACATTTTTACGAACAGCCATAAGATACCCGGAATAGCGTATAATGGGCCCCAGTCAAAAATCGGCAGCCAGCCTCCGAAAAACAGGATGCTCATCATACCACACATCAAAATGATATTGGCATATTCACCAAGATAGAATAGTGCCATCGACATTGATGAATATTCAATCTGGAATCCGGCAACAATTTCTTCTTCTGCTTCTGGAAGGTCAAATGGTGTTCTGTTGGTTTCTGCCAGTGCTGATATAAAGAAAATGAAGAACATCGGCAATAGACCGGTGAAAAAATAGCCGTTAAAAATACCAAAACCTATGCCTTTTTGTGCCATCACAACATCGGTAAGATTAAGGGATCCAACACACATTAAAACAGTCACAAGCACAAAGCCGATAGAGACTTCATAAGACACCATTTGCGCTGCACTACGCATTGCACCAAGGAAAGCATAACGTGAATTTGACGCCCACCCGGCAATGATAATGCCGTAAACTGCCAACGACGACACCGCAAAAAGATATAGAATTCCGACATTCAGGTCAGAAATAACCATCCCCTCCCCAAATGGAATAACCGCCCAGCCGACAAGACCGAATATCAGGCTGAGTGCCGGTGCAAGAAGAAACAGAAATTTATTGGCGCCCGCCGGAATAATTGTTTCTTTTAAAAATACCTTAAGACCGTCAGCGAAGGATTGCAGTAATCCAAACGGACCCACAATATTCGGTCCTTTTCGGATCTGAATAGCAGCCCAAACCTTACGGTCAACCCAAACAATCATGGCCACCGCAAGAAGCACAGGAAGTGCCACAACAAGGATATTGGCAATGGTCCCGAAGGTTATGAACGCCCAGTCTTCAAGCCTGTAGCCAAACCAGCCGACTAATATGTCAAGATACTTACCCATTGGTTCCTGTTGCTCCTTCTGTTTGGTTTGCACCGTTCATAACAGCACGACATTCAGCCATAGTCTCGGAAGCCCGGGCAATCGGGTTTGTTCCGTAAAAATCTGTAATTGGTAATGTAAAGCCCTCTTTGGAAAGCTTGCCGGCAACACCGAAGTCTGCCCACTCCTCATCCGGCTTTTCATCAATCGCGGCAAAATGCGGGTAATCTTTTTCCATAACCTGACGTAATGCGGCAATATCATCAAAATCCAGCGTTTTACCAAGAACATCTGATAATGCCCGGAAGATAGTCCAGTCTTCTCTGGCTTCACCGGGACCAAACACAGCCCGAAATGCCCGCTGAACACGACCTTCCATATTAATATATGTGCCTGGCTTTTCTGTGTAGGCGACACCCGGTAGTATAACGTCAGCATGTCTGACACCTTCATCACCATGGCTGCCCTGATAAATGACAAATGCTTTCTTAAGTCTTGAAGTATCCAGCTCATCAGCACCAAGATTATAGACGACTTTAATATCGCCCTTTTCAGCACCCTCAAAGATTGCTTCGACACCACCGTCCCTGATCAGACCCATATCAAGGGCTGCGACACGACTTGCCGCCGTATGAAGGACATTAAAGCCGTTCCAGTCATCTTTAATCAGACCATATTTTTCAGCAATATCATGCGCCAGCTTTATAATCGCCGGGCTGTCTTCACGGTTTAATGCACCCTGCCCCAAAATAAGCATTGGCTTTTCGGCGGATTTCAAAACCTTGGCAAAGTCATTCTTACCGTCCAGGATATCTTTTAATATGGCCGCACTGTCACCAAGTTGGTCGACTTTATAACTTAAATCAACATCAGGACCAATATTCGCGACTTTACATTTTCTGCTTAACCAGCGCTGACGCAGTCTTGCATTTAATACAGGGCTTTCTTTTCTCGGGTTCGAGCCAATAATCAGGCAGGCATCCGCTTCATCAATACCCGTTACACCGCTGTTAAACAGATATCCGACACGGTGTTTTGCACCCACTTTTGATCCATCCTGGCGGCATTCAATCCCTGCGCCAAGAGAACTCATCAGGGCTTTAAAGGCATACATGCTTTCAGCATCACAAAGATCGCCGACAAGTCCGGCTATCTGATCGCCACTTAAACCTTTTAGCTTTTTGGAAATGATTTCAAAGGCTTCCTTCCAGCTTGCTGGCTGCAATTTACCGCCTTTTTTAATATAAGGCTGGTCCAGTCTGTTTTTGGCAAGCCCATCAACAGCATGGCGGGTTTTATCTGAAATCCATTCTTCATTCACTGCTTCATGAATTCTTGGAAGAGCGCGCATTACCGCACGTCCACGGCTGTCTATACGGATATTTGAGCCAAGCGCATCATGAACATCAATGGTTTCTGTATTGGTCAGTTCCCACGGGCGTGCCTTAAAAGTGTATGGCTTGGACGTCAGAGCACCAACCGGACAAAGGTCAACCACATTTCCGGAAAGCTCGGACTGGAATGCCTGTTCCTGATAGGTTGTTATCTGCATATTTTCACCACGGCCGATGGCACCAAGGGACGGCACACCGGCAACTTCATCCGCAAAACGGACACAGCGCGTACAATGAATACAGCGTGTCATGATTGTCCGGATCAGCGGACCCATATATTTTTCTTTGACCAGTCGGCGTTTTTCCTTGTAACGACTGTCACCAACACCATAAGCCATCGACTGATCCTGAAGATCACATTCCCCGCCCTGGTCACATACCGGACAATCAAGTGGATGGTTAATCAGAAGAAATTCCATCACCCCTTCACGGAATTTACGAACCTTAGGAGTATTGGTTTTAACAACCATACCCTCCCCAGCCGGAAGCGCACATGAAGCCGCCGGTTTTGGCGGTCCGGGGGTCACCTCCACCAGGCACATGCGGCAGTTGCCGGCGATTGAAAGGCGTTCATGGTAACAAA